>NZ_JBVIGV010000006.1:113629-306346 GCF_055570615.1 Streptomyces sp. NPDC031121
AGAAGGGCCCCCCCACCCCTGCCGTGAAAAAGAGGGCAGGGGAACCCCCTACCCCCAAAACCCCAACAAACCCCCCCCCCCCCCCCCCCCCCCCCCCCCCCCCCCCCGCACCGGTTTCGCATGCGCCGGCGGGATCCGGAGAGCCGGAAGGGGCCCGCGGCGCGGTCGCGCTGCGGGCCCCTTCAGGCGTGCCGGGCGGCTGCCGGGGGCTACTCGCCCCGGCGCAGGCTCGGCTTCAGGTCCTTGAAGCGGGCGAGGAGCCCGTTGACGAAGGACGGCGAGTCGTCCGTCGAGAACTCCTTGGCCAGCTGGACGGCCTCGTCGATGGCCACGGCGTCCGGGGTGTCGTCCACCCAGATCAGCTCGTACGCCCCGAGCCGCACGATGTTCCGGTCGACGACCGGCATGCGGTCGAGTTCCCAGTCCACGGCGTAGGTGACGATCAGGTCGTCGATGCGCTTCACCTTGTCGGCGTAGCCCTCGACGAGGTCCATCGTGAAGGCGCTGACCGGAGGCTGCCGGTCGTCCGACCGCGCGTGGCGGACCCAGTCCGCGAGGACCTCGCGCACGGGGACCCCGCGCTGGTCGGCCTCGAACAGGATCTGGAAGGCGCGCTTGCGCGCGTTGCTGCGGGCAGCCACGGTTAGCCGTTCACCCGGCCGAGGTAGTCGCTGGTGCGGGTGTCGACCTTGACCTTCTCGCCCGTGGTGACGAACAGCGGGACCTGGATCTCGTGGCCGGTCTCCAGGCGGGCAGGCTTGGTGCCGCCGGTGGAGCGGTCGCCCTGGACGCCCGGGTCCGTGTGCTCGATGACCAGCTCGACGGCGGCCGGCAGCTCGACGTAGAGCACCTCGCCCTCGTGCTGGGCGACGGAGGCGGTGAAGCCCTCGATGAGGAAGTTGGCGGCGTCGCCGACGGCCTTGCGGTCGACGTGCAGCTGGTCGTACGTCTGCATGTCCATGAAGACGAAGTAGTCGCCGTCCATGTACGAGAACTGCATGTCGCGGCGGTCGATGGTGGCCGTCTCGACCTTCACGCCCGCGTTGAAGGTCTTGTCGACGACCTTGCCGGACAGCACGTTCTTGAGCTTGGTGCGCACGAAGGCCGGGCCCTTGCCGGGCTTGACGTGCTGGAACTCGACGACGGACCAGAGCTGGTCACCGTCGAGCTTGAGCACCATGCCGTTCTTGAGGTCGTTCGTGGAAGCCACGGTTGCGGAATCTCCTGCACTGGAAGACCACGGGTGCGCACACGGCCCGCCGGACGGACCTACAGTGCGAGCAGCTCCTTGGTCGTAATGGTGAGTAGCTCGGGACCGCCGTCCGCCTCGGGGCGTACGACGAGCGTGTCATCGATCCGGACTCCGCCCCGGCCCGGGAGGTGGACCCCCGGTTCGACGGTGACCGGCACGCAAGCGTCCAGTTTACCCATTGCCGTAGGTGCAAGCTGCGGGTCCTCGTCGATTTCGAGGCCGACACCGTGTCCGGTCGACGGGGCGACGGCTTCCGAGTGGCCCGCCGAGTCCAGTACGGAGCGTGCCGCGCGGTCCACGTCCCGGTACGCGGCCCCCGGCAGGAGCGCCTCGCGGCCGGCCCTCTGGGCGGCGAAGACGAGGTCGTACAGCCGGATCTGCCAGTCGGCGGGGCTGGTGCCGATGACGAAGGTCCGGCCGATCTCGCACCGGTAGCCCCGGTAGTTGGCGCCCAGGCAGACGGTCAGGAAGTCGCCCTCCTCCACCCTCCGGTCGGAGGGCCGGTGCCGGGCGCGGCCCGAGTGCGGGCCGGTGCCGACGGAGGTGGGGAAGGCCGGGCCGTCCGCCCCGTGGTCGACGAGGCGGCGCTCCAGCTCCAGGGCGAGGTGGCGCTCGGTGCGCCCGACGAGGATCGACTCCAGCAGTTCGCCGAGGGCCTGGTCGGCGATCTCGGCGGCGATCCGCAGGCAGGCGATCTCCTCCTCGTCCTTGACCAGGCGCTGCTGCTCGACGGCGGTGCCGAGGTCGGTCAGCCGCAGCCGCGGCGCGACGGAGTGCAGGGCCCGGTGGCGGGCCACGGTGAGGTGGTGCTCCTCGACGGCGAGGCAGTCGGCACGGGCGGAGCCGGCCAGGTCGGCGGCGGCGACGGCCGCGTCCGCGCCGGGCCCGGCCAGGACGGAGAGCCGAAGCCGCTCGTCGAGGCGGCCCTCGTCGAGCTCGCCGCTGGGCGGGCCCACCGTGAACAGGCTGTCCTCGCCGTCCGGTCCGAGGAGCAGGACGGCTCCGCGCGGGGCTCCCCCGGCCAGGTAGCGGACGTTCGCCGGACGCGTGATCAGTGCGGCGTCGTTCCCGGCGGCGGCACAGCGGTCGCGAAGCAGGCCCCGGCGGGCCGCGTACACGTCTGACATGTCTTCGAGCCTACGAGCGCCCGGCGCATCCGGCCCGGCGAGCGCCCCCGTCCGGTGCGGGCCCGGGCCGGGAGGGCTTCAGGAGGCGGTGGAGAGTGAGCGGGCCAGGGCCTCGTCCAGGGCGCGGGCGGTGGCTTCGACGTCGAGGTCGGAGTTGTCGATGATCGGCAGCCCGGAACCGTACCAGCCGGCCATCCGGCCGTGGATGCGGGCGACCTCCTCGTCGGAGAGCCTGCGGTTGCCGGAGCGCTGGGCGTTGCGCTCCAGGACGATCTCCAGGCCCGGCAGCAGCACCACGGGCAGCAGGTGGGGGCCGACGTGGCGCTTCCAGCCGCCGAGGCCGACGACGGGCCGGTCGGGGAAGACGGCGTCGTCGAGGATGCACGAAATCCCGTTGGCGAGGAAGTTGCGGGCGGCGAAGCCGCAGGTGCGGCGGGCCAGCCGGTACTGGGCCTCGGAGTGGTCGTTCCAGCCGGCCTGGGGGTCGGCGAAGCCGGAGCAGACCCATTCGCGGACGTCGTCGAGGCTGATGTGCGCGGTGGGCACGGGGCGGCTGCCCGCCCAGTGCCGGGCCACGGTGGTCTTGCCGGCTCCGGCCGGGCCGATGAGGAGCACGGCGATCGTCGCCGTGCCGGTGCCGGTGCCGCTCCCCGTGCCGCCGGCGGCCGCCGGTGCGGCGGCGGCGGGCGGCAGCGGGATGTGCCCGGTGGCGTCGGGCCCGGCGGGCGGGCCGGGCTGCGGACCCGGCGGCATGTGCGGGGGCGGCGGGGAGCCCGGCCAGCCCTGGGCGGGCGCTATCGGCGGCTGCGGCGGCACCGCCGGCCGGTGTCCCTGCGGACCCCAGCCGCCGCTGCCGCCCCCGACTCCCTGGTGCATTCCGCTGCCACTCCGTCTCGTTCCACCGACTGATGCGAGAACGTTATATGACTGCTGGCGCGGCGCCGCCCACCGGCGCCCTCCTCAGCGGGCGACTTCGTCCGCGAGGGCGCGCAGGGCGAGCCGGTAGGAGCCGATGCCGAAGCCCGCCACGGTCCCGGTGGCGACCGCGGCGATCACCGAGGTGTGCCGGAACTCCTCGCGGGCGTACGGGTTCGAGATGTGCACCTCGATCAGCGGGGCGGTGCGCTGCGCGGCCGCGTCCCGCATGCCGTACGAGTAGTGCGTGAACGCGCCGGGGTTGATGACCACGGGGATCTTCCCGTCGGCGGCCTCGTGGAGCCAGCGGATCAGCTCCCCCTCGTCGTTCGTTTCGCGGACCTCGACGTCGAAGCCGAGCTCCCCGCCGAGCTCCCGGCAGGTCTCGACGAGCCCGGCGTACGAGGTGGCCCCGTACACGTCGGGCTCGCGGGAGCCGAGCCGGCCGAGGTTGGGGCCGTTGAGCACCAGCACTCGGCGGCTCATGCCGACACCTCGCCGTAGGCGGCGATCAGGTGGGCCGGGTCGGGGCCCTCCAGGACGGTCGGCTTGGCCAGCCCGTCGAGGACGATGAACCGCAGCAGGCTGCCGCGGGACTTCTTGTCGACCTGCATGGTCTGGAGCAGCTTGGGCCACTGGTCGCCGCGGTAGGTGAGCGGCAGGCCGACGGAGGCGAGGATCTCCTTGTGCCGGTCGGCGGTGGCGTCGTCGAGGCGGCCCGCGAGCCGGCCGAGCTCGGCGGCGAACACCATGCCGACGGAGACGGCGGCGCCGTGCCGCCACTTGTAGCGCTCGTTCTTCTCGATGGCGTGGGCCAGGGTGTGGCCGTAGTTGAGGATCTCCCGCAGGCCCGACTCCTTGAGGTCGCTGGAGACGACGTCCGCCTTCACCTGGATGGAGCGGACGATGAGCTCCGCGGTGTGCGGGCCGTCCGGGGTGCGGGCGGCGGCCGGGTCGGCCTCGATCAGGTCGAGGATCGCCGGGTCGGCGATGAAACCGGCCTTGATGATCTCGGCGAGGCCGCTGACGTAGTCGTGGACCGGCAGCGAGTCGAGGGCGGCCAGGTCGCACAGGACGCCGGCGGGCGGGTGGAAGGCGCCGACGAGGTTCTTGCCCTCGGCCGTGTTGATGCCGGTCTTGCCGCCGACGGCCGCGTCGACCATCGCGAGGACGGTCGTCGGCACGGCGATCCAGCGCACCCCGCGCAGCCAGGTGGCCGCGACGAAGCCCGCCAGGTCGGTGGTGGCGCCGCCGCCGACGCCGACGATGGCGTCGGTGCGGGTGAAGCCGGACTGGCCGAGCGCCTTCCAGCAGTAGGCGGCCACCTCGGCGGTCTTCGCCTCCTCGGCGTTCGGCACCTGGATGGCGACGGCCTCGTAGCCCTGCTCGGCCAGGTCGTCGCGCAGCGCCTCGCCGGTGGAGGCGAGCGCCTCGGGGTGGATCACGGCGACCCGCTGGGCCTTCGTGCCGATCAGCCCGCCCAGCTCGCCGAGCAGCTGCCGGCCGACCAGCACGTCGTACGGGTCGTGGCCGGCGCTGCCGCCGACGTGGATCCGCGTCACCTGGTCTGTCATACGTCCTTCAACTCCAGTGCGTCGAGGACCGCCTGGGCGACCTCTTCGGGGGTGCGCGCGTCGGTGGCGACCTCGACACGCGCGACTTCGGTGTACAGGGGGCGGCGCGCCTCCATCAGCTCGCGCCACTGCCGGCGCGGGTTGACGGCGAGCAGCGGGCGGGCGGCGCCGAGGCCGACGCGCCGGACGGCCTCCTCGACGTCCATCGACAGGTAGGCGACGGGCAGCCCGGCCAGCAGGGTGCGCGTGCCCGCGTCGAGGACGGCGCCGCCGCCGAGGGCGAGGACTCCGGTGTGCTCGGCGACGGCCGCGGCGACCGCCTGCCGTTCCAGCTCGCGGAAGTGCGGCTCGCCCTCGTCGACGAAGATGTCCGCGATCGCCCGGCCCTCGGCGGCGACGATGTCGGCGTCGGTGTCCCGGTAGGGGACGCCGAGCCGGTCGGCGAGGAGCTGTCCGACGGTGGACTTGCCGGAGCCCATGGGGCCGACGAGGACGACCAGGGGTCCGCCGGTCACCGGATGTGCAGGTTGTCGAGGTAGGACTGCACGTTGCGGCGGGTCTCGGCGACCGAGTCGCCGCCGAACTTCTCCACGACGGCGTCGGCGAGGACCAGGGCGACCATGGCCTCGGCGACAATGCCGGCCGCGGGGACGGCGCACACGTCGGAGCGCTGGTGGTGCGCGGCGGCCGCCTCGCCGGTGGCGACGTCGATGGTGGCCAGGGCCCGCGGGACGGTCGCGATCGGCTTCATCGCGGCGCGGACGCGGAGCAGCTCGCCGGTGGTGAGGCCGCCCTCGGTGCCGCCGGAGCGGCCGGAGGTGCGCTTGATGCCCTCGGGGGTGGCGACGATCTCGTCATGGGCCTTGGAGCCGGGGACGCGGGCCAGGTCGAAGCCGTCGCCGACCTCGACGCCCTTGATGGCCTGGATGCCCATCAGCGCGGCCGCGAGGCGGGCGTCGAGGCGGCGGTCCCAGTGGACGTGCGAGCCGAGGCCGACGGGGACGCCGTAGGCGAGGACCTCGACGACGCCGCCGAGGGTGTCGCCGTCCTTGTGGGCCTGGTCGATCTCGGCGACCATCGCCTTCGAGGCGTCCGCGTCGAGGCAGCGCACCGGGTCGGCGTCCAGCTTCTCGACGTCGGCCGGGGTGGGGTAGACGCCGTACGGGGCCTTGGCGGCGGCCAGTTCGACGACGTGGCTGACGATTTCGATGCCGGCGGCCTCCTTCAGGAAGGAGCGGGCGACGGCGCCGAGGGCGACGCGGGCGGCGGTCTCGCGGGCGCTGGCGCGCTCCAGGATCGGCCGGGCCTCGTCGAAGCCGTACTTCTGCATGCCGGCCAGGTCGGCGTGGCCCGGGCGGGGCCGGGTGAGCGGCGCGTTGCGGCCGGTCTCCTTCAGCTCCGAGGGGTCGACGGGGTCGGCCGACATGACCTTCTCCCACTTGGGCCACTCGGTGTTGCCGACCATGACGGCGACCGGGGAGCCCAGCGACAGGCCGTGGCGCACGCCGCCGAGGAAGGTGACCTCGTCCTGCTCGAACTTCATCCGCGCGCCGCGCCCGTACCCGAGCCGGCGCCGCGCCAGGTGGTCGGCGACCAGCTCCGTGGTCACCGGGACGCCGGCGGGAAGCCCCTCCAGCGTCGCCACCAGCGCCGGACCGTGCGATTCCCCGGCGGTCAGCCAACGCAACCTGCTCAACGATGCTCCTCATGCTCGCGCCTGGTACAGCGGCGGCGCGGCCGGGTGCGCGGCCCGGACCCGCCTTTACCCGATCCTCCCACGTCCGGGCCGGTGCACCGCCCCCCGGTCCAGCTGGCGGGACGGGCGGTCCACCCGGCCCACCCTGGCCGCAGTGCCCGGCCGGAGCAACACCGGGCGGCACAGTGCATCAGGTAGGGCGGGGTGCCGTCAGGGGCGGGCCCTCAGGGCGGCCTCGCCGGCGGCTCGCATGGCGGCGAGCGGGCCGGGGGTGCGGCCGGTCATCTGCTCCACCTGGAGGACGGCCTGGTGGACGAGGAGGTCGAGGCCGCCCAGGAGGCGTCCGCCGCGGGCCGACCAGGCGGCCGCGAGGGCGGTCGGCCAGGGGTCGTACAGGACGTCGAACAGGGTGCCGGGCGCGTCGGGGACGTCGGCGGCGAGCCGGTCGGTGGCGCCGGCGGGGGTGGTGGCGATCACCAGGGGTTCGGTGAGGGCGCGGGAGGCGTCCGCCCAGTCGGCCGTGCGGACGGCGACGCCGAGCCGCTCGCCCCAGCGGCTCATCTCCTCGGCGCGGGCGCGGGAGCGGACGTACGCGGTGACCTCGCCGGTGCATATCCGCCCGAGTGCGGCCAGCGCGGAGGAGGCGGTGGCGCCGGCGCCCAGGACGGCGGCGCTGTCGACCTTGTCGACGCCGCGCTCGTGGAGGGCGGCGATGATCCCGGGGATGTCGGTGTTGTCGCCGAGGCGGCGGCCGTCCGGGGTGAGGACGACGGTGTTGACGGCCTCGACGGAGGCCGCGGTGTCGCTGATCCCGTCGAGCAGCGGGATGACCGCGCGCTTGAGCGGCATGGTCAGCGACAGCCCGGCCCATTCGGGGCCGAGGCCGGCCATGAAGTCCGCGAGCGCGGCCTCGCCGAGGTCGAAGCGGTCGTACGACCAGTCGGCGAGGCCGAGCTCCCGGTAGGCGGCGCGGTGCAGCACCGGTGAGAGGGAGTGCTCGATGGGGGAACCCAGCACCGCGGCCCGTATGCGTGACATCTGCTACCTACCTACCCGCCCGACTTCTTCTTCTGACGTTCGTTGAACTCCGTCACCAGCTTGTCGTGTTCCGCGAACGTCTTGGTGAAGGTCGTGGTGTCGCCGTCGATGGACACGAAGAACATCCAGCCGCCCTTGTCCGGGTCGAGCGCGGCGTTGACGGCCTCGTCGCCCGGGTTGCTGATGGGGCCGGGCGGGAGTCCGGCGTAGCGGTAGGTGTTGTACGGGTCGTCGATCCTCCGCGTCTCCTCGCGGCTGACGTTGATGTTGCTGGTGCCCTTGATGTAGTTGATCGTCGAGTCGAACTCGATCTTCTGGTTCGTGGCGGTGTTCGACGGCTTCAGGCGGTTGTAGATGACCTCGGACATCTTGCGGAAGTCGTCGTGCTTGTTGCCTTCGACCTGCACCAGGCTCGCGACGATGACGAGCTCGTACGGGTTCGCCAGGCCGAGCTCCTTGGCCTTGCCCTCCAGGCCGAGGGCCGCGTACTTGTCGTTCGCGTTCCTGACCATCTGCTTGAGCAGGGACTCGGGCGTGGTCTCCTTCGACAGGTCGTAGCGCGTCGGGTACAGGAAGCCTTCGAGCGGGTCGCGGACCTTCTTGGTGCTCACGGCCCAGGCGGGCAGGCCGAGGTTCTTCGCCTGCTGCTGCGCGACCTGGGCGGTGGTGCCCTCGGGCTTGCCGAGCTTCTTGTCGATCATCTTGTAGACCTCGACCGCGCGCTTGCCCTCGGGGATGGTGAGGACGTTGAGCTTGGAGGGGTCGACGAGGACTGCGATGGCGGACGCGCTCGACATCTTCTTCTGCAGCGTGTACGTGCCCGGCTGGATGCCCATGCTCCGCTTGTCGGCGGTGGCGGCGTCGATGAAGGCCTGCGTGCTGGCGACGACGCCCGCCTGCTTGAGGATGGCTCCCATCTGGGCGACGGTCGCGCCGTTCGGGATCTCGACCTCGACGGTCTCGCCGCTGCCGGACCCGGCATAGTCCTCGGCGCTGCCGAAGCGGGCCTTGAGGTAGCTGTAGCCGTAGTACCCGCCGCCGCCGAGGACGCCGGCGATGACGATGGCCGCGACGAGGCAGGCGGTGCCGCTCCGCTTCGGCTTCCCCTTGCCCTTCCCCTTGGAGCGGCCGGCGCGGCGTCCGCCGCCGGAGGCGGGGTCGCGTTCCTCGTCGTCGCCGTCGCGGCCGCTGTCGGCCAGGGCCGAGTCGGCCTCGTCCGGCTCGTCGGCCTCCGGTTCCCCATCCGGTTCCGGATCGCGGCGGCCGGGGGGCTTCGGGGGCGGGTAGGCCTCCGGGGTGCCGTAGAGGTCCGGGGCCTCCCCCGGGTAGCCGCCGACCGGCTGCTGGGCGTACGGGTCCGCGCCCGCGTAGGGATCGGGCGCCGGGTACGGGTCGGCCGCCGGGTAGGCGTCGCCCCCGGGGTATCCCTCGGCCGCCCCCGGGTACTGCCCGGTGTCCGGGTAGCCCTGTGCGGCCTGCGGGGCCCCGGTGTAGCCGCCGTGGGCCGTGTCCCAGGGCTGCCCGCCGCCGTCGTAGGCGGGCTGCTGCACCGGCATCTGCTGGTGGGCCTGCTGCGGGTAGCCCTGCATCTGCCCCGGGTACTGCTCCTGCTGGACGTACTGCTGGTGCTGCGGCTCCTGTGGGTACTGCTGCTGCGGGCCCCCGCCGAACGGCATCCGGCCCTGCTGGGCCTCGTGCCCGCTCCACCCGGAGTCCCCGTACAGGGGATCCTCCGGGTGCCACGGTTCGGGGCCGGAGCCCCGGCCATATTCAGTCATGGATCCCCTAGAGCCGCGAGACGGAGTGCCCGGCAACGGCCGCCAGGCACCCGGTTCCGCCTCTGAAGTGGTGGGCGACGGCTGTTCGAATGCCGCCGCGTCTCGCGGAACGTTACCGTACCGCGATCAGACAACCACTTCGACGCACTCGCCAGGCGGATTACCCGATACCCGTTCGGTCTCAAGAGCGTTCTGAAGGATCACCACGGCGGCTGCCTGGTCGATCACCGACCTCCCCTTCTTGGCGTTCCGCCCGGAGGCCCGCAGCCCCTGGGCGGCGGTGACCGTGGTCATCCGCTCGTCCACGAGGCGGACGGGAACGGGCTTGACGCCCTTGGCCAGTTCGGCGGCGAAGGCGCGCACCTTGGCCGCGGCCGGCCCCTCCCGCCCGCTGAGCGAGCGGGGCAGGCCGACCACGACCTCCAGGGGTTCGTACTCCTCCACGAGCTGCCGCAGCCGCCGGTGGGCGAAGGGGATGTCCCGGCCGGGCACGGTTTCCACCGGTGTGGCCAGCACCCCGTCGGGGTCGCAGGTCGCGACCCCGATCCGGGCGTCCCCGACGTCGACGGCGAGACGGCGTCCGCGGCGCAGCGCCATCGTCAGACCGTCTCGACGACGAGGCGCTCGACCGCGGCGATGGCCTCCGGCACGGCGTCCGAGTTCTGGCCGCCGCCCTGGGCGACGTCGGGCTTGCCGCCACCGCCGCCGCCGAGGGTCTTGGCGGCCGTGCGGACCAGGTCGCCTGCCTTGAGGCCGCGCTCGCGGGCGGCCTCGTTGGTGGCGACCACGGTCAGCGGGCGGCCGCCCGCGACGGTGAAGAGCGCCACGACGGCCGGGCGGTCGCCCTGGATGCGGCCGCGGACGTCGAGGACCAGCTTGCGCAGGTCGTCGGCGCCGGTGCCGTCCTGGACCTGCCCCACCACGAGCGCGACGCCTCGGATGTCCTGGGCGTTCTCCGCGAGGCCGGCGGCGGCCTGGAGGACCTTCTCCGCGCGGAACTTCTCGATCTCCTTCTCGGCGTCCTTCAGCTTGCCGAGCATGGAGGCGATCTTCTCCGGCAGCTCCTCCGGGCGGCCCTTGACCAGCTCCTGGAGCTGGGCGACGACCGTGTGCTCCTTGGCGAGGAAGTTGTAGGCGTCCACGCCCACGAGCGCTTCGACGCGGCGCACGCCGGAGCCGATGGAGGACTCCCCGAGCAGCTTCACCAGGCCCAGCTGGGCGGTGTTGCCGACGTGCGTGCCGCCGCACAGCTCCTTGGAGAAGTCGCCGATGGTCACGACGCGGACCCGCTCGCCGTACTTCTCGCCGAACTCGGCGATGGCGCCCTGCTTCTTCGCCTCGTCGATGCTCATGATCTCGGCCGTGACGTCCAGCTCGCGCGAGAGCACGTCGTTGATCTTCTGCTCGACGTCGGTGAGGACCGAGCCGGGGACGGCGTTCGGGGAGCCGAAGTCGAAGCGGAAGCGGCCCGGGCTGTTCTCCGAGCCGGCCTGGGCGGCCGTCGGGCCCAGGGCGTCGCGCAGCGCCTGGTGAGTCAGGTGGGTCGCCGAGTGGGCGCGGGCGATGGCCCGGCGGCGCCGGACGTCGATCGCCGCGTACGCGGAGGCGCCGACCGTCACCTCGCCGACCTGGACGGAGCCCTTGTGCACGGAGACGCCGGGAACCGGCTGCTGGACGTCGCGGACCTCGATGACGGCGCCCGAGTCGAGCTTGATCCGGCCCTGGTCGGCGAGCTGGCCGCCGCCCTCGGCGTAGAACGGGGTGCGGTCGAGGACGACCTCGACCTCGTCGCCCTCGGAGGCCGCCGGGGAGGACACGCCGTTGACGAGCAGGCCCACGATGGTGGCCTCGCCCTGGTTGGTGGCGTAGCCGGTGAACTCCGTCCCGCCCGCCGCGTCGGCGACCTCGCGGTAGGCGGCGACGTCCGCGTGGCCGGTCTTCTTGGCCTTCGCGTCCGCCTTGGCCTTGTCCTTCTGCTCCTGCATCAGGCGGCGGAAGCCCGGCTCGTCGACGCTCAGGCCCTGCTCGGCGGCGATCTCCAGGGTCAGGTCGATCGGGAAGCCCCAGGTGTCGTGCAGCAGGAACGCCTTGTCGCCGGCCAGGACCGTGCCGCCGCCGGCCTTGGTCTCGGTGATGGCGCCCTCGAGGACGTTGGTGCCCGCGTTGAGGGTCTTCAGGAAGCGGGCCTCCTCGGCGAGCGCGACGGTCTCGATGCGCTGCCGGTCGGTGATCAGCTCCGGGTACTGCCGGCCCATCGTGTCGATGACGGTGTCCAGCAGTTCCTTGACGACCGGGCCCGTCGCGCCCATCAGGCGCATGTTGCGGATGGCGCGGCGCATGATGCGGCGCAGCACGTAGCCGCGGCCCTCGTTGCCGGGGGTGACGCCGTCGCCGATGAGCATGACGGAGGTGCGCATGTGGTCGGCGACCACGCGCATCGAGACGTCGGTCTCCTGGGAGGCGCCGTAGCGGACCCCGGTCAGCTCCGTGGCCTTGTCCATGACGACGCGCAGGGTGTCGGTCTCGTACATGTTCCGCACGCCCTGGAGGATCATCGCCAGGCGTTCGAGGCCGAGACCGGTGTCGATGTTCTTCGACGGGAGGTCGCCGAGGATCGGGAAGTCCTCCTTGCCGTCGCCGGCGCCCCGCTCGTACTGCATGAAGACCAGGTTCCAGATCTCCACGTACCGCTCGTCGTTGACGGCGGGGCCGCCCTCGGCGCCGAACTCGGGGCCGCGGTCGTAGTTGATCTCGGAGCAGGGGCCGCAGGGGCCGGGAACGCCCATGGACCAGAAGTTGTCCTTCTTGCCCAGGCGCTGGATGCGCTCGGCGGGGACGCCGATCACGTCGCGCCAGATCTGCTCGGCCTCGTCGTCGTCCTGGTAGACGGTGATCCAGAGCTTCTCCGGCTCCAGCCCGTAGCCGCCGTCCGCCACCGGGGTGGTCAGCAGCTCCCAGGCGAGCTTGATGGCGCCTTCCTTGAAGTAGTCGCCGAAGGAGAAGTTGCCGCACATCTGGAAGAACGTGCCGTGGCGGGTCGTCTTGCCGACCTCTTCGATGTCCGGGGTGCGGACGCACTTCTGCACGCTGGTGGCCCGCGGGGCCGGGGGCTTGGTCTCACCGAGGAAGTACGGCTTGAACGGGACCATGCCCGCGTTGACCAGCAGCAGAGTCGGGTCGTCCGCGATGAGCGACGCCGAAGGGACAACGGCATGACCGCGCTCCTCGAAGAAGCTCAGCCAGCGGCGGCGGATTTCAGCCGACTCCATCAGTGGTCCTCATTCCGGTTGATGTGGGAGAAGTTCGGTCGGTGGGTGGTGCGTTGAGGGTTGTCGATGGCCTTCAGCCGCCGCGGCCCGGGGAGGGCGGTGACGTTGTCGGGCCGGTCGGGATCCTGGTGCAACCCCAGTGCGTCGTTCAGCTCGTCCTCGCGCTGCGACATTCCCGCTTTGACGTCGAGGGCGAAGTTCTTGAGCCGGTGGCCGGCCTCGACGGCCTTGTCGGCGGCCTGTGCGGCGAGGCTCTCCGGCGTCAGCTGCTTCAGCCGGCGGTTGACCTTGGTGGTGGCCCACACGCCGGCGGCTGCGCCTGCGGTGAACCAGAAGGCTCGGCGGAACATCGGCTCTCTCAGCCCTTCTGCTTACGGCGCCGCGCGGCCGGCACCGTGCGGCCAACGATCACGGTACGCCGTTCGGCGGTGCGCGGCGCCCCGTCCCCGGTCCTGCCCAGGGCCTTGCGGACCCCGTACCCGAAGGCG
This sequence comes from Streptomyces sp. NPDC031121, assembly GCF_055570615.1. NCBI lineage: Bacteria > Bacillati > Actinomycetota > Actinomycetes > Kitasatosporales > Streptomycetaceae > Streptomyces > Streptomyces sp. NPDC031121. The sequence continues at coordinate 126,767 of NZ_JBVIGV010000006.1, forward strand.
GCCACCTTCACGAGCGGGCCGCCGAAGGTGGAGGCCACGGTCGAGGACAGGGCGGAGGCGTTGGCCGTGACCTCCTGGACGTCGCTCGCGATGGCGTCGACCCTGTCGAGCTGGGTGCGCGCGGAGCGGACGGTGGTGGAGGCGTCGGCGAGCAGGGGGACGGCCTGCTCGGTCACCTCGGCCACCAGCTTGGTGGTCGCCCTGAGCACCTGCGCCAGTCTCGCCAGCGCCACGGCGAGGAAGGAGACGAGGATGGCCCAGAAGACGGCCACGAGGATTCCGGCCACCTCTCCACCGGACACGTTGCACCGCTCTCTGCATGTTGATCGCTACGTAGAAAAGTCGTCCTCCGACCCTATCGCGCCGGAGATCCGCCGCCGTACCGGAATACCGGGTGGGCGGGGCCGCGCCCGGGGGCGGAGGCAGGGGCCGTCAAGCAGGAAGCCCGCCGGCTCCCCCGAGGGGGAGCCGGCGGGCTGGCCGGCTGTGAGCCTTCCGTCCGCTGGATCAGCGGGCGTAGTACTCGACGACGAGCTGCTCGTCGCAGATGACCGGGATCTCCTTGCGGTTCGGGTCGCGGTCCAGGCGGAAGGCCAGGGCCTTCAGGTTGACCTGCAGGTAGCGCGGGGTCTCGCCCTCGCCTGCGTAGCCGCCCTCGCGGGCGATCTGGAACGGGACCTTCTCGCGGCTGCGCTCGCGCACCGTGATGACGTCGTCCGGGCGGACGCGGAACGACGGCTTGTCGACCTTGGCGCCGTTGACCTCGATGTGGCCGTGGACGACCATCTGGCGGGCCTGGTAGATGGTGCGGGCGATGCCCGAACGCAGGACCAGGGCGTCGAGGCGACGCTCGAGCTCGACGACCAGCGCCTCGCCCGTCTTGCCCTCGGCCTTCTTGGCGCGGTCGTAGGCGCGGGCCATCTGGCGCTCGGAGATGTCGTACTGGGCGCGCAGACGCTGCTTCTCGAGCAGACGGACCTTGTAGTCCGAGTTCTGCTTGCGGCCACGGCCGTGCTCGCCCGGCGGGTAGGGGCGGGCCTCGAAGTACTTGACGGCCTTCGGCGTCAGGGCGATGCCGAGAGCGCGCGACTTCTTGACCTTGGGTCGCTTCTGGTTCACGGGGAACCTACCTCCATGTAAGTTAGGTGAGGCTTACCTTATCGAGGAGGACGTAATGTCTCGACCGCATGGGATCCCCCTGCCCAGAGCGCATCGGAGTTCGGATTCCCATGAACCGGAATCCGCTTTCGACGACGATGAACAAGGTCAGCCGCGTCCCAGGGAAGGCGTTCGGCAGCTCACCGGAGCCGAACGCGTACGAACCCTCGTAGAGTCCAACGCCTCAGTATCCCTCACGCTGCCGGGTGCTCTTGACCAGGGAGAGTGGTGGACAGGGGTACCGGCCGCGCGGACCGCCACCCCGGACGGGGACGTGCTCCTCCTGGTACCAGGGGAGTCCGCGGCTGCCAGGGCAGCCGCTCACGCCCAGGACGACGACCTCACCGCCGTGATCGAGATCACGGATGTGGCGCCGGTGTCCGTGCCCCATCGTATCCGAGGCCGCGCCTGGCTCGCCGGGTGGCTGACGCGGGTCCCCCCGGCCGAGCGCGCCGCCTGCGCCGCCCTCCTCGCCGAGCGCCGCCCCGTCGGCGGGCTCCTCGGCCTGGACTCCCGCCCGGGATGGGTGCTGCTGCGCCTGGAGGTCGGCGAGGTCTCCGTCGACGACCTGTGGGGCGCCGAGCACGTCGACCCCGACGACCTGGCCGCCGCCGAGCCCGACCCGCTCCTGGACCACGAGACCGAACTCCTCCAGCACCTCGCCGCCGCCCACCGCGACCGGGTCGCCGACCTCGCCTCCCTGCTGGGCGACCGCCGGGACGACGCCATCACCGCGGTCCCCCTGGCCCTGGACCGCCTCGGCCTGCGCGTCCGCTTCAGCCGTCCCGGCGCCGCGGCGTCCTCCACCTTCGACGCCCGCTTCGACTTCCCCGCCCCGGTGCGCGACGTGTGCGGCCTGCGCCGGGCGATGCACCACCTCTTCGCCGCGGCCGGCCGCTAGGGATCCCGTGGCCGGTCAGGCGCCGCCCGCGCCGCGGAGCCGCTCGCGGACCTTCTCCACCACGTCCGCGTAGCGCGCCTCGGCGCCGTACCGCGTCGGCTCGTAGTACCGCTTGCCGTGCACCGCGTCCGGCGCGTACTGCTGCGCCGCGATCGCCCCCGGCACGTCGTGCGGGTACACGTACCCCACCGCGTGCCCCAGCTTCGCCGCGCCCTTGTAGTGCCCGTCCCGCAGGTGGGACGGCACCGCCCCGGCCAGGCCCGCCCGCACGTCCGCGAGGGCCGCGCCGATCGCCGTCGTCGCCGTGTTCGACTTCGGCGCGAGCGCCAGCGCGATCGTCGCGTGCGACAGGGTCAGCGCCGCCTCCGGGAAGCCGATCATCGCCACCGCCTGCGCCGCGGCCACGGCCAGCGGCAGCGCCTGCGGATCCGCCAGCCCGATGTCCTCGCTCGCCGAGATCATCAGGCGCCGCGCGATGAACCGCGGGTCCTCCCCCGCCTCGATCATCCGCGCCAGGTAGTGCAGGGCCGCGTCCACGTCGGAGCCGCGGATCGACTTGATCAGGGCGCTCGCCACGTCGTAGTGCTGGTCGCCGTCCCGGTCGTACTTCACCGCCGCCCGGTCGACGGTCTCCTCCACCGTCCCCAGCGTGATCTCGTCCTCGCCCTTGGCGAGGGCCGCGCCCGCGGCCGCCTCCAGCGCCGTCAGCGCCCGCCGGGCGTCCCCGCCCGCGATCCGCAGCAGGTGCGCCTCGGCGTCCTCCGGCAGGGACACCGCACCGCCGAGCCCCCGCTCCTCGGCGAGGGCGCGGTGCAGCAGCCCGCTCAGGTCCCCGTCGGACAGCGGCTCCAGCGTCAGCAGCAGGGAGCGCGACAGCAGCGGGGAGATCACCGAGAAGTACGGGTTCTCGGTCGTCGCCGCGATCAGGGTCACCCAGCGGTTCTCGACGGCCGGGAGCAGGGAGTCCTGCTGCGCCTTGCTGAAGCGGTGGATCTCGTCGAGGAAGAGGACGGTCTCCTTGCCGTAGCCGCCGGCGGCGCGCCGGGCGCCCTCGATGACGGCCCGGACCTCCTTGACCCCGGCGGTGATCGCGGACAGCTCCACGAAACGCTTCTGCGTCGCCTGGCTCACCACGTACGCCAGCGTCGTCTTGCCGGTGCCGGGCGGGCCCCACAGGATCACCGACGAGGACCCGGCCGGGCCGCCCGCACCCTCGCCGACCAGCCGCCGCAGCGGCGAGCCGGGCTTCAGCAGGTGCTGCTGCCCGACGACCTCGTCCAGGGTGCGCGGGCGCATCCGGACGGCGAGCGGGGAGCTCGCCGGGTCCTTCTCCGCGCGGTCTTCGGCTGCGGCGGTGAACAGGTCTGGTTCCACACGGGAAGCCTAAGCGCTCCCGCCGACAGGCCGGGCGGGCTCAGGAGGTCCAGAACTCCCACCAGCGGGTCAGGATCAGCATGCCGATGATCCCGATGTGCAGCACCGGCAGCACCCAGGTGAACTCGTCGAGGAAGTTCCGCAGCCAGGACGGCGCGGGCAGCAGCCCCTCGCGGACGTTGTGCGCGGTGACGTACCAGAACATCAGGATGGTGGCGACCCAGGCCAGGCAGCACCACAGGCAGAGGGCGCTGATGGTGTACAGCGACTGGTACGTCAGCCAGGCGCAGAAGACGACGCCGAACAGGGTGCCGGCGTTGAAGGCCAGCCAGTACCAGCGGCGGAAGCGGCCGCCGGCCAGGATGCTCATCCCGACGCAGATGACGATGCCGTAGGCGACGAGGCCGAGCATCGGGTTCGGGAAGCCGAACACCGACGCCTGCTCGCTCTTCATGATGTTGCCGCAGGAGACGATGGGGTTCAGGCTGCACCCGGGCGTGAAGTTCGGGTCCTCCAGCAGCTTGAACTTGTCGATCGTGATCACCCAGGCCGCCAGCAGCCCGGCCGCGCCGGTGATCACCAGCAGCCAGGCCAGGGCCCTGCTCGCGCCGACGGTCCGCACGGTCTTGTCGCCTGTAGTCGTCGTCATGCGCTGCATTCTGCCGCACGGTCCTGTGCGGCCTTCCGGGCAGTGACCGTGTGCGGCCACCGGTCGTTGTCCGGTCAGCTGCTCCCCGACGGTGCGGGGATGACCCGGAGATGTACGCCTTCGAAACGAACGGCGGCGCCTGCTCCCCGCACTCGCGGGGTTCGAGGCCGGACGGCACCCGCCGTCCGGCCTCCACACGTCACGCGAGCTTCGCGCGGACGCTCTCGACGAGGGCGTCCAGCGGGACGGCCGACTGCTCGCCGGACTCCATGTCCTTGAGCTGGACGACGCCCTCGGCGAGGTCGCGGTCCCCCGCGACGACGGCGAGGCGGGCGCCCGAGCGGTTGGCGTCCTTCATGGCGCCCTTGAGGCCCTTGCCGCCGTACGACATGTCCGCGGACACGCCGGCCCGGCGCAGCGCGGTGACCAGGCCGAACACGGTCGGCTTGGCGTCGCCCAGCGCGACGGCGAAGACGTCGGTGGTCCGGGGGAGGTCCAGTTCGACGCCCTCGGCCTCCAGGGCCAGGACGGTGCGGTCGACGCCGAGCGCCCACCCCACCGACGGCAGCGCGGGGCCGCCGATCATCTCGGACAGGCCGTCGTAGCGGCCGCCGCCGCCGACCGCGGACTGCGAGCCGAGGCCGCCGTGGACGAACTCGAAGGTGGTGCGGGTGTAGTAGTCCAGGCCGCGGACCAGCTTCGGGTCGTCCTCGAAGACGACGCCCGCCGCGGTGACCAGCGCGCGCACCTCCTCGTGGTAGGCCTTGCAGGCGTCGCAGAGGTAGTCGCGCAGCAGCGGGGCGTCGGCGAGCTGCTTCTGGACCTCGGGCCGCTTGTCGTCCAGGACCCGCAGCGGGTTGATCTCGGCCCGGCGGAGGGTCTCCTCGTCCAGGTCGAGCCCGCGCAGGAAGGCCTGGAGGGTCTCGCGGTACGCGGGGCGGCACTCCTTGTCGCCCAGGGAGTTCAGCAGGATCCGGAAGTTCTTCAGCCCCAGCGAGCGGTAGGCCTGGTCGGCCAGGATGATCAGCTCGGCGTCCAGGGCGGGGTCCTCGGCTCCGATCGCCTCGGCGCCGACCTGCGAGAAGTGGCGGTAGCGGCCGGCCTGGGCGCGCTCGTAGCGGTAGTACGAGCCGGAGTAGTAGAGCTTGACCGGCAGGTTCCCCTGCTTGTGCAGGTTGGCCTCCAGGGCCGCGCGCAGCACGGACGCGGTGCCCTCGGGGCGCAGGGCGAGCTTGTCGCCCCCGCGGGTCGTGAGGGTGTACATCTCCTTGGACACGATGTCGGTGGACTCGCCGACGCCGCGGGAGAACAGCTCGACGTTCTCGAAGCCCGGGGTCTCCACGTATCCGTAGCCGGAGTTGCGCAGGGGCGCGGCGATGGCCTCGCGGACCGCCAGGAACTTGCCCGAGCGGGGCGGGATCAGGTCGTACGTGCCCTTGGGGGCCTTGAAGGTGCTCACGAAAGTCTCGTCACATTCCTCGTCGTGGAGCGGCCGTGGGGTCCGCTGCCAGGCCGGCGGCGACCTCCCGCAGGTACGGGTTGGTCGCGCGCTCGCGGCCGATGGTGGTCTGGGGGCCGTGGCCGGACAGCACCACGGTCGAGTCGTCGAGCGGCAGGCACACGCGGGCCAGCGACTCGAGCATCTCGGCGTGGGAGCCGCCGGGCAGGTCGGTGCGTCCGATGGAGCCGGCGAAGAGGAGGTCGCCCGAGAAGAACACCGGCGGGATGTCCGCCTGCTCGGGCATCCGGAAGGTCACCGACCCCTTGGTATGGCCGGGCGCGTGCGCCACCGTGAAGTCGAGTCCGGCCAGTTTCAGCCCGGCGCCGTCGGTGAGCTCGCGGACGTCGTCCGGCTCGCCGATGGTCAGCTCGCCCATGAGCGGCATCCCGATGGAGCGGCCGAGGGCCTTCTCCGGGTCGCTCATCATGTAGCGGTCCTCGGGGTGGATCCAGGCCGGCACGTCGTGCGCTCCGCACACCGGGACGACGGAGGCGACGTGGTCGATGTGGCCGTGGGTGAGGACGACGGCCACGGGCTTGAGCCGGTGCTTGCGGAGGGTCTCCTCGACGCCCTGGGCGGCCTGGTGGCCCGGGTCGATGATCACGCACTCCTCGCCTGCGGCGGGGGCGACCACGTAGCAGTTGGTCCCCCAGGCCCCGGCGGGGAACCCGGCAATCAGCACGTTCGTCCTCATTCTTCGTCCGGCGGGAGCTGCGGCTGCGGTGGTTGTCCGCCAATGCCGCTGCTCAGAGCCTACCGGCGCGGCTCGTTCCACAGCGAACCCATATACGGTACGGCCATACCGTGCCCGGACAGCGGTACCAGACACGCACAAGGAGACGACCCGGTGGTCACGAGCGATCAGCGGCGGCGACAGCTCGCCAGGGAGAAGTTCGAGCGTCAGCAGAAGCGGCGCGCCGAGGCCCGGCGCAAGGCGCGGCAGCGGGCGGTCATCACGGGCGCGGCGGCGGCCGTGGTGGCCGCGACGCTGGTCGGCCTGGCGGTGGGCGGGGTGTTCGACTCCGGCAAGAAGGACAATGCCGCCGACCCGGCGGCGGACCCGACCGCGTCGGCGAGCCCGAAGGCCTCCCCCGCGCCCGCGATGGCGATCGACCAGAAGGCGAAGTACACCTTCGCGCTGAAGACGAGCGCGGGTGAGGTCAAGGTCGAGATGGACGCGGCCAAGACTCCGGAGACCGTCAACTCGTTCAAGGCGCTGGCGGACAAGGGCTTCTTCGACAACACGAAGTGCCACCGCCTGACCACCTCCGGGATCTACGTGCTCCAGTGCGGCGACCCGGAGGGCACCGGCACGGGCGGCCCGGGCTACACGATCGCGGACGAGAACCTCGACGCCCTGGGCAAGCCGAACGAGCAGGGCCAGGTGGTCTACCCGGCGGGCACGGTGGCGATGGCGAACACCGGGCGGCCGCACAGTGGCGGCAGCCAGTTCTTCCTGGTCTACAAGGACAGCCCGCTGGCGCCGTCGTACACCCCGTTCGGCAGGATCGACGCCGGGGGCATGAAGGCGCTGGAGGAGGTCGCCAAGGCGGGCACCGCCGACGGCGGCCAGGACGGGGCCCCGAAGACCCCCGTGACCATCGAGAAGGGCACCGTGACCCAGAACTGACGGGGGCGGTGGGGCCGCGTCCGGCCGGCCCCGCTCCCGTGCGGCGATATTCGTCGTGCGGGATGCGGACAGCCGGCCCGGCGGTCGCCTATGTTGGCGTTGTGCAGGGCGGGTGCTGCCCGCCCGAGGAAACTGTGGACGATGCCCGGGGGGTGGCCCCCCTAGCAGGCATCAGGTGGAGGAGGCGCTGTGAGCAGCGACCCGTGGGGCCGCGTCGACGAGACGGGCACCGTGTACGTGCGTACTGCCGAGGGGGAGAAGGTCGTCGGCTCGTGGCAGGCGGGCACCCCTGAGGAGGCCCTGGCCTACTTCGAGCGCAAGTACGAGGGCCTGGTGGTCGAGATCGGCCTCCTCGAGCGGCGGGTGCGGACCACCGATCTGTCCGCCAAGGACGCCCAGACGGCGATCGACCACCTGCGCACGCAGGTGGAGGAGCACCACGCGGTCGGCGACCTGGACGCGCTGCGCGTCCGGCTGGACAAGCTGGTCGCGACGGTCGAGGCGCGGCGCGAGGAGCGCCGGGCGCAGAAGGCCCGGCAGGCGGACGAGGCCCGCACGGCCAAGGAGGCACTGGTCGCAGAGGCCGAGGAGCTGGCGCAGAGCGACCAGTGGCGCTCGGCGGGCGAGCGGCTGCGCGCCCTGGTGGACACCTGGAAGGGCCTGCCGCGGCTGGACCGCAAGTCGGACGACGAGCTGTGGCACCGCTTCTCGCACGCCCGCTCCGCCTTCTCCAAGCGCCGCAAGGCGCACTTCGCCGCGCTGGACGCGCAGCGCGAGGACGCCCGCAAGGTGAAGGAGAAGCTGGTCGCCGAGGCGGAGGCGCTGTCGGGGTCGACGGACTGGGGTCCGACGGCCGCGCGGTACCGGGAGCTGATGGCCGACTGGAAGGCGGCGGGCCGGGCGCAGCGCGAGGCCGAGGACGACCTGTGGAACCGTTTCCGCGGTGCGCAGGACGTCTTCTTCGCGGCGCGCAGCGAGGTGTTCGCGGAGCGCGACGCCGAGCAGGTGGAGAACCTCAAGCTGAAGGAGGAGCTGGCCGAGGAGGCCGAGAAGCTCGTCCCGGTGACGGACCTGAAGGCGGCCCGGGCCGCGTTCCGGTCGATCAACGAGCGCTGGGAGGCCGTCGGCCACGTGCCGCGGGACGCCCGCGCCAAGGTCGAGGGCCGCATGCACGCCGTCGAGCGGGCGATCCAGGAGGCCGAGGAGGGCGAGTGGCGCCGGACGAACCCGGAGGCGCGGGCCCGTGCGGCCGGCCTGACGGGCCAGCTCCAGGCGGCGGTCGACAAGCTGCGCGCGGAGATCGACGCGGCCCGTGCGGCGGGCAACAACGCGAAGGCCGACAAGCTGGCGCGTGAGCTGGAGGGCCGCCAGGCGCTGCTGGACCAGGCGCTGAAGGGCCTGGAGGAGTTCGGCGGCTGAGGCACGAAGCCCCGGAACAGCGGCGGGCCCCGGTACGCACCGCGTACCGGGGCCGGCCCGTGTCCGGCGGGGCTACGGCCTGCGGGCCGAGGTGACGCGGTAGACGTCGTAGACGCCCTCGACGCCGCGTACGGCCTTCAGGACGTGTCCCAGGTGCTTCGGGTCGCCCATCTCGAAGGTGAACCGGGAGGTGGCCACCCGGTCGCGGGAGGTCTGGACGGCCGCGGAGAGGATGTTCACGTGCTGGTCCGACAGGACCCGCGTGACGTCCGAGAGCAGGCGGGAGCGGTCCAGCGCCTCGACCTGGATGGCGACCAGGAAGACCGAGGACTGGGTGGGCGCCCACTCGACTTCGAGGATCCGCTCGGGCTGCTGGGAGAGCGAGTCGACGTTGACGCAGTCCGCGCGGTGAACCGATACGCCACTGCCGCGGGTGACGAACCCGATGATCGGGTCGCCGGGGACGGGGGTGCAGCAGCGGGCAAGCTTGACCCACACGTCGTCGACGCCCTTGACGACCACGCCCGGGTCGGCGCTGCCGCGCCGCTTGGTGCGGGCGCGGGACGGCGGGACGCTCTCCTCGATGTCCTCGTTGGCCGCTTCCTCGCCGCCGAGGGCCTGGACCAGCTTCTGGACGACGCCCTGCGCGGCCACGTGGCCCTCGCCGATCGCGGCGTAGAGGGACGAGATGTCGGGGTAGCGCATCTCGTGCGCGAGGGTGACGAGGGAGTCGCCGGTCAGGATGCGCTGGATGGGCAGGTTCTGCTTGCGCATGGCCCGCGCGATGGCGTCCTTGCCGTGCTCGATGGCCTCGTCGCGGCGCTCCTTGGAGAACCAGGCGCGGATCTTGTTGCGGGCGCGCGGCGATTTGACGAAGCCGAGCCAGTCGCGGGACGGGCCGGCGCCTTCGGCCTTGGAGGTGAAGACCTCGACGAGGTCGCCGTTGTCGAGGGTGGACTCCAGGGGGACGAGGCGGCCGTTGACGCGGGCGCCTATGGTGCGGTGGCCGACCTCGGTGTGGACGGCGTACGCGAAGTCGACGGGGGTGGCGCCGGCCGGCAGGGCGATGACGTCGCCCTTCGGGGTGAAGACGAAGACCTCGTTGCGGGAGAGGTCGAAGCGCAGCGAGTCGAGGAACTCGCCGGGGTCCTCGGTCTCCTTCTGCCAGTCGAGGAGCTGGCGCAGCCAGGCCATGTCGTTGACGGTGTCGTGTCCGGCGCTGCCCTTGGCCGCCTGCGGGACGTCCGTGCGGATCTTGGAGGCGCCTGCGACGGTCTGCTGCTTGTACTTCCAGTGCGCGGCGATGCCGTACTCGGCGCGGCGGTGCATGTCGAAGGTGCGGATCTGCAGTTCGACGGGCTTGCCGCCCGGGCCGATGACCGTCGTGTGGAGCGACTGGTACATGTTGAACTTGGGCATCGCGATGTAGTCCTTGAACCGCCCCGGAACCGGGTTCCAGCGGGCGTGGACGGTGCCCAGTGCCGCGTAGCAGTCGCGGACGGTGTCGACGAGGACGCGGATGCCGACCAGGTCGTAGATCTCCGCGAAGTCGCGTCCGCGGACGATCATCTTCTGGTAGACGCTGTAGTAGTGCTTGGGGCGGCCGGTGACGGTGGCCTTGATGCGCGCCGCTCTGAGGTCGGTCTGGACCTCGTCGATGACGACGGCGAGGTACTCGTCCCGCTTGGGTGCGCGCTCGGCGACCAGCCGGACGATCTCGTCGTACATCTTGGGGTAGAGGATCGCGAAGGAGAGGTCCTCCAGCTCCCACTTGATCGTGTTCATGCCCAGCCGGTGGGCGAGCGGGGCGTAGATCTCCAGGGTCTCGCGGGCCTTCTTCTCCTGCTTCTCCCGCTTGAGGTAGCGCATGGTGCGCATGTTGTGCAGGCGGTCGGCGAGCTTGATGACGAGGACGCGCGGGTCCTTCGCCATGGCGACGACCATCTTGCGGACGGTCTCGGCCTGTGCGGCCTCGCCGAACTTGACCCGGTCCAGCTTGGTGACGCCGTCGACGAGGAGGGCGACGGCGTCGCCGAAGTCGCGCCGCAGGTCCTCCAGCCCGTACTCGGTGTCCTCCACCGTGTCGTGGAGCAGGCCCGCCATCAGGGTGGCCGGGTCCATGCCGAGCTCGGCGAGGATCGTGGTGACCGCGAGCGGGTGGGTGATGTACGGGTCGCCGCTCTTGCGCTTCTGGCCGCGGTGCCAGCGCTCGGCGACCTGGTACGCCTGCTCGATCTGGCGCAGCGTGGCCGTCTCGATCTTCGGGTCGTTGCTGCGGACGATCCGCAGGAGGGGTTCCAGCACCGGGTTGTACGGGTTGGAACGCTGGACGCCGAGGCGGGCGAGCCGGGCCCGGACGCGGTTCGACGACCCTGCGGACTTCGCCGGCGCCGGCCTGCTGTGCGCCGGCTTCGCGGGCTTTGCGGGCTTCGCGGGCGGCGCCGGCGGGGGCGTCGCGGGGGGCGCCGCGGCACGGTCGGCCTGCGGGTCGGGCTGCGCGGCGGAGAGTGGCTGGACCTCGTCTGGCAAGAGCGCTCCTCTGGCGGTTCCCCCGGGCGGAGTCCGGGGGAGGATCCGGTGCCCCGGTCAGGTCCGGATAACCAATGGTAGCGAGGGTTCCGCCGGCCCGTTCCCCGGCCCGTGCGGCGGACGGCCGCCGGGGCGGCACGGCCCGGAAACGGCGGAGCGGCGGGCTCCCCGGGAAGGGCCCGGGGAACCCGCCGCTCGGCGGACGGGAGTGCCTGCCTGCCGTCAGAGGGTGATCAGCGCGTCCAGCGGTGCGCCGGCCAGCCCCTCCACCAGCCGCGCGCGGCCGGTCAGGAAGGACAGCTCCATCAGCACGGCCACACCGGCGACGTCGGCGCCGGCGCGGCGGATCAGCGACAGCGAGGCCTCGGCCGTGCCGCCGGTGGCCAGGACGTCGTCGATGACCATGACCCGGTCGCCCGGCTTCAGGTCCTCGGCGTGCACCTCGATCTCCGCGGTGCCGTACTCCAGCTCGTACGCCTGCGCCAGCGTCGCGCCGGGCAGCTTGCCGGCCTTGCGGACCGGTACGAAGCCGACGCCCGCCTGCACGGCGACGGGGGCCGCGAGGATGAAGCCGCGCGCCTCCAGTCCGACGATCTTCGTGGCGCCATAGCGGGCGGCCAGGCCCGCGAGGGTGTCCGTCAGCGCGGCGAACGCCTGCGGGTCGGCCAGCAGCGGCGTGATGTCCTTGAACACCACGCCCGGCTTCGGGTAGTCCGGGATGTCCTTGATCCGGGCGAGCAGCAGCTCGCGGACCTCGGGGGCCGCCGGGCTCACCGGCGCCGCTCCGCCCGGCCCTGCGCCACGATCTGCGGGGCTTCACCGGGGCCGTACGAGTCCTCGTCCTCGCCGGAGCCGCCCTTGGCGGAGGACGCGGCGCGCTTGGCGAGGACCCGCTTGCGCAGCGCCTTGATCGCGGGCTCGCGCTCCTTGAGGTCGACGACCAGCGGGGTCGCGATGAAGATCGAGGAGTACGCGCCGGCCGCGAGGCCGACGAACAGCGACAGCGAGATGTCGTTCAGCATGCCGGCGCCCAGGAAGCCGCCGCCGATGAACAGCAGGCCGGCGACCGGCAGCAGCGCGACGACCGTGGTGTTGATGGAGCGCACCAGGGTGCCGTTGATGCTGCGGTTGGCGACCTCGCCGTAGGTGTAGCGGGTCTGCTTGGTGATGTCCTTCGAGCTCTCCTTCAGGCCGTCGAAGACGACGACGGTGTCGTAGAGGGAGTAGCCGAGGATGGTCAGCAGGCCGATCACGGTGCCCGGGGTGACCTCGAAGCCGACGAGCGCGTAGATGCCGACGGTGATGGTGAGGTCGTGGATCAGGGCGATCAGCGCGGCGACCGCCATCCGCCACTCGAAGGCGATGGCGAGGTAGATCACCACGAGGATCATGAAGACGCCGAGGCCGGTCCAGGCCTTGTTCGCGATCTGCTCGCCCCAGCTCGGGCCGACCAGGTCCGCGTTGATGTCCTGCTCCGGCATCTTCAGGCCGGCCGCCAGCTCCTTCTTGACGTCGGCGGCGGATTCGGTGTCCAGGGTCGCGATCTGGATGCGCAGCGTGCCGTTGCCGAGCTTCTGGACGATCGCCTCGTGGCCGGAGGCCTCCTTGGCCAGTTCACGGGCCTTGGTGTCGGAGACGGAGGTCTTGCCGGTCGTGAAGACGGCACCGCCCTTGAACTCGATGCCCATGTTGAGGCCCTGGACGGCCAGGGCCACGATCGCCGTGATGGTGATCAGGATGGAAACGCCGTACCAGACGAAGCGCTTGCCGACGAAGTCGTACCCGACCTCGCCGCGGTACAGCTTGGCGCCGAGATCTCCCAGCTTCGACATCTCTCACGCCTCCTTTGCGTCGACGGGAGCGGTGACGGGGCCGGTGCGGCGGGACCGGCGCAGCGGCGGCTTGGCGCCGAGCCGCTTCGGGTCGAGGCCGGACCAGGGGTGACCGCTGGAGAAGAACTTCGTACGGGCCAGCAGCGTCATGATCGGCTTGGTGAAGAGGAACACCACGACCACGTCGAGCAGGGTGGTCAGGCCGAGCGTGAAGGCGAAGCCCTGCACCTTGCCGACGGTGACGACGAACAGCACCGCGGCGGCCAGGAACGACACGAAGTCGGACACCAGGATGGTGCGCCGGGCGCGCGGCCAGGCCCGCTCCACGGCGGGGCGCAGGGTGCGGCCCTCGCGGATCTCGTCGCGGATGCGCTCGAAGTACACGATGAACGAGTCCGCGGTGATGCCGATCGCGACGATGGCACCGCAGACGGCGGGCAGGTTCAGCGCGAAGCCGATGGCCTTGCCCAGCAGCGCCATGAGCGTGTACGTGAGGATCGCGGAGACCAGCAGGCTGACGATGGCGATCAGGGACAGGCCCCGGTAGTACACGAGCAGGTAGACGACCACGAGGAACAGGCCGATGGCGCCGGCGATGAGGCCGGCCTTCAGCTGCTCGCCGCCGAGCGCGGCGGTGACGGTGGTGACGCTGTCCTCCTGGAAGGACAGCGGCAGGGCGCCGTAGGAGAGCATGTTGCCCAGGTCCTGCGCGGACTGCTGGGTGAAGCCGCCGGAGATCTCGGCGCTGCCGCCGGTCAGCGCCTGGCTGACGGACGGGTCGGAGATGACCTGGCCGTCGAGCACGATCGCGAACTGGTTCTGCGGGGGCTGCTTGGTGGCGAGCTCACCGGTGATCTTGGCGAACTTGTCGGCGCCCTTGTCGGTGAACTCCATGGTGACGATCCACATGCCGCGCTGCGGGTCGACGACGCCCTTGGCGTCCTTGACGTCCGTACCGGCGACACCGGCCGGACCGAGGATCCACTTGCCCCAGGCGTCGCCGCGCTGGCCGCAGGCCACCGTCGGCTCCTCGGGCTTGGCTTCCTTGCCGGCGGTGGCGCGCTGCGCCTCGTCGGTGCAGTCCAGTGCGGCGAACTTGGCCTGGAGGTCCGCCACGGCCGCGTCCGCGCCCGACGGGGTCGGGGCGGGGGACGGGGCGGCCTTGTTGTCGTCTGCCTTCTTCGACTCGCTCGCCGAGGGCGAGGGAGAGGCCGTGGCTGCGGGGGCCTTGAGGGCCTCGCTGAGCGCACGGCCCTGGGAAGTGGCGCTGGACGACGGGGTGGCCGACGCGCCGGGCTTGGCGCTGCCCTCGGCCTTGGGGGCGCCGGAGGGGTTGGCGGAGGGGCTCGGCGCGGTCTCGGGCGCCGCCGGGGCGCCGTCGGCGAACGCCAGGACCGGTCGGAAGTACAGCTGGGCGGTGGTGCCGACCTGCTCGCGGGCCTGCTTCTCGTTCGTCCCCTTGGGGATGTTCACGATGATGTGGTCGCGGCCCTGGGTCTGGACCTCGGCCTCCGAGACGCCGAGACCGTTGACGCGGCGCTCGATGATGCCGACCGCCGTGTTCATGTTGGTCTCGTTGATCGCGTCCGGCTTGCCCGGCTCGCTCTTGGCCTTGAGCGTGATGCTCGTGCCGCCCGCGAGGTCGATGCCGAGCCGGGGCGTCGTCTGCTTCGTGAGGAACATCCCCGCGGTGAGCGCCACCATCGCGATCAGGATGACCGCCAGGGCGCGCCCCGGCCTCCCCTGCGCCCCCGTGGGCCGCCGGCCCTTCTTCGGTGCTGCCACCTTGTCGTATCTCCCTGTCCAACCGTCCCGCGCCGGGTCAGCGCGCGGACGGCCACGAAATGTGTGGTGGGGACCCCTGCCCCCCGCAGAAGTGTCACAAGCGGGACCGCGCGGCCGCCGGTCGGGCGGTCCCGCGGTCCCGGCCGCGCGTTACTTCGCGCCGCCCTCGCCGTCGGCCTTGCCGTCGGCGTCCTTCTTGCCCAGGTCGAGCTTGGGCTTGTCGGCAGCGTCCTTGTCGGCCTGGCCGGTCTCGGGTGCCTCGGCCCCGTCCCGGGTCAGGGACGAGATGTCGTCGGGGACGACGGGCGAGTCCGCGTCGGCCGGGGCCGCGGTGCCGTGGACGATGCGGTTGTACTCGTCGTCCTCCAGAACCGCCGCGATGGCCATCTTCGCGTAGATCGCGTGGACGCCGGGGGCCACCTCCAGGGTGACGGTGTCGTCGCCGAGCTCCTTGACCGTGGCGTACATGCCGCCGATGGTGCGGATGCCGGTGCCGGGCGTCATGGTGTCGCGCATCTGCGCGGCCTGCTGCTGCTTCTTCTTCGCGGAGCGCGTCATCAGGAACATCGCCCCGATGAGCACAATGAACGGGAGGAGGGTCACGAGATTCACGGGACGGAGATCCTTCGCACGACCGCTCGGGAGACGGCCTATTTCTACGGGGGTGGGCACGCCGACCCGAAGGGTCGGCATCGGCGGAGTCTAGGCGAGTCCGCACCGATGGAACAACGCCCAGCATGGCACCGCGGTTCCCGGCCGGGCCAACCTCCGCGCCGTCACACTCCGAACAGGCCCTGCTGCCCGCCCGATCCGGTCCCGCCGTGCTGCGGCGGGACAAGTCCCAGGTGAGCCCATGCGGCGGGGGTCGCGACCCGGCCGCGGGGGGTGCGGGCGAGCAGGCCCTCGCGGACGAGGAACGGCTCCGCCACCTCCTCGACGGTCTCGCGCTCCTCGCCGACGGCGACGGCGAGGGTGGACAGGCCGACGGGCCCGCCGCCGAACAGCTTCAGCAGGGCCTCCAGCACCGCCCGGTCCAGCCGGTCCAGGCCCCGCCCGTCGACCTCGTACACCTGCAGGGCGGTCGCGGCCACCTCGCGGGTGATCACCCCGTCCGCCCTGACCTGTGCGTAGTCGCGGACGCGGCGCAGGAGGCGGTTCGCGATGCGGGGGGTGCCGCGGGAGCGGCCCGCGATCTCGGCGGCGCCGGCCGGGTCGATCTCGACGTCGAGGAGGCCGGCGGAGCGGCGGATGACCCGTTCGAGTTCCCCGGGGGCGTAGAACTCCATGTGCCCGGTGAAGCCGAAGCGGTCGCGCAGCGGCGGCGGGAGCAGGCCGGCCCGGGTGGTCGCCCCGACGAGGGTGAAGGGGGGCAGTTCCAGGGGAATCGCCGTGGCGCCGGGGCCCTTGCCGACGATCACGTCGACGCGGAAGTCCTCCATGGCCATGTAGAGCATCTCCTCGGCGGGCCGGGACATGCGGTGGATCTCGTCGAGGAAGAGGACCTCGCCCTCCTGGAGGGAGGAGAGGATCGCGGCGAGGTCGCCGGCGTGCTGGATGGCCGGGCCGGAGGTGATGCGGATCGGGGCGCCCATCTCCGCCGCGATGATCATCGAGAGGGTGGTCTTGCCGAGGCCGGGGGCGCCCGAGAGCAGGACGTGGTCGGCGGTGGCGCCGCGCTGCCTTGCCGCCTTCAGGACGAGGTCCAGCTGCTGGCGGACCTTCTCCTGGCCGACGAACTCGCCGAGGTCCTTCGGCCGCAGGGCCGCCTCGACGGCGGTGTCCTCGCCGTCCGCCGCCGGCGCGACAATGCGGTCGGTGTCGTCGTCCCAGTTCACGGTGTCAGTCTGCCTTCTCGGTTCGTACGGGGGCTGCGGCCGGTCAGCGGGCGCGGTTGAGGGACTGCAGCGCGGCGCGCAGCAGCTGCGGGACGGGCGCGGAGCCGTTCTCGGCGATGGCGGCCTCGGCCTGCGGGGTGACGGCGGCGACCGCCTCGTCCGCCTCGCGCGAGGCGTAGCCGAGTCCCATGAGCGCGGCGGAGAGCTGCTCGGTCCAGGGGGCGGGGCCGGCTGCGGCCGTGCGCTGGGCGCCGACGAGGGCTCCGGTTCCGGCGGGGGCGCCGAGCTTGCCCTTGAGTTCGAGGAGGAGCTTCTGCGCGCCCTTCTTGCCGATGCCGGGGACGGCGGTGAGGGCCTTCTCGTCGCCCGACTCGACCGCGCGGCGCAGCGCGTCGGGGCTGTGTACACCGAGCATGGCCTGGGCGAGGCGCGGCCCGACGCCGCTGGCGGTCTGGAGGAGTTCGAAGACCTGCCGCTCGTCGTCGTCGGCGAAGCCGTACAGGGTGAGGGAGTCCTCGCGGACCACCAGGGAGGTGGCGAGGCGGGCGGGCTCCCCGATGCGCAGGCCGGCGATGGTGCCCGGGGTGCACTGCACGGCCATGCCCACTCCCCCGACCTCGATGACGGCGAGGGCGGGGGTGAGGGCGGCGACCGGGCCGCTGACGAAGGCGATCATCGGGTTCGGCCTTTCGGGGTGTGCAGGGCGACCGCCTGCTGGAGGCGGTTCTGGGCAGGGGCCCGCCAGATGTGGCAGATGGCGAGCGCGAGGGCGTCCGCCGCGTCGGCCGGCCTGGGCGGGGCGGCGAGCCGCAGCAGCCGGGTGACCATCGCGCCGACCTGGGCCTTGTCGGCCCGGCCGGAGCCGGTGACGGCGGCCTTCACCTCGCTGGGGGTGTGCAGGGCGACCGGTATGCCGCGGCGGGCCGCACACAGCATGGCGACGGCGCTGGCCTGGGCGGTGCCCATGACCGTGCTGACGTTGTGCTGGCTGAAGACCCGCTCCACGGCGACGACCTCGGGCCGGTGCTCGTCGAGCCACTGCTCGATGCCGCGCTCGACGGCGACGAGCCGGTCGCCTAGCTCCGCGTCGGCCGGGGTGCGGACGACGCCCACGCCGAGCATGGTCAGGGCCCGGCCGGCGACCCCTTCCACCACGCCGACGCCGCAGCGGGTCAGCCCCGGGTCCACACCGAGTACGCGCACCGCACCCCCCTCCTCGGATCCACCTGTCGGTGCAGGCTATCGGGTGGTGCCGACAACGCGGCGGGCCGACGGGGTGTGTCCCCGTCGGCCCGTCTCACCTGCGGTGGCGGCGGACGCCGGTCAGGCGTCGACCTTCTCCATGACCTCGTCCGAGACGTCGAAGTTGGCGAAGACGTTCTGGACGTCGTCGCTGTCCTCCAGCGCGTCGATCAGCTTGAAGATCTTGCGTGCGCCCTCTTCGTCGAGCTCGACCTGCATGGTCGGGACGAAGCTGGAGTCGGCGGAGTCGTAGTCGATGCCCGCCTCCTGGAGCGCGGTGCGGACCGCGACCAGGTCGGTGGCCTCGCTGATGATCTCGAAGGTGTCGCCGTTGTCGTTGACCTCTTCGGCGCCGGCGTCGAGGACCGCGCCGAGGACGTCGTCCTCGCTCAGCTCGCCCTTGGGCAGGATGATGACGCCCTTGCGGTTGAACAGGTACGAGACCGAGCCCGGGTCCGCCATGGAGCCGCCGTTGCGGGTCATGGCGACGCGGACGTCGGAGGCGGCGCGGTTGCGGTTGTCGGTGAGGCACTCGATGAGCACCGCGACACCGTTGGGACCGTAGCCCTCGTACATGATCGTCTCGTAGTCGGCGCCGCCGGCCTCCAGGCCGCCGCCGCGCTTGACCGCGGAGTCGATGTTCTTGTTCGGGACCGACTGCTTCTTGGCCTTCTGCACGGCGTCGAAGAGCGTCGGGTTGCCGTCGATGTCGGGGCCGCCCATGCGGGCCGCGACCTCGATGTTCTTGATCAGCTTCGCGAAGAGCTTGCCGCGCTTGGCATCGATCACGGCCTTCTTGTGCTTCGTCGTAGCCCATTTAGAGTGGCCGGACATCCGCCTGTCTCCTTCGCGTAACCAATGGTGTTCGCTCCTGATCCTACCGGGAGCCGCTCACCGCCCGGCGCGCACCATGTCGACGAAGTAGGCGTGCACGCGGTCGTCTCCGGTGAGTTCCGGGTGGAACGACGTGGCCAGCACGTTGCCCTGGCGCACGGCGACCGTGTGGCCGTCGTAGGTGGCCAGGACCTGTACCTCGGCGCCGACGGACTCCACCCAGGGGGCGCGGATGAAGACGCCCTCGACGGGTCCGCCGCCGATGCCGTCGAAGTCGATCGAGGCCTCGAAGGACTCGTTCTGCCGGCCGAAGGCGTTGCGGCGGACGATCATGTCGATGCCGCCGAGCGTCTCCTGGTCCTCGCGGCCGTCGAGCAGCTTGTCGGCGAGCATGATCATGCCGGCGCAGGTGCCGTACACGGGCATGCCGCCGCGGACGCGCTCGCGCAGCGGCTCCAGCATGCCGAAGAGCACGGCGAGCTTCGACATGGTCGTCGACTCGCCGCCGGGGATCACCAGGGCGTCGACCTCGGCGAGCTCCTCGGGGCGCCGGACCGGCCTGGCCACGGCGTCCGCCGCGGCCAGGGCGATCAGGTGCTCCCGTACGTCGCCCTGGAGGGCCAGGACACCGATGACGGGGGGGTTGTCCATGGTCGTGGTGCCTTACCAGCCGCGGTTGGCGTAGCGCTCGGCCTCGGGCAGGGTGTCGCAGTTGATGCCGACCATGGCCTCGCCCAGGTTGCGGGAGGCGTCCGCGATGACCTTCGGGTCGTCGAAGAAGGTGGTGGCCTTCACGATGGCGGCGGCGCGCTTGGCCGGGTCGCCCGACTTGAAGATGCCGGAGCCGACGAAGACGCCCTCGGCACCGAGCTGGCGCATCAGGGCCGCGTCGGCCGGGGTGGCGACGCCGCCGGCGCTGAACAGCACCACGGGCAGCTTGCCGAGCTCGGCGACCTCCTTGACGAGCTCGTACGGGGCGCGCAGCTCCTTGGCGGCGGCGTACAGCTCGTTGTTGTCGAAGCCGCGCAGCTTGGCGATCTCGTTCTTGATCTGGCGCAGGTGGCGGACGGCCTCGACGACGTTGCCGGTGCCGGCCTCGCCCTTGGAGCGGATCATGGCCGCGCCCTCGGCGATGCGGCGGAGGGCCTCGCCCAGGTTGGTGGCGCCGCAGACGAAGGGGGTGGTGAAGGCCCACTTGTCGGAGTGGTTGACCTCGTCGGCCGGGGTGAGGACCTCGGACTCGTCGATGTAGTCGACGCCGAGGGACTGGAGGACCTGGGCCTCGACGAAGTGGCCGATGCGGGACTTGGCCATGACCGGGATCGAGACCGCGCCGATGATCTCCTCGATCATGTTCGGGTCCGACATGCGGGCGACGCCGCCGTCCTTGCGGATGTCGGCCGGGACCCGCTCCAGGGCCATGACCGCGACGGCGCCGGCGTCCTCGGCGATCTTCGCCTGCTCGGCGTTGACCACGTCCATGATCACGCCGCCCTTGAGCTGCTCGGCCATGCCGCGCTTGACGCGGGCGGTGCCGGTCTCGGGGGTCTGCGGGGTGGAGGGAAGCGTGCTCACGGATGACCTCACTGGAAGGGGAAGACGGGTACTGCGCTGGTGCTCAGCCGAGCAAACCGTCCCCGGCCAGTCCACCGCAAGGGCCAATGAGGAGCCGGTGGCCCCTTTCGACTTGGCCATTGGGTACAAGTGTCCCGGTCGCAGCGGTGCTACGGACGGTCGGCAAGATCCACCGGGGGTTCGTCGTCCATCTCGAACGCCAGCGGGAACGGTGCGTGCCCGGCCAGCCGGAACCAGCGGACCTTGCGGTGCCGGCGCAGCGCCCGGGCCGCCCGTACGGCGTCGTTGTGGAACCGCCGGGCCATCGGGACCCGGCGCACCGCCGCCGCCAGCTCCTCCGCGGCGGCCTCCCCGCCGGGCGCCTCCCGCACCGCCTCGACCTGGGCGGCGTCGGCGAACACCGCGCGCAGCGCCTGGCTGAGCTCGCTCTCGGCGACCTCGCGGTGCTCCTCGTCGGCCTGGCGGGCGGCGTGCGCCGCCTCGTACAGCACGATCGATGAGGCCGGGTCGAGAGCGCCGGAGGCCGCCACCTCGATGACGACGGAGGAGCGCCTCAGCAGCTGGGCGTCCAGGGCGGCGCGGGCGGCGTCCATCCGCGAGTGGAGCCGGTCCAGGCGTCCGGCGGTCCAGCTCAGGTAGACCCCGATGACGGCGAGGGCCAGGGCGGTCCAGACAAGGGTTTCGATCACGGCCCGCGACTCTACCGCCCGCGGCGGGCCCCGCCGGGGGCCGGGCGGCCCGGGCCGCGGCCCGGGTGGCCCCCGGGCGTCAGGCGGAGGTGTCCCGGGTCAGCCCGAGGCGGGTGCGCAGCGGGGCCCGCTCGTCGGCGGCCACCGCGGACGCGCCGTCCGTGACCGTCTCGTACACGGCGAGGATGTCCGCGCCGACCGTCGACCAGTCGAAGCGCCGCACGTGGGCGGAGCCGCGCGCGCTGAGTTCGGCCCGGCGCCGCGGGTCGCGCAGCAGGGCCACGGCGGCCGCGGCGAGCGCGTCGGCGTCCTCGTTCGCGAAAAGCTCGCCGGCCGCGCCCTGGTCGAGGACCTGGGCGAAGGCGTCCAGGTCGGAGGCGAGGACGGCGGCGCCCGCCGAGAGGGCCTCGACGAGGATGATGCCGAAGCTCTCGCCGCCGGTGTTGGGGGCGACGTACACGTCGACGCTGCGCAGCAGGCGGGCCTTGTCCTCGTCCGAGACCATGCCGAGGAACTCGACGCGGGAGCGGAGCTCCGGCGGCAGTGAGGCGACGGCCTCCTCCTCGTCGCCGCGGCCGGCCACGAGCAGCCGCACGTCGGGGCATTCGCGGGCGATCCGGGGGAAGGCCGCCATCAGGACGGGCAGCCCCTTGCGGGGCTCGTCGATGCGGCCGATGAACCCGAGGGTCTGCCCGCCCCACTCGGCCTTCGGCTCGGCGGAGGCGAAGAAGTCGACGTCCACGCCGTTCGGGATCACCACCGCGTCGCCGCCGAGGTGCTCCACCAGCGTGCGCCGGGCGTACTCGCTGACCGCGATCCGCGCGCTGATCTTCTCCAGCGCGGGCTGGAGGATCGGGTAGGCGGCGATCATCGCCCGGGACCTGGGGTTGGAGGTGTGGAAGGTGGCCACGATCGGCCCCTGGGCCGCCCAGCAGGCCAGCAGGCCCAGGGAGGGCGAGGCCGGCTCGTGGATGTGGATGACGTCGAAGACGCCCTCGTGCAGCCAGCGGCGCACCCGGGCGGCCGACAGGAACCCGAAGTTCAGGCGGGCCACCGACCCGTTGTAGGGCACCGGCACCGCCCGCCCGGCCGAGACGACGTACGGCGGCAGCGGCGTCTCGTCGTCCGCCGGCGCCAGGACGGACACCTCGTGGCCGAGGCGGATCAGGTGCTCGGCGAGGTCCCGGATGTGGAACTGGACGCCGCCGGGCACGTCCCAGGAGTACGGGCAGACGATGCCGATCTTCACGCGGAGCGCTCCTCCAGGTCGTCCAGCCACAGCCGCTGGAGCATGTGCCAGTCCTCCGGGTGGTCGGCGATGCCCTCCGCGAAGGCGTCGGCCACCGCCTGCGTCATGGCCGCCGTCTTCCGCGCGCGGTCGCCGGAGGCGGGCACCTCGACCTCGGGGTGGATCCGGATGTGCATCTGCGGGCTCTCGCCGTAGTGCAGGGTCGCGGGCAGCAGCGCGGCCCCCGTCTGCTGGGCCAGCAGGGCCGGCCCGGCCGGCATCCGCGCCGCCGCACCGAAGAACTGCACCTCGACGCCGGACGCGGACAGGTCGCGGTCGGCGACGAGGCAGACCAGGCCGCCGGAGCGCAGCCGGCGCGCCAGCACCCCGAACGCGGCCCCTCCGCTGTGCGGCAGGACCTCCATGCCGAGCCCCTCCCGGTAGGCGACGAACCGGTCGTAGAGCGACTCGGGCCGCAGCCGCTCGGCGACCGTGGTGAAGGGCACGCCCACGTGTCCGGTGACCCAGGCGCCGGCCAGGTCCCAGTTGGCCAGGTGCGGCAGGGCGACGACGACCCCGCGGCCGGAGGCCAGCGCCTCGCGCAGGATGTGCTCGTCCTTGACCGTCACGTCGGTGCCGAAGCGCCGCGGGTCCATCGCCGGCAGCCGGAACGACTCCATCCAGTACCGCATGTACGAGCGCATCCCGGCCCGTGACAGCTCGCGCAGCCGCTCCGGCCCGGCATCGGGCACCACACGGGCCAGGTTCGACTCCAGGCGCAGCACGCTCTTGCCGCGGCGGCGCCACACCGTGTCCGCGATCCGCCGGCCGAGGGCGGCGGCGGCCGGCTCGGGCAGCTTCTTCACGCCGGCCCAGCCGAGGCCGTAGAGGCCGTCGACGAGCCGCTCCCGGTAGCCCCCCATCAGGCGGCACCCGGCTCGGAGGCGGCGGCCGCATCGGCCTCGGCCGCCTCGCGGCGCACGGTGACGACGCGCTGCACCAGGGTGACCAGCGAGCCCGCGGCGACCGCCCACAGCGCGACCGGCAGCAGGACGCCCAGCCACGACGGCGCCCCGAAGACCTGCAGCCCCGACAGCCCGGCGGCCACCAGGGACAGCACCAGGCGCTCGGCCCGCTCGACGAGGCCGTTGACGGCGACGGGCAGCCCGATCGACTCGCCGCGGGCCTTGGTGTACGAGACGACCTGGCCGCTGGCCAGGCAGAAGATCGCCACCGCGCACAGCACGTTGTCGCTGCCCGAGCCGGCGTACCAGAGCGCGAGTCCGCCGAAGATCGCCGCGTCGGCCACCCGGTCCAGCGTGGAGTCCAGGAAGGCCCCCCACCGGCTGGATACCCCGGCCTGGCGGGCCATGTTCCCGTCGACGAGGTCGGAGAACACGAACAGCGTGATGGTGATCGTCCCCCAGAAGAACTCGCCCCGGGGGAAGAAGACCAGTGCGCCGGCGACGACTCCGGCGGTGCCGATCAGCGTGACCGCGTCCGGGCTCACCCCCCGCCGGAGCAGAAAAGCGGCGAATGGCGTGAGAACACGCGTGAAGAACGCACGCGCGTACTTGTTCAGCATGGCCTTCCCGGAGGGTCGCTGGGCCGTACGGCCCCTACGGCCACCGGCTGGCCCATCGTAGCCAGCGCCCCGGGGCCGCACGCCCGCGCACCCGCGGTTCGCCCCCGGCAATCGGCCGGGCACCGGCCGTCCGCGCCAGCGCCGCCCCCGGACCCGTGCGGGGTACTCCGTATGGACGCGGTGTGGCACCGGTGCAAAGCTCGGAGGAGCCCCGACCACCCTCGTCACCGTCCCACCGGGAGGCACGAGCACCATGGGAGCCACATCACACCAAGCCGGAGCCGCCGGCAGGGCACCGGCGGCCGACCACCCCTCCTCCGTACGGAACGTGGTGCTGGTCGGCCACACCGGAGCCGGGAAGACCACCCTGGTCGAAGCCCTCGCCCTCACCGCCGGCGCCGTCACCAGGGCGGGCCGCGTCGAGGACGGCTCCACCGTCTCCGACCACGACGAGATCGAGCACCGCCAGCAGCGGTCCGTCCAGCTCTCCCTCGTCCCCGTCGAATGGGCCGGGACCAAGGTCAACCTCCTGGACACCCCCGGCTACGCCGACTTCGTCGGGGAGCTGCGCGCCGGCCTGCGCGCCGCGGACGCCGCCCTCTTCGTCGTCTCCTCCTCCGACGGCATCGACGGCTCCACCCGCATGGTGTGGGAGGAGTGCCAGGCCGTCGGCATGCCCCGCGCGATCGTCGTCACCCACCTGGAGGCGGCCCGCGCCGACCACGCCCAGATGGCCGCCGTGTGCGCGGACGCCTTCGGCGGCGAGGACCCCGACGCCGTCGTCCCCCTGCACCTGCCGCTGTACGGACCGGCCGGCCCGGACGGCCACGCCCCCGTGACCGGACTCCTCGACCTGCTCACCCAGCGTGTCCACGACTACTCCTCCGGCGGGCGCACCGAGCGCGACCCCGAGCCGGACGAGCTCGCGCAGATCGCCGGGGCCCGCTCCCGCCTCATCGAGGCCGTCATCGCCGAGAGCGAGGACGAGACCCTCATGGACCGCTACCTCGGCGGCGAGGACATCGACCTGAAATCGCTCGTCGCCGACCTGGAGCGGGCCGTCGCCCGCGGCACCTTCCACCCCGTCCTGATGGCGGCGCCCGCCGCCGACGGCGCCCGCCAGGGCCTGGGCACCGTCGAACTGCTGGAGCTGGTCACCCGCGGCTTCCCCACCCCCCTCGAGCGGGACCCCGTACCCGTCACCGCCCCCGACGGCGCCGCCCGCCCGGCCGTCTCCTGCGACCCCGACGGCCCCCTCGTCGCCGAGGTCGTCAAGACCTCCTCCGACCCCTACGTCGGCCGCATCTCCCTCGTCCGCGTCTTCTCCGGCACCCTGCTCCCCGAGCAGACCGTCCATGTCAGCGGCCACGGCCTGACCGACCGCGGCCACGAGGACCACGACGTCGACGAGCGCATCGGCGCGCTCTCCTGCCCCTTCGGCAAACAGCAGCGCCCCGTCACCCGGGCCGTCGCCGGCGACCTCGTCTGCGTGGCCAAGCTGACCCGCGCCGAGACCGGCGACACCCTCTCCGCCAAGGACCGGCCGCTCCTGATGGAGTCCTGGCCGATGCCCGACCCGCTGCTGCCCCTCGCCGTCGAGGCCCACAGCAAGGCAGACGAGGACAAGCTCTCCCAGGGCCTGGCGCGCCTCGCCGCCGAGGACCCCACCATGCGGCTGGAGCAGAACCCCGACACCCACCAGGTGGTCCTGTGGTGCCTCGGCGAGGCCCACCAGGACGTCGCCCTCGAACGCCTGCGCACCCGGTACGGCGTCCAGGTCGACCCGGTCCCCCACAAGGTCAGCCTCCGCGAGACGTTCGGCGCCCGGGCCTCCGGCCGGGGCCGGCACGTCAAGCAGTCCGGCGGCCACGGCCAGTTCGCGATCTGCGAGATCGAGGTGGAGCCGCTCCCGCCGGGCAGCGGCATCGAGTTCGTCGACAAGGTCGTCGGCGGCGCCGTCCCGCGCCAGTTCATCCCGTCCGTCGAGAAGGGCGTGCGCGCCCAGGCAGCGCGCGGCCTCGCCGCCGGCTACCCGCTCGTCGACGTCCGCGTCACCCTCCTCGACGGCAAGGCCCACTCGGTGGACTCCTCCGACGCCGCCTTCCAGACCGCGGGCGCGCTGGCCCTGCGCGAGGCAGCCGCCGGCTCGGCCATCCACCTGCTGGAGCCCGTCGCCGAACTCGCCGTCCTCGTCCCCGACGACTACGTCGGCCCCGTCATGAGCGACCTCGCGGGCCGCCGCGGCCGCGTCGTGGGCACCGAGCAGTCCGGATCGGGCCGCACCCTGGTCCGCGCGGAGATCCCCGAGATCGAGATCAGCCGGTACGCCGTCGAGCTCCGCTCCGTCTCCCACGGCACCGGCCGCTTCTCCCGCTCCTACGCCCGCCACGAGCCGATGCCCCCGAACATCGCGGAGAAGGTGCGCGAACGCCTGGAGAAGGGAAGTCCTCTGACGTAGCGCCAGGAAGCCGCCCGCACAGCCCGGTTGCCGCGGGCGGCTTTCCCCGTCCCGCGACCGCGGGAGCGGATACGCCGATAGGCTCTTCCGCGCGGCACGTGAGCACGACGCACAGCGATGGGGGTTGGGGGCAGCGGTGGCGGACGACGGATTCGACTTCAGGCCCGGGGCGCAGGTACCCCTCCAGGGCGGCGGGGGGCAGACCGCGGCGACGAACGCGCTGGCCTCGGCGGCCTACCGCGACGGCGGGAAGGACACCAAGCTCTCCTCCATACTCGGCGCCAACAACGAGTACCACTCGTCGACCGTCAAGCCGCCGAAGATCTCCCTCTTCGAGCCCAACCTGGGCGAGGCCTTCTGCCGCGCCGTCGAGGCCCGGACCATCCCCGCCGGCCGCAAACCGATCATCCAGTCCTTCGGCGCCGACCCGCAGACCGTCGTCGAGCACTGCCTGGCCGCCTCCCACATCCGCAAGCAGCGCGACCGCAAGCTCCGCCTGATCATGCTGGTCGCGGGGGTGCTCTTCCTGCCCGGACTCCTGCTGTGGCTCTGCCTGTTCCAGCTGCGCAGGGCCCTGACCGGCAGCGAGAAGTACGCCTCCTGGATGAGCACGCTCCTCCTCGTCGGCGTCGCCGTCGTCGTCGCCGTGATGATGTTCCGGCTCCCGTTCGACGGCTTCCTCGGCCTCTACCTGCGGGGCATGGTCATCGCCCCCGCGCTCGGCTGGTTCCTCGCCCGCCGGATCTGCGAGTCCACCGCCGCCGACCTGCGCTCCCGCTGGGACGGCCTCCTCTCGGGCGGCGGCGTCGGCGCGAAGATCCCCGAGGCGGTCCCCGGGAACCCCGACGAGAAGGCCCGCGAGGACCTGCGGCACTCCCTGGCCAAGCTGACCGCCGAGAACCGCAGCAACTCCGTCTTCTACGCCGGCCCGAAGGGCATCCTCGGCATGGGCACCCGCTGGGGCAGCTGGCAGCTCGCCGAGGAGCTCGTCCCCAAGCCCGGCGCCGCCGAGATCCACCCCTTCCGCAGCTGGGACGTCATACGGGCGATCGACAGCGAGCTGCGCAAGCTGGAGCGCGGCCCCCTGCACACCGGCGGCCTCCCGCCCGCGAGCATCCAGCACTGGATCGTCACCCCCGTCGGCGAGGGCGCCGCCGAGGTGGCCCGGCCGTCCGGCGCGGACGTCGACACCTTCCTCGTCAAACCGCACGAGGTGACCCGCATCTGCAACGAGCAGCAGTTCAGCGGCGGCAGCCGGCACTACCTCGGCATCCAGTACCCGCTGTGGGACGGACAGCTCGTCATCACGATGCTGGTCACGGTGACGGTCCTGTACAAGACCCTCCGCGTCGAGGTCACCGGGCACGCCCTCGGCCCCGTCCACGGCCTGTTCACGACCAAGTCCGCGGCGCCCAAGGTCGAGGTCCCCAAGTCCGTCCGCTTCTGGGAGACCGTCGAGCGCCCGCTGCCGCTGGTCGACGCGGCGGAGGTGGTGCGGCTCGCGGTCCGGGCGCCGCTGACCTGGTACCCGCCGCTGCTGGAGTTCTTCGGCGGCAAGCTCGTCCTGCCCGAGCCGTTCGGCGTCCGGCACGTCTGGGCGGGGCAGCCCTGGCGCCACCGCTTCATGGCCGACGACGCCCTGCGCGCGGCGACGCCCGTCCTGCGGGCGGTGCACGCCGCCGCGATGCGCGTCCTCGACGAGAACGGCGTCGACATTGACCGCTTCACCAACCGCTCGCTCATCGTCAGCGGCCTCGTCCAGGACGCCGCCCCGCGCAAGGCCGACGCGTACGACGCGTAGCAGCACGGGAACGGGGCGGGAGGCGGCTACCGCCTCCCGCCCCGCAGTCCGCCCCTACGCGGCCGGCCAGGCGTCCGCGAGCATCTGCCGGGTGTCGGCCAGGAGCTGCGGCAGCACCTTGGTGTGCCCGACGACCGGCATGAAGTTGGTGTCCCCGCCCCATCGCGGCACGATGTGCTGGTGCAGGTGCGCGGCGATGCCCGCGCCGGCCGCCGCGCCCTGGTTCATGCCGATGTTGAAGCCGTGCGCCCCGGACGCCTTGCGCAGCGCCACCATGGCCCGCTTGGTCAGGTCGGCCAGCTCGGCCGTCTCGTCGGCGTCCAGCTCGGTGTAGTCGGCGACGTGCCGGTACGGCACCACCATCAGGTGGCCGCCGTTGTACGGGTACAGGTTCAGCACCGCGTAGACGTGCTTGCCGCGGGCCACGACCAGCCCGTCCGCGTCCGACATCTCCGGGATCCCGCAGAAGGGACAGCCGTCCCCGGCAGCGGGGCCGGTGGGCTTGTTCTCGCCCTGGATGTACGCCATCCGGTGCGGGGTCCACAGGCGCTGGAAGGCGTCCTGCGTACCCACGCCGTTCTGCTGCTCCGGCTCAGTCGTCATGCCATGCAGCATATGACCTTGCCGCCGCCCGGCGTGTCGCCGGGGCGGGGATCCCCCCGCGGGCGGGGATGCTGGCCGGATGCACGATGTATCGGCCGAGCGCAGGCAGCGCTGGGAGGACCGGACCGAGTTCCCCCTGCTGATCGCCTCCCTGCTCTATCTCGCCGCCTATGCCGTCTACGTCCTCGTCCCGCCGGCCAAGGCGTGGGTGCACGACGCCGCCCTCGCCGTGATCGTCGCGACCTGGGGGTGCTTCGCCGCGGACTACCTGCTGCGGATGGCGCTGAGCGGGATGCGGCCCCTGCGGTTCCTGCGCCGGCACTGGCTGGACACGCTGGTGCTCGTGCTGCCGCTGCTGCGGCCGCTGCGCCTGGTGCAGATCTACATGGCCCTGCAGCGGCGGCGCAAGCGGCCCCGGATGGACCTGTACGCCCGCGTGGTCGCGTACGCCGGGACGTCGGCCCTGCTGCTGGGCTTCGCCGGGGCGCTGGCGGTGCTCCAGCAGGAGCGGGACGCGCCCGGGGCGAGCATCGTCTCCTTCGGGGACGCGGTCTGGTGGGTGTGCGCGACGCTGACGACCGTCGGGTACGGGGACGTGGTCCCCGTGACGACGATGGGCCGGACGATCGCCGCCTTCATGATGGCCTTCGGCCTGGCGCTGCTGGGCGCGGTCACGGGCTCGTTCTCCTCCTGGCTCATCCAGGTCTTCGAGCAGGACGAGAGGCGGCCCCCCGGGAACGGGGAGGCCCCCGGGAAGTGATCACTTCCCGGGGGCTCGATCCCCGCAAGGGCGGGGAGCATGCACCGTCAGAGCCGACGAAATTCTCAGGGTCGGGGTCATCCCCGTGTCGACGGGGAGCAGATCACACTTGAACCCGGCGCTCCACCACATCAACGAGCTTCGCCAGCGCCGCGTCACGGCTGACACCGTTCTCCTGCGAGCCGTCGCGGTAGCGGAAGGAGACCGTGCCCGCGGCCATGTCCTCGTCACCGACGATGATCATGAACGGGACCTTCTGCTTCTGCCAGGTCCGGATCTTCTTCTGCATGCGGTCGGAGGAGGCGTCCACCTCGACCCGCAGGCCCTTCTTCCTCGCCTCGGCGGCGAAGTCCTTCAGGTAGTCCACGTGCGCGTCGCCGATGGGGATGCCGACGGCCTGGACCGGGGCGAGCCACGGCGGCATGGCGCCGGCGTAGTGCTCCAGCAGGACGGCGAAGAACCGCTCGATGCTGCCGAACAGCGCACGGTGGATCATGACCGGCCGCTGGCGGGAGCCGTCCCCGGCGGTGTACTCCAGGTCGAAGCGCTCGGGCAGGTTGAAGTCGAGCTGGACGGTCGACATCTGCCAGGTGCGGCCGATCGCGTCACGGCACTGGACGGAGATCTTCGGGCCGTAGAAGGCAGCGCCGCCCGGGTCCGGGACCAGAGGGAGGCCCTGATTCTCGGCGACCTGCTGGAGGGTGGCCGTGGCCTCTTCCCAGACCTCGTCCGAGCCGACGAACTTGGTCTCGTCCTTGGTGGACAGCTCCAGGTAGAAGTCGGTCAGACCGTAGTCGCGGAGCAGGTTCAGGACGAAGGTGAGGGTGCGGTCCAGCTCCTCCGCCATCTGCTCGCGGGTGCAGTAGATGTGCGCGTCGTCCTGGGTGAAGCCGCGGGCCCGGGTCAGGCCGTGGACCACGCCGGACTTCTCGTACCGGTAGACGGTGCCGAACTCGAAGAGCCGCAGCGGCAGTTCCCTGTACGAGCGCCCGCGGGCGTCGAAGATCAGGTTGTGCATGGGGCAGTTCATCGGCTTGAGGTAGTAGTCGGTACCGCCGTCGAGCTGCATGGGGGGGTACATGCCCTCCGCGTACCAGTCCAGGTGGCCGCTCTTCTCGAAGAGGGCTCCCTTGGTGGCGTGCGGCGAGTAGACGAACTCGTAGCCCTCCTCCTCGTGCCGCTTGCGGCTGTAGTCCTCCATGACCCGGCGGATGATGCCGCCCTTGGGGTGGAAGACGGCGAGGCCGGAGCCGATCTCGTCGGGGATGGAGAAGAGGTCCAGCTCGGTGCCGAGGCGGCGGTGGTCGCGCTTCTCTGCCTCGGCGAGGAAGTCGAGGTGGGCCTTCAGCTCGTCCTTCGACGGCCAGGCGGTGCCGTAGATGCGCTGCAGCATCGGGTTCTTCTCGCTGCCGCGCCAGTAGGCGGCCGCGTTCCGCATCAGCTTGAACGCCGGGATGTTGCGGGTGCTCGGCAGGTGGGGGCCTCGGCAGAGGTCCTTCCAGCACAGCTCGCCGGTCTTGGCGTCCAGGTTGTCGTAGATGGTCAGCTCGCCGGCGCCCACCTCGACGTTCGCGCCGTCGTCGGTGGAGGCCGAGCCCTTGATGCCGATGAGTTCCAGCTTGTACGGCTCGTCGGCGAGTTCCTCGCGGGCGGCCTCGTCGGTGACGACGCGGCGGGAGAACTTCTGCCCCCGCTTCTGGATTTCCTGCATCCGCTTCTCGATGGCCTTGAGGTCCTCGGGGGTGAAGGGCCTCGCGACGTCGAAGTCGTAGTAGAAGCCGTCCCGGACCGGCGGGCCGATGCCCAGCTTCGCCTCGGGGAAGAGCTCCTGCACGGCCTGGGCCATGACGTGGGCGGTGGAGTGGCGCAGGATGTCGAGGCCGTCCGGGGAGGAGATCTCCACGGGCTCGACGGTCTCGCCGTCCTGGACGGCGTAGGAGAGGTCCTTCAGCTCGCCCGCGACGCGTGCGGCGATGACGGTGCGGTCGTCGGCGAAGAGGTCGGCGGCCGTAGTGCCCGTGGCCACCACGCGCTCGTCCCGCTCGGAATCGCGTTGGATGATCACACGGACGTCTGACACGGTCTCTCCTGACTCTGGTGGCGCCTCCCGGCGGTCGGCCCGGGGAGGCGTGCGGCGGTGGACGCCGCGCGTGTGAATCGTACCGAGCGGAGCGGGTCCCCCGCGAAGCGGTTGCCGGGCCCGCTGCTCCGGCGGCCCGCACCGTCGATAGCGTGTGCCCATGACGACGACATGGCCGGTGCGGCCGCTGGACCTGGCCGATGAGGAGGTCGCCGCCGCCGTCCACCGGATCGGGCGGGCGGCGTACGCGGTGGAGGCGGGGCTGATCGGCTTCGACGGCATCCCCGCCCTGCACGAGAGCCTCGCCGAGCTGCGCGCCAGGCCCCTTCAGTGGCGGGGTGCCGTCGGCGCGGACGGGGAGATCGGCGGGTTCGTCGCCTGGGAGCGCGAGGCGGACGGCGCGGTGTGCGTGGACCGGCTGTGCGTGGACCCGGCCCGCTTCCGCCTCGGCATCGCCTCGCTGCTGCTGCGCCACCTTCTGGCGGAACTCCCGGCGGGGGTGCCCGTCACGGTGACGACGGGCGCGGCGAACGCGCCGGCGGTCGCCCTGTACGAGCGGCTGGGCTTCGTCCGCGGTGCGGACTTCTCCCCCGCGCCGGGCCTGGTGATGGCCTCGTTCGCGCTGGCCCCTCGCACGGGCTAGTGCTGTGGAAAGGTTCACCGGGTCACGGCACTAGTCGTCGCCGGGCAGGAACTCCGCCGGTCCCGAGGGGTCGTCCAGGGACTTCATCAGGCGGTCGCGCTGCACCTCGTCCAGGGGGACGGGCGCCACGTCCTCTGCGTCGGTCAGCCGGCGGAAGCCGCCGCGCCGCTGGAGGCGGCCCGTGAGCCGGATGGGGACGCCGGCGAGGTGGGCGCGGCCGGCGGCCCGGTAGGCGTCCTCGTCCAGGGCGACGCGGGCGTACGCGATCTCCGCGCCGGACAGCACCCGCAGCCGCACGGTGCCCCCGCCGCTGGGGGCAGATCTGCGCATCCGGACGACCGTGCCGGAGATCCGCACGGGGACGGCCGGCTCGGCCCGGGTGTAGCGGGCCGCGGCCTCGCGGAGCGCGGGCAGGTCCCCGGGGGAGAACTCGACGGGCTCCGGGCGGGCCGCGCACCCGGCGGGCGGCCCGGCGGCCGGCGCCCAGGCCAGCGCGATGCGGGCTCCCTCGGAGCCGCGGACGAGGGCGATGAGCGCGTCGGCGAGTTCCCGGCTGACGCCGGCCGGGACCGCGGCGTCGAAGGCCTCCATGCCGCCGGTGGCGCGCCGGTAGTCGACGGCGTCCCGGGCGGCGTGCAGGGCGTGGTGCAGCCGGGCCACCGTGCCGCGGCCGCCGGCGACCGGGACGTACGCGGTCAGCGCCCGCCCGTCGGGGGCCGGGCCGACGAGGACCCCGTCCAGGGCGCGTTCGGCGCGGGCGCGGTGCCGGGCCCCGTGGTAGCCGACGCGGGCCCGGTCGGCGAGGGCTCCGGCGAGGAGGAGTTGGCGGGCGGCCGAGCGGAGCTGCTCCTGCACGCTCCAGGCGGCCCCGCCGGGCAGCCCGTACGGGCCCGCGGGCCCCTGGGGGACCCGGCGCTCCCAGCGGACCTCGTCGCTGGGCACCCCGAGGCCGTACAGCACCTCGCGGGCGGAGGGCAGGGCGCTGCGGGCGAGCGCGGCGAGGGCCTCTTCGAGGAGGTCGGCGCTGTCGGGGAAGGCGCGGCTCTCCGGGACGAGGATGCTGGCCGGGGCGGGGCCCGGGCCGGCGGCGGGGGGCGTCCAGCGGCCGAAGCGTCCGGCGGCGCCGCCGCGGCGCTGCCAGCCGTGCCGGCTCAGCAAAGCGCCGAGGACGGCGGGGTCGACGCGGGCAGGGTCGGGCGCGGCCGGGTCCGCGGGGTCCCCGTAGGCGGGGAGGCCGGGGCGGGCGGCGTACGCGGGCGGCGCCGGTCGGCGGCGGTCGCGTTCCGGCGGGTTGCGGTGCATCAGGGTGTCCCTCCCGACCCGACCCGGGTCATGATCTCGCACAGGGCCCGGTCGTCGAAGATCCGCGTGGTGGGGATCCGGACGGTGGTGCGCCGGCGGCCGGTCACGGGGTGCCCGGCGAGGTTGGTCCAGTAGCAGCAGTGGCGCAGGTCGAGCCGGTCGTGCCCGGCGGCGAGCCACTGCTCGCGCTCCCTCGGGACGAGCATCACGACGAGGATCTTGTGGACGGCGACGGGGGTGCGGGCGAGCTTGACGAGGTGCTCGTTGTCGAGGGTGAAGCCGAAGGTGGGCCCGGGCGGGGCGGGCGCGACCTGGTAGGTGGCCTTCAGCTGGACCTTGATGGTGACCTCGTCGTCGACGGTGTGCTCGGGCGCGCCGTGGTTGACCTGCCAGTCGATGCCGTTGTCGGGGAACGGCTGGGAGAGCGAGCAGCCGGCGGCGGCCGCGACGGCGTGCAGGTATCCCACCTGGAGGGTCTCCATGCAGGCGGTGGTGGCGAGCGTGCCGCGCAGCGGGTCCGGGCGCACGCTGTCCTGCGCGCCGGCCCGCCCCGGCAGCACCCCGCCCTGTTCGGGTCGGGTGAGTGCCATGGCCGGCTCCCCCTGCCTCGCGGGCAATGCCGGGTGGGTGCGGTCGGGGTGACGGCCGTTCATGTGTGCGGCCCCCCGGGGAAGTTGTCTCCGTACCGGACCGGCCGCAAACGGCGTACGGCGCAAACGGGCCGGGTATCACGGAATCGGGCGAGGGGGGCGGCGGCGCGGTGCGCCCCATCCGCCGATCGGGAACGAGGAGTTCGCCATGACGCGCTGGTACGAGGGGCCGCTGGCCGCATTCGACACGGAGACGACCGGGGTGGACGTGGAGCGGGACCGGATCGTGTCCGCCGCTCTCGTCGTGCAGGAGTGTGCGGGCGGCCGGGTCCGCCAGACCCGCTGGCTGGTCAATCCCGGCATTCCGGTGCCGCGGGAGGCGACGGAGGTGCACGGCCTGACGGACGAGCACCTCCAGCACAACGGGCGCTGGCCGGCGCCGGTGATGGAGGAGATAGCCCGGGCGCTGGCGGAGCAGCAGGTGGCGGGCCGGCCGGTGGTGGTGATGAACGCGCCGTTCGACCTGACGCTGCTGGACCGGGAGTTGCGCCGGCACCGGGCGTCGTCGCTGGCGCGGTACCTGGACAACCGGCCGCTGACGGTGCTGGACCCGCGGGTGCTGGACAAGCACCTGGACCGCTACCGCAAGGGGCGGCGGACGCTGGCGGACCTGTGTGAGCACTACGGGATTGAGCTGGAGGGGGCTCACGAGGCGGCGGCGGACGCGCTGGCGTCGCTGGAGGTGGTGCGGGCAGTGGGCCGGCGGTTCGCGGCCCGGCTGGAGCGGCTGAGTCCGGCGGAGCTGCACACCCTCCAGGCGGTGTGGTACGCGGCGCAGGCGCGCGGGCTGCAGGCGTGGTTCGCGCGGCAGGGGACGCCGGAGGCGGTGGACCCGCACTGGCCGCTGCGGCCGGAGGTGTCGACGGCGGCGTGAGGTGCGGTGCGCGGCGGGGTCGCGGGGGCCGGGAATGCGGAAGGCCGGTCCGTCGTCTGACGGACCGGCCTGTCCCGGTGGGCGATACTGGGATCGAACCAGTGACCCCTTCGGTGTGAACGAAGTGCTCTCCCGCTGAGCTAATCGCCCGGGAACGCACTGAACAATACAAGAGGCACGGGCCCGGGTTCAAACCGCTTGCGGCGGGCCGGCCAGGAGGCGGGCGAGACCGCGCCGTCCGGCGCGCATCATCAGGGCGTGGTTGAGGCGCAGCAGGGGGCGGGCGGGTCCGGAGAGCCGGCGCAGCAAGGGGCGGCGGACCTCGACCTCCTGCTCGTACAGGGCCCGGGTACCGGTGGTGCCGCGGGGGCCGGGGCGGGGGCGGACGGTCCAGCGGGCCCAGCCCTCCATGTCGCCGCCGAGGGCGGCTTCGAGGATGCCGCCGCGGGGGTCGCGCAGGAGTTCGGTGGTGGTGACGCGGAGCGTGTACGGCAGGACGGAGCGGATGCGGGCGGTGCCGGTGTGCCCGCCGGTGCGTTCGGCCCGGCGGACCTGCGGCCACCAGCGGGGGTAGTCCTCGGCGCGGACGAGGACGGCGTACACGCGGTCCGGCGGGGCGTCGAGGTCCCAGGCGCTGCGGAAGCAGAACCGGTGCCTCGACGGCCTGCGCGGGGAATGGGGCGTGCGGTCTGCGCGGGCTGTTCGGCGGGGACCCATGCGACCAGTGTCCGTACTCAGGGCGGATCTGAGTAGCCGCCCCCATGTTCCGGGCCGGTGACGGGCGCCACACTGCGGAGCATGGACAGACCTCCCCCGCCGGCCCAGGAGCTGGCGCTCATCGATCGCGAGCTGGCCCAACTGGATGCGCGCCGCGGCTATTTGCTGGCCCGGCGCGAGTGGCTGCTGCGGTCGGCGGCTCCGGCGGGCCGGGGGGCTCCGGCCGGGTGGGGGGCCGCGGCGGCTGCGGGGCCGGGGGCGGGGCGCGGCCCCGAGGCGTCGGCGCCGAGCGCGCAGAACGTGCTGCTGGCGCTGGGTGCGGTGCTGCTCGCGGTGGCGGCGCTGGCGTTCACGCTGGTCAGCTGGGGCTCGCTGGGCATCGGCGGACGGGCGGCCGTGCTGGGCGCGGTGACGGCGGCAGCGCTGGCCGCGCCGGCGCTGCTGGTGCGGCGCGGACTGCGGTCGACGGCCGAGTCGGTGGCGGCGGTGGGGCTGCTGCTGACGGTGCTGGACGCGTACGCGCTGTACGCGGTCGCCCTCCCGGGGGCGGACGGCACGGCATACGCGGCGGGGGCCGCGGCGGTGCTGGCCGCGCTGTGGGCGGCGTACGGGGCGGCGCTGCCCCGGCTGGCGGTGCCCGCTCCGGCCGCGGTGCTCGCGGTGCAGCTGCCGCTGCCGTTGGCGGCGCTGGCGGCCGATGCGGGCCCGGTGGCGTTCGGGTGGGCGCTGCTGGCGACGGCGGCGCTCGACGGCGCGCTGGCGTCGGTCCCGGTGTGCTCGGGGTGGCTGCGGGCGCGGGCCGCGTGGTCGGCCCGGGCGGTGTGGGTGCCGGTGGGGCTGCTGGGGGCGGGTGCCCTGCTCGCGGCGGCGGTGCGGCTGGCCGCGGCCGGGAGTGCGGGCGCCGCGGCGGGTCCGGCGCTGCTGGCGGCGGGCTGCGCGGTGCTGGGTGTGGCGGTGGCCTGGCGGTTCCCGCCGGCCGCGGCGGCGGCGTCGGCGGGCGGCCTGGCCGCGGTGGCGGCGCTCGCCGGGCCGGTGCTGCCGGAGGCGTCCGGGGGCTGGGCGGCGGTCGCGGTGCTGGCGGCGGCGCTGCCGCTGCTGGGTGCGGCCGCGGTCGGCGGTGTGCCGGGTGCGGTGCGGCGCGGCCTGGGCGCGGCGGGGGCGGGGGTGGCCGCCCTGACGGCCCTGTGGGGGCTGGCGGCGGCCGGCCTTGCCGTGGTGGCGCGGCTCTCGGTGGTGCGCGAGGCGTGGGAGGCGACGCCGCCGGCCGATGTGTACGGGCCCGGCGCCGGCGCCGTGGCGGCCCTGCTGCTGGCGGGCGGGGCGGCGTGGTGGGCGGGCCGGGTGCCATCGCGGTGGCCGGCGCCGCGCCCGCAGCGGCCGGCCGCGCCCGCGGGCCCGCCGCCGGTCGATCCGGCGGCCGCTCCGGCGGCGGTCCGCGCCGCCGGGCCGGCCGCGGCGGGCGCGGCCGCGGTGGTGTGCGGCTGGGCAGCGCTGTTCTCGGCGTCCTTGGGGCACGGGCTGCCGGCCGCGGCGGTGCTCGGCGTCCAGCTGGCCGTGACGGCGGCGGCCGCGCTCCTCGCGGTGCGCCCGGCGGCGGACGCGGCGGACGGCCCGGTGCGGGCGGCGGCGCTGTGCGCGGCGGCCGGAGCGGTGGCGGTGTCCCTGGCGGCCCTGGACGGGCGCGGGGCGACCTTCGCGGTCCTGGGCGCCGTCGGCGCGGGCAGCGCGGCCGCGGCGGCCCGGCGTACCGCTCCGGAAGCCGTGCGGGCGGGCGGGGCGGTGCTCGCCGTGGCGGCGGCCGCGGGGCTGGTGGCGGCGGCCGCCGCGCTGGCGGGGCTGTCGGCGCCCCGATGGGCGCTGCCGCTGCTCGCCGTGCCGGCCGCGGTGGCGGCCGCGGGCCCGCGGCTGGGCCGGGTCCGGGTGCCCGCCGAGGCGGCGGCTGCGGCGGTCGGCGTGGCCGCGGTGCTGCTCCCGGCCGGCCGGCCCGGCCTGTGGTCGGCGGCGTGCGCGCTGGCCGGGGTGGTGTGCGCGGGGGCCGCGGTGCGGCCCGAGCGGCGCCGGCTCGGCTGGGCGGCGGGGGTGCTCGGGGTGGCGGCGGCGTGGCTGCGGCTGTGGGAGTCCGGGGTGTCGGCGGTAGAGGCGTACACGCTGCCGGTGACGGCGGCCGCGCTCGCGGTGGGCTTCGTGCGCCGCCGCCGGGACCCGCTGGCCTCCTCCTGGACGGCGTACGGCACGGGCCTGGCCGCGACGCTGCTGCCGAGCCTGGCCGCGGCGTGGGGCGACGCGCACTGGCTGCGGCCGCTGCTGCTCGGCGCGGGGGCGCTGGCGGTCACCCTGGCGGGCGCGCGGTGGCGGCTCCAGGCGCCGCTGCTGCTGGGCGGGGCCTGCCTGGCGGCCGTCGCGGTGCACGAGCTGGCCCCGTACGCGGTGCAGGTGGCCGGGCTGCTGCCGCGCTGGGTGCTCCCGGCGCTGGCGGGGCTGCTGCTCCTGGCGGTCGGGGCGACGTACGAGAAGCGGCTGCGCGACGCGCGGCGCCTGCGGGAGGCGCTGGGCCGGCTGCGCTGAGGCCGGGCCCCGGCGGAAACGCCGAGGGCCCGGAGACGGTTTCCGTCTCCGGGCCCTCGGTCCGGGTGGGCGATACTGGGTTCGAACCAGTGACCCCTTCGGTGTGAACGAAGTGCTCTCCCGCTGAGCTAATCGCCCGGGCACACCGCAAACATTACCGCATGTCAGCGGTGCTCCGGACCATCACTGGTCCTTCAGGTCCCAGGGCAGGGTGAGCCCGTACTTCCACAGGTAGAAGCCGATCAGGGCGCCCGCGATCACAAGGCCGGTGCCGGTGAGGATCAGGTTGCGGCGGCGGACCTTCGGGTCGAGGGCCTTCTGGGCGGCCTCGGTGACCTTGCGCTTGGTCCAGCGCAGGACCAGGTGCGCCCAGGCGAACTCGGTCGCCCAGATCGCCAGGCCGGCGAAGATCGCGACCCACCCCGGGCCGGGCAGGACGAGCATCGCCGCGCCGGCGCCGATCACGGCGAGGCCGACGATGAAGACGCCGACCTGCCAGCTCAGGTGCAGGGTGCGGCGCCTCTTGATGAATTCCGGCGCCTTCGAAACGTGCAGCGCTTCCTGTTCGGTCTCTCCGGTGCTGCCGCCGTCGGTACCGCCGACGGCGTGCCCGGCGGTCTCCTCGGCGTTGGACGCCCCGGCCTCGCGGTCACTCCCCGTGTTCATGGGTCGAATCTACCGGAGCCGGAAGCACACGTGAATGGAGGTTTGGATCCGCCGTTCGAGGGACCCAGAGAGCCGCAAAACGGTCAGAGGGGTTTACAACGGCACCGTAGGTGGCATGTCGATTTCGCCGACGTGCGAATCCCCGAGCGCACACTGAGCGAAAGGCCCTGGCGCTTATGAACACCACGGTCAGCTGCGAGCTGCACCTGCGCCTCGTTGTGTCGAGCGAGTCCTCACTGCCTGTTCCCGCGGGCCTGCGGTATGACACGGCCGACCCCTACGCCGTGCACGCCACCTTCCACACCGGCGCCGAGGAGACGGTCGAGTGGGTGTTCGCCCGCGACCTGCTCGCGGAGGGCCTGCACCGGCCCACCGGAACCGGGGACGTCCGTGTGTGGCCGTCCCGCAGCCACGGTCAGGGCGTCGTCTGCATCGCCCTGAGCTCACCGGAGGGAGAAGCTTTGCTCGAGGCGCCCGCCCGGGCACTCGAGTCATTCCTCAAGCGGACTGACGCCGCGGTCCCGCCCGGGACCGAGCACCGGCACTTCGACCTCGACAAGGAGCTCTCGCACATCCTGGCCGAGAGCTGAGCCGGCCCCCCGGGGAAGAACCTCCCGGCTGACGCCGGAGGCCGCCCGGCACCGTCCGACTCGGGGCGACGGTGCGGGCCGGCTGGAGAACCACATACGGCAGTGCCGGCGCTGTTCCCGCGGAAGCCGTCCGCGGGGGCGGCGCCGGTGTGCGTGTTCGCACAAGAGACACCTCCCGGCGGGGGCGCCGGGCGGCTAGAGTCGGCCCCCGGCGGCGGCACCGGCCCGTCGCCGCAGGCCCGGCCACAGGGAGCGAGTTCCGTGCAGATCCCCCACGACACCCGTCGAGCGCTCGACGTCGTCGTCGCTCTGGTGAACACGGCCGCCGAGGCGGACCAGCCCGACGGCCTCGCGGACCTGGGCTCGCTGCGCGCCTTCGTCCGGGAGTACGACATCAGCGATGTCGGCGAGCTCGGCGCGCGGGACCTGGCGGGGGTGCGGACGGTCCGCGGCAAGTTCGCGCAGGTCTTCGCGGCGACGACGGCCCGCGCCGCGGTCTCCCTGATCAACGAGCTGGTGGCGACGGCGGGGACCACGCCCCAGCTCACCGACCACGACGGCTACGACTGGCACGTGCACTACTTCGCCCCCGGCGCCTCCCTGGGCGACCACCTGGCCGCCGACGGCGGCATGGCGCTCGCGTTCATCGTGGTCGCCGGCGAGCAGGAGCGGCTGCGCCGCTGCGAGGCCCCGGACTGCCGGCGGGCCTTCGTGGACCTCTCGCGCAACCGCTCCCGGCGCTACTGCGACAGCCGGACCTGCGGGAACCGGCTGCACGTGGCGGCGTACCGGGCGCGGCGCAAGGAGGCCGACGCGGGGCCCGCGGACCACTCAGAGCAGGAACAGGTCGTGCACGCCGGCCAGCATCAGCAGGGTGCCGACCACCCCTAGGAAGATCATCAGCGGGGGCTGGGAGAGCGCGAAGAGGCAGCCGCGCTGCTCCTCGGCGGCGGGAGCGGGGGCGGGCGTCCGGGCCGGTGCCGCGGGCGCCCTCTGCGATGTGTCCGGCATGTCGGGGCGATGATGGCCCACCGCGGGGCGGGGCCGCCCTCAACACGCCCGTACCGCGGCCGCGTTCACTCCTTCTCGTCACAGGCGCCGACGGCGGGCGCGGGCCCGCGGCGCCGGCTCAGATGCCGTGCTTCTTCAGGATCGCCTCGATGTCGGAGAAGTCGTCCTCGGGAGCGGCCGCGCGGCCTGGTGCGGCCTGCGGGCGGGTGCCGCGGCCGAGCGGGGGTGCGGGCGCGGCGGGGGCGACGGCCTGCGGGGCGGAGGCCTCGGCGGCCTTGCGGGCCCTGCCCGCGCCCCGCCGCTCCACGGCCCTGGTCGCCGCCAGCAGCACCCAGGACAGGCCCAGCAGGCCGAAGCCGACCCAGACGGCGGGCTGGAAGACGATCCCGGCCGCCCATTCGACGACGCCCGTCAGCACCAGGCCCGCCGGCACCAGGGCGTACGCGGCGATCCGGGTGGCCGCGAGGTAGCGCCTGCGGAACGCGGTCACCGCGGCGATGCCCAGGCCCGCCGCGGCCAGCGCGGAACATACGGTCTCGGCGAGCATGCGGTCCTCCAGGGCGGCCGTCGGGGCCCTCTTCGTGCCCCGCTCCCTCCATCCTGCACCGCCGGCCGCCGGCCCGGCCACGCCCCCCGGGGCTCCGGCGCCGATCTCCGGGACATCTCCGGGTCGGCCTCCTCCGCAGGGGGTGTCAGGCCGTCTCTTTCGGATCTTGCCTGACCCGCGTCGTCCGGCAAGATCCGATAGAGGCGACCCGGGCCCGGGAGCGGCCGGGCGGCTGGGAGACTGTCGGCATGACCGATTCCGTGATCCTCGACGTCTGGTGCGAACTCCAGTGCCCGGACTGCCACAGCGCCCTGGACGACGTACGGGCCCTGCGCGCCCGCTACGGCGGCCGGCTGGACATCCGGCTGCGCCACTTCCCCCTGGAGAAGCACAAGCACGCCTTCGCCGCCGCGCAGGCCGCCGAGGAGGCGGCCGTGCAGGGGCAGGACTGGCCGTATGCCGAGGCCGTGCTGGCCCGCGCCGCCGAGCTGGGCGAGCGCGGCGAGGCGGTCCTGCTGGACGTGGCGCGGGAACTCGGCCTCGACGCCGAGGAGTTCGACACCGCCCTGATCGACGGCCGGCACATCCTGATCGTGGACGCCGACCAGGCCGAGGGCAAGGCGATCGGGGTGTCCGGCACCCCGACGTACGTGATCGGCGGCGAGCGCCTCGACGGCGGCAAGAGCCAGGAGGGGCTGCGCGCCCGCATCGAGGAGATCGCGGACCGGCTGCTCGCCGAGGGCGCATAGCCGTCGGGCCGGGGACTCAGAGCAGGGTCTTGCCGTAGGTGAACCGGACCGTTCGGTAGCCCAGCGACTCGTAGAGCCGCAGCGCGGGCGTGTTCCCGGCGAAGACCTGGAGGCCGAGCGCGCGGTGGCCGCGGGCGAGCGCGGCCCGTTCGGCGAGGAGCATCAGGGAGCGGCCGTGCCCGCGCCCGCGGTGCGCCTCGGCGACCGCGACGTCGTAGACGTACGCGCCGGCTGCGGAGGGCCCGATCCAGATGTGCCCGACGGTTCCTCCGGCGGCTTCCAGGACGAGGAGGTCGTTGCCGGGCGTGTCGGGGCCCTGCGGCAGCTGCCGGTGGTGGTCGTCCTCGGCCTTCCGCCGTGCCGCCGCGGCGGGCATGCCGCGGCCCGCCATGTCCTCGGCGTAGCCGTCGACGGCGGCGGGCAGCCACCGCGCGTACTCCTGCGCGTCCATGGGCCGCCCCGCGGTCCCGCCTGGCAGGGCGGGCGGGGCGGCGGGGAGTTCCTTGGCCATGGCGCGGCTGTACTCGGTGTAGCCGAGTGAGGCGGCCATGCGCAGGCCGCCCGGGGAGTCGGCGGGGACGGACGCCTGGACGCGCCGGCAGCCCCAGCCGCGCAGGACCTCCTCGGCGGCGAGCGCGCCGACGGTGGCGCGGCCGCGCCGCCGGTCGGGCTCGTCGACGGCGAGGTCGCGGATCTCGCCGACGGCCGGCCCGAAGGCGCTGTCGCAGGCGAGGAGCAGGGCGCCGACGCGCCGGCTGTTGACCCGGATCTCGTACGGGCGCGAGCGGGCGCCGGCGGCGCCCTCCTGGAGCGGCCCGCTCGGCCGCAGCGTGGTGGTCATCAGGGATGTGTACCCGCCGCGGGGCCCCGTACGACAGCGATTTCCGGGGCCGGCCCCGGGCGGGGCGGCGGTCTACGGGTCGAGGTCGTCCGCGGCGCGCTCCTCGAAGATCCGCGCGGCGCGGGCCGTGACGGGTCCGGGGGCGGCGGGGGCGGGGCGGCCGTCGACGCGGTGGACGGCCTGGACGTCGCGGAGGGTGGAGGTGAGGAAGACCTCCTCGGCCCGCTCCAGGGCGGCGAAGGGCAGGTCGGCCTCCTTGGCGCCCACCCACTCGACGACGAGTGCGCGGGTGATGCCGGCGAGGCAGCCGGAGGAGACGGGCGGGGTGTACAGCTCGCCGTCGAGGACGACGAAGACGTTGGAGCCGGTACCCTCGCACAGCTGTCCGACGGTGTTGGCGAAGAGGGCCTCGGAGGCTCCGGCCTTCCCGGCGGCGGCGAGCGCGACGACGTTCTCCGCGTACGAGGTGGTCTTGAGGCCGGCCACGGCGGAGCGCTCGTTGCGCACCCACGGGACGGTGATCACGGCGGTGGTGTCGGGCCGCCGGGTGGTGGCGCCGAGGGCGACGAGGAGCGTGGGGCCGCTGTCGCCGCGGTCGGAGCCGAGCGGCGAGACGCCGCCGGTGTAGGTGATGCGCAGGCGGCCCAGCGGGACGGGGTTGGCGTCGAGGACGGCCGTGCAGGCGCGGCGCACCTCGTCCAGGTCGGGCTCGGGCAGTCCGAGGCCGCGGGCGGAGCGGGCGAGCCGCTCCAGGTGGCGGGTGAGCGCGAAGGCCTTCCCGCGCTCCGCCTTCACGGTCTCGAACACGCCGTCGCCGACCGTCAGGCCGTGGTCGAACACGGACACGTGCGCGTGGTCGGCGTCCCGCAGTGCGCCGTCGAGCCAGATCCTCACCGTACGATCCCTCCGCTCACCCGGGGGTACCTGTCACCGCCCGGGTGCCCGACGCTACCGCCAGCAGGCGGGCGGCCTTCAGCTCGGTCTCGGCCCATTCGCGTTCCGGGTCGGATCCCCAGGTGATGCCGGCGCCGGTGCCGAAGAGCAGGCGGGCGCCGCCTGGGGCCTGGCGGTCGATCCAGAAGGTGCGGATTCCGACGGCGAGTTCGGCGAGGCCGCGGTCGGCGTCGACCCAGCCGATGCCGCCGCAGTAGGGGCCTCGCGGCGCGGTCTCCAGGGCTTCGATGATCCGCAGGGCGGAGGACTTGGGGGCACCGGTGACGGAGCCGGGCGGGAAGGTCGCGGCGAGCAGCTCGGGCCAGCCGGCGCCTTCGGCGAGTTCCCCGCTGACGGTGGAGACGAGGTGGACGAGGCCGGGGTGCTCCTCGACGGCGCACAGCTCGGGGACGGCGACCGAGCCGGTGGCGCAGACGCGGCCGAGGTCGTTGCGGACCAGGTCCACGATCATCACGTTCTCGGCGTGGTCCTTGGGCAGGAGGTCGGCGGCGGTGCGGCCGGTGCCCTTGATCGGGCCGGACTCGACGTGGCGGCCGGATCGGCGCAGGTAGAGCTCCGGGGAGGCGGTGGCGATCTCCACGCCGTGCGCCGGGAGGCGGATCGTTCCTGCGTAGGGCGCCGGGTTGCCGCGGGCCAGCAGCGCGGTCAGGGCGTCGACGTCGGCGCGGTCGGGGTCGGGCAGCGGCGCGGACATCACGCGGCACAGGTTGGCCTGGTAGACCTCGCCGGCGGCGATGTGCTCCCGGATGCGGCGGACGCCCGCCGTGTAGGCGACGCGGTCGAGGGAGGAGGACCACCGGTCGGCGGCGGGGCCGCGCCAGGCGCCGGGGACGGGCTCCGGGACCGGGTCGGGGCGTATGTCCCCGAAGCGCGCGCAGACCAGGCGCCCCTCGAAGTCGGCGGCGACCGCCCAGAAGCCCGAGGAGTCCAGGGCCGCGGGGTCGCTGGTGACGTCGCGGAGGTCGGTCGCGAGGAGGCCGCCGAAGCGGGCCAGGGGAGGCAGGTCGTGCACGGCTGTGAGTCTAGGGCCGGTGGCCGAAAGGCGCCGGGGTGGTGACCGGCGGGTGACCGGTGGTGATCGCGCGGCAGCACGCTGCGGAAACGCGTTTTTGAGCTGGCCCGGGAATCCGCTAGAGTTCAACACGTCGCCAGGGAGCGAAGGGGGAGAACCCCGGAGCGAACACGGTGACGGTGCGGACGTAGCTCAGTTGGTAGAGCACCACCTTGCCAAGGTGGATGTCGCGAGTTCGAGTCTCGTCGTCCGCTCTGAGTGGGGGATCTTCCCGAGATACCCTGCAACTCCGAGGTGGAGTGGCCGAGAGGCGAGGCAACGGCCTGCAAAGCCGTCTACACGGGTTCAAATCCCGTCTCCACCTCCAAGGACGATTAGCTCAGCGGGAGAGCGC
The DNA here is from genome assembly GCF_055570615.1 of Streptomyces sp. NPDC031121. Taxonomy (NCBI): domain Bacteria; kingdom Bacillati; phylum Actinomycetota; class Actinomycetes; order Kitasatosporales; family Streptomycetaceae; genus Streptomyces; species Streptomyces sp. NPDC031121. The sequence goes on from NZ_JBVIGV010000006.1 coordinate 171,750, forward strand.
TTCCCTGACACGGAAGAGGTCACTGGTTCAATCCCAGTATCGTCCACCGGATCTTCGGATCCCCCGCGCGATTAGCTCAGCGGGAGAGCGCTTCCCTGACACGGAAGAGGTCACTGGTTCAATCCCAGTATCGCGCACGCAGTATCTGCAACACCGTTTGACCTGCGGCTTCACGGCCGTGGCCCGCGCGATTAGCTCAGCGGGAGAGCGCTTCCCTGACACGGAAGAGGTCACTGGTTCAATCCCAGTATCGCGCACCGACCGGAAGCCCCGGCCGTCTCGACGGCCGGGGCTTCCGCGTGTGCGGCCCCGGGGGCTCAGGACGAGAACAGCATGCGCCCGAAGCCCTTGCGGTGGTGGCCGTGGTGCCCGTGGTGCGGGGCGCCCCAGGCCGGAGCGGCGTGCGGCGCGGCGTGCGGGGCCGGGTACGGCGCCGGGGGCGCGGCCGGCGGCGGGGCCTGCCCGTACTGGCCGGCGGTGTACTGGGACTCCAGCCGGGTCAGCGCCTCCAGCTCCCCGTAGTCGAGGAAGATGCCGCGGCAGCCGCTGCACTGCTCGATCTGGACGCCGTTGCGGTTGTAGGTGTGCATCATCGCGTGGCACTTCGGGCACTGCATGGCCGGACCAACTCCTCGCCGTCTGCGTCGGCACCGTGCGTCCGCCCGGTGCAGGGCCCTCACCCTACGCCGGACGGGGCTCCTCCGAGCCGGGCGGGTGAGCGGCGATCCGGGCACAGGATTCGACCATCAGCCGCTCCACGTCGTCGAGCCTGCGCCGGTTCTCCGCGGCCTTGGCGAGCGCGAGCGCGGCCGTCTGCACGGTCAGGGCCCGGGCCGCCACGTCCAGGGCCGGCCACGGGTCGCAGCCGGCGCGCCCCGCGGCCGGGCCGCCCGCCGCCCGGTACGCCTCCAGGAACCGGGCCCAGGCGCCACTGCCGAGGACCCCGGCGGCGTACCAGGCGGCGGGCCGGGCGAGGTCCCAGGCGGGCGCCCCGACCCCCAGGTCGTCGACGTCGATCAGCCGCCAGCCGCCGCCCGCCGCGCTCCCCCGCACCAACTGCCCCAGGTGCAGGTCACCGTGGCACAGGACGCCGCCGCCCGGTGCGGGGGCCTCCCCGCGCGCCCAGGCCGGCAGCGTCCGCGCCGCGTCCCAGACGGCCTGCGGCCCGAGGCCGGAGCCGCCCGGGGCGGGCGGGGATTCCACGGCCGGGCGGGGTCCGCGGTCGGGGCCGCCCGCGCGGGCCAGCCGGCGCAGGGCCCGCGCCAGCTTCGCCGGTCCCCGCATGGCGGGCAGCGGCCCCGGCAGGGCCGCCAGCGGAACCCGGTGCAGCGCCGCCAGCAGCCCGGCGGCCGCCTCCCACGGGGCGTCCTCGGGGCGCTCGGCGTCCACCGGGTCCCCGTACGGCCACAGCGACACCGGCCGGCCCCGCAGCAGGCCCGCCCCGGGCCGCAGCGGCGGGAGGAGGACCCCCGCGAGGGCCCGGTCGGCGGCGATCCGCATCCGGACGGCCAGCTCCTCGGGATCGCTGTCGGCGGCGTGCGCCTTGGCGACGACCTGCCCGCAGCGCACGACGGTGCCGTCCTCGCGCTCGGCGAGGAGCTGGTACGCGGGCTCCGGCTCGCCGGTGGCGTAAGCGGCCAGTGCGGCGGGCAGCGGCGCGGCCGGGGCGGGCACCGCGCCCTTCCCGAGGCGCCGGGCGGCGTGCTCCTGGTTCATCGCTGCTCCCCCGCCTGTGGGTCCCTGGGCCACCGGCCCTCGCACAGCAGGTTACGGAACACCGCGGCGGCAACCGCGGCACGGCGGGAGGGCAAAAGAGCGTGCTGCCCGTCCGACTCCCCAGTCGTACGGGCAGCACCCTTCACCTGCCGTCCGCCGCTCCCCCGTCCCCACGGGGTTCGGCGGGCCGATGCCCCCTGCCCGGGCCGCTCTCCCGGGCGGGGCGCCGCTCAGCGCCCCAGCATCGCGCCCACGGACGACGCCTGCGCCGCCACCTGCTCGAACCCCCCGAAGAGGAAGAGCAGGAGGGCGGCCAGGGGGAGGACCATGGCCGCGGCCACCAGCGGGTGGCGCGTGCCGGACTCGTGGGCGTGGAACGCGAATGCCTTGCGCCCGTGCCGTGCCGTGTCCGCCATGGCCCCTCTCCCTGTCGTCTGGATGCGGCGGGCACGAGACCTCGGGGGACGAGAGTGCGCCCGCCGCATGACCACCACACTAGGGACGGCGGGGGCGCGGGGCGTCCTGCCCGCGTACCCATTGGCAGGCCTCCGGGAGGATGACGGGGCGGGCCGCGTGTACTCCCCTGGTTGGAGGCCGCCCCGCTTTCGTGGGGGTCTTCCCGGAGGGGATGACCACAGCGTGGTGAGTTCGCTCACTTCCGTCACTCCCCGCACATGCGGGTCCCCGGACCGGGTGCAGTGCGACCGCCCCGGCGGTGCGCCCGGCGCACGCGCCCGCCCTCCGCCCGGCCCTCGGCGCCGGTTCAGCCGACGGCCTTTCAATCTCCCTTCGCTGTACGGGGGTTGGGGACGGCCGGGGGTGCCGTACGGGGGCGGGTGCGGCGGGGTTCCGCACCCCCGCGGGGGTCCCCGCGCACTGACGAGCGATTGCCCCGGCGAGGGCGCGGCCTCTGAGCGCTCGTGGCGGATGGTCCGTAAGCTGTGCCACGTCAACAGGACGACGGGTCAGCGGGGTGGACATGGCGATGATGCGGCTCCGGCGCGAGGACCCGCGTGTCGTCGGCTCGTTCAGGCTGCACCGGCGGCTCGGCGCCGGCGGCATGGGCGTGGTCTACCTGGGCTCCGACCGGCGCGGGCAGCGCGTCGCGCTCAAGGTGATCCGCCCGGACCTTGCCGAGGACCAGGAGTTCCGCTCCCGTTTCGCGCGCGAGGTGTCCGCCGCCCGGCGGATCCGCGGCGGGTGCACGGCGCGCCTGGTGGCGGCGGACCTGGAGGCGGAGCGCCCGTGGTTCGCGACCCAGTACGTGCCCGGCCCGTCCCTGCACGACAAGGTCGCCGAGGAGGGCCCGCTGACGGCGGCGCAGATCGCCGCGATCGGAGCCGCCCTGTCCGAGGGGCTGGTGGCGGTCCACGAGGCGGGGGTCGTCCACCGGGACCTCAAGCCGTCGAACATCCTGCTGTCGCCCAAGGGGCCGCGGATCATCGACTTCGGGATCGCCTGGGCCACCGGGGCCAGCACGCTGACCCACGTGGGCACGGCCGTGGGCTCCCCCGGCTTCCTCGCCCCCGAGCAGGTCCGCGGGGCGGCCGTCACGCCCGCCACCGACGTGTTCGCGCTGGGCGCGACCCTCGCCTACGCGGCGACCGCCGACTCGCCCTTCGGGCACGGCAGTTCCGAGGTGATGCTGTACCGGGTCGTGCACGAGGAGCCGCACCTGGTGGGCGTGCCGGACGCGCTGGCACCGCTGGTGCGGGCCTGCCTGGCGAAGGACCCGGAGGACCGGCCGAGCACGCTCCAGCTGTCGATGCGGCTGAAGGAGATCGCGGCCCGGGAGGCGCAGGGCCTGTCGGACGGGCGCCCGCCGGCGCAGCGCGTGCGCGCCGACCGGCCCACCGGGCGGCTGACCCAGCCGTTCCCCGAGGAGCGGGCGGAGCGGGGCACCGGCCGCACCCCCGCCCCGCAGGGGGCGGGCAGGGGTGCCGTGAAGGGTGCGCCGGGCGGGCCGCCGTCGCGGCCGTCGTCGCCGCGGAACCGGGGCGGCGGCCCGTCGTCGCGGCCGACCGCCGGGCGGACGGGCGGCCGTCCGGTGCCGCGGACGACGGGGGCGGGGCGGCGGCCGTCGCGGCCGGACCCGCGGCTGATGCGGCAGCGGCTGATCGTGTTCGTCGTGGTGACGCTGGTCGTGGCGCTCGGGATCGCGGCCGCGCAGAAGCTCTGAGCCCCGGCGCCGCGCGTCACGCCTGCCGGGTCGGGCGGGTGGCGTAGAAGGCGACCGCGGAGGCCGCGGCGACGTTGAGGGAGTCGATGCCCTCGGCCATGGGGATGCGTACCCACTCGTCGGCGGCGCGCAGGGCGTGCGTGGACAGGCCGTGCCCCTCGGAGCCCAGCATGATCGCGCAGCGTTCGAAGCGCTCCGGCGGGACCTGGTCCAGGGAGGCGGCCTGCGGGCTCGGCGTCATGGCGAGGATCCGGTAGCCGGCCTGGCGGACCTGCTCCAGGTCGGCCGGCCAGTCCGCGAGGCGCGCGTACGGCACGGAGAACACCGACCCCATGGACACCTTGATGGCGCGCCGGTAGAGCGGGTCGGCGCAGTCGGGGGAGAGGAGTATCGCGCTGATGCCGAGGGCGGCGGCGCTGCGGAAGGCGGCGCCGAGGTTGGCGTGGTCGACGAAGCCCTCGAAGACGGCGATGCGGCGCCGGGAGCCGCCCGCCGCGAGCAGTTCGGCGGGGTCGGGCAGCGGCTTGCGCTGCATGGAGGCGAGCGCCCCGCGGTGCACGTGGTAGCCGGTGACGCGTTCGGCGACCTCGGGGGTGACCGCGTACACGGGGGCGGGGAGTTCGTCGATGACGTCGCGCATGACGTCGACCCACTTCGCGGACAGCAGCATCGAGCGCATCTCGAACCCGGCGTCCTTCGCCCGCCGGATGACCTTCTCGCCCTCGGCGATGAAGAGTCCCTCCTCGGGTTCGCGGCGGCGGCGCAGCTCGACGTCGGTCAGGCCGGTGTAGTCGCGCAGGCGCGGGTCGTCGGGGTCGTCGACGGTGATGAGATCAGCCACAGGGTGATACTGCCTTGTCCGGGGTGGGGTGCCAATGTCCGTGCGGGCGCCGCGGCTCAGGCGCCGGGGGCCGCCGCGACGCGGACGACCTCGCCGATGACGATGACGGCGGGCGGGCGGACGTCCTCGGCGCGGACCCGCTCGCCGACGGTGGCGAGGGTGGCGTCGACGCGGCGCTGGTTCGCGGTGGTGCCCTCCTGCACGACGGCGACCGGCGTGTCGGCGTCGCGGCCGTGGCGGACGAGGGCCTCGGCGATCAGGCCGATCTTGTCGACGCCCATGAGGACGACAAGGGTGCCGGTGAGGCGGGCGAGCGCGGCCCAGTCCACCAGGGAGCGCGGGTCGTCGGGGCCGACGTGCCCGCTGACCACGGTGAACTCGTGGGCGACGCCGCGGTGGGTGACCGGGATGCCGGCGGCGGCGGGCACCGAGACGGAGCTGGAGATGCCGGGCACGACGGTGCAGGCGATGCCGGCCTCGGCGAGGGCCTGGAGCTCCTCCATGCCGCGGCCGAACACGTACGGGTCTCCGCCCTTGAGCCGGACGACGGCCTTGCCGGCCTTGGCGTGCTCGATGAGGGCGTTGTTGATGGCCTCCTGGGCCATGTAGCGGCCGTACGGGATCTTCGCTGCGTCGATGACCTCCACGTGGGGCGGGAGTTCGTCGAGGAGGTCGCGGGGGCCGAGCCGGTCGGCGATGACGACGTCGGCCTCGGCGAGGAGCCGCCGGCCGCGGACGGTGATCAGGTCGGGGTCGCCGGGGCCGCCGCCGACGAGGGCGACGCGGGGCCCGCCCGTGGCGCGGCCGCGGTGGCCGGGTGCGGCGAGGGTGCCGTCGCGGAGGCCCTCGACCACGGCGTCGCGGACGGCCGCGGAGCGGCGCGGGTCGTTGCCGGTGAGGACGGCCACGGTGACGCCCTCGACGCGGCCGGTGGCCGGGGTCCAGGCGGTGGCGGCGGAGGCGTCGTCGGCGCGGACGCACCAGACCCGCTCGCGCTCGGCCTCGGCGGAGGCCTGCTCGTTGACCTCGCGGTGCTGGGTGGCGATCAGGGCGTACCAGGCGCCGGCGAGGTCGCCCTCGCGGTAGCGGCGGCGCTCCCAGCGGATCTCGCCGGTCTCCGCCATGGCGTCGACGGACGGCGTGGCGGACGGTGAGACGAGCAGGACGTCGGCACCCGCGGCGACGAGGGCGGGGAGGCGGCGCTGGGCGACCTGTCCGCCGCCGATGACGACGACGCGGCGGCCGGCGAGGCGGAGGCCTACGGGGTACGCGGGGTGTGCCGGATGTGCCATGGCGGTGCGGCTCCTGGGACGGCGGTGGTCTGCTGCCGCTGCTGCGCTGGAGCGGCCTGTCCGGTGTGACGTGCGGTTTCGGGTGTGCGGGTCCACGATACGACCCGCCGCGCCGGCCGCTGCGCGGGGCCTTTGCCCCTCCTTCCCGAACCGGGGCTCCGCCCCCGGACCCCGCGCCTCGAACGCCGGCGGGGCCGATTCCGGTCCGCCCGGCGTTTGAGGGCACGGACGCGGTGCGCACGTACGGGTCCGGGGCGGAGCACCGGTTTCGGGAAGGGGCGGGGAGAGAAGGGGACTGGCCCCGCGCAGCGGGACGGCCCTACTTCTCGGTGACTCCCGCGGAGTCGAAGGTGGCGACCTCGTGCATCGCGCGGGCAGCGCTCTGCACCAGCGGGAGCGCGAGGAGGGCTCCGGTGCCCTCGCCGAGCCGCAGGTCCAGGTCGACCAGCGGGCGCAGGCCGAGCTTGTTGAGCGCGGCGACATGCCCGGGTTCGGCGCTGCGGTGCCCGGCGATGCACGCGGAGAGCGCCTCGGGGGCGATGGCGCGGGCCACCAGTGCGGCCGCGCCGGCGCTGACGCCGTCGAGGATGACGGGGGTCCGCAGGGAGGCGCCGCCGAGGAGGAGGCCGACGATCGCCGCGTGCTCCAGCCCGCCGATGGCCGCGAGGACGCCGATGGGGTCCGCCGGGTCGGGCTGGTGCAGTTCCAGGGCGCGGCGGACGACGTCGACCTTGCGGGCGTGGGTCTCGTCGTTGATGCCGGTGCCGCGGCCGGTGACCTCCGAGGGGTCGGCTCCGGTGAACACGGAGATGAGGGCCGCGGAGACCGTGGTGTTGGCGATGCCCATCTCGCCGGTGAGCAGGGCCTTGTTGCCGGCGGCGACGAGGTCGCGGGCGGTCTCGATGCCTACCTCGATGGCCGCGACGGCCTCCTCGCGGGTCATGGCGGGGCCGGCGGTCAGGTCGGCGGTGCCGGGGCGGACCTTGCGGGGCAGCAGGCCGGGGGTGGCGGGGAGGTCGCCGGCGACGCCCACGTCGATGACGCAGACCTCGGCGCCGACCTGGTTGGCGAAGGCGTTGCAGACGGCGCCGCCGCCGAGGAAGTTCGCCACCATCTGCGTGGTGACCTCCTGCGGCCAGGGGGTGACGCCCTGGGCGTGCACCCCGTGGTCCCCGGCGAAGATCGCGACCGCGGCGGGCTCGGGGATCGGGGGCGGGCAGACCCGGGACAGCCCGGCGAGCTGCGCGGAGATGATCTCCAGCATGCCGAGGGCGCCGGCGGGCTTCGTCATCCGCTTCTGCCGCTCCCAGGCCTCGCCGAGCGCCTTCGCGTCGAGCGGGCGGATGCTGGCGACGGTCTCGGAGAGCAGGTCGTGCGGCGCCTCGCCGGGCAGGGCGCGGCGGCCGTACGTCTCCTCGTGGACGACCCAGGCGAGCGGCCGGCGCTGCGACCAGCCGGCCTGCGCCAGCTCGGGCTCCTCGGGGAACTCGTCGACGTATCCGACGCACAGGTAGGCGACGACTTCGAGGTGCTCGGGCAGGCCGAGCTCGCGGACCATCTCGCGCTCGTCGAAGAAGCTGACCCAGCCGACGCCGAGGCCCTCGGCGCGCGCGGCGAGCCACAGGTTCTCGACGGCGAGTGCGGAGGAGTACGGGGCCATCTGCGGCTGGGTGTGCCGGCCGAGGGTGTGGCGGCCGCCGCGGGTGGGGTCGGCGGTGACGACGATGTTGACGGGGGTGTCGAGGATGGCCTCGATCTTCAGTTCCTTGAACTGCTTGGCCCGGCCCTTGGGCAGCGACTTGGCGTAGGCCTCGCGCTGGCGCTGGGCGAGTTCGTGCATCGTGCGGCGGGTTTCGGCCGAGCGGATGACGACGAAGTCCCAGGGCTGGGAGTGGCCGACGCTGGGCGCGTGGTGCGCGGCCTCCAGGACGCGCAGCAGCACCTCGTGCGGGATGGGGTCGGTGCGGAAGCCGTTGCGGATGTCGCGGCGCTCGCGCATCACGCGCAGGACGGCCTCGCGCTCGGCGTCGGCGTAGCCGGGTGCGGGCTCGCCGACGGGGGCGGAGGGCTCCTGCGGCTCGGCGCCCTCGGCGGTCGCCGGGGCGGCGGCTTCGGCGGCGGCCGGGTCCGCGGGCGCCTCGGCCGGGGCCTCGGTCTCGGCGGCGGCCGGCACGGGCTCGGCGGCGGCCGGCACGGGCTCGGCGGCGGGGGCGGGAGCGGCCACGGGCTCGGCGGTGGGCTGCTCCGGCACGGCCTCGACAGGGTGGGCGACGGCTTCGGCGGGCTGCTCGGCGGCCTGGGGCGCGCCGGGCACCTGCTCGGCCGGCGGCTGCTCGGCGGCAGGGGCGCCCTCCGCGGCGCCCTCCGGCGCTGCCGGGACGGCGGCCTCGGCGGGGACGGCCTGCTCGGCCGGAGCGGCCTCGGCAGCCTCCGGGGCCGCGGGGACGGCCTGGGGGGCGGCGACCGGCTCGGCGGGAGCCCCGGCCTCCGGCGCGGCCGCGGCGGGCACCTCGACGGGGGCGGGCCCATCGGCGGCGGGCGCCTCGGCCGCAGCCGCCTCGGCGGCCTCCGGCTGTGCCGGGACCACGGGCTGCGCGGCCTCCGGCAACGCGGCCTCGGGCAGCAGGGCCTCCGCCTGCGGGGCCTCGGGGGCGCCCGGAACGCCCTCGGGGGCGGGTACGGCCTCAGGCGCGGGTACGGCCTCAGACGCGGGTACGGCCTCGGGGGCCGCGGCCTGCGCCTCGGGGGCGGTCTCCGCCGCCGGAGCGGTCTCCCCCGCGGCCGGAGCCTCGGGGGCGGGAGCGGCCTCTGGTCCGGGCACGGGCGCGGCGGCGGCCTCCGGGGCGGCCTCCACCGCCTCCGGCGCCGGAACGGGCTGCGCCTGCTCGGGGTGCGGCTGCGGCTGCTCGGGGGCGGGCTGCGGCTGCTGCGGCTCCGCAGCGGGGAACGCCTGCTCGGGGGCGGGCTGCGCCGCGGGCACCGGCTCGGCGCCCCAGGGTGCGCCGGCCTGCGGGGGGACCTCGCCGAGCTGCGGGGCCGCCTGGGCGGCGGGGTCCTGCCGCGGCACGTCCAGGTACTCGGGGCCCGTGGTGGGCGGCCCGGCCTGGCGCACCGGCATCGGCGGGACGGGGCCGCCCAGCGGTGCGGTCGGGGCGGGCGGCACGGGGGCGGCGGGGCCGCGGTCGGCGAGGGAGCGGACCAGGCCGGTGGCCTCGGGCACGGGCGGGCCCATGTGCAGCGGCCGGCGGGGCGGGGCGACGGGCGCGGCGTGCTGCGGGGCGGCGAGGCCGCCGAGGTCCAGGGAGCCGGAGTCGCGGCCCCCGGCCTCGTGCACGCCGGCGCCGTACGAGGCGTCGGCGGGGCCGGGGAAGGCGGCCGGCGCGGGGTGGGCGGGCTCGGCGTAGGCGGCGTGGGGGTCTGCGTAGTCGGCGTACGGGGCGTCGCCGTAGGAGGTCTCGACGGGGTAGGCGGGCGCCGGCGGGACCACCTGGGGGTCGCTCCACGAGCCGTGGCCGTGGCCGCTGGGCATCAGCAGCAGCTCCTCGTCCTCGGCCTCGGCGGGGTTGTCCACGAGGTCCTGGAAGGCGTAGGCGCCCGGCTGCGGAACCTGAGCCGGAATGCCCTGCTGGTCCACCATGCCCGCGTTGTCCGGGAGTCCCTCGCCCGGTACCTGGCCGGTGTCGGTCATGCGTACCCCTCGCCCATCGTGTTGCCTCTTCGATCGCCCGGCGCCCACAAGACCAACGAGCGGGGTTGCCGTGCGACGCGTTGTTCCGCGTACGCACCCTGCGACAACCAGTAAGCATTGTCGCGCCCGTTCGCCGCCTCGGCGGCCGAAACCGCCGCGGTCTGCTGTGGACTGCGCCACGTCGCGCGTCTTGTTGTGCCGCCGTCCCTGGGCGTACCAGGGCAGTACGACGATCGGCCAGCCTACCCCGGGCTCAGGCCCGGTGGTTCACCGGGCGCCGGGCTGCCAGGAGGAACACGACGGTACGGTCCTGTTCGCTCCAGGTGAGGGGGTCGAGCCCGACGGACTGCAGGAGGGCGCATTCGACGGCGTATCCGCCCTCGGCGAGGGCGCGGCCGATCGCCTCGGCCTCGTCGCGGGTGGAGGCGTGGCTGACGATCCGTTCGGGGCGGCGTTCGGCGACCGCGGCGACGACGCCGGCGCCGCCGCCGCCGACGCGGACGACGTCGGGTTCGGGGAGGTCCTCCAGGACGTGCGGGGCGCGGCCGGCGAGGACCTGGAGCTGGACCCCGCGGGCACGGGCCGCGGCGGCGGTGCGCTCGCAGGCCTGCGGGTCGGCGTCGACGGCGATGACGGCGGCCCCGAAGGCGGCGGCCTCCACGGCGAAGGCGCCGGAGCCGGCGCCGATGTCCCAGACGAGGTCGCCGGTGCGCGGGCCGAGCCGGGCGAGCTGGGCGGCGCGCAGGGTGGCCGACTCCCCTTCGCCGGTGCCGTCGTGGGGGCGGGCCCAGCCTCGTTCGGCGGTGCGGGCGGGGTTCTGTCCGAGGAGCCAGGCGGGCTCGGCGGAGACGGTCTGGCCGCCGATGACGATGACGACGTTGGGGTTGCGCCAGGCGTGGTCGGCGGCCTTGTCGGAGGTGACGACGGTGACCTGTTCGCGGGAGGTGCCGAGTTCCTCGCAGATGACGAAGGTGCGGTGCACGGGGCCCAGGAGCAGGGCGAGTTCGGCGGGTCCGGCGCCGGGCGAGGTGAGGACGGCGACCTTGCCGTGGGCGCGGCAGACGTTGACGGCGCGGCGCAGGGTGCGGGGGTGGGCGACGACGACCTGGGCGTCGTCCCAGGGCATTCCGGCGCGGGCGAAGGCGGCGGCGACGGAGGAGACGGCCGGGACGACCTCGACCTCCAGTCCGTGCTCGGGGGCGCGCAGGGTGCGGACGACGCCGAAGAAGCCGGGGTCGCCGTCGGCGAACACGACGGCGCTGCCGCGGTGTCCGGCGATGCGGCGGGCGGCGAGGCCGAGGCTGCCGAGGCGGATGCGTTCGGCGGCGGGCGGCACCTCGGGGAGGGCGAGGTGGTGGGCTGCGCCGGCGACGAGGGTGGCGGCGGAGAGCGCGGAGCGGGCGGCCGCGGTCAGGGGGGAGCCGTCCCAGCCGATCACCGTGACCCGGTCGGCCATCGTCGTCTGTCTCCTGGGTGATGGGGGGTGGGTGGTGTTCCGGGGGGCCGGGCGCTCCGTGGGGGCGGCCCGGCGGTGCGGGGTGTCAGTTCCAGTCGGCGCCGACGCGCAGGCCGCCGGCCTCGGCGGGGCGGGCGAGGGCGCGGCCGTAGCCGTCGGTTGCGTCGTATGCGTCCGCGTCTTCGAGGTCCTCGGGGAGGAGGCTCCAGACGATGAGGTCGGTGCGGGCGTGGCTCCAGCTGCCGTCGGCGTTCTGGATGCGGGCTATCCAGGCGTTGCGCAGGACGCCCTCGCTGATGCAGCCGATCTTCTGGGCGACCTGCTGGGCGGCGGTGTTGTCGGCGGCGGTGCGCATTTCGAGGCGTTCGAAGGCCTGGTCGCGGAAGAGCCACTGGGCGACGGCGAGGACGGACTCGCCGGCGTATCCCTCGCCGCGGGCCCAGGGGGCGGTGATGTAGGAGGCCTCGGTGGTGCGGGTGCGCCAGTCGGTGTTCTTCAGGTGGACGGTGCCGACGAGGCGCTGGGTGAGGAACTCGGCGACGGCGAAGACGATGCCGCGGCCGCCGGTGCGTTCGGCGTGGGCGTGGCGGGTGGCCCAGCGGTGGGCATCGGCGTGGGTGTAGGGGTGCGGTGCGGGGGTCCAGGCGGTGACGTGCTCGTCGTTCATCATCTCGGCGAGCGCGGTGACGTCCTCCACGTCGAAGGGGCGCAGCACCAGCCGGTCCGTGCTGATGGTGACGTCCGGGAAGGTGGTAGTCATGCGCAGCTCCATGCCTGAGAGGTGGGGCGACCGTGGTGCGGGACCGGGTGGGCGGGGGCGCCGTCGTGCGGGCCGTCCAGCCACAGCATGCAGCATCGAACGGCCTGTGTGCATGGCCGCCCCTGCCCGGGAGCGGGCAGGCCGCGGCCCCGCACGCCCGGTGGGGTGTGCGGGGCCGTGTGCCGGGGCGGCCGCGCCCGGTGCGGGGCGCGGGCGCGGGGTCAGGAGGCGGGGGTGCCGAAGGCCGGGGTGACGGAGCCCTGGTACTTCTCCTCGATGAACGTGCGGACCTCGTCGGAGTTGAGGAGCTTGGCGAGCTTCTCGACGCGCGGGTCCTTCTCGTTGCCGGCCTTGACCGCGAGGAAGTTGGCGTACGGGTTGCCCTCGGACTTCTCCAGGACGAGGGCGTCCTTGGCGGGGGAGAGCTTCGCCTCCAGGGCGTAGTTGCCGTTGATGACGGCGGCGTCCACGTCGCCCAGGGCGCGCGGGACGGTGGCGGCCTCCAGCTCCTTGAACTCCAGGCCCTTCTTGTCGGTGATGTCGGACAGCTTGGCGCTGGTGCCGACGCCTTCCTTGAGGGTGATCAGGTTGTTCGCGGCGAGCAGCTGGAGGGCGCGGCCCTCGTTGGTGGTGTCGTTGGGCACGGCGACGGTGTGGCCGGGCTTGAGGTCGGTGACGGCCTTGACCTTCTTGGAGTAGAGGCCGAGGGGCTCCAGGTGCACGTTGGCGACGGGCACGATGTGCGTGCCGTTCTTCTTGTTGAAGTCGTCGAGGTACGGCTTGTGCTGGAAGTAGTTGGCTCCGACCTGGCCCTGCTCGGTGGCGGTGTTGGGCAGGACGTAGTCGGTGAACTCCTTGACCTCCAGCTTGAGGCCCTCCTTGGCGGCCAGCTTGTCCTTGACGAAGTTCAGGATGTCGGCGTGCGGGCTCGGGGAGGCGGCGACGACGAGCGGCTTGCTCTCGTCCGCCGCGGCGCCGGACGCCGCCGGGGCGGAGGGGTCGGAGGCGCTGCCGCAGGCGGTGAGGCCGAGGGCGAGGGCTGCGGTCGCGGCGGCGAGGACGGTGGACTTGGTGTTCTTGCGCACGAAGAGTGCCTTTCATTGCGGTGCAAGTGCGCGGGTTGCGCGCGGTTCTTGCGGGTGGTGGCCCAAGCACGACGAGTGCGGGCTCTCTTGCGGATGGTGGCTGGGGGGCCGCCGGGCGGGCGGGGCCGGGTCAGGCGGTGCGGCCGCGGCGGGCGAGGAGGCGTACGGCGCCGTCGCCGATGAGCTGGATCACGGTGACGAGGGCGATGAGGACGGCGACGGTGGCGAGCATGAAGCCGGTCTCGAAGCGCTGGAAGCCGTAGGTGACGGCCTTGGAGCCGAGGCCTTCGCCGCCGACGGCGCCCGCCATGGCGGAGTAGCCGACGAGGGTGATCAGGGTGGTGGTGACGGCGGCGACGAGCGAGGGCAGGGCCTGGGGCAGGAGCACCTTGCCGACGATGGTCGGGACTCCCCCGCCCATGGACTCGACGGCTTCGACGAGGCCGTGGTCCACCTCGCGGACGGCGGTCTCGACGAGGCGGGCGAAGAAGGGGATGGCGCCGACGGCCAGCGGGACGATCATGGCGGTGGGGCCGATGAAAGTGCCGACGACGGCGGTGGTGACCGGGATCAGGGCGATCAGCAGGATGATGAACGGCAGCGAGCGGCCGATGTTCACGACCACGCCGAGGACCTTGTTGAGCGGCCGGTTCTGCAGGAGGCCGCCCTTGTCGGTGAGGACGAGGAGGATGCCGGCGGGCAGGCCGCCCAGCACGGTGACGAGGGTGGACCACAGCACCATGTAGAGGGTGTCGTACGTGCCCTGGGTGAGCAGGGGCTGCATCTCGGACCAGGTCACTTGGCACCTTCCTTGACGAGTTCGGCGATCTCGGTGTCGAGGCCGGGGCCGGCGGTGTCGACGGGCTCGACCTGGAGGCCCTGTTCGCGCAGGAAGCCGACGGGCACGACGTTGTCCTCGTAGCGGCCGGGGAGTTCGATGCGCATGCGGCCGACCTGGCGTCCGCCGACGGTGTCCATGGCGGCGCCGAGGATCGAGATGTCGATGTTGTAGGTCCGCGACAGCTGGGAGATGACCGGCTGGGTGGCGGCGTCGCCGTGGAAGGTGACGTCGACGACCGTGCGGTCGGGGCCGCCGGCGGTGCCGGTGAGCGGGAACAGCTCCTCGGCGAGCTCGGAGCCGGGGGTGGCGAGGAGCTCGGCGACGGTGCCGGACTCGGTGATCCGGCCGCGCTTCATCAGGGCGGCGGAGTCGCAGACGGTCTTGACGACGTCCATCTCGTGCGTGATGAGCAGGACGGTCAGGCCGAGGCGCTGGTTGAGGTCGCGCAGCAGCTGGAGGATGGAGCGGGTGGTCTCGGGGTCCAGGGCGCTGGTGGCCTCGTCGGAGAGGAGCACCTTGGGGTCGCCGGCGAGGGCGCGGGCGATGCCGACGCGCTGCTTCTGGCCGCCGGAGAGCTGGCCCGGGTAGGCCTTGGCCTTGTCGGCGAGGCCGACGAGGTCGAGGAGTTCGAGGGCCTTGCGGGAGCGCTCGCGGGAGGGGGTGCCGAGGATCTCCAGGGGGAGTTCGACGTTGGCCTGGACGGTGCGGGAGGACAGCAGGTTGAAGTGCTGGAAGACCATGCCGATGCGGCTGCGGGCCTCGCGGAGCTCCCTGCCGGCGCGGCGGCCGCGGCCGGCGAGGGCGGTGAGGTCGACGCCGTCGACGGTCACGGTGCCGGAGGTGGGGCGCTCCAGCAGGTTGACGCAGCGGATGAGGGAGGACTTGCCGGCGCCGCTCTGGCCGATGACGCCGAAGACCTCGCCTTCGCGGACGCGGAGGTCGACGCCGTCCAGGGCGGTGACCTCGCGGCCGCGGGACTGGTAGACCTTCGTGAGGCCCGATGTGGTGATCACAGGATTTCCGTCGCTGTCGAGTGCGCGGCGCAGCGGTGGCTGGGTGCCGGGCACGGGGCATACATCTGGGGCGCGATACGGGTCGAACCGGAACTCTCAGGCGGTTCCCACGTAGGCGCGGGGCAGGAGCGGTCCGGGCCGTTCTGCGGGGCAGGGGCGGCGCGGACGGGCTCGGCCGGTCCCGCTTCGGGGCGCGGGACGGGTGGAGAGGGGCCCTCAGAAGGCGCACATTCGACACATACAACGAGCACCGGGCGTCATCGTCGCCTCGGTCGCAAGGGTGCGGCTGCTCGTCGTGGTCATGGGCCCCAGTAAACCAGACATATCCCTTGACCGATCAATTATGTCCGAATAGCGGACGATCATGACTCGCTCACCGGACGCGACCGGTCGTCTCCGGACCCTCCCCTCCCCGCGTCCGGCGGGCGCGCCGGCGGCGGGCGCAGGGGCGGGCGCAGCCGCTCCCCCGGCCCGTAATACGCTCGCTGCATGCTCGACGCCCTGACGGTCGCCATCGGCGCGGCCGCCCTCGCCCTCGCCGCCTGGTGCGGTTTCGCCGCCCTGCGGAACCAGCCGACCAAGGACTGGCACTTCATCGGCATGGGTGTGGTGACCCTGCTGGCCCTGGCCCAGCTGGTGGTCGGCATCGTGGTGCTGGCCCGCGGCGAGCGGCCCGACGAGGGCTCGGTGCTCTTCCTGGCGTACCTGTTCGGCGCGTTCGCCGCGGTCCCGGCCGCCGGGCTGCTCTCGCTGAGCGAGCGCACCAAGTGGGGTTCGGTGACCGTGGCCGCCGGCGCGGTGGTCCTCGCCGTCCTCGAAGTACGGCTCTACGACATCTGGGGGACCCCCGGTGCCTGACACGGACCGCACCCCGGCAGCGGCAGGAGGCGCCGACGCCGCCCCGGACGCCCCCGCGGCCCCCGGCGGGCGGCGGCTCGTCTCCGGCCCCGGGCTGCTGCTCGTCTGGCTGTACGGCGTGATCACGGTCGGCGCGGTCTCGCGCTCCGTCTACCAGATCTCGACCGAATTCGACCGGGCGCCGCTGCCGTACACGCTGACCGGCGCGGCCGCGCTCGTGTACTGCTTCATCACGTACTCGCTGGTGCGCGGCGGCGAGCGGGCCCGCAGGGCGGCGCGGCTGTGCTGCGCCGCCGAGCTGGCGGGCGTCCTCGTCGTCGGCACCTGGACGCTGCTGCGCCCGGAGGCCTTCCCGGACGCCACCGTGTGGTCGCAGTTCGGAATGGGCTACCTGTTCATCCCGGTGATCCTGCCGATCACCGGGATCCTCTGGCTGCGCGTCAGGCGCTGACCGCGAAGTCGGCGGTGCCCGCCGCCCTCTCCTTCTCCAGGACCACCAGGCGCACGCCGTCGGACGCGGTGCGCCCGCCGACCTGCACGTAGCCCGCGTTGCGGTACAGCCGCAGGTTCGACTCGCTCTTGTGGCCGGTGTGCAGGCGGAAGCGGGTCGGGGCGGACTCCCGGCCGCCGAGCGCCTCCTCGACGGCGCGCAGCAGGCGGGCGCCGAGGCCGTGGCCCTGGAGGCGGGGGTGCACGCACAGCTTGGCGATGCTGCCGGCGCCGTCCTCGTCGATGCGGCCGCGCACGGTGCCCACCACTTCCTCGCCGAGCCTCGCGACGAGCACGGTGTCGGACGCGAGCTCCGCCTTCAGGGAGTCCAGGGTCTGGGTGAGCGGCTGGATGCGGTAGTTGCCGTACAGCTCGGCCTCGCGCTGGAACGCCAGGTACTGGAGCTTGAGGATCTGCTCCGTGTCCTCGGCAACCGCCGCCGAAATGGTCACGCTCATGCCCATCTGCGCACGCCTCCTGCTCACCTGGTGGCCCGTTGGTTCTACCGCTCCCTTCCCCGAAGGCCAGGAGCCCCAACCTCTGACGCGAGCATTCTGCGCAGACATCCCAGGCAACGGGAACGGACGGGCCCCAAACTTCCTTGTGAGATACCCAACTCTCCTGCGATTTCACGGTAAGTCAGGTCTCTGGGCGACAGAAGTGCCCGCATCAGCTCGGGGCAGCGCCCGGGCAATCGGGCGACCGCCGAACGGAGTGCCCGGTGCGCCTCCCCGTGCAGCGCGGCCTCCTCGGGCGCGGCGCCCGCGTTCCCCGGGCGGCTGCCGTACGGGATCTCCCGGCGAACCCGGCGCCGGGCGCGGCGGGCCTCGGCCCGTACGGCCCGGCGCAGCCAGCGGGCGGGCTCGGCGGGGGCGGGGCCGGCCTCCAGGAGCCTGACCCACACGGCCTGTTCCAGGTCGGCGGCATCCATGCCGGCGCCGGCGGCCTCCGCGGCCGCCTCGGCGGAGAGCAGCGGGCCCAGTCGGTCGAGTACCTCGGAGTCCTTCAGCAGGTCCATGCCGGGCGGGACGCGCGGGCGGTGCCCGGCGGTTTCCCCTCCCGGCACGACCCACCCGAAGGCGCTGCTCCGCTTCCTGGTTGACGTACGGCCGGGCGGCGGCCGGGGGCCCTCAGGGGCGGCGGCCGGGCCGGAAGTCCTCGGCGGCGAGGAGCCCCGTGTCGGGCTGGTCGGTGAAGATGCCGTCGATGCCCTGCGCGAAGTAGGCCCGGAGCGCGCCGAAGGCGTCCCCGTAGGCGGCCGGGTCGGTGCCCCTGCGGAACTCGGCCGGGAGGAAGGCGTTCTCGTTGCGGGCGGTGTAGGGGTGCAGGACCAGCCGCCGGGCGTGGGCGTCGCGGACCAGGGTGGTGGGGGTGCCCAGCCGGCCGTCCGCCGTGCGCGGGATGACCAGGTCGAGGGTGGGGCCGATGCCCTGCGCGAAGGAGGCGATCCACTTCAGGCCCTCGGGCGTGACCAGGTCCGCGACGGTGCGCGGGTCGCCGGCCAGGACGAAGTCCCAGGGGCGGCTGCGGGCGTCGGAGAGCAGCACGACGCGCGGTGCGTCGACCAGCCGGGCGAGCCGCTGGATGCTGGACGGCTCGAAGGACTGCAGGAACACCGGGGCGTCCCGCCCGTCGCGGCCGTGGCGGCGCAGCAGCCGGGCGAGGGGCTCCTCCAGGCCGAGGCCGAGCGAGCGGAAGTGGCTGGGGTGCTTGGTCTCGACGTGCAGCCAGATCCGGCGCCCGCGCCGCCTGCCCTCCCTGTCCGCCCAGCGCAGCACCTCCTCGAAGGTGGGGACGTCCCAGCGCCCGTCGTAGAGGGTGTTGCGCTGCCGCACGGCGGGGATGCGCTCCTTGGCGCGCAGGGTCTTCAGCTCGGCGAGGGTGAAGTCCTCGGTGAACCAGCCGGTCACGGCGGTCCCGTCGACGGTCTTGGTGGTGCGGCGGGAGGCGAACTCCGGGTGGTCGGCGACGTCGGTGGTGCCGCCTATCTCGTTCTCGTGCCGGCACACCAGGTGCCCGTCGCGGGTGGGCACCAGGTCCTGCTCGACGACGTCGGCGCCGAGGTCGAGGGCGAGCTCGTACGAGCCGAGCGTGTGCTCGGGCCGGTGCCCGGAGGCGCCCCGGTGTCCGATCACCAGCGGCACGGGCAGCCCGCGGTAGCCGCCGCGCTGCTCCTGCCCGGGCTCCGCGGCCGCCGCGGAGCCCGCGGAGAGTCCGGCCGTACCGGCGGCGCCCGCCGCGAGGACGGCCCCGAGGACCGTGCGCCGTGCTGCCCCACCCTGCGTCATGAATGGCACTCCCTGCTGGTCGGGGGCCGCGGCGGGTCCGGTGCGCCGGCGCCCGCGGCGGCCCGGATCGGCGAGCCGATGGTAGGCGCCTGCGGATGGCCCGCAGGAGGTCGCCGGCCGAACATGGCGCAAACACGCGTCAACAATGCGTTTCAAACCGGTGAACCCGATGTGCGATCAGACCTGACCCGCGAGTATCGTCCTCACCTGCACGGCCCCTGCGCCGTGCACAGTCGCTTTTGGATGCCGGAGGGCTCACGTTGTTCCGTACCGCGCTCATCAAGGCCACCGTCGGACCGGTCATGCGCATGATGTTCCGCACCCGTGTGGAGGGCGTCGAGAACATCCCCGGCTCGGGGCCGGTGATCCTGGCGGGCAACCACCTCACGTTCATCGACTCGATGATCCTGCCGCTGGTCTGCGACCGGACCGTCCACTTCATCGGCAAGGACGAGTACGTGACGGGCAAGGGCCTCAAGGGCCGCGCCATGGCCTGGTTCTTCACCGGCGCCGGCATGATCCCCGTCGACCGGGACGGCGCCAACGGCGGCGTCGCCGCGCTGATGACCGGCCGCCGCATCCTGGAGGAGGGCAAGATCTTCGGGATCTACCCGGAGGGCACCCGCTCCCCCGACGGCCGCCTCTACCGCGGCCGCACCGGCATCGCCCGGCTCACCCTGATGACCGGCGCCCCCGTCGTCCCGTTCGCGGTGATCGGCACCGACAAGCTCCAGCCCGGCGGCAAGGGCATGCCGCGGCCCGGCCGGGTCACCATCCGCTTCGGCGAGCCGATGGAGTTCTCCCGCTACGACGGCATGGACCGCGACCGCTACGTGCTGCGCGCCGTCACCGACTCCGTGATGGCCGAGGTCATGCGGCTGTCGGGCCAGGAGTACGTGGACATGTACGCCACCAAGGCGAAGGCCGCCTGACCGGGGCGACGCCCCTGCCCCTACTGCCGGCGCAGTGACCGGCTGATGCCCGCCGCGGTCGTCGTGGCGAGGACCCAGCCGGTCACGATCAGCAGGTACGACAGCCACTGCGCCCAGCCGCGCGGCGCGAAGGCCTGCTCCTGGCCGAACCCGATGATCGGCAGCATCAGGTCGAGGGTGTAGAACACCGGGTTGAACTCGGGGGCCTCGTCCGGCTTCAGCGGCGGCGGGGGCCGCATCCCGTACGCGACCGCGCCGGTCAGCAGCAGGGCCAGCAGCCAGAGCGCCGCGCGCAGCGGCCGGAACCCGTAGCCGACGGTGGCGTCCTGGAGGAGGCCCCACAGCCGGGCGTGCCGGGGCAGGGTCCCCCGGTGCCGGCGGAGCTTGGCGAGCTGCACGGTCCGGGCGGCGGCCTCGTCGCCGGTGGTCAGGTAGGCCGCGGCGAGCTGCTCGTAGGCGTACGGGAGGTAGCCGGACTCCTCGCGTTCGAGGGCGGGCAGCCGCTCCTCGGCGGGCAGGTGCGGGGCGAGGGTGCGGTAGGTCAGGCCGTCGATGCGGATGCGGTCGGGCCAGGCGGTCGGCGGGACGTGTAACAGGTCGAAGGTGGAGCGCCGCAGGTTCACCGAGCCCTGGAGGGTGGGGCACTCCCGCAGCCACAGTTCCCCGGCCGTGCAGCTGGAGGCGCGCAGGGCGACGCCGCCCGGGTTGGCGAAGGCGGCGTAGGCGAGGTTCAGCTGGCCCGGTATCCGGGATCCGGTGAGGTTGACGCGGCCGCGGGCCTGCAGGCGCATGGCGCGCAGGTCGGTGCCGACGGTGAGGGTCTCTGCGTGCAGGGCGGTGCCGCCGGGGGCGAGGAGGCGGGCGTCGTCGAGGTTGATCTGGCCGCCGACGGTGGCGCCGTTGATCCGCGTCTGGCCGTGGACGGTCAGGCCCGCCGCGATGACGTCGGTGCCGATGTGGGCGTGGTTGAACTGCAGCGGCGGCTCCTCCCCCTCCCGGCCGGCGGTGTCCGGGTCGCCGACGACGGCCTTGTGGAGGAAGAAGCCGCCGCCTATCCGGGCCCCGGCGAGCCGGACGGGCCCGGTGATCCGGCAGCAGGCGAGGCGGAGGGCGAGGTCGACGGTGAGCGTGGAGGCCGTCAGGCCGGGCAGCACCGAGTCGGTGAGCGACAGCGCCCGCAGCCGGGCGCCGTACAGGACGGGCTTGCGCTCGAAGAGGCAGGCGCGCAGCCGGATCGCGTGGTCGATGTCGGCGTACTTGAGGACGAGCTTGCCGGTGATGCGGGCGCCGCGGACGTTCAGTCCGGCGACCTGCCCGTCCGCGGTGGGGCCGGCGAGGAGGAGCGCGGCCAGCGCCTCGGCGCGCAGGGTGCGCTCGGGCCCCCAGGAGGACCCGGCGGCCGGGTCCTCGTCGGGGTGCTCCCGGAAGTCGACGCCTTCGCCGCGGGGGAAGGCGTCCCAGACGCGGCGCTCCGCGGGGGTCAGCTCGATGATCTCCACCGGCGGGATGGTGTCCCGCAGGCGGACGGACTGTCAACCTCGTTCTGCGGCGCGCCTCTTGGCCGCGGTCAGGGGTGCGCCGGGGCGCCGTCCTGGAGCTTCTGCCCCTTGAGCAGGAACCATGCGGCGACGGCGGTGGCCAGCAGGACGAGCGCGCTGACCCCGGAGGCCAGCCGCAGGCCCTCCACGAAGGTGTCCTGCGCGGCGGTGACCAGGGCGTGCGCGGTCTGCGGGTCCAGCGAGGACGCGGCTTCGACGGCACCGCCGAGCGAGTCGTGCGCCGCTTCCGCGACGGCTGGCGGGACCTGCGCGGGGGCGGTGAAGCCCTGGTAGACGCCGGTGACGACGGAGCCGAGGAGGGCGATGCCGAGGGCCGCGCCGAGTTCGTACGCGGTCTCGGAGACGGCCGAGGCCGCGCCGGCCTGCTCCTTGGGGACGCTGGAGAGGATCACGTCGGCGGTGACGGTGAAGGAGAAGCCGGCGCCGATGCCGACGGCCAGCAGGGACGCCCCGAGCAGCGGGTAGCCGCTGGACCGCTCCACCGCGGTGAGCGCGGCCAGCGCCAGGCCGATGGCGCCGAGCCCGCCCGCCACCACGGCCCGCACCGAGAAGCGGCGGGCCCAGGCGCCGGCCACGAGGCCGGTCGCGACGGCACCGACGGCCGCGGGCAGCTCGGCCAGGCCGGCCTCCAGCGGCTCGCGGCCCTGGACCAGCTGGAGGAACTGGGAGAGGAAGAACAGCAGCCCGGAGAGGCCGAAGACGGTCAGCAGGTCGGCGACGACCGCGCCGGAGAAGCCGCGGTCCTTGAAGAGCCGCACGTCGAGGAGCGGCGCGTCCAGGGTGAACTGGCGGCGGACGAAGGCGTACAGGGCGGCCGCACCGGCGAGTGCGGCCACGGCGACCTCGGGGGTCGGGCCGTGCGTGGCGGCTTCCTTGACGGCGTAGACGACGCCGATGACGCCGACGAGGGACAGGGCGACGCTGAGGAGGTCCCAGGGGCCGGCGACCGGGTTCTTCGACTCGGGCAGCAGCTTCGCGCCGACCACGACGAGGACGGCCATGACGGGCAGGTTGATGAGGAAGACCGAGCCCCAGTAGAAGTGCTGGAGCAGCGCCCCGCCGACGACGGGCCCGACGGCGGCGCCCGCGGAGGCGGTCGCCCCCCAGATGCCGATGGCGAGGCTGCGCTCGCGCGGGTCGGTGAAGATGTTGCGGATCAGCGCCAGGGTGGACGGCATGAGGGTCGCACCGGCGACGCCGAGGAGGGCCCGGGCGAGGATCATCATCTCGGGGCTGGTGGCGCAGGCGGTGAGCACGGACACGGCGCCGAACGCGGTGGCGCCGGTCAGGAGCAGCTTCTTGCGCCCGATGCGGTCGCCGAGGGAGCCCATGGAGACGAGCAGGCCGGCGATGACGAAGGAGTAGATGTCGCCGATCCACAGCAGCTGCGTGCCGGACGGCTTCAGGTCTTCGGAGAGGGACGGGGTGGCGAGGCCGAGGACGGTGGCGTCGACGGCGACGAGGAGGACGGCGAGCACCAGGACGGCGAGCGCGAGCCAGCGCCCGCGGCTGCCGCCGCCACTGGTGCCCTCCGCCCCCTTCAGGGGCTTCAGCTGCTCGGTGCGGGTCATGTCCTATCGCTTTCGTTGTGCTCCGCCGAGCAACAGCTCGGTGATCATGTGGTGGTAGTCCTTGGCGGCGACCCGGCCGTCCATGACGGCCCAGGCGCAGGTGCCGATGAGGCCGTACAGCGCCTCGGTCAGCCAGGCGGGGCTCAGGTCGATGCGGATGTCGCCCTCGGCCTGGCCGCGCCGGAAGAGGGCGCTGACGCGGGCGTCGAGCCGGGCCCAGCCCTCGTTGACCTGGTCGCCCTCGAAGAGCTGGTTCTCGGTGACGAGGAAGGCCAGCAGCTGCGCGTTCGCCTCGCTCTCGGCGACGAGCCGGCGCAGCGCCTCGACTGCGGTGTCCTCGCCGAGCCGGGCCCGGTCGAGGGCCTGCTCGAACTCGCGGATGCCGAGGTCCTCCAGGGCCCGTACGAGGGCGTCGCGCCCGGCGAAGTGCCGGTGGAGGGTCGCCCGGCCGACACCTGCGGCGCGGGCGACCTCGTCCATCGTGGCGGTCGACTTGCGGGAGAGCAGGGCTGCGGCAGCGCGGAGCACCTGGTCACGATCCATGGCCATGAGACAACGATACACCAAATGAGACGTCGATGTCTCATTTTAGTCCGCTGCTCCACCCCGTCCTCCAGAACCGACCCCAACCAGCGGGGTTTTTGATCACGGACGGACTGCAGGCCTAGCATGCCCATGCCACCCCCGCCGCTCCCCGCCAACCGACGTCCGACGTCCGACGAAAGCGACCCATGCGCATCCAGCGGATCCTCGCCACGACCGCCGCCCTCACCTGTCTGACCGCCCTCGCCGGCTGCAAGGAGGGCGGCGACCGGAATGCGCCGCCGGCCGGTGCCGGCGCCTCCGCCACCGCCGCCGCGGAGGGCGCCCTCGCCGCGGCGCAGCAGCAGCTGCGGAAGTACGCATCCTGCGAGGACCTCAGCGCCGAGCCCGGCGACCCGCGCCTGCCCGCCCGCGACTTCCCCAAGGTGGGCCGGTGGTCGGTGGCCGAGGTCGGCGTGTGCAGCGACACCTCCGAGACGGGCGCGATCGCCATCGCCGTCCCGAAGGACATGAAGGCCTTCCAGGAGGGCTACAAGAAGTACGTCATGGACAGGATCGCCGCGGGCGACGGCGACTACGGGCTGTTCGACCAGGTCCTGGCCGGCAAGGACTTCGTCGTCTTCCCGACCCGCACGCAGACGTCCGTGAAGCTCGTCCGCTCCGACCTGCGCGTCCTCGTCTGCCACCCCGGCGGCCGGGTGCCCGAGGGGTACAAGCGGGAGAAGTCCCTCGTCGAGGGCTGCTCCCTCACCGACTTCGTCGCCGCCGAGGACGGCTCGGGCAGCCCGAATACCGAGATCCCGCAGAACCCGGACAACGGCGGGGAGGCCAAGCCCGGCCAGCCGAAGAACGGCAGCCTCGGCCTCCCCCGCGCCGGCAGCCTCGCCGAGCTGCGCAAGCTCGTCGGCAACAGCCTCGACTGCGGGAAGAACTACTCCACCGACCCCGAGACCGTGGCCGTCTCCTCGATCGACTACCAGCCGGTGGTCACGGGCAACGCGCTGGACTGGGGCGTGACGGGCCGCGCCCTGTGCGGGCAGCCGGCCGGCGAGCGCCGCGCCCACAACCTGAGCTGGCTGAACACCGTCGGCGACATGAAGAGGCTCCAGGCCAAGGCCAAGGCCGCCCAGCAGGCCGACCTGAAGGACGACGGCCGGCTCAAGGCGACCACCAGCCTGCTGCTCGTCGGCCAGGACGTCGCGGTCGAGACCAACAGCCCCTCGTCGCGGGTCGGCCTGTACCAGCTGCAGTTCCTCTACCTGAACTGCACGCCCGGGTTCACCGCCCCGGCCGGGTACCGGCTGGAGAAGGCCCAGGTCGACGGCTGCGTCCTGACCAACTACGAGCCGGACCACCCGCTGGGCTGAGCCACGGCCGCGCGAACGCGACGGAGGGGCGGCCGGAGCACCGGGCTCCGGCCGCCCCTCCGGGCGTGCCGCGGCGTGCGGACCGGCATGCCCCGCGCCCGGGGGCGTACGGGGGTGCCGGGCCGCAGGGCCGCGGGGTTCGGGGGCGGCGGCGCGTGGGCCGCCGCGGTGGGACGAGCGACAGCGGGCGGACGGGCCGCCGCGGCTACTGCTTGTGCTGCGCCCAGGCGTGCTGGATGACCAGGTCCGCCTTCAGCTCGGTCAGCTGGAGCGCCACCGCCGACGGGGCGGTGCCGCCGCGGCCGTTGCGGGAGGCCAGCGCGCCGGGCACGTTCAGGACCGTCCGCACCTCCGGGGTGAGGTGCTCGGAGATCTTCGCGAACTGCTCGTCGGTGAGCCCGTCGAGCTCGATGCCGAGCGCCTCGCACTCCTTGACGCACTCGCCGGCCACCTCGTGCGCCACCCGGAACGGCACGCCCTGCTTCACCAGCCACTCGGCGATGTCCGTGGCGAGGGAGAACCCGGCCGGGGCCAGCTCCTCCATGCGCTCCCGGTTCACGGTGAGGGTGGCCATCATCCCGGTGAAGGCGGGCAGCAGCACCTCCAGCGTGTCGCAGGAGTCGAAGACGGGCTCCTTGTCCTCCTGGAGGTCCCGGTTGTACGCGAGCGGCAGCGCCTTGAGGGTGGCGAGCAGGCCCGTCAGGTTGCCGATGAGCCGGCCGGACTTGCCGCGCGCCAGCTCGGCGATGTCCGGGTTCTTCTTCTGCGGCATGATCGACGAGCCGGTGGAGAAGGCGTCGTGCAGGGTCACGAAGGAGAACTCCTTCGTGTTCCAGATGATGACCTCCTCCGCGATCCGCGACAGGTTCACGCCGATCATCGCCGTGATGAACGCGAACTCGGCGACGAAGTCGCGGGAGGCCGTCCCGTCGATCGAGTTGCCGACGGAGCCCCGCTCGAAGCCGAGGTCGGCGGCGACCGCCTCCGGGTCCAGGCCGAGGGAGGACCCGGCCAGGGCGCCCGAGCCGTACGGGGAGACCGCGGTCCGCGTGTCCCACTGGCGCAGCCGCTCGGCGTCCCGGGACAGCGCCTGTACGTGCGCCAGGACGTGGTGGGCGAAGAGCACCGGCTGCGCGTGCTGGAGGTGGGTCCGGCCCGGCATGGCCACGTCCGGGTGTGCCTCGGCGAGGCCGATCAGCGCGTCCTGGAGGTCGGCGATCAGCCCGCCGATGATCCGGGCGTGGTCGCGCAGGTACATCCGGAAGAGGGTGGCGACCTGGTCGTTGCGGGACCGGCCGGCGCGCAGCTTGCCGCCGAGTTCGGGGCCGAGCCGCTCCAGCAGGCCCCGCTCCAGGGCGGTGTGCACGTCCTCGTCGGCGATGGTGCCGGTGAAGGAGCCGTCGGCGACGTCCGCCTCCAGCCGGTCCAGTCCCTCCAGCATGCGGTCGAGCTCGTCCGCGGTGAGCAGGCCGGCCTTGGCGAGGACCCGGGCGTGGGCGCGGGAGCCGGCGATGTCGTACGGGGCGAGGCGCCAGTCGAAGTGGACGGACGCGGACAGCTTGGCGAGGGCCTCGGCGGGGCCGTCGGCGAACCGGCCGCCCCAGAGCCGGACGTCGCCACCGTTGTTGCTGCTCACTGCTGCTGCTCCTCAAGACTGCTGCATGACTGGTGTGCGGCGGCCTCCCCGCCGCGGAGGTACGGGGAGGCCGTCCGGGTGCTGCGTACTGTGCTGCGGGCCGCGGGCGGGGCCTCAGGCGAGGTCGCGCTTGGCGGCGATCTTCGCGGAGAGGGCGAAGATGTCGATGAAGCCCTGGGCCTTGGACTGGTCGAAGGTGTCGCCGGTGTCGTAGGTGGCGAGGTTGAAGTCGTAGAGGGACTCGTCGGACTTCCGGCCGGTGACGACGGCCCGGCCGCCGTGCAGGGTCATCCGAATGTCGCCCGTGACGTGCTGGTTGGCCTCGTTGATGAAGCCGTCCAGGGCCCGCTTGAGCGGGGAGAACCACAGGCCGTCGTAGACGAGCTCGCCCCAGCGCTGCTCGACCTGCCGCTTGTAGCGGGCCAGTTCGCGCTCGACGGTGACGTTCTCCAGCTCCTGGTGGGCGGTGATCAGCGCGATCGCGCCCGGCGCCTCGTACACCTCGCGGGACTTGATGCCGACGAGGCGGTCCTCGACCATGTCGATCCGGCCGATGCCCTGCGCGCCGGCCCGTTCGTTGAGCTGCTGGATGGCCTGGAGCACGGTGACGGGCTTGCCGTCGATGGCGACCGGGACACCCTCCTTGAAGGAGATGACGACCTCGTCGGGCTCCCGCGGGACGGCCGGGTTCGAGGTGTACTCGTAGATGTCCTCGATCGGGGCGTTCCAGATGTCCTCGAGGAAGCCGGTCTCGACGGCGCGGCCGAAGACGTTCTGGTCGATGGAGTACGGGGACTTCTTGGTGGTGGCGATCGGCAGGTCCTTCGCCTCGCAGAAGGCGATGGCCTTGTCCCGGGTCATCGCGTAGTCGCGGACCGGGGCGATGCACTTGAGGTCGGGGCCGAGGGCCTGGATGCCCGCCTCGAAGCGGACCTGGTCGTTGCCCTTGCCGGTGCAGCCGTGGGCGACGATGCCGGCGCCGTGCTTCTTCGCGGCGGCGACCAGGTGCTTGACGATGGTGGGGCGGGAGAGCGCCGAGACCAGCGGGTAGCGGTCCATGTAGAGGGCGTTCGCCTTGATGGCCGGGAGGCAGTACTCGTCGGCGAACTCGTCCTTGGCGTCCGCGACCTCGGCCTCGACGGCACCGCAGGCGAGCGCGCGCTTGCGGATGACGTCCAGGTCCTCGCCGCCCTGGCCGACGTCCACGGCGACGGCGATGACCTCGGCGCCCGTCTCCTCGGCGATCCAACCGATGGCGACGGAGGTGTCCAGGCCGCCCGAGTAGGCGAGTACGACGCGCTCGGTCACGGGTTTCTCCTTACGGTGCATTCAACGACAGGCATAACTATGCACTACTCCGTATGTTTCGTCAATCAGGGCGGATGTCGGGGCGCTGAGCTGCGGTTTCGGGGGACATCCGCGTGTGGGGGCGGTGAGGCGGGGCGTAGGGTCGGCGTTCCGGCACGGGGCTACGGGCTGGGGGCTCCTCGGGGGAGACGGGTCCGGCGCGAAACCGGCCGGTCATGAGTGGGACAGGCCCGGCCCGACGCCGGGAGGGAAGCAGCGGAGGGGACGGAACACACGTGGACGCACGCAGCCGGGAGGCCGGGAAGGGGCGCGCAGCCGCCCACGCACTGCTGCGGGGCACGCCCCCGCCCGCCGGCGGCCTGCTGCGGTCGGCCGGCCCCGACGCCTGGATCGCCTTCGACGAGGAGATCCGCCGCAACGGCCCCCTCCCCGACTCCGCCGCAGCCACCCTCCGCGCACGCCTCTTCGCGTCCCTGGGCCGCCGCCTTCCGGAACCCCCCGTCGAGGTGCTCCTGTGTCACCCCGACGGCAGGGTCCGCGAAGCCGCCCTCGGCACGCCGCAGCCCCCGCCCGAACTCGTGGTGATCCGCTGCGCCGACTGGGCCGCCGCCGTACGCGAACCGGCCCGCCGCCTCCTCGCCCGCACCCTCGCCGACGCCCCCGCCGCCACCCTGGTCGCCCTGACCCCGCTCGTCCTGCGGCTCTCCGGGCGCGACCAGGGCGCCTGGGCGCTCGCCCTCTTCGAAGCCGCCCTCCGCACGGACCCCCCGCTGCCTGCCGCCCCCGCCCGGCGCAGCCCGAGTCCCGAGCCCGCGCCGCCCGCCGACCGCCCACCGACAGCGCTCGCCCGCCTGCGCGACAGCGCCGACCTGCCGACACGCCGCCACGCCACGCGCCTCACCCTCGACACCCCGCTCCTGCGCGACCGGCTGACCGTACGGGACCTCGCCGGCCTCGCGGCAACCGAACGCGACCCGGCGAACGCCGCAGTGTGGACGGACGCGGCCCTTTGCGCCTTGGCCGCTGCATGGCCGGACGGCGAAGGCCGGCGGGACGGCGCGGGCGAGCAGGAC
Organism: Streptomyces sp. NPDC031121; assembly: GCF_055570615.1. Lineage (NCBI taxonomy): Bacteria > Bacillati > Actinomycetota > Actinomycetes > Kitasatosporales > Streptomycetaceae > Streptomyces > Streptomyces sp. NPDC031121. The sequence continues at coordinate 200,245 of NZ_JBVIGV010000006.1, forward strand.
GGCGCGGGCGGTCCGGATGACGCAGCCGTACGGGACGCGGCCGTGGACCTCCTCGCCGGCAGCCCGCTCCCGGCCGTCCGCGCCGCCGGCGTCACCGCCCTGCGCCGGGCCGGCCGCACCGCGGAGGGCGTGTCCCACCTCGCCGACCGCTCCCCGCTCGTACGGGCCTGCGCGCGCCGGCTCGTCTCCCAGAACGGCGGCGACCCGCACGACCACTACCGCCGCCTGGTCGCCGACCCGTCCGGCTGTTCCCCGCACGCGGTGGCCGGCCTCGCCGAAGTCGGCCGCACCGAGGACGCCCCCGTCCTGCGGAGCCTCCTCGACCACCCGACCGGCGCGGTACGCGCCGCCGCGGTGGCCGGGCTCCGCCGCCTGGGCTCCGACCCCGACCGCACCACGCTGCTCGCCTTCCTGGACGACCCCTCCCCCGCGGTGGCCCGCGAAGCCACCCGCAGCCTCCGCCCGGTGGCGGAGGCCCTGGACACCGCCCGCCTGCTGTCCCGCTGCACACCGAAACAGCCGCTCCACACCCGCCGCGCGGCATTCCGGCTGCTCCAGGCCCAGGGCGGCCCGGCCGCGAGGCAGGCGGCGGCGTCCCTGACCTCGGACTGGGACCCGGCCCTACGCCGCGCGGCTCGCGCGGCGTCGGGCGTCTCGGCGCCGACAGACCGCACCGGGCGGCGGGGGTGGCTGCGGGGGTAGGGGTTGGGCGGGGGTGGGTGCGTGGAGGCGGCCCCGCATCCGGGTGACCTCACCCGCCGCATGCCCCGCCTGCGCCGCCCGCGCCCCCTCCCCCGCGTACGGTCTGTCCCGTGCTGCTGCGTATCGCTCTCGTCACCGGCTCGCTGGTCGTCTCCGGCCTGCTCGCGCACGGCTCCCCCGCACATCCGTGGCCCCTGCCTCCACCGCTGCCCGCGCGGCTCGCCGACACGGGGGGCGGCAGTCAGCTGATCACCGCGGTGGCGCCCGCGCCCGGCTCCACCACGGGGCGGGTGACGTGGTGGGACCGGTGGGGTGGGCGCTGGTACGAGCGGGGCAGTGCCGAGGCGCGGTTCGGTGCCAACGGGCTGACGGAGGGCGCGACCCGCACGCAGGGCACGAACACCACGCCGACGGGCCTGTACGGGCTGCCGTACGCGTTCGGGATCCGCCGGGCTCCGGCGGGCACGGAGTTCGCGTACCGGCCGGTCACGGATGCCTCGTGGTGGTGCCAGGACAACGCGTCGGGCAGTTACAACCGCTGGGTGGAGCCGCTGCCCGCGGACTGTGCGCCGGGCGAGGCGGAGCACCTGGTCGCGTACGGGCAGCAGTACGCGCATGCGATGGTGATCGGCTTCAACTACGAGGAGCCGGTGCGCGGGCGCGGTGCGGGCATCTTCCTGCACGTGAACGGCAAGGGGGCGACTGCGGGTTGCGTGTCGGTGCCGGAGGGTGCGATGCGGGCGATCCTGCGCTGGGCGGACCCGGACCGCGCCCCCCACATCGCGATCGGTACGGAGTCCGGGGCGCTGGCGGTCACCCGCTACTGACCGGCCCGCCCCGAGGGCGGGCCGGCGGGCCCCTCACCCCTCCTTCTGCGCCAGCTTCAGCATGTGGTCGGCCAGCGCCTGCCCTCCGGCCGGGTCGCGGCTGATCAGCATGAGGGTGTCGTCGCCGGCGATGGTGCCGAGGACGGCGTGCAGTTCGGCCTGGTCGATCGCCGAGGCGAGGAACTGGGCCGCTCCGGGCGGGGTGCGCAGGACGACGAGGTTCGCGGAGGCCTCCGCCGAGATCAGCAGTTCGCCGGAGAGGCGGCGCATGCGCTCCTCCTTGGCCGACTCGCCGAGCGGGGCCTGCGGGGTGCGGAAGCCGCCCTCGCTGGGGACCGCGTAGATCAGCTCGCCACCGGTGTTGCGGATCTTCACGGCGCCGAGTTCGTCGAGGTCGCGGGAGAGCGTCGCCTGGGTGACGCTCAGCCCGTCGTCGGCGAGCAGCTTGGCCAGTTGGCTCTGCGACCGGACCGGCTGACGGTTGAGGATGTCCACGATCCGGCGGTGGCGGGCGGTCCGGGTCTGCGGGACGGACGGGCCCCCCGCGGGCTCCGGCCGGGGGGAGCCCCACTGGTCGTTGTCCTGCGCCTGGCTCATCGTCGTCTCATTCCCCGGTTCGTCCGTCCCCGTTGGCTGCGTCGAGGATGCCGGGCAGGGCCCGGACGAACGCGTCCGCCTCGTCCTCGGTGAGCACGTACGGCGGCATGAGCCGTACGACGTCGGGGGCGGGCGCGTTGACCAGGAAGCCGGCGTCCTGGGCCGCCTGCTGCACCTGCGGTGCGTACGGCCCGGTCAGCACGATACCCAGGAGGAGGCCCTCGCCACGGACGTGGGAGACCAGCGGGTGGCCGGCGGCTTCGATTCCGGAGCGGAGCTGCTCGCCGCGGGCCTTGACACGGTCGAGGAGGCCGTCGGCGGCGATGGTGTCGAGGACGGCGAGTCCGGCGGCGCAGGCGACGGGGTTCCCGCCGAAGGTGGTGCCGTGCTGGCCGGGTCGGAGGAGGTCGGCGGCGGGCCCGAAGGCGGCGACGGCGCCGATGGGGAGGCCGCCGCCGAGGCCCTTCGCGAGTGTGACGAGGTCGGGGTCGACGCCTTCCTGGGCCTGGTGGGCGAACCAGTGGCCGCAGCGGCCTGTGCCGGTCTGGACCTCGTCGAGGACGAGGAGGGTGCCGGTGGCGCGGGTGATCTCGCGGGCGGCCTTGAGGTAGCCGGCGGGCGGGACGACGACGCCGTTCTCGCCCTGGACGGGTTCGATGACGACGAGGGCGGTCTCCTCGGTGACGGCGGCGCGGAGGGCTTCGGTGTCGCCGTACGGGACGTGCGTGACGTCGCCGGGCAGCGGCCGGAAGGGGTCCTGCTTCTTGGGCTGGCCGGTGAGGGCGAGGGCGCCCATGGTACGGCCGTGGAAGCCGCCGGCGGTGGCGACCATGCGGGTCCGCCCGGTCAGCCGGCCGATCTTGAAGGCGGCTTCGATGGCCTCGGCGCCGGAGTTGCAGAAGAAAATCCGGCCGGGGCGGCCGAAGAGCTGGAGGAGCCGTTCGCCGAGCGCGAGGACGGGCTCGGAGGCGTAGAGGTTCGAGACGTGCCCGAGGGTGGAGATCTGGCGGGTGACCGCGCCGACGACGGCGGGGTGGGCGTGACCGAGGGCGTTGACGGCGATGCCGCCGACGAAGTCGGTGTACTGCCTGCCGTCGGCGTCCCAGACCTGGGCGCCTGAGCCGCGGACGAGGGCGACGGCGGGGGGGCCGTAGTTGTCGGTGAGCGAGGCCTGCCAGCGGGCGGCGTACTCCTGGTTGCTGCTGCCGGTCACTGCTGCTCCCCTCCCTGGGCGTGCGCTGCCCGTTCGTCGGGCACGACCATGGTGCCGATGCCCTCGTCGGTGAAGATCTCCAGCAGGATCGAGTGCGGGACCCGCCCGTCGATGACGCGTGCGGTGCCGACGCCGCCGCGGACGGCGTGCAGGCAGCCCTCCATCTTGGGGACCATGCCGCTGGACAGTTCGGGCAGGAGCTTCTCCAGCTCGCCGACGGTGAGCCGGCTGATGACCTCGTCGCTGTTCGGCCAGTCCGCGTACAGGCCTTCGACGTCGGTGAGGACCATCAGCGTCTCCGCGCCGAGGGCGGCGGCGAGAGCGGCGGCCGCGGTGTCGGCGTTGACGTTGTAGACGTGCCCGTCGTCGGCGCTGCGTGCGATGGAGGAGATGACGGGGATGCGGCCGTCGGCCAGGAGCGCTTCGATGGCGCCGGTGTCGATGGCGGTGATCTCGCCGACGCGCCCGATGTCGACGGCTTCGCCGTCGATCCGCGGGGTGTGCTTGGTGGCGGTGATGGTGTGGGCGTCCTCGCCGGTCAGGCCGACGGCGAGCGGGCCGTGCTGGTTGAGCAGGCCGACGAGTTCCCGCTGGACCTGCCCGGCGAGGACCATGCGGACGACGTCCATGGCCTCGGGGGTGGTGACCCGCAGGCCGGCCTTGAACTCGCTGACGAGGCCGTGCTTGTCGAGCTGGGCGTTGATCTGGGGGCCGCCGCCGTGCACGACGACGGGCTTCAGGCCGGCGTGCCGCAGGAAGACGACGTCCTGGGCGAAGGCCGCCTTGAGGTCGTCGTCGACCATGGCGTTGCCGCCGAACTTGATGACGACGACCTTGCCGTTGTGGCGGGTCAGCCAGGGCAGGGCCTCGATGAGGATCTGCGCCTTGGGCAGGGCGGTGTGCTTGCGGGCGGTGGTGCCGGGCCGGCCGGCCTTGTCGTTGTGGGTCATGACGAGTACGCGCTGTTCTCGTGGACGTACTCGGCGGTGAGGTCGTTGGTCCAGATGACGGCCGAGGCGCCGCCGGTGGCGAGGTCGGCGGTGATGCGGACTTCGCGGTCCTTCATGGAGACGAGGTCGCGGTCCTCGCCGACGGAGCCGTTCTTGCAGACCCACACGCCGTTGATGGCGACGTTCAGCCGGTCCGGGTCGAAGGCGGCGGAGGTGGTGCCGATGGCGGAGAGCACCCGGCCCCAGTTGGGGTCCTCGCCGTGGATGGCGCACTTGAGGAGGTTGTTGCGGGCGATGGACCGGCCGACCTCGACGGCGTCGTCCTCGTCGGCCGCGCCGACGACCTCGATGCGGATGTCCTTGGAGGCGCCTTCGGCGTCGCCGATGAGCTGGCGGGCGAGGTCGTCGCAGACGGTGCGGACGGCTTCGGCGAAGGACTCGTAGGCGGGGGTCTCGCCGGAGGCTCCGGAGGCGAGCAGCAGCACGGTGTCGTTGGTGGACATGCAGCCGTCGGAGTCGACGCGGTCGAAGGTGGTGCGGGTGGCGGCGCGCAGCGCCCGGTCGAGGGTGGCGCTGTCGAGGTCGGCGTCGGTGGTGAGGACGACGAGCATGGTGGCGAGGCCGGGGGCGAGCATGCCGGCGCCCTTGGCCATGCCGCCGACCGTCCAGCCGTCCTGGGTGACGGATGCGGTCTTGTGGACGGTGTCGGTGGTCTTGATGGCGACGGCGGCGGCCTCGCCGCCGTCGGCGGAGAGGGCGGCGACGGCGGTGTCGATGCCGGGCAGGAGCTTGTCCATGGGGAGCAGGACGCCGATGAGGCCGGTGGAGGCGACGGCGACCTCGCCGGCGTTGTGCTCGCCGCCGAGGGCCTCGGCGGCCTTCTCGGCGGTGGCATGGGTGTCCTGGAAGCCCTTGGGGCCGGTGCAGGCGTTGGCCCCGCCGGAGTTCAGGACGACGGCGCTGACGGCACCGCCCCGCAGGACCTGCTCGGACCACTGCACGGGGGCGGCCTTGACGCGGTTGGAGGTGAAGACGCCGGCCGCGGCCAGTCGGGGCCCGTTGTTGACCACGAGGGCCAGGTCCGGGTTTCCGTTGTCCTTGATTCCCGCGGCGATGCCCGCCGCGGTGAATCCCTGTGCTGCCGTGACGCTCACTGCGTCCTCTCCTTCGGTTCGTCGTCCGCGCGCGGCGGGCCGGCGCGGTCTTCGGGGCGTACGGGGGTCAGGGGGCCGGGGGCCGGGGGCTCAGGGGGCGATCCCGGTGAGGGGCAGGCCCAGCGTCTCGGGGAGGCCGAGGGCGATGTTCATGCTCTGGACAGCGGCGCCGGCGGTGCCCTTGGTGAGGTTGTCGACGGCGCTGACCGCGACGATCCGCCCGGCGGCGGTGTCGAGGGCGACCTGCACCTGGACGGTGTTGGAGCCGAGGACGGAGGCGGTCGCCGGCCACTGGCCCTCGGGGAGCAGCTGCACGAACGGCTCGTCGGCGTACGCCTTCCCGTACGCGGCGCGCAGCGTCTCGGCGGTGGTGCCGGGGAGGGCCTTGGCGGAGCAGGTGGCGAGGATGCCGCGGGACATGGGGGCGAGGACGGGCGTGAAGGAGACGGAGACGCGCTGCCCGGCGACGGGGCTGAGGTTCTGCACCATCTCGGGGGTGTGGCGGTGGCCGCCGCCGACGCCGTAGGGGCTGGCGGAGCCCATGACCTCGGAGCCGAGGAGGTGCGTCTTGAGGGCCTTGCCGGCGCCGGAGGTGCCGGTGGCGGCGACGATCACGGCTTCGGGCTCGGCGAGCTGGGCGGCGTAGGCGGGGAACAGCGCGAGGGAGACGGCGGTGGGGAAGCACCCGGGGACCGCGACGCGCTTGGACCCCTCCAGCGCGGCGCGGCCGCCGGGCAGCTCGGGGAGCCCGTAGGGCCAGGTGCCGGCGTGGGGGGCGCCGTAGAAGGCGTCCCAGTCGGCGGAGTCCTTCAGCCGGTGGTCGGCGCCCATGTCGACGACGAGGACATCGGGCCCCAGCTCGGCGGCGACGGCGGCCGACTGTCCGTGGGGCAGCGCGAGGAAGACGACGTCGTGGCCGGCGAGCACCTCGGGCGTGGTCGCCTCCAGCGTCCGCCCGGCGAGCGGGCTGAGGTGCGGCTGCAGGCCGCCGAAGGCCTGCCCGGCGTTGGAGTTCCCGGTGAGGGCCCCGATCTCGACCTCGGGGTGCGCGAGAAGCAGCCGCAGGACCTCACCGCCCGCATACCCGCTCGCCCCGGCCACTGCTGCACGTACCACCATCGGAACCTCCTCCTCGATGGCATGACTATACGTAACTATGCAGTTTTATGCAAAGGGGGTGATCGACTTGGGGCGTTCGGAAATCCGCTTGAGCGGGCGCCGGGTGGGCGTGGCAGGCTCGCGCGGTGATCGTTGAGTTGATTTCTCGCTCCCTGGGCTGGGAGGAGGTGGATCCCGCCCGTCACGCGTTCGACGCGTCCGCGGCGCAGGCGGTGCGTTCTCTCGGCCCGGCCCGGCGTGTGCCTCGCCGCCCGGACGTCCCCTTGCGACCCGGCGATGATCACCCGGAGCCGTGGCGAGGCCACGTCCTGGGCCGGTCCTCATCCAGATAGGAGTTGGCTCCAGCGACACCACTGCGACCGCATCGTTCGCCACGGCCACGAGCAGGTCGACCAACTCGCCTGCCTGGGCCGCACCGGCGGAAACCCGCCACAGCCCCTCGGCCTCGCGGACACTGAAGCTCAAGGGGAAGGGCCGGCGCTCCACGCCGACACTGTTCACACTGAACGCGCCCTGCCGTCCCACCTCGATCACTGCCCCACCCCGGAGAAGCCTCCAGCCGGCCTGCCCGGCCCACACGCGCCCATCATCGCCGGTCAGCAGGACCGGTTGCGGCCGTCCCCGATTGCGTCTATGCGGTGCGCCGGTAGCGGGTGATCGCGACCTTGATGGGTCCGTCGTCGGAGGCATTGTTGAGGATTCGGACGATGGCGATGTCGCGGTAGCCGTAGGCGCGGATGCAGAAGATGCTGTCGGTCCGCAGGGTGGTGAAAGGGAGGGATGATGCGGGCTGGGTGTCGAGGCCGGTGAGGCAGTCGGCGAGGGTGAGGACCCCAGTGGGCGAGATGTAGGTGATGCTGTCGTTGGGGACGTAGAACTCGCCTGCTTCGCGTCCCAGGTACCAGTCGGGGGTTTCACGCGTGACCCGTCCGCTGCTCAGGTCGATTTCGTAGTCGGAGTCCGGCGAGGTCAGCTCTCGGTCGGTGTACTGGGCGGTGTAGTCGTTCGATTTGGGGTGAGGGCTGCCCGTGGAGGGTGTGATCGGAGCACTCGCGGTGGAGGGCTGCACGGTGGCGGGGAGGGTGGCATCGGGCCCGTCTTCGGCGCTGTCGGACATTCCGGGGAAGGCATGGAGGAGAAGGCCGCCTCCGAGAAGAGCCAGTGCCACGAGGAAAGCCGTGCGACGGGTGTTGGCCTGGCGGGCAGGGGGTTTGCGCCTGATGGGGGCGGGCGGCTGGGGCGGTGCGGGAAGTGGAGTGGGGGCGCCGGCAAGGGCGCCCGCCAGGCCGAGTTCAATCGCAGGCCGGTCTGTGGGGGCGGTGTGGCGGCTGATGTCGACGCTGATGTGTGCGGGAAGCCAGCCGTCGGTGAAGCTCAGACGTCTGCCGTCAGCGGCGGCCTGGTTGCGTGCTGTTTCGATGAGCCAGTCGGTGCTGGGGCGTTCGGCGGGATCTTTGGCCAAGCACTGGCTGACCAGGTGGTGCAGGGCACTGGATACGCCGGTGAGGTCGGGCTGCTCGTGAACAGCTCGATAGAGGGCGGCGTGTTCGGGTCCGTCGCCGAAGGGGACCCTGCCGGTGGCCGTGTGGGCGATGAGGGCGCCGAGGGCGAATACGTCGGTGGCGGGTGTGGCGGGTCGGCCGAGGATCTGCTCGGGGGCCATGAAACCGGGTGATCCGATGCGCAGGCCGGTACCAGTCAGCGCGATCGCGTCGGCTGCTCGGGCTATGCCGAAGTCGATGACTTTGGGGCCGTCGGGCGCGATGAGGACGTTGGCGGGTTTGAGGTCGCGGTGGACCACGCCGGCGGTGTGGATGGCTTGGAGTGCTTCGGCGATGCCGACCAGGAGCAGCAGAACGGTGCGTTCGGGCAGAGGGCCGTGTTGGCGGGTGACCTGGTGGAGGGAGGGACCGGATACGAAGGTGGTGGCGAGCCACGGTGTGGAGTCGTGGGGGCCGGCGTCGATGACCTGTGCTGTGTAGAGGCCGTGGATCCGTCGGGCGCTGGCGACTTCTTGGGCGAAGCGGTGGCGGAATCCGGGATCGGTGGCCAGTTCGGGACGGATCACCTTGAGCGCGACGGGGCGTCCGCCTGGGGTGTGTGCCAGATAGACGAAGCCCATGCCGCCGGCGCCAAGGCGGGCCGAGAGCCGGTAGCTGCCGATCTGGCGGGGGTCGCCTTGGGCCAGGGGCTGGAAGGCCTGGGGCGGGGCGGTGGGCAGCTGGGTGTTCATGGTGGCTCCGTGCGTCAAAGCAGGCTCTGCGGTGAAGGGTCGTTGTCTTGGAGGGAAGCCGGGCTGGATCGTGCAGGGTAGGGGCCTGGGGGGCGTGGTGGAACGGCTGGTACACGAGAGGCCCGATGCCTCGCGTCTTGTTGCCGAACGGATGGTGGGGGTCTGGCTGCCGTCCCCGCCGGGGCCCGCCGCGGGGACGGCGGCCTGGCGTCTTGTCAGCTGAGGGCATCCTTGGCGGCCCTGATGCCCGAGAGGTAGGCGCCGTGAACGGTGGCCGAGGAGTTGCGGCTGGTCGCCTCGCCTGCGAAGTAGACGCGGTCGGCGATACGGGAGGCGAGCTGGTCGCGCATCGCGGGGTTGGAGCCGACTTTGTAGTAGGAGTAGGAGCCTCGGGCGTAGGGGTCGGAGGCCCAGCGGGTGATTTGGTGGCCGACCGGTTCGGGGATGCCCGATCCGAAGATGGTCTTCAGGGTCTGCATGGCGCTGGCGATGATCTTTGCGTCGTCCCAGCTCTCGATGGTGCGGCCGAAGTCCGCGGCGTTGAAGCCGAGCAGGATCGGCTCGCCGTTGGCGCGGGTGACGTTGATCCACTGGGCCCACTGGCCGTACTTGTCGACGGGGGGCACGTAGTTCAGCCAGTCGGTGTCGGGCCAGAACTGTTTCGGGAACTTCAGGTAGCACTTGTTCAGGACGCCCATGCCGAGGCTGTCGATGGCGGTGCGCTTGGCTGCGGGAAGGCCGGGGGCGAAGGTGACGGTGCCGCTCTGCAGGACGCCGAGGGGGAGGGTGATGACGACCTGGTCGGCGTGGAAGGTCCCCTTGTTCGTGCGGACGGTGACACCTCTGGAGTTCCAGTCGATGTTCTCGACCTGGTGGCCGAGGCGGACGGCGAGGCCGCGGGCCAAGTAGTCGGTGATCTGCCCGTATCCCTTGGGGAAGAGGACATCGTCGCCCTTGAGGGTGGAGTCGCTGTCGAAGTAGGGGGCGGACATCTGCGAGACGCTGCCCGAGTATTCGTGCTCGTAGTCGTTGAGCGCGTTGTTGACCATGGCTTTGTCGCCGTCGGGCAGCGCGGAGAAGCGCAGTGCGCGTTCGACAACGCTGCGCATGGCTGCGTCGCGGTCCTGTTCGTCCTGGTAGCGGGCGAGCGCGTCGGCGGTCCGGTCCCGCCAGCGGGTCAGGGCTTGGGCCTGAGCCCCTTCGGCTTCATGACCGTCGGAGAGATACTCGGTGGCGCTCCCGAGGTCGGTCACGACTGTCTTGGCCTTGGCTTTCGCGGCCAGGTCGGTGAGGGGGTTCTGTTCGATGCCGTGGATCCAGGACGCGCCGAGGTCGACCGGTGCACCGTGCCAGTTGCCGCTCGTCCAAATACGGCCACCGATACGGTTGCGGGCCTCCAGTACGAGGACGTTCTCGCCTTCGTCGACGAGGTGGCGGGCTGCAGCCAGGCCGCTGATGCCTGCGCCGATGACGATCACTCCTGGCGCCGAAGAGGAGGAAGTGGCGGCGGCTTCGAGCCCGTCGGCTTGGCAGGCGGCGAGCAGGCCCGCGGCGGGCAGGCCGAGACCGACACTCGCGAGGAACCGTCGACGATGAATGGTCATGTTTGTGCCGATCTGCGTTCTGGATGCGGGCATGGCGGATCAGGAGGTGGAGGCGTAGTCCGGGTGCGGTCGCGAGGGCGGGACGCGGAATAGGGCCTACGCCTCTGAGCAAGGGCTGCCATGCGTCCGCTCGTGGACATCGCCAGGCCTGGACATGGCACGGCAGCGGGGGGCGAGCGTTGCACTGAACCGAGCGGGCGACCTGCGTGACCTCTGGCGATACAGCATGGAGGCATGGGTGGCACCCCCTCTGTTCAGTACAATGACGGTGACACTGCAGAGCATAATTTGAAACACCAGTGTGTCAATAGAGGCGTGGAGGTTTCAGCCGGATATGCGTACGGATGCGGCGGAGGTCCTGGAGTCGACCATTGCGCTCTTGTCGAAAGACCGCGCAGCGTCCATGCAGACCGTCGCCACGCGAGCAGGGATCAGCCGCGCCACCCTGGTGAGGCTCTTCCCCACCCGCCAGGACCTCCTTCAAGCCGTGGCGAACAAGATCCTTGACGACTGCGAACAAGCTCTCTCCCGATCGGAAGGCGAGGCGGCGCCGACGTCCCGCACGCTCGATGAGCTGATCGGCGACTACAGGCCCTTCGCCCAGCTGTGGAACCTGGTCTACGTCGAGCCGGAGGTACTCGGTGCCGACCAGGCCGGCGATCGCGCATCGGTCGTCTTCCGCCGAACGGTCTCCTTCGTCGAACGGGCACAGAAAGCCGGCCTCATGCGGACGGACATGCCTGCTCCGTGGCTCGCGTCCACGTTCTGCAGCATCGCCGAGACAGCCTGGGAGCTGACCCTGGAGGGGCACATGGGGGCGCGGCAGGCGCCGGAGTTCATCCAGGGAATCCTGCGGCACGGCGTCTTCGCCTGAGGGGGCTGCCTCATGACGGTGAGGTCCTTGAGCCAGATCATCGAGGCGCGGAGGCAGAGGCCGGCGAGTCAGCTTGCAGGTGTGTTGTCGTGCCGGGCGGCGATGCCTCGTCAGGCCTTCGGCTTGTTGATCAGCCGCTCGACGGTGTTGCGCTCCTCGTAGAGCTCGGCGTCCTGGCTGACCGGCCGGCCGCCCTGGCGGCCCTTCTTCTTCCGGTTGGCCGCCTGGGCCTTCTTCTCCGTGATGACCGCCTTGATGCGGCGTTTGCGCAGATGGACGCGGTTGCATGCACGTCACGCCGACCAGCGCGTCCTGGCCGAACCTGGTCGAGCGGTGGTACGCCGAACTCACGTAGAAGAAGCTCAAACGCGGCACCCACCGCTCCGTCACCAGTCGGCCCCCAGGTAGGCGGCGCCCGCATCCGCCTGCGGTGTTCGCGCTGCGGTGGGGGTGAGGCGGGACCTCCGGGTAAAAGGTGACGGGTTCTGTCAGTTTTGGCATGAACGATGGATGCCATGGCGAACGAGAACAGCACCATCCGGAACACTCGGAACACCGTGCAGGCCGGCCCGGCGGGCCCGCTGGCGGGGCGGGTCGCACTCGTGGCGGGTGCCACCCGCGGGGCGGGACGGGCTCAGGCTGTGGAGCTGGGCCGGGCCGGTGCGACGGTGTATGTCACCGGCCGCACCACCCGGGCCCGGGTCAGCGAGGTCGGCCGGACCACCGAGACCATCGAGGAGACCGCCGAACTCGTCACCGCAGCGGGCGGCACCGGGATCGCGGTGCCCACCGACCATCTCGACGAAGCCCAGGTACGCGCCCTCGTCAACCGGATCGACCGGGAGTACGGGCGGCTCGACATCCTCGTCAACGACCTGTGGGGCGGCGAGCACCTTCTGGTCACCTCGGTGTTCGGGAAGAAGAGCTGGGAGACACCGCTTGCCGACGGCCTGCGGATCCTGGAGCTCGGCGCCCGCTCGCACGTGATCACGGCGGTGCTGCTGCTTCCGCTGCTGATCCGCTCCGACGCGCCGCTGCATGTGGAGGTAACCGACGGCACCGCGCACTTCAACCGCCGCTACCGGGAGAACATCTACTACGACCTGGCGAAGAACGCCCCGATCCGCCTCGCGTTCGGGCTGGGGCAGGAACTCGCCCCGTACGGGGGCACGGCGGTCGCAGTCTCGCCCGGCTTCCTGCGCTCGGAGCAGATGCTCTCCCACTTCGGTGTGAGTGAGGAGAACTGGCGTGACGCGATCGCCCGGGAGCCGGAGTTCGCGATCGCGGAGTCCCCGCGCTACCTGGCCCGTGGAGTCGCGGCACTGGCCGCCGACCAGGACCGCGCGAAGCGGTGGAACGGCAAGTCCACCTCCAGCGGGGAACTCGCCAGGGCGTACGGGGTGACGGACGTGGACGGCAGCCGCCCGGACGCCTGGGCGTACTTCGAGGACGTGGCCCACGGCGGCAAGGACGCTTCCGCCGACGACTACCGCTGATCCTCGTCCTCCTCGGGCGACGCCGTCCCGGGGGCGGCCTGGTAGAGCGCGGCCAGCGCCGCCGCGTGCACACGGAAGCGGGTGCGCAGCCGGGCCGGGGCCAGCACCTCGGCGTCCGCGCCGAGCCGGGCCAACTGGTCGAAGGCGACGTCCTCGGACTCCGCCGGCAGGTCGACGGTGACCCGGCCGGCGGAGTCCGGGGCGCTCGCCGAGGCGAGCGCGTCCGCGACGGCGGCCCCGTCCACCACGGCGGGCAGCCGGTCCAGCCCCGGGCAGGTGAGCCGGACCGTGACGGTGGTGCGCAGCAGGGTGCGGGCGAAGGCACCCGAGCGAGCCTCCCAGTGCGCGGCCAGGTCGAAGGACGAGTCGCGCACGAACGGTGCCGGTACGTCGGGCGCGGGGCCCAGCGCGGTGATCCGGTCGACCCGGTAGGTGCGCCAGCCGTCGTCCTGGTCCTCGCCCGGGACGCGGGCCACGACGTACCAGGTGCCGGCCTTCAGTACGAGCCCGTACGGCTCCACCACCCGGGCCACGGCGGCGGGCGGCGCCCCGTCCCGGCCGGGCCGCCCGTACGACAGTCGGACGGCCCGGTCCGCCCACACCGCGCGGGCCAGCTCCGGCAGCAGTTCCGGGGTGATGGGCTCGCGGAACCAGGCGGGGGCGTCGAGGTGGAAGCGGCGCGCCGAGGACTCGGCGGCCTGGCGTACCGACGGGAGCAGGGTCGCGGTCAGCTTCAGTCGGGCGGTTTCCGCCGCGTCCGACAGCCCCAGGTCCCGCAACGCCGAGGGCAGACCGGACAGGAAGAGGGTCTCCGCCTCGCTCGCATGGAGCGTCGTGAGCCGGGTCCGGTATCCGGCGGCAAGGTAATACCCGCCCACCCGGCCCCGCTCCGACCGGACGGGGACGCCGGCGTCCTGCAACGCCTGGGCGTCGCGGATCACGGTCCGCTCGGAGATCTCCAGCTCACGAGCGAGGGCCGCCGCGGTCAGGCCGGGGTTGGACTGGATCAGGAGAGCCATACGGATCAGACGGGCAGCACGCATGCTCAAAGGATCACCGACCCGACGGACAAGCGGGACCTCCTGCCGCCGCTGGTCCACCCGGGACAGTGCGAGAACCGGGCGCTGGACTTGGCCGTACGGGCCGGCTCCGACGCCCGGTCACATCAAAGGGGCGCAGAGCACGGCCAGGACCAGAGAACTCACCGTTCCGGGCCGGACATCGCCCGGAACGGGATCGGCTCCGCCCTCCCCTCCCCCTGCGGGGCACGGCGAGCCTGCGAGCCCCCGGGGAGCCGCCGGCCCCGGGCCCGCCGGATCGGCCGGCGGGCGTCAGGAGGCCGCGGCGGCACGGTGGATGGCGTCCAGGGTGTGGGTGACGTCCTCGGCGGTGGTTGACCAGTTGCTCACCGAGATGCGCATGACGCGGCGGCCGCGCCAGGTGGAGCCGCTGATCCAGGCCGTGCCCTCGTCCAGGAGGCGGGCGAGGACGCGGTCGGTGCGGGCGTCGCTGCCGAAGGAGGCGCAGACCTGGGTGAACACCACGTCGTTCAGGACGGTCGCGCCGTCGATCGCGGCGATGCCCTCGGCGAACGTGCGGGCGTGCCGGCACAGGCGGTCGACGAGGTCGGCGACGCCGGTCCGGCCGAGGGAGCGCAGGGCGGCCCACACGGTGAACGCGCGGCCGCGCCGGGAGAGTTCCGGGACCTTGTCGACGGGGTCGCCCTGCTCGTCCTGGATGAGGTACGCGCCGTGCAGGCCCATGGCGGCGCGCAGGGCGGGCGGGTCGCGGACGATGGCGAGGCCGCAGTCGTAGGGCACGTTCAGGGTCTTGTGCGCATCGGTCGCCCAGGAGTCCGCTCCGGCGCAGCCGGCGGTCAGGCGGGCGAGGGCCGGGGAGGCCGCGGCCCACAGCCCGAACGCGCCGTCGACGTGCACCCAGGCGCCGGCCCGGTGCGCGGCGCGGACGGCCTCCTCGAACGGGTCGAAGGCGCCGGTGTGGATGTCGCCGGCCTGGAGGACGACGACGGTCGGGCCCGGCCTGGCGGCCTCCAGGGCGCGGTGCAGTGCCTCGGGCCGGATGCGGCCCTGGCCGTCGGCCTCGACGAGGGCGGGCGTGCCGAGGCCGAGGTAGCGCAGGGCGAGGTCGACGGCCATGTGGCGGTCCTCCCCGGCGAGGACGTGCACCGGGGGGCCGCCGGCCAGGCCGTCGCGGGCGGGGTTGCGGCCGGCCCGGGCGAGGACGGCGTCGCGGGCGGCGGCGAGGCAGGTGAAGTTCGCCATGGTGGCGCCGGTGGTGAAGCCGACGGCGCTGTCGGCGGGCAGGCCCAGCAGGTCGAGGAGCCAGGCGGCGGCGATGTCCTCGACGGCCGTGTGGGCGGGCGAGACGGTGCGCATCACGCAGTTCTGGTCCCAGGCGCTGACGAGCCAGTCGGCGGCGAGCGCGGCCGGTTCGGTGCCGCCGACGACGAATCCGAAGAAGCGGCCGCCGGGGAAGGCGGTCAGGCCGGGCTCGCAGGCGCCGGCGAGCAGGTCGAGGACGTCGGCGGGCGCGGTGGGGCCGTCGGGCAGGTCGGGGCCGAGCGCGCGCACCACGTCCTCGACCGTGGCGCGGGCGGGCACCCGGCGGTCGGGCAGGCTCGCCAGCCAGCGGACGGCATGGTCGTGGGCCCGCCGGAGCGCGGCCTCGCGCGCGTCCATACCTCGGACTATGGGACGGCGGCGCCGGGCGCGCAAGCGGCGCCCCCGCGCGCGGGCGCGGGCGCGCAGCCCCGGCACCCGTCCCGCGCCGCCCGGCGTACGGAGCCGCGTGCGCCCGGGTTACGGAGCCGCGTGCGCCCGGCGCGCAGGCCCCGGACACCGGACCGCGGAGGTCCGGCGCGGCGGGCGCGCGCGGCCGGTGGCCGCCCGCTGGGCGGTGTCTCAGGTCAGGGAGTGGCGGACCCACACGTTGGCCTCGACGAGGACCGCGTAGCCCTCCTGCGGGTGGCAGTGGACGGGGGCCAGGGCTCCGGGGACGCGGACCGGGCCGGGGGTGTCGAAGGGGAGGCCGGTCCACTTCCGCCAGTCGGCGGTCGGCGCGCTGATGGTCTGCGAGAGGGGGGCCACGGAGTCGATGGCGGCGCCCGCGCGGACGTGGACGCGGAGCCAGGGGTCGAAGGGGAGGCCGTCGTCGCGGGTGCGGTACGCGTACTCCTCCATCGGGGTGTCGGGCTCGGCGGCCTTGGCGCTGGGCCGGACCGGTGCCACGACCTCGGCGAAGCCGCGGGCGCGCGCGTTGTCGCGCATCGCGGCCAGGAGGGCTCCCGACAGGCCGCGGCCCTGCCGGGCGGTGTCGACGCTGATCTCCACGGCGCCGACGGTGTCGGGGGCGGTGCCGCGACGCCGGTCGGAGAAGGCCCACATGAGGAGCTGGTCCCAGCCCCGGGCGGGCAGGGCGCCGTCACGCCCGGGGGCGTGCTGGGCGAAGGGGACGCTGAAGCCGCGCGCCGCGATGTCGTCGCCGTCGGTGGCGACCAGGATGTATTCGGGGAATTCGGCCACCATGCGCGGGTAGAGCAGCCAGGCGAGCGGGTCGTGCTCGGCGAAGGCGGGCCACGAGTCCTGCATGTCCCACAGCCGCCCGGCGAGTTCGGGGCGCTCCGCAAGGGTGGTGATCTTGATCCCGGTCATGTGCGCAGGGTAGGGGCGGCCCGGGGCCGGGATCCACTCGGTTTTCGTACGGCCGCTCAGGCGCGGGCCTGGAGCGAGAGGTGCCAGTGGCCGGCGCTGCCGGTGAGGGTGACGGTGGACAGCGGGCGGACGTCCACGCTCCAGTACGTCTGGGGGGCGGCCCGCAGTGCGTAGACGAGGGCGGCGCGGACGGCAGGCGGCTCGGCGACGGCGACGATGGCGGCGCCGTCCTCGGCGGGCCGGGAGTCGAGCCAGCCGCCGATGCGGGCGATGAAGGCGAGGAGGGATTCGCCGCCGTGCGGGGCGGCGTGCGGGTCGGCGAGCCAGCGTTCGACCGCTCCCGGTTCGCGGGCGGCGACCTCGGCGAGGGTCAGGCCCCGCCACCGCCCCATGTCCCAGTCGCGCAGGGCGACCTGGGCGAGCGGCGCGTAGCCGAGGGCCTGGCCGGTGGCGCGGCTGCGGGGGCCGGGCGAGCAGTACCGCAGTTCGGCGGCGGCGAGCGGGACGAGCTCGTGGGCGGCGGATTCGAGGGCCCGCCAGCCCTCGCCGTCCGGGGGGCGGTCGTCGTCGAAGCGCTCGGCGAGCAGCGAGGAGCCGCGGGCTGCGGCGACGAGCGTGACCCGAACGTTCATGCGGAGATGGTGGTGCGCCCGCCGCCGGGGGTCAAGCGTCGTGCGGGAGCGGGTCCGCCGCCCCGGCGCCGAGGGCGGTGCGCAGCCGGCGGACGGCTTCGCCGAGTTCGGCCGCGCCGGAGACCCCGGCGAAGCCGAGGCGGACGTACGGGCCGGGGGGCTCCGCGCAGAAGTACGGGCGTCCTGGCGCGACGGCGACGCCGGCGCGCAGGGCCGCCGCGGCGAACGCGGCGTCGTCCCCGGTGTCGGGGCGGGCCCACAGCTGGTAGCCGCCGGCGGGCAGGTGGGCCAGGTGCAGGCCGGGCAGCGAGCGCCGCAGGGCGCCGGCGAGGACGTCGCGGCGGTGGCGCAGTTCGGCGGCGACGGTGCGCAGGTGGCGGGGCCAGGAGGGGGCGCCGACGAGTTCGAGGGCGGTCTCCTGGAGGGGGCGGGGTACGAAGAAGCTGTCGACGACCTGGATGGCGCGCAGCCGGTCCATGACGGGGCCGCGGGCGGCGAGGGCGCCGACGCGCAGGCTGGGCGAGGTGGCCTTGGTCAGCGAGCGCACGTGGACGACGACGCCGTCGCGGTCCTCGGCGGCCAGCGGGGCGGGCAGCGGGCCGGCGTCCTCGTGGGCGAGGTGGCGGGCGTAGTCGTCCTCGACGACGAACGCGCCGGCGGCGCGGGCGGTCCGCAGCACCTCGGCGCGCCGCTCGGCGGCGAGGACGGCGCCGGTGGGGTTCTGGAACAGCGGCTGGCATACGAAGACCCGCGCGCCGGTCGCTTCGAAGGCGGCGGCCAGCAGCTCCGGCCGGACGCCGTCGGCGTCGACGGGGACGGGCGCGGGCCGGCACCCTGAGGCGCGGGCGATGGACAGCAGGCCGGGGTAGGTCGGGGACTCGACGAGGACGGGCGCGCCGGGCGGGGCGAGGGCCCGCAGGGCGGTGGTGAGGGCGCTCTGCCCGCCGGCGGTGACGAGGACGTCGGCGGCGGTGGCGGACCCGCCGATCTCCCGGGCGAACCAGTCCCGCAGTTCGGGCAGCCCCTCGACGGGCGGGCGGCCCCAGGCGCCGGGGCGCCGCCCGGCCCGGGCGAGGGCGGCCGCCATGGCCCGCTCGGGCTGGAGCGAGGGGTGCAGGTAGCCGCCGCTCAGCTCGATGACCCCGGCGGGCGGGGCGGACAGCGAGTGGAGCACGCCGGAGGCGTCGACGGAGCGCGGCACGATGTCGCCGGCGCCCTCGGCACTCAGGGCGACCTCCTGCCAGGAGGTGTCGCCGGGCGCGGGTTCGGCCGTACGGGGGCGGGCGCGGTAGGCGCCGGCGCCGGGGCGGGTGACGACCAGGCCCTCCGCGGCGAGGAGGGCGAGGGCCCGGGAGACGGTGACGGGGCTGACGCGGTACCGCTCGACCAGGGCGCGGCTCGACGGCAGCTTTCCACCGACCGAGTAGCGGTCCAGCTCGGAACGCAGGGAAGACGCCAACTCCGCCACACTGCTACGCTCGTACATGAGAGCACAGAATAGCGCTACCCGGTCCACGCCGATAGCGGTCGCCGCCCCCGCCTCCGCGGCCCGCTCCCGCACGGCGGCGACCCCTGCGGCCTCCGCCTCCGCCGCCCCTACTGCCCCCGCCGCCTCCGCCGCCCGCCGCAACGCCCGCAGCGCCCGCAGCGCCCGCAGCGGCACCGTGCTCGCCTGCCTCGGCGTCGTCGCCTTCTCGCTGACCTTCCCCGCCACCGCCTGGGGCCTGGAGAGCTTCGGCCCCTGGTCCTTCGTCGCCGTCCGCAGCGTGCTCGCCGCCGCGATCGCCGGCGCGTTCCTGCTCGCCGCCCGCGCCCCGCTGCCCGCGCGGCGGCACTGGCCGGGCCTCGCCGTCGTCGCCGGGGGCGTCGTCGTCGGGTACCCGCTGCTCACCACGCTGGCGCTGACCACCGCGACCACCTCCCACGCCGCGGTCGTCGTCGGACTGCTGCCGCTGACCACGGCGGCGCTGTCGGCACTGCGGACCGGCGTACGGCCCTCGCGCCGCTTCTGGGCCGCGGCCGTCGCCGGCGCCGCCGTCGTCCTCGCGTTCACCCTGGCGCAGAGCGGCGGCTCCCTGTCCGCCGGCGACGGCTACCTCTTCGCCGCGCTGCTCGCCTGCGCGGCCGGCTACACCGAGGGCGGGCGGCTGGCCCGCTACCTGCCCGGCTGGCAGGTCATCGGCTGGGCCCTGGTGGCCTGCCTGCCGCTCAACCTGGCGGGAGCCGCGGCCGGCCTCGCGTACGAGCCCGTGCACCTCGGCGTCCACGGTGTGGCGGGCCTGCTGTGGGCGGCGGCCGGCTCCACCTTCCTCGGCCTGTACGTGTGGTACCGCGGGATGGCGGAGATCGGCGCCCCGCGTGCGAGCCAGCTCCAGCTCGCCCAGCCGCTGCTGACCCTCGTGTGGTCGGTGGCGCTGCTGGGCGAGCAGCTCTCCCCTGCGGCCCCCGCGGCGGCCTGCGCGGTGCTGGTCTGCATCGCCGTGACCCAGCGGGCTCAATCGGGATGAATCGCCGTAAACTGCTGTCACCGGATCCAGACCGCCTCGGAGGAGGTCAGCATGCGCGCGACCGAGGGCGACCAGCTCGTGCAACACGGCAGGATCGTGGGGCAGCACGACAAGGTCGGCGAGATCACTCAGGTACTGGGCGAGAACGGCAACCCGCCTTACCGGGTCCGTTTCTCCGACGGCCACGAGGCCGTCATGTCCCCGGGCCCCGACTGCGTGGTGAAGCACCCAGCGGAACCCGGACACTGACCAGGGCGGCTCAGCGCGGCGGCACCGCCGTCGGGTAGTGGTCCGCGACGACCCGCGCCAACGCACCCGTGGGGTCCGTGACCACCTGCTTCGCGGAGAAGTAGCAGTGGCCGCGGACCTCGCCGTACCGCTTGGCGAGCGCGACGTGCCGGGTCAGCTCCTCCGGATCGCGCCACGCCGCGGTCGTGCTCTGCGGGTCGCAGCGGTAGAGCCCCTCCCCGACGTAGAGGTCGACGCCGGTGCCGGCGACGGTCTGCGCCCACCAGGGGACGATCTTCGCGTAGTCGGCGGTCGGGTGCCCGATGTGCCAGTACGCCTGCGGGACGACGTAGTCGACCCAGCCCTCCCGCACCCACTTGCGGGTGTCCGCGTACAGGTCGTCGTACGTGCCCAGCGTCTGCGTGTCCGAGCCGAGGGGGTCCCTGTCCCGGTTGCGCCACACCGCGAACGGGCTGATGCCGAAGCGGGCCGAGGGGCGGACCGTGCGGACGCGCTCCGACATCTCGCGGACCAGGGCGTCGGTGTTGTGGCGCCGCCAGTCGGCCCGGGAGGGGAAGCCGCCGCCGTGGCGGGCGTACGCGTCGTCGTCGTCGAAGGCCTCGCCGGCGACCGGGTAGGGGTAGAAGTAGTCGTCCCAGTGCACCCCGTCCACCGCGTAGCGGGACACCGCGTCGAGCATGGCCTCCTGCACGAAGGCCCTCACCTCGGGCAGCCCCGGGTTGTAGTACAGCTTGCCGCCGTACGCCACCGTCCAGCCGGGGTTGCGGCGCGCCGGGTGCGAGGCCGCGAGGCGGGCTGGGTCGGCGTGGGTGTTGGCCACCCGGTACGGGTTGAACCAGGCGTGGAACTCAAGCCCCCGGGCGTGCGCTTCGGCGACGGCCGTGCCCAGCGGGTCCCAGCCCGGGTCGCCGCCCTGCACGCCGGTCAGCCACTGCGACCAGGGCTCCCGGGCCCCGGGCCACATCGCGTCGGCCGTGGGCCGGACCTGGAGCACCACCGCGTTCAGTCGGCGCTCGACCGCGGTGTCGTAGAGGGCGGTCAGCTCGGCCCGCTGCCGCGCCGCCGACAGTCCGGTCCGCGAGGGCCAGTCGACGTTCTGCACCGAGGCGATCCACATCCCGCGGAACTCGGCGGCGCCGCCCCGCCCCCGGCCCGCCCGCTCCCGCTCCCCGGCCGGGCCGGACGCCGCGTCCGCCGCCCGGCCCCGCCCGGCCGCCGCCCGGGGCCCGTCCTCCCGCGACGCCGCCTGCGCCGGACCCGCCGCGGCCGATGCCAGTGCGCCCGCGGCTCCGGCCAGCAGCCCCCGTCGTGCCATGTACGTCATGCGATCGCTCCGCTCCTCTGCGTGACATCTCCTGCGTGGGGTCAGCATGCCCGCCCCGGCCCTCTGCCAAGGGCAGGGTCGGGGGTAACGTCGGGGGGCGTGGCGGGCGCCGGAAGCAGTCACCACTGCACGAACGGGGGACCCGCCCTCCGATGACCAGCGAAAGGCACGAAGTGACTGACCTCCCTTCCGACATCACCCGAGTCGGCGTAGTGGGCTGCGGCCAGATGGGCGCTGGTATCGCCGAGGTCTGCGCCCGCAGCGGACTGGACGTCAAGGTCGCCGAGACCACCGGTGAGGCCCTGGAGATCGGCCGGACCCGGCTGCAGAACTCCCTGTCGAAGGCCGCCGCCCGCGGGAAGATCAGCGAGGAGGAGCGGGACGCCACCCTGGCCCGCCTCTCCTTCACCACCGACCTCGGCGAGTTCGCCGACCGCGACCTGGTCATCGAGGCGGTCGTCGAGAACGAGCAGGTCAAGACGGAGATCTTCCAGATCCTCGACCAGGTCACCCGCCCGGGGGCCATCCTCGCCTCGAACACCTCGTCGATCCCGCTGGTCAAGCTGGCCGTCGCGACCTCCCGCCCCGACCAGGTCATCGGCATCCACTTCTTCAACCCGGCGCCCGTGCAGAAGCTCGTCGAGCTGATCCCCGCCCTCACCACGAGCGAGGAGACCATCAAGCGCGCCGAGGCGCTGGTGCAGAACGTGCTCGACAAGCACGCGATCCGCGCGCAGGACCGGTCGGGCTTCGTCGTCAACGCCCTCCTCGTCCCGTACCTGCTCTCCGCGATCCGGATGTTCGAGTCGGGCATCGCCAGCCGCGAGGACATCGACAACGGCATGGAGTTCGGCTGCGCCCACCCGATGGGCCCGCTGAAGCTGTCCGACCTGATCGGCCTGGACACCGTGGCCTCGATCGCCGACTCGATGTACGCCGAGTTCAAGGAGCCGCTGTACGCCGCTCCCCCGCTGCTCCAGCGGATGGTCGACGCCGGCCGCCTCGGCCGCAAGACCGGCTCGGGCTTCTACCCGTACAACTGACCCTCGGCGCGCACCGGGAACAGCCCGGCCGCCCCGGCGGCGGCCGGGGCGGGTCACGGGCCGACTCGATGTACGCCGAGTTCAAGGAGCCGCTGTACGCCGCTCCCCCGCTGCTCCAGCGGATGGTCGACGCCGGCCGCCTCGGCCGCAAGACCGGCTCGGGCTTCTACCCGTACAACTGACCCTCGGCGCGCACCGGGAGCAGCCCGGCCGCCCCGGCGGCGGCCGGGGCGGGTCACGGCCCGTCACAGCGGGACGCTGAGCGCCCCGTCGATGAGCCGGGCCGTCTCCTCCGCGCCCGAACACCCGCTGGACAGCAGCTGTTCGCGGACCGCGCGCAGCCGGTCGCGGAGCCGCTGCGACTCCATCCCCCTGGCCCGTTCGGCCATTTCGGCGGCCGCCGCGGCGGCGCGGTCCGCCTCGCCCTGGCGCAGCTGGATCTCGCAGAGCATCGCGAGCCGGTGGACCCGGCCGCGTTCGTGTGCCGGGGTGCCGACGGCGGCCGCGGCCTGCTCGTGGGCGGCGTCCAGCTCCCCGAGGCTGAGCAGGGCCTCCGCCACCTGGACGTTGACCAGGCCGGGTTGGACGTAGCCGGTCTCGTCGGGTTCGGCGCCGGGGCGGATCCGCTCGGCGGCCGTCTCCGCGTGCCGGATGCACGTCAGCGCCGCGGCGGTGTCGCCGAGTCGGGCGTACGCCTTGGCCTGCATGGCGTACAGGTCGGCGGCGAGGGCGGCGGTGGTGTGCCGGCCGGCGGTGCGCAGCGCGGTCTCGGCGAAGGCGACGGCCTGGCGGTGGTCGCGCAGGTGGAGGGACTGGTTGACGAGCAGGGCGATGACGTAGGCGCCGAGTCCGCGGTCGCCGCTGGCCTTGGCGAGCCGCAGCGCCTGGTGGAAGTAGCGCTGGGCCAGGCCGTGGGCGTCGGAGTCGTACGCGCAGATCCCGGCGACGGCGACGAGGGAGCCGGCGGCCCGGTGCAGGCGGCGCCCGAGGTCGTCGGGGTAGCTGCCGCGCAGCAGGGGCGCGGTCTCGCTGCCGAGGAAGCGCACGATGCGGGCGCGGGTGGCGATGCCGCCGGCCCGCCGGTACATCAGCTCGTAGTGGGAGCGTGCGGCGCGGAGGACCTCGATGTGCTCGGGGCCGACGCGCAGGGGGCCGTCGCGGGAGACGTCGGCGTCCTCGGGCGGGTTCTCCCACTCCCAGACGGGGATGACGGCGGGCGTGCCGGTGAGGGCGGGCGCCTCGTGCAGCGGGAAGCGGCCCTGCTCGTCGGAGCGCCACAGGGCGGCGGCCCGGTCGACGAAGCCGCTGAGCGGGGAGGCGTGCGGGCCGGCCGGCCGGCCGGGGCCGCCGAAGCCGACGTCGTCGAGGGAGACCGTGCGCCGCAGCCGGCCCCCGAGCACCTCGCAGATCAGGTCGGGGACCTGGCCGCGGGGGCGCTGGCCCTTCAACCACCGGTTGACGGCGGTGTGTTCGTAGCGCAGGGCGAGTCCGCGGGAGCGGCCCGCCTGGTTCACGTGCGCGGCGAGTCCTGCATGGGACATGCCCGCCTCGGCGAGGAGGGCGTCGAGCAGGGCGTTGGGCTGCATGGGCCCCTCCAAGGGCTCGTCGGGACCAGGCTAGTGGGTGCGGCATCCACACGGGGTGTGAACCGAGTACGCGCATAAATGCGATCCGTACCCTGCCGCGGGGACCCCCGGGAGCGGTTCACTGAAGCGCCTCGCCAAGAGGCCGCACGGGTCGTCGGCTCCCCCTCGTACAGTGCGACGACCCGCCACCCGCGCCGCCCGTCCGCTGTCTGCCCGGCACTCCACGGCAGGCGGGCGGCGCACCCCGGCTCCGGCCGACGCCCGGCTGGTCACCCACCGGGCCCCGGTCGGGAGCCGGCGGAACGCACACCGGGCCCTCCCACCGGGGCCCGGTGTGCGGTTCCCGGCCCGGGTCGGGTGTCAGGCGCAGCGGTCGCTGCGGACCGCCAGCAGGGCGGCGTCGTCCGCGGGATGTCCGCCGCTGTGGCGCAGCAGGGCCGCGTGCACGCCGGCGACCAGCCGTGCGGGGGTGGCCGCCGGCTGCCGGGCGGCGATGCCGGCGAGGACGCGGGGCAGCGGGAAGAACCGGCCGGCCGCGTCGCGGGCGTCCTCGGCGCCGTCGGTGTGCAGGAACAGCACGTCCCCGGGCCCCAGTCGGCCGCAGTCCCCTGCCTCCAGCCCGTCCGGTACGGGCGCCACCCCGAGCGGGGGCAGGGGGTCGCCGCCGTCGAGGGGCCGTACGTCAGGCCAGGGCCTGGCGGGCGCGGGCACCGGGAGCGGGGGCGGCGGGGCCGCGTCGGCGGCGGGGCGGGCGGCCGCCGGGCGCGGCAGTGCGCCGCATGTCCGGGGGGCCTCCCGCGAACGGAGCAGATAGGGCCAGGGGTGCCCGCAGTTGAGGGCGGTCAGCGTGCCGTCCTCGGCAATCTGGAGGAGGAGCACGGTCACGAACTCCTCGGCGGCGGACCCCTGCACCCCGGCCCCGGCGGTGTGCGGCTCGGCGGCGGCGCGGTCGCGGATGTGCCGGCCCAGGGCGCGTTCCATCCGGTGCAGCACCCCGGCCAGCGAGGGCTCGTCGTACGCGGCCTCCCGGAACGCCCCGAGCACGGCGGCGGCCGCGGCCGCCGAGGGCAGCCCGTGGCCCCGTACGTCGCCGATGGCCACGCGGACGCCGTGCGCGGTGGGTACGGCCCCGTAGAGGTCGCCGCCGATCGCGGCGCCGCGGGTCGCGGAGAGCTGGGCGCCGGCCAGGGTGAGGCCGTCGATCCGCGGGGGCAGGGGCCGCAGCAGCGCCCGCTGGGCGGCTTCGGCGACCTCCTGGGAGCGGCGCAGGCGGGCGAGGAGGTCCCGGCGGGCACGGAGCGCGCAGCCGGCGGCCAGCAGCAGGAAGGCCGCGGTGCCGGCGAGGCTGTGCGCCCACCGGCCGGAGCCGGGCAGCTCCCGGACCGCCGCGGCGCCGCCCCCTGCGGGGACGCACGCCCGGCGCGGCTGGGGCCTCTCCCCGCGCGTGATCATCCCTGGGGACTCCTGTGTCTGCCCGTTGTGGGCATCTGGCGCAACGATTGTCCCGGGCTGTCACGCGAGAAGACACGGGTCACCGGCGTTTACACCCGAACGAGTGAGGGGCGCCTCCGTGGTGGAGACGCCCCTCGACGCGCGCGCCGGGCGGCGGCGCGGAACCGCGGCCGCTTACGCGCCGCGCAGCACCGCGCCGGTCCGCTCGGCCGCCAGCGCGACCGCGGCGTCGCGGGCCGCCGTGGACTCCTCGGCGGTCAGCGTGCGGTCGGCCGCGCGGAAGCGCAGCGCGTACGCCAGCGACTTCTTGCCCTCGCCGACCTGCTCGCCGGTGAAGACGTCGAACAGCCGCAGCGATTCGAGCAGTTCGCCCGCGCCCTTGCGGAGCGCCGCCTCGACGTCGGCCGCCGGGACAGACGCGTCGACGATCAGGGCGACGTCCTGGGTGGCGACGGGGAAGGAGGAGATCCGCGGCGACTCCACGGGCGTGCCGCCGGCCGCGGCGAGGCGGTCGAGGTCGAGCTCCATGGCGCTGGTGCGGGCGGGCAGGCCGAGGGACTTGACGACCCGCGGGTGCAGCTCGCCGGCGTGGCCGATGACCTGCTCGACCCCGTCGATGGTGACGACGAGTTCGGCGCAGCGGCCCGGGTGCCACGGGCCGTACTGGCCCTGCCGCACGACGAGGTCCGTACCGGCCTCGGCGGCCAGCAGGCGCGCGGCCTGGACGGCGTCCGCCCACTCGGCCGGGCGGCCCTTGCCCCACCAGCCGGCCTGCTCGCGCGCCCCGGCCAGCACGACCGCGGCGTACCGCGGCTGCGCGGGCAGCGCCGCGTCGAGCGTGGCGATCTCCTCGTCCGAGGGGCGGCGGTCGACGGGCAGCCGCACGGCGACGCCCGGCTTCTCGCCGGCCCGGAAGACCAGGCCGGTCTCGAAGAGGGCCAGGTCGTGCGAGCCGCGGCTGTCGTTGCGGCGCAGCGCGCCCAGCAGGCCGGGCAGCAGCGTGGTGCGCAGCGCCGGCTCCTCGTCGGAGAGCGGGTTGACGAGGCGGACGACGTCGCGGGAGGCGTCGTGCGCGGGCAGCTGGAGCTGGTCGAAGACCTGCTCGCCGATGAACGGGTAGTTCAGCGCCTCGACGTAGCCGGCGCCGGCCAGGGCGCGGCCGACCCTGCGGTGCAGCTGCTGCCGGGCGGTCAGGCCGCGGCCGGAGGGCACCTGGGGCAGCGTGGAGGGCAGGTTGGCGTAGCCCTCCAGCCGGATGACCTCCTCGGCGAGGTCGTTCGGCTCGGCGAGGTCGGGCCGCCACGAGGGGACGGTGACGACGAGCTCGTCCTGGCCGTAGACGTCGCAGCCGACCTCCTGGAGGCGGCGGACGACCGTCTCCCGGCCGTACGCGACGCCCGCGACCCGGTCCGGGTGGTCGGCGCGCATCGCGACGGTCCGCGGGGCGCCGGGCGCGGCCAGCTCGGTGACGCCCGCCTCGGCGGTGCCGCCGGCGAGCAGCACCAGCAGGTCGACGGTGCGCTGCGCGGCGGCCGAGGCGGCCTGCGGGTCCACGCCGCGCTCGAAGCGCTTGGAGGCCTCCGAGGACAGCCGGTGCCGGCGGGCGGTGCGCGAGATCGCGATCGGGTCGAAGTGCGCGGCCTCGATGACGACGTCGGTGGTGCCGGCGACCTGGCCGGTCTCCGGGTCGGCGACGGCGTCGGCGATCTCCGTGTTCGCGCCGCCCATGACGCCGGCGAGGCCGATCGGCCCGCTGTCGTCGGTGATGACCAGGTCCTCGGCGTCGAGGGTGCGCTTGACGCCGTCGAGGGTGGTGAGGACCTCGCCCTGCTCGGCGCGGCGGACGCCGATGGCGCCGTCGAGGCGGGAGCGGTCGTAGGCGTGCAGGGGCTGGCCGAGTTCCAGCATCACGTAGTTGGTGACGTCCACGGCGAGGGAGATCGGGCGCATGCCGGCCTTCTGCAGGCGGCGCTTGAGCCAGATCGGGGACTTCGCCTCGGGGTCCAGGCCGGTGACGGTGCGCGCGGTGAAGCGGTCGCAGCCGGCCGGGTCGGAGACCTTGACGAGGTAGCCGTAGGAGTTCGGGGCGGGCACGTCGAGGAGCGCCGGGTCGCGCAGCGGCAGGCCGTACGCGGTGGCGGTCTCGCGGGCGACGCCGCGCATCGACAGGCAGTAGCCGCGGTCGGGGGTGACGGCGATGTCGAGGACCTCGTCGCGCAGCTCCAGCAGCTCGATCGCGTCGGTGCCGGCCTCGTGCTCCGGCGGCAGCACGATGATGCCGTGCGTGCCGTCGTCGCCCATGCCGAGCTCGTCGCCGGAGCAGATCATGCCGCTGGAGGTCCTGCCGTACGTCTTGCGCGAGGCGATCGCGAAGTCGCCGGGCAGGACGGCGCCGGGCAGGGCCACGACGACCTTGTCGCCGACGGCGAAGTTCCGGGCGCCGCAGACGATCTCCTGGGGCTCGCCGGTGCCGTTGGCGGTGCCGACGTCGACGGTGCAGAAGCGGATCGGCTTCTTGAACTCGGTCAGCTCCTCGATCGTCAGCACCTGGCCGACGACGAGGGGGCCGGTGAGGTCGGCGCCGAGCTGCTCGACGGTCTCGACCTCCAGACCGGCGTCGATGAGCTTGGCCTGCACGTCACGACCGGTTTCGCCCGCAGGCAGGTCGACGTACTCCCGCAGCCACGAAAGCGGGACCCGCATCAGATCTCCATCCCGAACGGCCGGGTGAACCGGACGTCACCCTCGACCATGTCTCGCATGTCTTCCACGTTGTGCCGGAACATCAGCATCCGCTCGATGCCGAAGCCGAAGGCGAAGCCGCTGTACTTCTCCGGGTCGACGCCGCAGGCGGTGAGCACCTTGGGGTTGACCATGCCGCAGCCGCCGAGCTCGATCCAGCCCTCGCTGGAGCAGGTGCGGCAGGGGCGGTCGGGGTTGCCCACCGACGCGCCGCGGCACACGTAGCACTGCATGTCCATCTCGGCGGACGGCTCGGTGAACGGGAAGAAGTTCGGGCGCAGGCGCGTGGTGACGTCGTCCCCGAAGAGGGACTTGACCATGTGGTCGATGGTGCCCTTGAGGTCGGCCATGGTCAGGCCCTCGTCGACGGCGAGCAGCTCGACCTGGTGGAAGACCGGGGTGTGCGTCGCGTCCAGCTCGTCGGTGCGGTAGACGCGGCCCGGGCAGACGATGTAGACGGGCGGCTCGCGGCGCTCCAGGAGCGAGCGGGCCTGCACCGGCGAGGTGTGGGTGCGCAGGACGACACCGGACTCGTCGCCCTCGACGCCCTCGGGGCCGCGGACGAAGAAGGTGTCCTGCATCTGCCGCGCGGGGTGGTCGGGCGTGAAGTTGAGGGCGTCGAAGTTGAACCACTCCGCCTCGACCTCGGGGCCCTCGGCGACCTCGTAGCCCATGGCCGTGAAGATGTCCGCGATGCGGTCCATCAGCGTGGTCAGGGGGTGGCGGGCGCCGGCCGGGACGCGGTCGTACGGCAGGGTGACGTCGACCGCCTCCTCGACCAGTACGCGCTCGTCGCGCTCGGCCTCCAGCTGGGCGAGGCGCTCCGCGAACGCCTTGTTCACCGCGCCGCGGGCCTGGCCCACGCGCTTGCCCGCCTCGGCCTTGGCCTGCGGGGGCAGCGCGCCGATCTCGCGGTTGGCGAGGGCGAGCGGCGAGGTGCCGCCGGTGTGGGCGGTCTTCGCGTGCGCGAGTTCGTCGAGGTCGCCGGCGGCCGCGAAGGCGGCGAGCGCCTCGTCCCGCATGCGCTCGATCTCTTCCGGTTTCAGTGCCTCGACCTCGACAGGGTCGTACGACTTGTTCGGTGCCGACATCTCTTCCCGTGCTTCCGATGGGCTGGCTGGAGGTCCCCGCTCGACGACGAGCTCGACACAAGGACGCAAAGGTGCCAAAGGACGAGTCTACGGGCCGCGGGGGGCGGAGGAGCCCGTGGGCCGCCTGGCGAGACGCTCCGCAGGATTACTGCGTGAGGTACGCCGGCGCGCCGACGGGCAGGATAAATCGGAATTCCGCGCCGCCGCCGGGTCCGCGGCCGACGGTGATCGTGCCGCCGTGCGCCTCGACGATGCCCTTGACGATGTACAGGCCAAGGCCGGTGCCGCCGCGCTTGCTGCCCCGCCAGAAGCGGGTGAAGACGCGGCCCATCGACTCCTCGGGGATGCCGGGGCCCTCATCGGTCACGGTGACGGCGGTTCCCTTCTCGGTCTTGCCCGCTGCGTTCGCCAGGCTGGTCGGCGACACGTCGATGGTGACGGTTCCCTCGCCGTGGCGCACCGCATTTTCCAGCAGGTTGCCGAGGATCTGGTCGATCTTGTCGGGGTCGGCCCACAGGTCGGGCAGGGAGCGGCTGACGCGGACGAGGAACCGCTCGGGCGCCTGGCCGTTCGCGGTGAGCGCCTGGACGTGGCGGCCGACGGCGGTCGCGATGTCGACGGGCTGGCGGCGCACTTCGAGGCGGCCGGAGTCGATGCGGGAGATGTCGAGGAGCTCGGCGATCAGGCGGGTGACGCGGTTGGCGTCGGCGTCGACGGTCTCCAGCATGAGGCGCTTCTGGTCGTCGGTGAACCGCTCCCACTTGGCGAGGAGGGTCGCGGTGAAGCCCTTGACGGAGGTCAGCGGGGAGCGCAGCTCGTGGGCGACGGTGGCGATCAGCTCGGCGTGGCTGCGCTCGGTGCGGCGGCGGGCCTCGGTGCCGCGCAGGGTGACGACGAGGCGGCGGAGCGGGCCGGCGGGCTGGGAGCGGACGTAGCGGGCGGAGACGAGGACCTCGCGGCCGCCGGGCAGGAGGAGGTTCCGCTCGGGCTGGCCGCGGCGGGTGGCGAGCCCGCCGTAGGGGTCGGTCAGGGCCCACCAGCGGCGGCCGTCGAGGTCCTCCAGCGGCAGGGCCCGCTCGATGCGGGCGCCCAGCGCCTCGGCGGGGGCGAGGGCCGTGATGCGGGCGGCCGCGGAGTTGAAGCAGATCACGCGGCCGGCGGCGTCGGCGACGACGAGGCCGTCGGGCAGGTCGTCCGGGTCGATGCCGAGGGCGTCGAGGCCCGCCGGGTCGGCGGGGCCGGACGGGCCGGGTGCGGCGGCCTCCGGGCCGGGCGGGCCCGGGGGCTGTGCGGGAACGGTCGCCAGGGACGGCGCCCCCGCCGCGTCCGCGGCCCCTGGCGAGCTGTTCGTACCGACGGTCATGTCCCCGTACCCCACATCTCCGAGTAGCGCAGTGGGCCCCCCGGGCCGCCACATTACTAGCTGGGGGTCACGGAGCGGCACCCTCCGGACGCCCGCTGTGCACGGGCGGAGGCGTAGAGGCACACGGCGGCGGCCGTGGCGAGGTTCAGGCTCTCGGCCTTGCCGTGGATCGGAACGCGCACGACCGCGTCGGCGAGGGCGCGGGTCTCCTCGGGCAGGCCCCACGCCTCGTTGCCGAAGACCCAGGCGGACGGGCCCCCCATGGTGCCGGCGTCGAGCTCGGCGTCGAGGTCGTGCTCGCCCGCCCCGTCGGCGGCGAGGATCCGCACGCCGGCCGCCCGCAGCCCGGAGACGGCCTGCTCCACGGGGACGCCGACGGCGACCGGGAGGTGGAAGAGGGAGCCGACGGAGGCCCGTACGGACTTGGGGTTGTACAGGTCGACGGAGGCGTCGGTCAGGACGACGGCGTCCGCCCCGGCGGCGTCGGCGCAGCGCAGGACGGTGCCGGCGTTGCCGGGGTCGCGGACGTGCGCCAGGACGGCGACGAGCCGGGGCCGGGCGCGCAGGATCTCCTCGAACGGCGAGTCGAGGAAGCGGCAGACGCCGACGAGCCCCTGCGGGGTGACGGTCTGCGAGACCTCGGCCAGGACCTCGTCGGAGGCGTGGTGGACGCGCGCTCCGGAGGCCCGGGCCTCGGCGACGATCTCGGGGTGGCGCTCGGCGGCCTCGGCGGTGGCGAACAGCTCGGTCAGGGTCGGGCCGCCGGGGCCGCGGTGCCTGACGGCCTCGCGGACGGCCTGCGGGCCCTCGGCGAGGAAGCGGCGCTCCTTGGTGCGGAAGTTGCGCCGCGCGAGGCGCTTGGCGGCGGCCACCCGCGGGGATCGGGGGGAGATCGGCTCGGCGGGGGCGGGGGTACCCATGGGCGGTCGGCTCGCTTCCGTGCGTACTGCGGGTCTGACTGGGCGGGGCGGCGGCCACAACGCACGGACCCGCAGGCACGGGGCCTGCGGGTCCGGGCTGAAGCCTGTCGAGGGCTTGCTGCGCGAAGCGTGTCGCTTAGGCGGCAGCGGCGGCCTTCGGGGCGTTCACGTCGGCCGGGAGCGCCTTCTGGGCGACCTCGACCAGCGCGGCGAACGCGTTGGCGTCGTTGACGGCCAGCTCCGCGAGGATCTTGCGGTCCACCTCGATGTTGGCGGCCTTCAGACCCTGGATGAGGCGGTTGTACGTCATGCCGTTCTGGCGGGCAGCGGCGTTGATGCGCTGGATCCACAGCTGACGGAAGTCGCCCTTGCGCTTCTTGCGGTCGTTGTAGTTGTAGACCAGCGAGTGGGTGACCTGCTCCTTGGCCTTGCGGTACAGGCGCGAACGCTGACCGCGGTAGCCGGAGGCCGCCTCGAGGATCGCCCGGCGCTTCTTGTGGGCGTTTACTGCCCGCTTGACGCGTGCCACTTCTTGACTCCTTGTAGCGGGGCCGCGGGTGTCTTCACACGGCCCGAAAGTTCGATGGGATCCCGGTCTTGGCGTCCCGCTCCCGGTGGGGGAGCGGCGACGTCAGATGCCGAGAAGCTTCTTGATCTTCGCGGCGTCGCCCGGGGCCATCTCGGCGTTGCCGGTGAGGCGACGCGTCAGCTTGGACGACTTGTGCTCGAGCAGGTGGCGCTTGCCGGCGCGCTCGCGGAGCACCTTGCCGGAGCCGGTGACCTTGAAGCGCTTCTTGGTACCGCTGTGCGTCTTGTTCTTCGGCATGGCGCCGTTATCTCCTCGTCGGTGGCGTTCCCCACCGGTCCGGTACCGGACCGGCTTGCGGGAACGTCATGTGGTGTCGGTGATCCGGGACAGGATGCCCCGGGATCAGGCCTAGGCCTGCGCCTCGGGAGAGGCGTCGCCGGCTTCGGCGGAGGCGTCGCCGGCGGCGGCCCCGGTGTCCCCTTCGGGCGCTTCCTTGGCGGAAGCGTCCGCGGCGGCACCCAGGCGCTCGGCCTTGCGGGCGGCCTGGGCCTCGCGGGCTTCGGCCATCGCCTCGGTCTTCTTCTTGTGCGGACCGAGAACCATGATCATGTTTCGGCCGTCCTGCTTCGGGTTCGACTCGACGAAACCGAGGTCCTGGACGTCCTCCGCCAGACGCTGCAGCAGCCGGTAGCCGAGCTCCGGCCGGGACTGCTCGCGACCGCGGAACATGATCGTGATCTTGACCTTGTCGCCCTGCTTGAGGAACCGAACGACGTGACCCTTCTTGGTGTCATAGTCGTGCGGGTCGATCTTCGGCCGGAGCTTCATCTCCTTGATGACCGTGTGCGCCTGGTTCTTGCGCGCCTCACGGGCCTTCATCGCCGACTCGTACTTGAACTTGCCGTAGTCCATGAGCTTGCAGACCGGCGGGCGTGCAGACGCCGCGACCTCGACCAGGTCGAGGTCGTACTCCTGCGCGAGTTCAAGCGCCTTCGCAAGCGGGACGATGCCCACCTGCTCGCCGCTGGGACCGACGAGTCGCACCTCAGGGACACGAATCCGATCGTTGATGCGGGGCTCGGTGCTGATGGATCCTCCTCGGTAGCACCACACGGCTGTCAGGTTCAGACAGCCGCTGACGTCTTGTGTCATGGGGACCAACCGCGGCCGGGCACGAAAAATGCCCCACCGTTCACAGGCGGGGGCTCCAAAACAACCGGAGCACCGCCGCGAGAACCGCGGGGCGCAGCATCGGGCGGCTTTCCATCGTCCGTACGGAACGATGGATGCCGCCTGACCGGTGACCCGCCGCCCCGGAGGGCGGTCGGGTGGGAGAACGGAGCCTCCACTTGCGGGCCGGGGACATACGTCTCCGGCCGGTCGTCACACCAATATAGCAGTCCCCGCCGGACCCGCTCGCCAGGAGCCGGGGCGGGCGCCTCCCGGCCCCGGCTTATCGTGGGGGCATGACTGACGCGACCCCCACCCCCGCCACCGCGGCCGACCCGGCCCCCGACTACGACGCCATGACGCGCGACATCGCGGACGTGCCCGCCGTCGAGGTGATCACCACGGTGGCCGTGCACCTGCTGAGCGCCGCGGCGGTCAACCTGGGCCTCGACAAGCCGGACTCCGAGCACAAGGACCTCGACGAGGCCCGCAAGCTGATCACCGCCCTCGCCGGCCTGGTCACCGCCAGCGCCACCGAGATCAGCTCCTTCCACGCCGCCCCGCTGCGCGACGGCCTGAAGTCCCTGCAGCTCGCCTTCCGCGAGGCGTCCGTCGTCCCGGACGAGCCGGGCCAGGGTCCGGGCGAGAAGTTCACGGGCCCCGTCTTCGGCTGACCGGCCGGGCGTACGGGACCGACGGCGAAGGGCCGGGGCGGCAGCGCCCCGGCCCTTCCGCGTACGCGCGTACGGGCGCCCGCCGGGTCAGCGGGTGAAGAGCGGCTCGCCCGGCGGGGCGGGCGCCGACTCCGGCAGCAGCGCCAGGTCCAGCCCCCGCACCAGGCGGGCCCGCAGCGTCTCGTCCGCGGCGAGCGCCCCGGCCACGGTCCTGGCCGCGGCCGCGGGCTGGGCGCCGGAGGCCAGCACGATCGCCAGGGTGCCGTCCGCGTCGGGCCCGCCGGGCACGAGGTGCGCGCGCAGTACGGCGGGCTCTGCTGCCACCGCGGCCCGTACGGCCTCGTGCACGGCCGGGTCGGTCAGCGGATCGGTGTCGGTGCGGCCCTCGGCGAGCGCGAGCAGCGCCCGGCCGGTGAGCTCGTACGCGACCGGGCCGGCCATGTCGAGGACCACCGTGTCGGCCTTCTCGTGCGCGGCTGCCGCGAGCGCCTGGTGGAGCGGGACCGCGACCGGGCGGGCCGCCGGGTCCCACAGCGCGAGCGAGGCGGTGGAGGTGAAGGCGGGCAGCGCCCGCCGGTTCCCCGCCTGGAGGGTCGGGACGGCCATGTCGCTGGTCTTCTCCCGCTTGAGCCCGGTCTCCGGGTCGGTCTCGACCTCGCCGAGGACCGCGACCACCGGGACCAGGAGCCGGGCGCCCTTGAGCGCGGCCAGCAGCTCCGGCTCCTTCGACCGGTCCTCGGACCAGGCGGCCAGGGCCGCGCTCAGCCTGGGGTCGGCGGAGCCGTCGTCGTCGGAGTAGCCGGGGTCGGGGATGTTCTTGTTCGCCACAGTTACCCGACCCTATCCCCCGCGCCTGCGCTCCCGCGCGGCGGCCGGCCGGCCCGGTCGGGGCGCCGGGCCAGCACGGCCGCGAGCACCAGCAGCACCAGGCCCGCGCCGGCCGCCGCGGGCAGCACGGGCCCGGCGGCGGGCGCCGGGGCCGGCTCCGGTCCGGGCCCGAAGTACGCGGTGCCCGCCGCGGCCGGCCGGGGCACGGCCGGCTCGGGCCGCAGCGCCTCCGCGGCCTGGAGGGCGGCGACTGGGTCGACCAGGCCGTACCCGCGCGCGTCGTCCCGGCCCCCCGCGGGGGCGTCCGCGGCGGTGTCCTGCAGCAGCTTCTTGATCTGCGCCGGGGACAGCTCGGGGTGCGCGGCCCGGACGAGCGCCACCGCCCCGGAGACGAACGCGGCGGCCGCGCTCGTCCCCCAGCCCTCGTAGTACGCCCGGTCGGGGTCGGCGATGACGATGTCGACTCCGGGCGCGCAGACGCTGGCGTACCAGCTGCGCGTCGAGAACGGCGCCTTCCGGCCGCGCCGGTCGACCGCGGCGACGGCGATCACCCCCGGGTAGGCGGCCGGGTAGGAGGCGTGGTCGCCCTCGCGTCCGCCGTTGCCCGCGGAGGCGACCACGACGACGCCCTTCGCCAGCGCGTACTGCACCGCCTCGTCCTCGGCGGCCTCGTGGTGCGCGGAGTCGCTGTCGTCGCCGAGCGACAGGTTGATCACGTCCGCCCCGTGGTCGGCCGCCCACCGGATCCCCTCGGCGAGCGCGCCGCCCTTGCTCTCGCGCGCCTCGGCCCGGCCCGGGTCGCCCTCTTCGAGGATCACCCGCACCGGCAGGATCCGCGCCTGCGGGGCCACCCCGAGGACACCGGCCCGGCGGTGCCGGCCGTGGCCGTGCCCGGCGATGATCCCCGCCATCGCGGTGCCGTGCCGGGCCCACGCCCGGTCCCCGGGGCCCGCGCCCATGCCGACGAGGTCGGCGCCTTCGAGGACCTGGCCGGCGAGGTCCGGGTGGCCGGCGTCGACCCCCGTGTCGAGGACGGCGACGGTGACCCCGCCGCCCTGCGTGATCCCCCACGCCTCCTCGGCGCGCAGCGCCGTCAGCCCCCACTGCCGGTCCCGTACGGCATCGGTGTCCGCGGCGGCCGGCGCCACGGGCACCCCGACGGCGAGGACGGCGCCGAGGACCAGGGCAGCACCGGCCTTGGCGCGGCTCACCGCGCGGACCCGGCGGGGACGGCGAGCGAGCGGAGCCCCGCCCGCAGCAACTCCCCCACGGCCTTGGCCTCGTGGCCGAGCCCGGCCTGCGCGACGGCTCCGGCGGCATCGGCGCGCACGGCCTCCTCGGCGGGGACGGGCGCGTCGAGGACCCGGCCGTCGGCGAACGCGGCGACCGTGTAGACGACGACGGGCCCCTCCGGCAGGACGGACGCGGTCCAGGCGGCGCGCCGCTCGTCGCCGAACCCGAACCCGGGCGGCGCGCCGAGCCGCCCCTGCACGCCGGCCATCGCGGACGCCTCGGCGGGGGTGAACACCATGCCGACGGCGACGAGGGAGCTGCGGGTGGCATCGGTGTACGAGGCCCGCAGCACCCGGGTACACCCGGTACCGGCCAGCGCCGCCCGCCACTCGGCGGCCAGCGCGGCCGCACAGTCGGCGTCGGGCGCGACGGCCACCCGCGTCCAGGTCCGGTCCGCCCCACCGGGCCCCGTCCCGGGTCCGGCCAGCACGGGCGGAAAGAGGGCGTCGACGGGAGCGTCCCGCCACAGCGACCCCGCCCGGCGGTAGGCGGCATCGGCGGACTGCACCCGGCCGGCGGCACTCTGCTCGGCCCACCCCGTCAGGGCGGTCCCGGCAAGCAGCCCGGTCCCGACGACGGCACACAGCACGGCGCCAAGCCTCTGGCGCGGCCGCGGACGCCCGGCGCCCCGGGGCGAAAGCGAACCAGGCTCGGCCAAAACCGCCCCATACGGCGTCGACGCACTCATCCGACGACTCCGCCCCCCGTTCCCTACGGCTGCCGCCACCACTTTACGCGGCCTCAGGTCATCGCCCACCCGCCAGTCGGATCCCGCCTTGGCCGCATCGCAGGCGTGATACCTCTCCGGCCGGTGTGGGGAGCAGGAACGGGAGAAGATCCGGCGCATCGTCCGGCAAGGCAGGAGGGCTCGGTGCTCTGCCGGCGGGCGACGATGCTGCCGGGCCTCGGCCCGCGGCAGCACGGTGCCGGTCGCAGCCTGCCTGATCCCGGCGGACGAGGGCACCGTCCGCTGCCTGATCCGCAAGCGGGGCGATGGAGACGGCTTCCCCCCTGACGCCGGCCCCACGCCTCGCAGCCGTACTTCTCGGCGAGCTTGGTGGCGGCCTCCCGCACCACGGCCGCGTTGTCGCGGATCGCGGGGGAGTCCCGGTCGACGAGGTCCCCGCGCCTCCCGCCCCCGCGTCCCGGTGCCGCCCCGCCGCCCCCTACCCCCCGGTATCCCCCCGTGGCAAGCTGCCGCCCATGACACCTTCCGCCGGTCTGGACCGGGCTCGGTACGACCGGGCCACCGCGCATCTCGAAGCGCCCTTGGCCATCGTCGATCTCGACGCGTTCGACGCCAACGCCGACGATCTCGTGCGCCGGGCCGGTGGCAAACCGGTGCGGGTGGCGAGCAAGTCGGTGCGGTGCCGGGCGCTGTTGGAGCGGGTGCTGGCGCGGCCCGGTTTCGCCGGGGTGATGTCGTACGCGCTGGCGGAGTCGCTGTGGCTGGCCCGGTCAGGGTTCGAGGACGTGCTGCTGGCCTACCCGTCGGCGGACCGGGCCGGCTTCGCCGAGCTGGCGGGCGATCCGAAGCTGGCTGCGGCGGTGACGGTCATGGTGGACGACGTGGCGCAGCTGGAGCTGATCGACGCCGCCCGTGCGGGTGGCTCGCAGGAGGTGCGGGTCTGTCTGGAGCTGGACACGGGGCTGCGGCTGCTGGGCGGGCGGGTGCGGGTCGGGGCGCGGCGGTCGCCGCTGCGGGAGCCGGCGGAGCTGGCGGAGCTGGCGCGGGCGGTGGCCGCGCGCCCCGGGTTCCGGGTCGTGGGGGTGATGGGGTACGAGGGGCATGTCGCCGGGGTCGGTGACGCCGTGGCGGGGCGGCCGCTGCGGTCGCGGGCGATCCGGTTCATGCAGGCGGCGGCGCGCCGGGAGCTGGCCGTGCGGCGGGCGGAGGCGGTGCGCGCCGTGCGTGCGGTCGTGCCGGGCCTGGAGTTCGTCAACGGCGGTGGGACGGGGAGTGTGCAGCAGACGGCGGCGGAGGATGCGGTGACCGAGGTCGCCGCGGGGTCGGGGCTGTACGTGCCGCGGCTGTTCGACAACTACACGTCGTTCCGCGGCCGTCCGGCGGCGCTGTTCGCGCAGCCGGTGGTGCGGCGGCCCGGGGTGGGGGTGGTGACGGTGCTGGGCGGCGGGTATCCGGCGTCGGGGGCGGCGGGCGCGGACCGGCTGCCCGAGCCGTATCTGCCGCGGGGGCTGCGGTACGACCCGCTGGAGGGTGCGGGCGAGGTGCAGACGCCGCTGCTGGGCGCGGCGGCGGACGACCTGCTGATCGGGGACCGGGTGTGGTTCCGGCATGCGAAGGCGGGTGAGCTGTGCGAGCGGTTCGACGTGCTGCACCTGGTGGAGGGGGACCGGGCCGTGGCGGCGGTGCCCACGTACCGGGGCGAGGGCCGGACCTTCCTGTAGCGGCCGGCCCCCGCCCCGTGCGCATCCCCTACAGCGGCGTGACGTACGCCCCGGAGATGCCGCCGTCGACGAGGAAGTCGGTGGCGTTGACGAAGGAGGAGTCGTCGCTGGCGAGGAAGGCGACGGCGGCGGCGATCTCCTCGGCTTCGGCGAACCGGCCGAGCGGGATGTGGACGAGGCGGCGGGCGGCGCGCTCGGGGTCCTTGGCGAACAGCTCCTGCAGCAGCGGGGTGTTGACGGGGCCCGGGCAGAGGGCGTTGACGCGGATGCCTTCGCGGGCGAACTGGACGCCGAGTTCGCGGGACATGGCGAGGACGCCGCCCTTGGAGGCGGTGTAGGAGATCTGGGAGGTGGCGGCGCCCATGACGGCGACGAAGGAGGCGGTGTTGATGATGGAGCCGCGGCCCTGGCGCTGCATGTAGGGCAGGGCGGCCTTGCAGCACAGGTAGACGGAGGTGAGGTTGACGTCCTGGACGCGCTTCCAGGCGTCGAGGCCGGTGGTGAGGATGGAGTCGTCGTCGGGAGGCGAGATGCCGGCGTTGTTGAAGGCGATGTCGACGGACCCGTAGGTGTCGTAGGCGGTCCTGAAGAGGGCTTCGACGTCTTCGGGGCTGGTGACGTCGACCTTCGCGAAGGTGCCGCCGACTTCCTCGGCGGCGGCCTTTCCGGCGGTTTCGTCGATGTCGCCGCAGACGACGTTGGCGCCTTCGGAGGCGAGGCGGCGGGCGGTGGCGAGGCCGATGCCGCTGCCGGCTCCGGTGATGACGGCGGTGCGGCCGACGAGGCGGCGGCAGACGATCTCTTCGTTGGACATGGGGTTCAGGCCTCCGTGCTGATGAAGACGTTCTTGGTCTCGGTGAATGCGGTGAGGGCGTCGGGGCCGAGCTCCCGGCCGAGGCCGGACTGCTTGTAGCCGCCGAAGGGGGTCCAGTAGCGGACGCTGCTGTGGGAGTTGACGGAGAGGTTCCCGGCGGCGACGGCGCGGGAGACGCGCAGGGCGCGGCCGACGTCGCGGGTCCACAGGGAGCCGGAGAGGCCGTACTCGGTGGCGTTGGCGAGGCGGACGGCGTCGTCCTCGTCGTCGAAGGGGAGCACGACGGCGACGGGCCCGAAGACCTCGTCGACGGCGACGGGCGCGGTGGGGTCGGCGCCGGTGACGAGGGTGGGCGGGTACCAGAATCCGGGCCCGTCGGGTGCGGTGCCTCGGACGGCGGTGAGGCCGTCGGGGACGTAGGACCGCACGCGGTCGAGCTGGGCCTGGGAGATGAGGGGGCCCATCTGGGTCTTCTCGTCGGCGGGGTCGCCGACGACGACGCCTTCGACGAGGGGGGCGAGGAGGTCGAGGAAGTGGTCGTGGACGGTGCGCTGGACGAGGATGCGGGTGCGGGCGCAGCAGTCCTGGCCGGTGTTGTCGAGGAAGGACATGGGGGCGGCCGCGGCGGCGGCTTCGAGGTCGGCGTCGGCGAAGACGATGTTGGGGCTCTTGCCGCCGAGTTCGAGGGTGACGCGCTTTACCCGGTCGGCGCATTTGGCCATGATCTGCTTGCCGGTGCGGGTGGAGCCGGTGAAGACGATCTTCGCGACGCCGGGGTGTTCGACGAGGGCGTCGCCGGCGGTGTCGCCGCGGCCGGGGAGCACCTGGAGGAGGTGTTCGGGGAGCCCGGCTTCGAGGGCGAGTTCGGCGAGGCGCAGTGCGGTGAGGGGGGTGGTCTCGGCGGGCTTGACGATGACGGCGTTGCCGGCGGCGAGGGCGGGTGCGAGTCCCCAGGCGGCGATCGGCAGGGGGAAGTTCCAGGGGGCGATGACGCCGATGACGCCGAGCGGTTCGAGGAAGGTGACGTCGATGCCGCCGGGGACGGGGATCTGGCGGCCGGTGAGCCGTTCGACGCCGCCGGCGGCGTAGTCGAGGAGGTCGCGGACGTTTCCGGCTTCCCAGCGGGCGTTGCCGATGGTGTGGCCGGCTTCGAGGACTTCGAGTCGGGCGAGTTCCTCGCTGTGGGCGTCGACGGCGGCGGCGAAGCGGCGCAGCAGGCGGGCCCGGTCGGCGGGGGCGGCGGCGGCCCAGGTGCGCTGGGCTGCGGCGGCCCGGGTGACGGCGGCGTCGACGTCGTCCCGTGTGGCGGCCGGGACGGTGGCGACGGTTTCCCCGGTGGCCGGGTTCAGGACTTCCAGCGCGTCGGACACGTGGTGCCTTTCGGAGGGGTTGCCGGGATGGGTGGCCGGGGCGGTCAGAGGCGTTCGAAGGAGCGGCGGCGCTCCCAGTCGGTGACGGCGGAGTCGTAGGCGTCGAGTTCGACGCGGGCCATGTTGCGGTAGTGGGCGACGACTTCGGGGCCGAAGGCGGCCTTGGCGATCTCGCTGTTGTCCCAGAGTTCGGCGGCCTCGCGCAGGGTCGTGGGGACGTGCGCGTAGTCGCCGGTGTAGGCGTTGCCGTGGCAGGCGTCGGGGAGTTCGAGGCCGTTCTCGATGCCGTGGATGCCGGCGGCGACGAGTCCGGCGACGGCGAGGTAGGGGTTGACGTCGCCGCCGGGGAGGCGGTTCTCGAAGCGGGTGGAGCGGCCGTGGCCGACGACGCGGAGGGCGCAGGTGCGGTTGTCGTGGCCCCAGGCGACGGCGGTGGGGGCGAAGGAGCCGGGGCGGAAGCGCTTGTAGGAGTTGATGTTGGGGGCGTAGAGGAGGGAGAAGTCGCGGAGTGCGGCGAGCTGGCCGGCGAGGAAGTGGCGCATGAGGGGGGACATGCCGTCGGGGCCGTCGCCGGCCATGGCGTTGCGTCCGTCGGCGTCGGTGAGGGAGAGGTGGATGTGGCAGGAGTTGCCTTCGCGCTCGTCGTACTTGGCCATGAAGGTCAGCGAGACGCCTTCCTGGGCGGCGATCTCCTTGGCGCCGGTCTTGTAGACGGCGTGCTGGTCGCAGGTGGTGAGCGCCTCGTCGTAGCGGAAGGCGATCTCGTGCTGGCCGAGGTTGCACTCGCCCTTCGCGGATTCGACGGTGAGTCCGGCTCCCTGCATGTCGTTGCGGATGCGGCGGAGCAGGGGCTCGATGCGGCCTGTGCCGAGGACCGAGTAGTCGATGTTGTACTGGTTGGCGGGGGTCAGCGAGCGGTAGTCGGCGTTCCAGGCCTGTTCGTAGGTGTCCTTGAAGACCATGAACTCCAGCTCGGTGCCGACCATGGCGGTGTGGCCGTGTGCGGCGAGGCGGTCGAGTTGGCGGCGGAGGATCTGGCGGGGGGCGGCGGCGACCGGGGTGCCGTCGTTCCAGGCGAGGTCGGCGAGGAGGAGGGCGCTGCCGGGGTGCCAGGGGATGCGGCGCAGGGTGGCGGGGTCGGGGCGCATGGCGAAGTCGCCGTAGCCGCGCTCCCAGGAGGACATCTCGTAGCCGTCGACGGTGTTCATGTCGGTGTCGACGGCTAGGAGGTAGTTGCAGCCCTCGGTGCCGTGTTCGAGGACCTCGTCGAGGAAGAACTGTGCGGCGAACCGCTTGCCCTGGAGGCGTCCCTGCATGTCGGGGAAGGCGAGGACGACGGTGTCGATCTCACCGCTCGCGACGAGGGCGCGGAGCTCCTCGGGGGCGAGCGGCGGCGTGCGGTCTACCACGGGGATCTCTCCTTCGGTGAGCCGAGGGGGCCTAAGGTATTGAACAGAACCATTGATTGGGAAGGGGAGGAGCCGAGATGGCCGACACGGCGGGCGGGGGCGGCGCGATGGCGCGGCTGAACCCGGTCCTGAGGCAGGTGCGCGCGGGCAGCGGTTTCGAGGAGGCGCTGGAGCAGATCCTGCAGGTGGTCCGGCTGGGCCTGGTGCCGGCCGGGGAGCGGCTGCCGCCGGAGCGGGAGCTGGCGGAGCGGATGGGCATCAGCCGGGTCACGCTGCGCGAGGTGCTCAAGGTGCTCCAGGAGCAGGGGCTGCTGGAGGCGCGGCGGGGCCGCTACGGCGGAACGTTCGTGCTGCCGCGCCCGGACGCCCCGGCGGGCGGGAGCGAGGACGAGCTGCGCCGGCGCGTGGCGGGGGTGGACCTGGAGGACGTGCTGCGGTTCCGCGAGGTCCTGGAGGTGGGGGCGGCCGGGCTCTGCGCCGCGCAGGGGCTGTCGGAGGAGGAGGCGGAGCGGCTGCTGGCGGCGCTGGCGGCCACGCAGGACGCGCCGCTGGCGGACTACCGCCGCCGGGACACGCTCTTCCACCTGGCGCTGTGCGAGCTGGCGGGCTCGCCGACGCTGACGGCGCAGTACGCGGCCGTCCGGGCCGCCGTCAACGACCTGCTGGACTGCATACCCCTGCTGGTGCGGAACCTGGAGCACTCTCAGCAGCAGCACGCCGCGCTGGTGGAGGCGGTCCTGGAGCGGGACGCGGACGCGGCCCGCGAGGTGATGCGGGAGCACTGCTGCGGCACGGCCGCGCTGCTGCGCGGCTTCCTCGCCTGAGCGCACCCGGCCCGGCCCCGCCGGCCCGGCCCGGCCCGCTCGTTTTGCGCAGGGGTCTTGCGCATCCCGCACTCCTACGGCAAAGGTACGCGGCACAACCATTGTCCTGGGCAGCAGCGGGAGCGCATATGGCCGAAGACACCGGGGCACGGCTGGACACCGCCGTGCCGCAGACCGCCCCATCCGCCGCCGGAGGCGGTGACGCCTACCTGGAGCGCCGCACCCTGCGCCGCGGCAGCGCCGGCTGGCTGCTCCTGACCGGCCTCGGCGTCGCGTACGTCGTCTCCGGCGACTTCTCCGGCTGGAACGTCGGCCTCGCCCAGGGCGGCTTCGGCGGCCTGGCCGCCGCCATGGTCCTCATGGGCGCCATGTACGCCTGCCTGGTCTTCTCCCTGGCCGAGCTGTCGGCCATCCTCCCGACGGCGGGCGGCGGCTACGGCTTCGCCCGGCGCGCCCTCGGCCCGTGGGGCGGCTTCCTGACCGGCACCGCGATCCTCATCGAGTACGTGCTCGCGCCCGCCGCGATCTCCATCTTCATCGGCGACTACGTCGAATCCCTGCACCTCTTCGGCCTGACCTCAGGCTGGCCCGTGTACCTGGCCTGCTTCGCGGTG
Organism: Streptomyces sp. NPDC031121; assembly: GCF_055570615.1. Lineage (NCBI taxonomy): Bacteria > Bacillati > Actinomycetota > Actinomycetes > Kitasatosporales > Streptomycetaceae > Streptomyces > Streptomyces sp. NPDC031121. The sequence goes on from NZ_JBVIGV010000006.1 coordinate 243,528, forward strand.
TTCATCGGCATCCACCTGTGGGGCGTCGGCGAGGCGCTGCGCTTCTCCCTCGTGGTCACCGGGGTGGCCGTGGTCGCGCTGGTGGTGTTCGCCGCCGGCGCGTTCACCGAGTTCGACGCCGCGCGGCTGGACGACATCGCCGTGGACACCACCGCGTTCGGCGCCAACTCGTGGCTGCCGCTGGGGCTGTTGGGGATCTGGGCGGCGTTCCCGTTCGGCATGTGGTTCTTCCTCGGCGTCGAGGGGGTGCCGCTGGCGGCCGAGGAGGCCAAGGACCCGGTCCGCTCGATGCCGAGGGCGCTGTCGATCTCCATGGGCGTGCTGGTGCTGCTGGCTCTGCTCACCTTCCTCGCCTCGACCGGGGCGCGCGGCGCCGACGCGATCAAGGACGCCGGGAACCCGCTGGTGGTGGCCCTGGAGGGCGATCCGGGCCTGTCGTGGCTGAAGACGTTCGTCAACTACGCGGGCCTCGCCGGCCTGGTCGCCTCGTTCTTCTCCCTCATCTACGCCGGCTCGCGCCAGCTGTTCGCGCTCTCCCGGGCGGGCTACCTGCCGCGCTTCCTGTCGCTGACCTCCCGGCGCAAGGCCCCCTACCTGGGGCTGCTCATCCCCGGCGCGATCGGCTTCGCGCTGGCCGCGGCGACGGGCGACGGGCCGCGGATGCTGAACATCGCGGTGTTCGGCGCGACGATCTCCTACGCGCTGATGGCCCTGTCGCACATCGTGCTGCGCCGGCGCGAGCCGCACCTGGAGCGCCCGTACCGGACGCCCGGCGGCACCGCCACCTCGGCCACGGCGTTCGTCCTCGCGCTGGCCGCCCTCACGGCCACCTTCCTCGTGGACAGGGACGCCGCCTTCATCGCCCTGGGTGTGTACGCGGTCGCCCTCGGCTACTTCGCGTTCTACAGTCGGCACCACCTGGTGGCCTCCGCGCCGGAGGAGGAGTTCGCCGCCCTGGCGCGCGCCGAGGCCGAACTCACCCGCGACTGACCGCCGGTCCCGCCGCCCCCGCCCGCCCGCCCCGTCGACCGACCCGCCCCCGGAGGTTGCCCCCGTGCCCAGGCCGCTCATCGGCATCACGACCTACGTCGAGGTATCCGCCCGCTACCGCGTCTGGGACGTCGCCGCGTCCCTCGTGCCCGCCGGGTACTACGAGCTCGTCCAGGCGGCGGGCGGCGCTGCGGTGCTGCTCCCCCCGGACGGCGCGCCCGGGGCCGCGGCGGAGGTGCTGGACCGGCTGGACGGCCTGGTCGTGGCGGGCGGCCCGGACCTGGACCCGGCCCGGTACGGGGCGGTGCGCGACCCGCGCACGGGTCCGGCCGAGACCGTGCGGGACGAGTGGGAGCTGGCCCTGATCGGGGCGGCCCTCGACGCGGGTCTGCCGCTGCTCGGCATCTGCCGCGGCATGCAGGCGCTGAACGTCGCCCTCGGCGGCACCCTGGTCCAGCACATCGACGGGCACCTGCACCGGCCGGGCGTCATGGACTGGCACCCCGTCCGCCCGGTCCCCGGTACGCGCTACGCGGCGCTCGTCCCGGAGGAGGCGGAGGTGCCCACCTACCACCACCAGGCCGTCGACCGGCTGGGCCGGGGCCTGGTCGCCTCGGCACACGCGGTCGACGGCACCGTCGAGGCGGTCGAACTGCCCGACGCCGACCGGTGGGTGCTCGGCGTGCAGTGGCACCCGGAGCGCGACAAGGACACCCGCGTGGTGGGCGCGCTCGTCGGGGCGGCGGCCGCCCGCGCACCCGTCGCCGTGCGCTGAGCGGGCCGCCGGTCCCGCCCGCCCGCGCCGACGTGCGGGCCGCCCCGCGGGTCGGAAGACTGGAGGCATGACGAACAAGGCTGTGCTGGAAGGCGGGCCGGCGGACCTGTCCGAGCGGGTCGTCGACGCCCCCGCCCCCGGCGACGACGTGAAGGTCCCGCACCGCGGCGGGTACGAGCACTTCCGGGCCACGGCACGCCGGCAGGACGGCCCGGAGGGCAGCCTGCCCGTGTTCGAGTGGTGGGAACGGACCGAGATCGCAGAGTGACGGGGCGCGCCATGACACACACCGCGGAATGGACGGTCGGGGTCTCGCTCACCGAGGAGGGCGGGACGACCCGCGCCCGCGCCGTACTGGACACGGGGACGGCGCGGCTGGTCGGCCGCGGCTCGGCGCGCTGCAACCCGGAGGACGTCGAGGTCCCGGCGATCGGCGACGAGCTCGCCGCGAGCCGGGCCATGCGGGACCTGGCGGGGCAGCTGATGCGGGCCGCCGACCGGGACCTGGCGGCGATGGGCGCCGTACCGGAGCCGCCGCGCACCGGCTACGGGTGGCCGCAGGACGCGGACGACCCGACCCGGCGCGGCCGCTGACGCCGCCCTCCGATCCGGTATGGGCCCGGCGGGCCGGTCAGGACCGGCTGCGGGTGAGCGACAGCAGGTCCCGGGCCGGGCCCGCGGGGCGGGAGCCGGCGGGCCACACCGCGCGCAGGGCCCGCCCGAGCGCCGCGCCCGTGACGGGGACCTGGACCAGGCGGCGGGCGGCGAGTTCGTCGCCGAGGGCGAGTTCGGACAGGACGCACGGTCCGGCGCCGCTGACGGCCGCGGCCTTGACGGCGGTGGTGGAGGCGAGTTCCAGCAGCGGCTCGGCGAGTCCGCCGCAGCCGGCCAGTGCCCCGTCGAGCACCTGCCGGGTGCCCGAGCCCCGCTCGCGCAGGATCAGCGGGGTGTCGGCCAGTTCGGCCGCGGCCACTCCCCCGGTGCGGCGCGCCCACGGGTGCTGCGGCGCCACGGCGACCACGAGCCGGTCCTGGGCGATCACGGCCGAGTCCAAGCCGTCGGGGACGGTCAGCCCCTCGACGAAGCCGAGGTCCGCGTCGTGCGCGAGGACCCGCCGTGCGACCAGCGCCGAGTTCCCGGCCTGGAGGGAGACTGCGGTGCCGGGCCACTGCCCGCGCAGGGCGATCAGCCAGCCGGGCAGCAGGTACTCGGCAATGGTCATGCTGGCGGCGACGCGCAGCCGCGAGTCGCGGCGCCCGCGCAGGGCCTGCGCGCCGGCGTCGAAGGCCTCGGCGGCCTCCACCACGCGGCGCGCCCAGTCGGTGACGAGCGCGCCCTCCGCGGTCAGGGTGGAGCCGCGGGGCGAGCGGTCGACGAGGGCGACGCCCAGGCGGGCCTCCATCGCGCGGATCCGGCTGCTGGCCGCGGGCTGCGTGATGCCCATGTGCTTGGCGGCTCCGCTCAGGCTGCCCACGCGCGCGACGGCGAGCAGCAGCTCCAGCGCGCCCAGGTCCGGCACCCGGTGCACCAGCGGAACCCACTCCTCGTTACCCATAAAGTCAGTTTATGGCCTCATAGGTGTGCGGCCCCTGCCGCCCGTGGTGCCGCCGGACCAGGCTGGGCCCATGGCAAGCACCACCGCCCCTCCCCGCGCGTCCGCCACCCGGACCGCGCCCGCCGCCCCCGCGGCCCACCAGGCCCCCGCCGCGCGCCGGCCCCTCCCCGCCCTGCGGCACTTCGGCCCCAACTGGTACGCCTGCGTGATGGGCACGGCGATCACCGCCACCGCCGGCGCGGCGCTCCCGCACCAGCTGCCGGGGCAGCGTACGGCCTGCGTCGCCCTGTGGGCGCTGTCCGTCGCGGTGCTGGCGCTGGTCCTGGCCGGCCGGGCGGGCCACTGGCTGCACCACCGCGACCAGGCGCGCGCCCACCTCCTCGACCCGGCCGTCGCACCCTTCCACGGCTGCCTGCCGATGGCACTGCTCGCCGTCGGCGCCGGCACGCTCACCGTCGGCCGGGACGTGCTCGGGGAGCGGGCTGCGCTCGCCGCGGACGCGGTGCTGTTCACCGCGGGGACGGTGCTTGGCCTGGTCACGGCCGTGGCGGTGCCGTACCTGATGGTGGTGCGGCACGAGGTGCGGGCCTCGCAGGCCTCGCCCGTGTGGCTGCTGCCGCTGGTCTCCCCCATGGTGTCCGCGGCGGTCGGCCCGCTGCTGGTGCCGCACCTGCCCGCGGGGCAGGCCCGGGAGGCGCTGCTGCTGGCCTGCCTGGCCCTGTTCGGGGTGAGCCTGCTGGCGACGCTGCTGGTGCTGCCGCTGCTGTTCGGGCGGCTGCTGGTCGGCGGGCCGCTGCCGGCGGTGCTGGCGCCGACCCTGTTCCTGGTGCTGGGGCCGCTCGGGCAGTCCACCACCGCGGCCGGGCAGCTCGCCGACGCGGCCCCGCGGGCGATCGGCGCCCCGTACGCCGGGGCGCTGGGCGGTTTCGCCGTGCTGTACGGGGTCCCCGTGCTCGGTTTCGCGCTGCTGTGGCTGGCGCTGGCAGGGGCGCTGCTGGTGCGCGCGGCCCGCGGCGGGATGGGGTTCGCGATGACGTGGTGGGCGCTGACCTTCCCCGTCGGCACCTGCGTCACCGGCGCTGCCGGGCTGGCCCGGCACACCGGGCTCGCCGCGTACGGGTGGCTGGCCTGGGCGCTGTACGTCTGCCTGGCGGCCGCGTGGCTTGCGGCGGCCGTCCGCACGGTGCGCGGCCTGGCGGCGGGCCGGCTCCTCCCCCGGTGACGGGCGCGCGCCCGCGGCTCAGCGGGCCGCGGCCAGCTCCGCCGCGAGGACCCGGGGCGCCTCGGCGAGCGAGGGCCCGTACCAGGTGAGGTGGCGGCCGCTGACCAGCGCGGCGGGGCGGCCGGGGAACGCCTCGGGGCCGTCCTGGCGGGTGAAGGCGTACGGCTCGTCCGGGAGCACCACCAGGTCGCACGAGGCGCCGGCGGGATCCGCCGGGTCCACGCGCGGGTAGCGTTCGGTGTGCCCCGCGTAGACGTTCTCCACTCCGAGCCGGGCCAGCAGGTCCCCCGCGAAGGTGTCCCGGCCGAGCACCATCCAGGGCCGCCGCCACACCGGTACGACGGCGCGCAGCGGCGCGGCCGGACGGGGCGGGTCCGCCCACGCCCGGGCCGCCTCGCCGAGCCAGCGCGGCCGGGGCAGCCCGAGCGCGCCCGTGAGGACGCGGTCCAGCTCGTCCAGTGCCTGCGGCAGGGTGCGGACCTCGGTGACCAGGACGTCGAGGCCCGCCGCGCGCAGGGCCTGGAGGTCGGGGGCCCGGTTCTCCTCCTCGTTGGCGATCACCAGGTCGGGGCGGAGCGCGGTGATCGCGGGTACGTCGGGGTTCTTGGTGCCGCCGATGCGGACCGCACCCCGCCGGTCGAGGCCGGCGGGGTGGGTGCACCAGTCGGTGACGCCGACGAGCAGGCCGGGCGCGGTGGCCGCGACGGCCTCGGTCAGTGAGGGGACGAGCGAGACGACGCGCACGGCCGGTCAGTGCTCCGGCGAGGGCGGCTCGGAGGCGGCGTGGATGTGCTCCCCGACGGCGACGACGAGTATCCGGGTGTCCTCGGTGACGGCCCTCCAGCGGTGGCGGACCCCGCCGGACAGGAAGAGGGCGTCGCCGCTCTCCAGGCGGTAGGCGCGGCCCTCGGCCTCCACCTGGCAGGCGCCGGAGACGACGTACATCAGCTCGTCGTTGCGGTGCTGGTATTCGCGGCCGGCGTCCTGGTCGCCGGTGAACTCCATCGCGTGCAGCTGGTGGTGCCCGCGCACGAGCGGGCGCACTCCGGGGACCGGGCTCAGCCCGGACTCGTCTCCGGCCCGTACGAGGTCGACCGTGCGCGCCGTGTCGGAGGCCGCCAGCAGTTCGACGGCCGTGGTCTCCAGCGCGTCCGCGACCCGTTCGAGGGAGCGCATGCTGGGCCGGGCGCGTTCGTTCTCTATCTGGCTGAGGAAGGGCACGGACAGGCCGCTGCGCGCCGATACGGCGGCGAGGGTGAGGTGGAGGGCCCGGCGCCGCTTGCGCACGGCCACGCCCACCCGGAGCGGTTCCTTGGCGTCCTTGTCCCGTTCCTTGTCCTCCGAGCCGTCCCTGTCGTCCATGGCGGGGCTGCCCTCCCCTTTGTCAGGTCTGTCGGCGTACGTCGGCGTCCGTCGCACGGGAGTGTGCTGTAAGCACCTTACGCAGCAACCGCCCCCGGTTTCGCGTGCAGGAGCGGACCGGGCTACGCCTCGCGTGAAACCCGTGTTCCCCTCCCGGTCATGCGTGCGTCGCTTTCCGGTCTTTCCCGCCGCAACCGCGCCCCGCCGGCGGGGTGCGGCATGATCGCCGTCATGACGAGCACACGACGGCTGATGCTGCTGGACACCGCCTCCCTCTACTTCCGCGCGTACTTCGGCGTACCGGAATCGGTGAAGGCCCCGGACGGCACCCCGGTGAACGCGGTGCGCGGACTGCTGGACTTCATCGGGCGCCTGGTGCAGGACCACCGGCCCGACGACCTGGTGGCCTGCATGGACGCCGACTGGCGGCCGCACTGGCGGGTGGAGCTGATCCCCTCGTACAAGGCGCACCGGGTGGCGGAGGAGACGGCGGCCGGACCGGATGTGGAGGAGACCCCGGACACGCTGGCGCCGCAGGTCCCGATCATCGAGGCGGCCCTGGACGCCTTCGGGATCGCCCGGGTCGGCGTTCCCGGGTACGAGGCGGACGACGTGATCGGCACGCTCACGGCGCGCGCCACCGGGCCGGTGGACATCGTCACCGGCGACCGGGACCTGTACCAGCTGGTGGACGACGGCCGGCAGCGCCGGGTGCTGTACCCGCTGAAGGGCGTCGGCACCCTCCAGGTGGCCGACGGGGAGTGGCTGCGGGCGAAGTACGGGGTGGACGGCCCCGGATACGCGGACCTGGCGCTGCTGCGCGGCGACCCGAGCGACGGGCTGCCCGGGGTGCCGGGGATCGGGGAGAAGACGGCGGCGAAGCTGCTCGAGGCATACGGGGACCTGGCGGGGATCCTCACGGCGGCAGCCGACCCGAAGTCGAAGCTGACGCCGACCCAGCGCAGGCGGCTGGAGGAGGCCCGCCCGTACCTGGCGGTGGCTCCCAAGGTCGTGCGGGTCGCCACCGACGTGCCGCTGCCCGACTTCGACCCGGCGCTGCCGGCCGAGCCTGCGGAGCCGGAGCTGCTGGACGCGCTGGCGCGGAGGTGGGGTCTGGGCGGCGCGGTGGCGCGCCTGCGCACGTCCCTGCTTGCCTGAGATGCTAACTTAGGTAATCCTAAGTTTCAGGTGAGTCAGGGGAGACGCCGTGGCAGAAGGACGCGCCCGCGAGGTAGGCACTGCAGTCGTCGTGCGTACCGAGCGGCTCACGCCGCACATGGTGCGGGTGGTTCTGGGTGGCGCCGGACTGGCCCGATTCAGCGCGGGCGAGTTCACGGACCACTACATCAAGCTGCTGTTCGCGCCGGAAGGGGTCATCTACCCGGCGCCGTGGGACCTGGAGCGGATCCGTGCGCAGTTCCCGCCGGCCGCGTGGCCGCGGCAGCGCGCGTACACGGTCCGCAGATGGGACCCGGCCCACCTGGAACTGACGATCGACTTCGTCGTCCACGGCGACCAGGGGCTCGCCGGCCCGTGGGCCGCGCAGGCCCGGCCGGGCGAGCTGGTCCGCTTCCTCGGCCCCGGCGGCGCGTACGCCCCCGACCCGGCCGCCGACTGGCACCTGCTGGTCGGCGACGACAGCGCCCTGCCCGCGATCGCCGCGGCGATGGAGCGGATGCCGGCGGGCGCCCGCGTCCACGCGCTGGTGGAGGTCGAGGGCCCCGACGACGAGCAGAAGTTCGCCACCCCCGACGGCGTCGTCCCGGTGTGGCTGCACCGCGGCGCACGCCCGGTCGGCGAGGCCCTGGTCGAGGCGGTGACCTCGATGGACTTCCCCTCCCGCGACGTGCACGCCTTCGTCCACGGCGAGGCCGGCTTCGTCAAGGAGCTGCGGCGCCACCTGCGCCTGGAGCGCGGCATCCCCAAGGAGCGGCTGTCGATCTCCGGCTACTGGCGGCTCGGCGAGACCGACGAGGGCTGGCGCGCGATCAAGCGCGAGTGGAACGCCCGCATCATCGCCGAGCAGGAGGCGGCGGCCTGACCGCCGGGGCCGGCCGCCGAACGGGCGGGCCGGCCCGCCCGGGCCCACAATGGGCTCATGCGCACGCGCCTCGCGCTCGGCACGGCGGTGACGGTGCTCGCGCTCGCCGCGGCCGGACCGGTGGCGGCGGCGCCCAGCCCCCCTCCCCCGCCCGAGCCGCAACTGAGCGACCGGGCCGTCGAACGGGCCGTGGCCCGGCTCCCCCGGTTCGTCGAGGACGCGATGCGCACCACCGGCGTCCCCGGGGTGTCGGTGGCCGTCGTCCACGACGACAAGGTCCTCTACGCGAAGGGCTTCGGGGTGCGCCGGGTCGGCGAGAGCGGCGCCGTCGGCCCCGACACCGTCTTCCAGATCGCCTCCGTCTCCAAGCCCGTCTCCTCGACCGTCGTGGCCGGCACCCTGAAGGATCCCGGCGAGTGGGACCGCCGCACCGAGCTGCCCGGCTTCGCGCTGAAGGACCCCTGGGTCACCGGGCACGTCACCACCGCCGACCTGTTCTCCCACCGCAGCGGGCTGCCCGACCACGCGGGCGACCTCCTGGAGGACCTCGGCTACGACCAGCGGTACATCCTGGACCGCATGCGGCTGGAGCCGCTGACCGCCTTCCGGGCGAGCTACGCGTACACCAACTTCGGGCTGACCGCGGCCGCCGAGGCCGTCGCCCGTGCCCGCGGCACCACCTGGCAGAAGCTCAGCGAGGACGTCCTCTTCAAGCCGGCGGGCATGACCCGCACGAACACCGCCTTCGCCGCCTTCGCCGCCGAGCCCGACCGGGCCGCCACCCACGTGAAGAACCCCGACGGCACCTGGTCCGCGCGCTACGTCCGCGACCCCGACGCCCAGGCGCCGGCCGGCGGGGTCAGCTCCACCGCGAGCGACATGGCCCGCTGGATGCGCCTCCAGCTCGGCGACGGCGTCCTCGACGGCAAGCGGATCGTCCCCGCCGCCCCGCTGCGCCGCACCCACCTGCCGCACATCGTCTCGCAGGCCGAGAACGCCGCCGGCGGGACATCCTTCTACGGCCTCGGCTGGAACGTCTCCTACGACGACCGCGGCAGGCTCCGCCTGAGCCACAGCGGCGCCTTCGACCTCGGCGCCAACACCAACGTCACGATGCTGCCGCTGGAGCGGCTCGGCATCGTCGTCCTCACCAACGGCGCCCCCGTCGGCGTCGCCGACGCCATCGCCCTCGACTTCTTCGACACTGCCGAGCACGGGCGGCCCACCACCGACTGGCTGCCGCTCTTCGCGGAGCTGTACGCGCAGGCCGACGGCGCCGACCGGCCCCGGACCGACTACACCCGCCCCCCGGCGGACGCGAAGCCCGCCAAGGCCTCCGGCGCGTACACCGGCACGTACGACAACCCGTACTACGGCCGGCTCACCGTCACCGAGGCCCCCGGCGGCGGCCTGGTCCTCTCCCTCGGCCCGAAGCCGCTGCGGTTCCCTCTGGCCCACTACGACGGCGACACCTTCAGCTACGAGACCGCCGGGGAGAACGCGGTCGGCCGCACCGGGGTCGTCTTCGGCGACGGCACCGTCCGCATCGAGTACCTCGACGAGGGCGGCATGGGCACCTTCACCCGGCGGTAGCCGCCCGGCCTTAGCCTGGACGCGATGAGAAGCAGAACCCGCATACCGCCCTCCCCGCTCCCCCAGGTCGACGGCATCGACCCCGTGCGGCTGCGGCTGCCCGCCGACCGCGAGGGCCGCTGGCCCGACCTGGGCAGCTACCTCGCCGAGCGGTACGCCGGCACCCGCGGCGCCGGATCCGTGGCCCGGCTGCTGGCCGCCGGCCGGATACTCGGCGCGGGCGGGCGCGTCCTGCGCGCCGGCGACCCGTACGAGCCGCACGCCTACCTGTGGTTCCACCGCGACATGGACCCCGAGCCGGTGGTGCCGTTCCCGATCGGCGTCGTCCACCGCGACGCGCACCTGCTGGTCGTCGACAAGCCTCACTTCCTCGCGACCACCCCGCGGGGCAGCCACATCGTGCAGACCGCCCTGGCCCGGCTCCGCACCGAGCTGGACCTGCCCGAGCTGAGCCCGGCGCACCGGCTGGACCGGCTCACCGCGGGACTGGTGATGTTCAGCATCCGCCCGCAGGACCGGGGCGCCTACCAGCAGCTGTTCGCCGAGCGGCGGGTGCACAAGGAGTACGAGGCCCTCGCCGTGCACGACCCGGCCGTGGACCTGCCCCGCACGGTCCGCTCCCGCATCGAGAAGGTCCGCGGGGTCATCGGCGCGAGCGAGGTCCCCGGCGAGCCCAACGCCGAGAGCACCGTCGAGCTCACGGCCACCCGCGGCGGGCTCGGCCGCTACCGGCTCACCCCGCACACCGGCCGCACCCACCAGCTGCGCGTCCACATGAACGCCCTGGGGCTGCCGATCCTCGGCGACCCCGTCTACCCGAGGATCACCGACCCGGCGCCGGACGACTTCCGCCGCCCGCTGCAACTCCTCGCCCGCACCCTGGCGTTCACCGACCCCGTCACCGGCGCCGCGCACCGCTTCGAGAGCGGCCTGCGCCTCACCGCCTGGGACGACCGCGCCGCCTGGGAGGCCGGACCCGCCGGAACCGCCCCGGACGAGGCCCCCTAAACCGCGGCGTCCGTGCAGTCCCCCTCGCGCTCCGTCCCGGCGATCCGCAGCGCGGCGTCCGCCACGGCCTCCGCGAAGGCCGCCACCGGCCGGTCCGGATCCGACCGGCGGATCAGCATGGCACCCTCGACCAGGCCGAAGACGAGGTCCCCCCGCAGCGCCAGGGCCGCCCGGTCCGCGGCGAGTCCGGCCCCGGCCGGGGTCGCCGCGAGCAGCGCCCCGTAGGCCTCGCGCAGTTCGGTGCGCATCCGCCGGAACCGCGCGAACCGCGATCCGGCCACCTCGGGCAGCAGGTAGAGGGCGCCGAGGTGGTACGGTCCCCCGCACAGCAGCAGCACGTCCGAGCGGCACAGCTCCCACAGCCGCTGCGCGGCGGGCCGGACGCGGTCCGCGAGGAGCCGCCGGGCCAGCCGCAGCGAGGGGGCGACCGTCGACTCCAGCAGTTCGGCGAGGAGTTCCTCCTTGCCGCCGAAGTAGTGGTAGAGCGTGGCCTGGCGCAGCCCGGCCCGCTCGGCCACCGTCCGGGTGGTGGTGGCCGCGTACCCGCGGACGGTGAACAACTCGGCCGCCGCACAGAGGAGTTCCTCGCGCGGCGGCCGTCCCGTCTGCGGTCTTCGCCGGTCGGCGCGCGGCCGGCCCACCCGTCTCGGCCCCTCGCCGATCGCCCTGGTCATGGCTCGATCGTCGCACGGGGCCGCCCGGAAACGATCACGGCAGGAGGTGAGATCCCGTCATCGCGTCTTCGGAGGAAGCCCCAAGAGGAGCTAGCCGACCGAGCTGTAGGCCACTACACCCCGCAGCAGTGCGTCGACGGCCTTGCGGGCGTTGCGGGCGACCGTGCTGCCGCCCTGCCCCGCGGACGGCGCCGCCGCGGCGATCTGACCGAGGACGTCGATCACCTGCTTGCACCAGCGCACGAAGTCGCCGGCCGGCATGTCGGCCTCGCGCAGCACCTCGTCCAGGCTCCGGTCGGAGGCCCACTGGTAAGCGGCCCACGCGAAGCCCAGGTCGGGTTCGCGCTGGCCGACGCCCTCGGCCTGGTTGATGCGGTGTTCCTCCTCCAGCGCGTCGAGGCGGCCCCAGATGCGGACCATCTCGCCGAGCGCCGCCTTGGCGGCCCCTCCGGGGACCTTGGGGGCGACCGCGTCGTCGGACTGGCGGGCCTCGAATACCAGCGCCGAGACGCACGCGGCCAGCTCCGCCGGGTTCAGGCCCTCCCACACGCCGGCGCGCAGGCACTCGGAGGCGAGCAGGTCGAGTTCCCCGTAGAGCCGGGCCAGGCGCCTGCCGTGCTCGGTCACCTCGTCCTCGCGCAGGTAGTCGAGCTCGGTCAGGAGGGCGTGGATGCGGTCGAAGGTGCGGGCGATGGTGTTCGTCCGTCCCTCGATGCGCCGCTCCAGGGCCATGGTGTCGCGCTTGAGCCGCAGGTAGCGCTCGGCCCAGCGGGCGTGGTCCTCGCGCTCGTCGCATCCGTGGCAGGGGTGCGCCCGCAGCGCGGCGCGCAGCCGTGTGATCTCGCGGTCGTCCGCGGCGGCGGAGCGGCCGCGGCGGCTGCGCTCGACGGTGACGTGCCCGGCCTTGGCCCGCAGCGCGGACGCCAAATCCCTGCGGGACTGCGGGGAGCGGGGGTTGAAGGTCCGCGGGATCCGCATCCGGTCGATGGGCTCGACGGGGACGGGGAAGTCGATCGAGGCGAGCCGCTTGACCTGCCGCTCGGCGGTCAGGACCAGCGGGCGCGGGCCCTCGGCGTACTCGTGGCCGCGGTGGCCGTGGACCCGCCCGGCGGGGACGCCCGGGTCGAGGACGAGGGCGAGCCCGGCGAACTTGCCGGTCGGGACGTGGATGACGTCGCCCGGCTTGAGCCGCTCCAGCGAGGAGGCCGCCTGCGCGCGGCGCTGGGCCGCGCCCTGCTTGGCGAGTTCCGTCTCGCGGTCCTTCAGGTCGCGGCGCAGCTGCGCGTACTCCGCGAAGTCGCCGAGGTGGCAGGTCATGCCCTCGCGGTAGCCGGCGAGGCCCTCCTCGTTGCGCTGGACCTGGCGGGAGATCCCGACGACGGAGCGGTCGGCCTGGAACTGCGCGAAGGAGGTCTCCAGGAGCTCCCGCGAGCGGTGCCGGCCGAACTGCTGCACCAGGTTGACGGCCATGTTGTAGGACGGCTTGAAGCTGGAGCGCAGCGGGTACGTGCGGGTGCCTGCGAGGCCGGCGAGCTGGACGGGGTCCATGCCGCGCTGCCAGAGGACGACGGCGTGGCCCTCGACGTCGATGCCCCGGCGTCCGGCGCGGCCGGTCAGCTGGGTGTACTCGCCGGGGGTGATGTCGGCGTGCTGCTCGCCGTTCCACTTGACGAGTTTTTCCAGGATGACCGTGCGGGCGGGCATGTTGATGCCGAGCGCGAGCGTCTCGGTGGCGAAGACGACCTTGACCAGGCCGCGCGTGAAGAGCTCCTCCACGACCTCCTTGAAGGTCGGGAGCATGCCGGCGTGGTGGGCGGCGATGCCGCGCTCCAGCCCTTCGAGCCACTCGTAGTAGCCCAGGACGTGGAGGTCCTCGGCCGGGATGGACGCGGTCCGCTCCTCGACGAGGGTGCGCACCTTCAGGCGGGCCGCCTCGTCGTTCAGGCGCAGTCCGGCGAAGAGGCACTGCTGGACGGCGGCTTCGCAGCCGGCCCGGCTGAAGATGAAGTTGATGGCGGGCAGCAGGCCGTCGCCGTCGAGGCGGGCGATGACCTCGGGACGGCCGGGGGTCCAGATGCGGCTGCGGGAGCGGCGTTCGCGTTCGCGGTCGGCCTCGCGGACCATCTTGCCGCGGCGCCGCTCGCGCGGGTTGTAGGTGCGGCTGTTCTCCTCGCGCGCCATGCGGAGCAGGTCGGGGTTGACCTCGCGGCGGGCGGAGCCGCGGCCGCCGTGGTCGGTCTCCTCCTCGAAGAGGTCGTAGATGCGGCGGCCGGCCATGACGTGCTGCCACAGCGGGACGGGCCGCTCCTCGGAGACGATCACCTCGGTGTCGCCGCGGACGGTGTCGAGCCAGTCGCCGAACTCCTCCGCGTTGGAGACGGTGGCGGAGAGGGAGACGAGGGTCACCGACTCGGGGAGGTGGATGATGACCTCCTCCCAGACGGCGCCGCGGAACCGGTCGGAGAGGTAGTGGACCTCGTCCATGACGACGTAGCCGAGGCCGAGCAGCGACTGGGAGCCCGCGTACAGCATGTTGCGGAGCACCTCGGTGGTCATGACGACCACGGGGGCTTCCGAGTTGACGCTGTTGTCGCCGGTCAGCAGGCCGACCTTGTCGGCGCCGTAGCGCTTGACGAGGTCGGTGTACTTCTGGTTCGACAGGGCCTTGATCGGCGTCGTGTAGAAGCACTTGCGGCCCTGCCCGAGGGCCAGGTGGACGGCGAACTCGCCGACGATGGTCTTGCCGGACCCGGTCGGGGCGGCGACCAGCACGCCCTTGCCGGCTTCCAGCGCCTTGCAGGCGTCGACCTGGTAGCCGTCCAGGTCGAAGTCGTACAGCTCGCGGAAGGGGGCCAGCGCGGTGGCCTCTTCGGCGGCGCGGATCCGGGCGGCGGCGTACCGCTCGGCGGGTGAGAGTTCCTCGGTCATCTTGTAGTCGAGCCTACCCGTCGCCTCCGACAACAGTCGCGATCTTTATGCCCGCTCCGGGCCTCCCGCACCCTCGGCGGCGGGCCCGGTCACGTGAGGACGCGGACGGCTCCGGGGACGCACACGGCGGTCACGGGGAGCGGGGCGACGGGCTCGCCGTCGGCCCAGGCGGTCAAGCCCGGGGACTCCAGGGTGACCCTGGCCGCGCGGTGCACGGTGACGGCGGGGTGGCCGAGGTGCGTGCCCCGGTAGACCTTCGGGAAGACGGTGAGGAGGGTGGTGCGGCTGCAGTCGCCGACGACCACGACGTCGAAGAGCCCGTCGTCGGGGGCGGCGTCCGCGCAGATCCGCATGCCGCCGCCGTAGGAGGGGCCGTTGCCGACGGCGACCAGGGTGGCCTCGGTCTCCAGGGCGGGCCCGTCGTCGAGGGTGATCCGGTACGGGAACGGCCGGAAGGCGGCCAGCTCGGCCAGCATGGCGAGGTCGTACCTGAAGCGGCCGGCGGGCAGCCGCATCCGGTTGCCGCGGTCGTTGACCCGCGAGTCGAAGCCGGAGCACAGCACGGTGGCGAACCACGTGCCGTCGGCCCGGCCCAGGTCGATCTCGCGGAAGCGGCTCTCCTTGAGCGCCTCGGCGGCCAGCAGCCCCGCGCGGGCGGGCTCGCGGACGGGGAGCCCCAGGGAGCGGGCGAAGTCGTTGCCGGTCCCGACCGCGACGACGCCGAGCGGGACGAGCGTCCCGGCGAGGGCCTGGAGCGCGAGGGAGACCACGCCGTCGCCGCCGACGGCGACGACCGCGCCGGTGTCCCCGCGGACGGCGGTGCGCAGCCGGGCCAGGGCGTCCTCGGCGCCGGTGCCCACGACCGTGCGGACGTGGAACCCGGCGGCCCGGAGCGCGGCGGCGGCCGGCTGCGCGGCGTGCGCGCCCCGGCCGCGGCCCGCGGCCGGGTTGACGAAGAGGGTGATCTCGGCGCTCACCCCGGTGAATGTACCTGTCAGGTCGCGTCGTCGTAGCCGTTGGCCCGGCGGGTGCCGCCGTCGGCCTGCTCGGGCAGGGCGGCCGGTGCCGGGACGGCCTCGACGGCGCCGATCGGGGCGGGGGTCAGGTCCAGGTCGGCGGCCTCGTCGTCGGAGAGCCCGGCGTCCGGGTCGTTGCGGCGCCGCCTGCGGTCGTTGACCAGGCAGACGCCGAGCGCGAGGAAGTACAGGGCGACGATCGGCGCGGCGAGGGAGAGCATGGTGAGCGGGTCGCCGGTGGGGGTGGCGAACGCGGCGAAGACGGTGATGCCGAGGATCATGCCGCGCCACCAGCCGGCGAGGCGCTTGGCGGTGACGACGCCGGTGAAGTTCAGCAGGATCAGCAGCAGCGGCAGCTCGAAGGCGAGGCCGAAGACGATGACCATGCGGGTGACGAGGTCGAGGTAGTCGTCGACCGGGAGCAGGTTGCGGGCGTGCTCGGGCGTGAAGTCGAGGAGGATCGTCGCGGTCTGCGGGAGCAGGCGGTAGGCGAGGACGGCGCCGGCGCCGAAGAGCGGCGCGCCGAGGGCGACGAAGCCCGTCGCGTACTTCTTCTCGTGGCTGTGCAGGCCGGGTGCGACGAACGCCCAGAGCTGGTAGAGCCAGACCGGGGCGGAGAGGACCACGCCGGCCATGAGGGAGACCTTGAGGGCGATCGAGATGGGGGCGATGAGGCCGTTGACGGTCATGTCGGCGCAGGGCCGGCCGTTGCGCTGCGAGACCACGCCGTTGGTGCAGCCGACGGAGTCCAGCATCGGCTTCAGCAGGAAGTCGATGATGCCCTTGTAGAAGAAGGCCGCCACGATGGTGATCACGAGGATCGCCAGGACCGACTTCAGCAGGCGGTTTCTCAGCTCACGCAGGTGCTCGACCAGCGGCATGCGCCCTTCGGCGTCCTTGTGCTGCTTGCCTTGCTTCTCCTGCTTGCGGGCAGACTTGAGCAACCCACGTCCCTCGTCTCGCATCGATGACCGTTGTCCCCTGATCTGTCGCGGCCCGGTCGTGACCGCGGCCGGTTCCGGGGGATCAGCCCTGGGCGGTGTGGTTCGGCTCGCCGACGGGGCGGGAGCTGGTCACGTCGCCGGGCGCGGCCTTGATGGTGCGCGGGGCGGCCTGCTGCGGCGCCGGGTCGGCGGTGCGCGCGGCGGCGTCCTCCGCGGCGTTCTCGTTCTTCATGGCCTTGGCCTCGCTCTTGAGGATGCGGGCCGACTTGCCGAGGGAGCGGGCCATCTCGGGAAGCTTCTTCGCGCCGAACAGCAGGACGATGACAGCGATGATCAGAAGGATCTCGAGGGGCTTCAGATTGCCGATCATGTGTGTCTTCCTTCTCGCCGGACGGCTGGGTGTGGTCGGGCGGACGCGCAGGGTGATCCGACACGGCCGCTGCAAGGATCGTAACCCCCTGGGGTTAACGTCCGGCAATCCCCCGGCGTATCCCGTCTTGCGCACCGCTCACCCGGACGGTACGGGCCTGATCGGTGCATGCCAGGGGCCCGCCGCCCCCGGCCCTGCGGCCGCCCGGCCGGGTCAGCGGCCCGCCGTCCGGCCCGCCCGGGCCAGGTCGGAGGCCGCCTGCTCCAGTTCCCCGGAGGCTTCGGCGATGCGGCGGCCGGCCAGGTCGACCTGGCCGGCGAGCCTGCGCACCTCGGCGAAGACCCGCAGGGCCAGGACGGCGAGGACGGTGAGCCCGAGGAACCCCAGGGCGATTGCGAGCATCGGCCACAGCATGGGTCTGAGCCTAGGCCACCGGCGGCGTCAGACGCTGCGCAGGGTGCTCACGCCGCCGCCGGTCAGCAGCTCGACGATCCGCTCTCCGGCCGGCTTGCGGACGGCCGACCCGCACCGGGGGCAGGTGAAGGAGTAGAACGTGGTCCGCCTGCTGCCGCCGATGACCAGCCGCAGGGCGGCCGCGTCCAGCTCGAAGCGGGCCCGGCACTCGGTGCAGGCCGCCTTGAAGGCGACCGGCCCGGCGGCCGCGGCGGACCGGCCCGGCGACCCGGCACCGGCGTGCCCGCCCCGCGGCCCAGACATTGGCGACATCCTCGGCGCTCCCCTCACCCGTACGTCCTCACTGCACTGCCGACCCGCCGCCCGCGCCGCCCCGTGCGGGCGGCGCGGCGGCTCAGGCCTGTTCGCCGTAGCCGGCGAGCGCCTCGCGGGCCGCCTGACGCGCGCTGCCGGCGAGGGCCTCGGGCGAGACGATCCGGCCGTCGCGGCCGAGGCGCAGCGCGAGGCGGCGCAGGGAGGCCGGGTCGGGGCTGCGCAGGGTGATGCGCAGACCGCCGTCGGGCAGCTCCTCGGCGCTGTCGTGGGGGTAGTACTCGGCGACCCAGCGCCCGGCCGGGCCGACCTCGACGACGACCTCGGGGTCCTCGGCGGCCGGCTGCACCAGCCCGACGGACAGGTCCCGCGGCTCGATGGCGGGCGGCTCGGAGCGCTCGTCGAGGAGCCGGATCTCGGCCACCCGGTCGAGGCGGAAGGTGCGGCGCGCCTCGGAGAGGTGGCACCAGCCCTCCATGTACGTGTGCCCCACCGCGAAGAGCCGGATCGGGTCGACGGTGCGCTCGGTGAGCTCGTCGCGGGCGGGCGAGTAGTAGCGCAGCCAGAGCCTGCGGCGCTCGGAGATCGCCCGGTCGACGTCGGCGAAGACGCCGCCCTCGGCCTCGAAGGTCACCGAGAGCCGGGAGCTGGCCCCGGCGGCCTCGCCGGCCGCGGCCTCCAGCTTGGCGGTGGCGCGCAGCAGGGCGTCGCGGTCGCTCTCGCGCAGGCCGGGCAGGGTGGCGACGGCGCGGGCGGCGACGAGCAGGGCGGTCGCCTCGTCGGCGGCGAGGCGCAGCGGCTCGGCGGTGGACTCGCCGGAGGCGTCGGCGTTGTGCCACCAGATCCGCTCGCCGTCGGTGTCGATGTCGAGGAGGTCGCCGCCGCGGAAGCTGGTCCCGCACATGGGCAGCACGTCGAGGTCCGAGATCAGCTCGTCCTCGGTGATGCCGAAGGCTCGGGCGACGTCGGCGACGTGCGCTCCGGGGCGCTCGCGCAGGTAGGTCACCAGGGACAGCATCCGGCGGGTCTGGTCGATGGCGTTGGCGGCCATGCTGGTAGGTCTCCCCCTCAGGGCGCCCCGCAGGAGGCGGGGCGCGGTGTGCGTACGGTGCGGGCGCGGGTGGCGGTGGGTGCGGCGGCCCGGCGGGCGGTCCGGGCCGCGGCCGTCCGGTTCGGCCGGGCGGGCGGGTTGTCAGCCTGCGGCGACGGCGCGGAGCCGGTCCACGACGTCGGCCCGCAGGTCGGCCGGCTCCACCACCACGACGTCCGGCCCGAACTCGACGAGCCAGGCATCGAGCCCGTGCCCGTACGGGATCTCCAGCTCGTCCCAGCCGTCGGCGCCCTCGCGGACGGCGGTGGCCTTGGCGCGCAGCGGGTAGCCGGCGCCGGCCCGGAGCCGGATGAGGGCGGACCGCTCCGCGCTCTCCCCCGCCCAGGCGGCGACGGTCTCGCGCACGGTGACCACGTCGGGCACCTCGGCGGTGTACTTGCCGGCCCGGGAGCGGACCTTGCCGGTGATGCGGGAGAGCCGGAAGACGCGTTCCGCACCGCGGTCGCGGTCGTGGCCGGCGAGGTACCAGTGGCCGCGCCAGCATTCCAGCGCCCAGGGCTCCACCTGCCGGGTCTCGGGCCGGGCGGCGGTCGACTTGCGGTAGTCGAAGACGACGGGCCGGCGGTCGCGGCAGGCCAGCATGAGCGGCTCGAACGCCGCCTCGTGGACCGGGATGCGCGGCTCGATGGCGCTGTGCTGCCCCTCGAAGGGGTTGTCCGCCTCGGGCATGCCGCCCGCGCGCAGCTTCTGCAGCGCGCCGCTGGCGGCGCCGGCGAGGCGGGCCTGCTGCCACACCTTCGCCGCCAGGCCGAGGGCGGCGGCCTCCTCCGCGTCCAGGGACACCGGCGGAAGGCGGTTGCTGTCGCGGCGCGCCAGGTAGCCGGTCTCGCCGTCGAGGTTCTCCACCGTCTCGATGACCAGGCCGAGTTCGCGCAGGTCGTCCTTGTCCCGCTCGAACATGCGGTTGAAGGACTCGTCGTTGCCCGCTTCCATGTACGCCTCGATGGAACCGCGGAGCTCGCGCTTGCTCAGCGGCCGACGGGTCCCCAACAGGCACAGCGCCAGGTTCATCAGCCGCTCGGCCTTGGCAATCGCCATCGACGCCCTTCCGCCCTTCTCCTGCTCCCGCGCGGTGCGGGTTCCGTGACCGTTGACCGTACCGCCCCGGCGCTCAAGGGCAAAAGCGAGGGCCCCCGCCTCACGGCGGGGGCCCCTGCGGTGCTGCCGGTGGCGGGTCAGACGCCCATCAGGTCGCAGACGAAGATCAGCGTCTCGCCCGGCTTGATGGCCGGGGTCGGGCTGTGGTCGCCGTAGGCGAGGTGGGCGGGGATCGTCAGCTTGCGGCGGCCGCCGACCTTCATGCCCTCGACACCCTTGTCCCAGCCCTTGATGACCTGGCCGATGCCCAGGATGAACTGGAGCGGGGCGCCGCGGTTCCAGGAGGCGTCGAACTCCTCGCCGGTGGAGAAGGCGACACCCACGTAGTGCACGGAGACCTTGGAACCGGCCGTGGCCACGGCGCCGTCGCCCTCCCAGATGTCCTCGATCACGAGGTCGGCCGGGGCCGGGCCCTCGGGGAAGTCGATCTCGGGCTTCTCGAGCTTGTCGCTCACGGAACTGCTCCTCAAAACGGTGAACGGGCCCCTCCAGCGGTGGCTGGAGGGACAACCGGGACAGTCTTACATCACTGTGAGGATGTCGAGGCTGAAGACGAGCGTCGAGTTCGCCGGGATCGTGCCCTGCTGCTTGTCGCCGAAGCCCTGGTCCGGCGGGATGACGAGGAGGATGCGGCTGCCGACCTTCTTGCCGACCAGGCCCTCCTTCAGACCCTTGACGGAGATGTCGCCGATGGGCCACGTCACGGTCTGGTCGAGGGCGTACGTGCTCTCGAAGGTCTTGTCGTCCTTCCACGTCTTGCCGTGGAACTTCACGACGACGCTGTCGGAGTCCTTGACGGCCGGGCCGTCACCCTCCAGCACGTAGTTCGAGACCAGCTTGGCCGGCGGCTCGGCGTCCTTGGGGACGGCCACGGAGACTTCCTTGCCGTCCGTGTTGGTGCCGATCTGCGGGAGGGCCTTGTCGCCCTGGGGGACCTCCTTGCCGGTGGCGGAGGCCGGGATGCTGGTGCCCTTGACGATGTCCACGACGAAGACGAGCGTGGCGCCGCCCTTGATCTTGGGCGGGGAGCCCTTCTCGCCGTAGCCGAGGTCCGGCGGGATGACCAGTTCGAGGCGGCTGCCGACCTTGCGGCCCTCCAGGCCCTGGTCCCAGCCCTTGATGACGGCGCCCGCACCGATCGTCACCTCGAAGGGCTTGCCCTTGCCGAAGCTCTGGTCGAACGGCTCGGTGCCGTCCCAGACCTGGCCGAGGTAGTTGACCTGGGCGACGTCGCCCTTCTTCAGCACGGGGCCGGTGCCCTCGCTGATGGTCTCCACCTTCAGTTCCTTGGGCGGTTGGCCCTCGCCCTTGGAGAGGGTCGGGGTCTCCCCGAACTTGGCGCCCTTGGTGATCGCGGGCACCCCGTTCTTCATCTCGGCCTTGGTGTCGGCGGAGTCGGAGCCGCTGTCGCCACAGGCTGCTGTCGACAGCAGCAGAAGGGGTACGACCAGCAGGCCGGCAAGTCGGCGCACGTGTTCCTCAGATCTCAGACGGCAACGGTCGTCGCCACTCTAAGGCGTGCGCGGGGCCCCGTACGAGATCCGTACGGGGCCCCGGGGCGGATCGGTGGTACGTCACATCCCGGCGATCAGCTTCTCCACGCGGTCGTCGACCGCCCGGAACGGGTCCTTGCACAGCACGGTCCGCTGCGCCTGGTCGTTCAGCTTCAGGTGCACCCAGTCCACCGTGAAATCGCGCCGCTGCTCCTGCGCCCGGCGGATGAAGTCGCCGCGCAGCCGCGCCCTCGTGGTCTGCGGGGGGACCGACTTCCCCTCGAAGATCTTGAGGTCGTTGCAGATCCGCGCCGCCTGCCCCTTGCGCTCCAGCAGGTAGTACAGGCCGCGCCGGCGGTGGATGTCGTGGTAGGCGAGGTCTATCTGCGCCACCCGCGGGTTCGACATGGTCATGCCGTGCTTGGCGCGGTAGCGCTCGATCAGCTGGTGCTTCATGACCCAGTCGATCTCCGTCGCGATCCGGCCGAGGTCCTGCTCCTCGATCGCGTCCAGCGTGCGGCCCCACAGCTCCAGCACCCGGTCCACCGTGCCGGTGCGGATCCCTCGGCGCTCGGCGAAGTCCACCGCCTTGTCGTAGTACTCGCGCTGGATCTCCAGGGCGGAGGCCTCGCGGCCGCTCGCCAGCCGCACCTTGCGCTGGCCGGTGGTGTCGTGGCTGACCTCGCGGATCGCCCGGATCGGGTTCTCCAGGGTCAGGTCCCGCATCACCGTGCCCGCCTCGATCATGCGCAGCACGAGGTCGGTGGAGCCGACCTTGAGCAGCATGGTCGTCTCGGACATGTTCGAGTCGCCCACGATCACGTGCAGGCGGCGGTAGCGCTCGGCGTCCGCGTGCGGCTCGTCGCGCGTGTTGATGATGGGGCGCGAGCGCGTCGTGGCGGAGCTGACGCCCTCCCAGATGTGCTCGGCGCGCTGGCTCACGCAGTAGACGGCGCCCCGCGGCGTCTGGAGCACCTTGCCCGCCCCGCAGATCAGCTGCCGCGTGACCAGGAACGGAATGAGGATGTCCGCGAGGCGGGAGAATTCCCCGTGCCGCGCCACCAGATAGTTTTCGTGGCAGCCGTACGAGTTGCCCGCCGAGTCCGTGTTGTTCTTGAAGAGGTAGACGTCGCCCGCGATTCCCTCCTCGTGCAGACGGCGCTCGGCGTCGACGAGGAGGCCCTCGAGAATGCGCTCGCCGGCCTTGTCGTGGGTGACCAGTTCGGTCACGTTGTCGCATTCGGGAGTTGCATATTCCGGATGCGATCCCACGTCGAGGTACAGGCGGGCGCCGTTCCGCAGGAAGACATTGCTGCTGCGGCCCCATGACACGACACGGCGGAAGAGGTAGCGCGCCACTTCGTCAGGAGACAGTCGGCGCTGTCCCCTGAACGTGCACGTGACGCCGTACTCGTTCTCCAGCCCGAAAATGCGGCGGTCCATGACTGAACATTACGCCTTTGGGCCTCTCCTGAAACCGGGTTCGGGAACGCCGTTTCGATCAATTGTCGACGAGCAGGGTCCCGTCACCCTCCGGGACCAGTCCCGCGGAGCCCGTCACCGTCCGGGACCGGCGGGGGGCGGACATGATCCGCTGAGTGGCCGTCAGCACGGCCAGGGCCGCCGCCCCGGCCGCGCAGGCGACTGCGAACCCGGACGTCACTCCGCCCAGTTCCACGGCCGGGCCGGCCGCCGCCGTGCCCGCGGCCGCACCCACGCCGAAGAAGGTCACCAGCCAGGAGAACGCCTCCGTCACCGTGCCCGCCGGGGCGTGCCGGTCGACGACGATGAACGCGCAGGCGATGGCGGGCGCCAGGAAGACGCCGGCCAGCGCCGTGAGCGCCGTCATGGCCACCGCGCCCGGGGTCAGCAACAGCGGCAGGTAGCCCAGCGCGAGAAGGGCCACCAGCCACAGCAGCCGCCGCTCGGCCGGACCGCTCCACTGCCGCGCCCCGTACGCCACGCCGCCGACCAGGGCGCCCAGGCCCAGGGCGGCCATCATCCAGCCGTAGACGCCCTGGCCGCCGTGGCCGTCGGCGTACGCCATGGCGGCCACCGTGATGGACCCGAGGGCCGTGCCGACGAAGAAGAAGGCGCCGAGCAGCGCCAGCAGGCCCCGGGAGCGCAGGGCGCCCAGCCAGTGGGCCTCGCGGGGCTCGGAGCGCCAGGCGCGGGAGGGCTCGCTGAGCACCACGGACAGGGCACCGAGGACGCCGAGAGCATTGATCGCCAGCAGCGCCCCGGCCGGGCTCCACAGGGCCACGGACAGGGTCACCAGCAGCGGGCCGACCGTGTACATGACCTCCTGGGCCACCGCGTCGAGGGCGTACGCGGCGTGCACCCGGTCCTCGCGGTCGCCGAGCACGGAGGGCCACAGGGCGCGCAGGCCGCCCTCCAGCGGCGGGGTGAAGAAGCCGGCGACCACCACGGCGGTGTAGGCGGCCGCGGCCGAGCCGGTGCCGGCGAGCGCCAGCCAGGCCGTGCCCAGCGCGGAGACCACGGCCGCGGGGAACTGCACGCGGGGCTGTCCGAAGAGGTCGACGGCCCGGCCGAGCAGGGGCTGGCCCACCGCGTTCGCGACGCCGTAGACGGCGGCGAGGGCGCCCGCGAGGCTGTAGCTGCCGCCCTCGGCGCGGACGAAGAGCACGATCGCGATCGCGGCGGTGGCGTTCGGCAGGCGGCCGACGAGCGTGCCCGCCAGCAGCCGCGCGGCGTGCCGGGTCCTGAGCAGCTCCGCGTATCCCGCGGCCATCTTCTGCCCCCTTCTGCCCGGATCCCGCCGGGGTAATACGTATAACTAGACGGGTCATACGTACCATGGCGGCAGCCCGCGGGTCCACCCGGACGACGGGCCGCACCCCGCCGACCTCGTACTCCAGGAGCCCCGTGTGACGAGACCCACCAGCCGGGACGTCGCGAGCGCGGCCGGGGTCTCCCAGGCCACCGTCTCCCTCGTCCTCGGCGGGAAGTGGCGCGGCCGCGTCTCCGAGCGCACCGCGGGACTCGTCCGCGAGGCCGCCGCCGAACTCGGCTACCGACCCAACCTGGCCGCCCGCAACCTGCGCCTCGGCAGCACCCGCACCGCCCTGCTCGTCGTCCCCGCCCTGACGAGCGAGTACTTCGCCCGCGTGTACACCGGCGCGGCCCGCGTCGCCTCCGCGCACGGCTTCGGCGTCGTCCTCTACCCCTCCCCCGAGGGCATCGGCCCCGCCCGCGACCCCTTCCCCTCCGCCAGCGCCGCCCTCGACGGCGTCATCGCCTCCTCCATGGCCGCCGGCGCCCTCGACGCCATCGGCGGCGCCGAGCTGCCCCTGGTCATGCTCGACAGCGGCCCCGGAGGCGGCCGGGCCGCCGCCCGCGTCAACCTCGCCCTGGCCGACGGCATGCGCCAGGTCGCCGAACACCTCCTCGGCCTCGGCCACCGCCGCTTCCTGCACTTCGCCGCCGACGTCGAGAGCTGGACCTTCGACGTCCGCGCCGAGGCCCTCGCCGCCCTCCTGCACCCCCGCGCCGAGCTGCGCACGGTGCGGGCCCCGCTCTCCGTGCCCGCCGCCCGCACGGCCATGGAGGCCGCCCTGGCCTCCCCCGGGGAGCGGCCCACCGCCGTGGTGTGCGACGACGACCTCCTGGCCGCCGGCGCCTGCAAGGCCGCCCGCCGCCTCGGCCTGCGCGTCCCCGAGGACCTCTCCGTCACCGGCTTCGACGACCTCGCCCTCGCCACCGCCGTGGAACCGGAGCTGACCACCGTCGCCCTCCCCGCCGAGCAGGTCGGCGAGCAGGGCATGTCCGCCCTCCTCGCCGTCCTGGACGGGAGCGGCTGGACCGCCCCCGACATCCCCGTCCGCCTGGTCGTACGGGACTCCACGGCCCCGCCGCCGGCCGCCGCCCGCCCCTGAACGGAAGCGGGCCGCCCGGGCCCGCCCCTCCTGCGAGGCGGACCCGGACGGCCCGCGCCCGTACTCCCGTCGTCCGGCGCGGCCCGGGGGCCGCGCCGCCGCTCCTACTCCTCGGCGTCCTCGGGAGCCTCGTCGTTGGAGACGGCATCGGCCTGGGCGGCCGCCGGAACGTCCGCCTCCAGCAGCCGCGCCAGCTGCCGGCCGCGGATCCGCTTGAACTTGCGCTGCTGCGAGCGGGTGCGGTCCAGCACCGCGACCTCCAGCCGCTCGGCCGGAATGGTCTTCTCCGCGCCGTTCGCCTGGCTCGACAGCGCCTGCACGGCCAGCTTCAGCGCCTCGGACAGGGTCATCCCGTCCCGGTGCCGCTGGTCGAGGAAGCCGCTGATCTGCTCCGCGTTGCCGCCGACCGCGACCGAGCCGTGCTCGTCCACGATCGAGCCGTCGTGCGGCAGCCGGTAGATCTGGTCGCCCGCGGCCGTCGCTCCGACCTCGGCGACGACCAGCTCCACCTCGTACGGCTTCTCGCCGGCGCTGGAGAAGATGGTGCCCAGCGTCTGCGCGTAGACGTTCGCGAGCCCACGGGCCGTCACATCGTCGCGGTCGTAGGTGTACCCGCGCAGGTCGGCGTAGCGGACGCCGCCGATCCGCAGGTTCTCGTACTCGTTGTACTTGCCGGCGGCCG
This sequence comes from Streptomyces sp. NPDC031121, assembly GCF_055570615.1. Lineage (NCBI taxonomy): Bacteria > Bacillati > Actinomycetota > Actinomycetes > Kitasatosporales > Streptomycetaceae > Streptomyces > Streptomyces sp. NPDC031121. The sequence continues at coordinate 269,012 of NZ_JBVIGV010000006.1, forward strand.
CGAAGCCGATCCGGTCGTAGATCTCGCTGAACTTGTGCAGCGCGCGGGACGGGTTCTCGCCGACGAACACGATGCCGTCGGCGTACTGCAGCACGACGAGGCTGCGACCGCGGGCGATGCCCTTGCGGGCGTATTCCGCCCGGTCGGCCATCGCCTGCTGGGGAGAGACGTAGAACGGAGTCGACACCGGCTGACCGTCCCTTTCTTCTGGGCTCCTGGAGGACTGTGGCGGATCAGAGCAGGGCGGCGCGCGGGCCGTCCGGCTCCTGGAGGCGGCGGTCGGTGACCCGGCGGGCGACGTCCTGGGACTCGTCCTCGCTCAGCCGCCGGAAGCCCTCGTCGGTGATGACGGTGACGATCGGGTAGATGTTGCGGTAGAGGTCGGGGCCGCCGGTGGCCGAGTCGTCGTCCGCGGCGTCGTACAGCGCCTGGACGACCAGCGTGGTGGCCTGCTCCTCCGTCAGGTCGGGGCGGTAGAGCTTCTTCATGGAGCCCCGCGCGAAGATCGAACCGGAGCCGGTCGCGGCGTACCCGTGCTCCTCGGAGCGGCCGCCGGTCACGTCGTACGAGAAGATGCGGCCCTTCTCCTTGCCCTCGTCGTAGCCGGCGAAGAGCGGGACCACGGCCAGGCCCTGCATGGCCATGCCGAGGTTGCTGCGGATCATGGTGGAGAGCCGGTTGGCCTTGCCCTCCAGCGAGAGGGTCGTCCCCTCCACCTTCTCGAAGTGCTCCAGCTCCAGCTGGAACAGCTTGACCATCTCCACGGCCAGGCCGGCGGTGCCGGCGATCCCGACCGCGCTGTACTCGTCCGCCGGGAACACCTTCTCGATGTCCCGCTGCGCGATCATGTTGCCCATGGTCGCGCGCCGGTCGCCGGCGAGGACGACCCCGCCGGGGAAGGTGGCGGCGACGATGGTCGTGCCGTGCGGCGCCTCGACGATCCCCTCCGGGAGCTGCCGGTTGCCCGGCAGCATCTCGGGCGCGTGCGCGCCCAGGAAGTCCATGAAGGACGACGACCCCGGCGTCAGGAAGGCTGCCGGCAGACGCCCTGTGCCACGAGTGTTGGGTTCCACAGGTTTCCTTCCACGTAAGCGGCTGCACGCCTCATGACGTCCGGCCGATCCTTGAACTGCCCCAAGGCTGCGTTGCAGCTGAAACACAGTGCGCCTCGGACTTTACCCGTCTCATGATCGTGATCCACATGCTCCGCCGGACCTATCTGGCAGATCACGCAGACACCGCCCTGAGCAGCGATCATCTCGTCGCGTTCGGCTTCCGTGATGCCGTACTTGCGCTTGAAGTAGCTCGCCCGATTCCGCTGGGCCCGGCACTCCTTGCAATAGCTGGACCAGCCGTCGGAGCTCGTCCGGTTCGGCTCCCACTCGGAGTGCGGCTTGGTCTCCCCGCAGTCAGGGCACCGCTTGTGGCCGGACGGCACGGGAATCTTCACCCGCACCGTCCGTCCCGCGGCCTCCTGGCGCGCCTTGTAGTGCTCTGCCTGGCACTCTCGGCAATACGCCTGGAGGCCGTCCCTCATCGAGCGGTTGCTCGCAAATGCCTCGTGAAGTTGTACGCGCTTGCACCGAGAGCAGCGCTTCATGCCTTCCGGCACGTTCTCGGCCACAGCCCCCCGCACCTTCGATTCGAAGGCCAATAAGCCTAAGCGGCCCTCACTGACCACCCTTTTGGACGAATGACCTCACGAAATCCTCGGCGTTCTCCTCCAAGACGTCATCGATTTCGTCAAGTACGGAGTCGACGTCGTCGGAGAGCTTCTCCTGCCGCTCCTTGAGGTCGGACTGCGCTTCCGCGGCCTGCTCCTCGACCTCCTCGGTCGAGCGAGTGGCCTTCTGCTGTCCGCCGCCGGTGTCCTTGGTCGCCATGTCTACCTCACCCCGCTCGGTTCGCGCGCTCGTGACGAGGGACCCCGGGATCGGGATCCCTCAAGATCAGACCCTACGTCGGACCCTACAAGGCGGGCCCGGCGTTCGTCCCCGTACTTTCACAACGTCCGGGTCTCTCCATGATTCCCTGGAGCGGGCTGTTTCAGCCCCCTCCGGGCCCCGGGATCACCGGGGCCGGCCGTTCAGCTCCCGCTCAGCACCCGCACCAGGTCCTCCGCCGTGTGGCAGCGGTCCAGGAGCTCCTTGACGTGCTGGCGGGTGCCCCGCAGCGGCTCCAGCGTCGGGACGCGCTGGAGGGAGTCGCGCCCCGGCAGATCGAAGATCACCGAGTCCCACGAGGCCGCGGCCACGTCGTCCGCGTACTGCTCGAGGCACCGCCCGCGGAAATAGGCCCGGGTGTCCTCCGGCGGCTTGCCGACGGCCCGCTCCACCTGCTCCTCGGACACCAGCCGCTTCATCTTCCCGCGGGCCGCCAGACGGTTGTACAGGCCCTTCTCGGGGCGCACGTCCGCGTACTGGAGGTCGACCAGGTGCAGCCGGGCGGCGTCCCAGTCCAGCCCGTCGCGCCTGCGGTAGCCCTCCAGGATCTCCCGCTTGGCGATCCAGTCCAGCTCCCCCGAAAGGCTCATCGGGTCCCGCTCCAGGCGCCCGAGCACATCCTCCCAGCGGGCCAGCACGTCCTTGGTCTGCTCGTCCGCGTCGGCCCCGAAACGCTCCTCGACGTACTTCCGGGCCAGCTCGAAGTACTCCATCTGCAGCTGTACCGCGGTCAGCGTGCGGCCGCTGCGCAGCGTGATCAGGTGGCGCAGGTCCGGGTCGTGGGAGACCTGGTGCAGGGTGCGCACCGGCTGGTCCACGGCCAGGTCGACGGTGATGAACTGGTCCTCGATCATGGACAGGACCAGGGCCGTCGTGCCCAGCTTGAGGTAGGTGGAGATCTCGGAGAGGTTCGCGTCGCCGATGATCACGTGGAGCCGGCGGTACTTCTCCGCGTCGGAGTGCGGCTCGTCGCGCGTGTTGATGATGGGCCGCTTCAGCGTCGTCTCCAGGCCGACCTCGACCTCGAAGTAGTCCGCCCGCTGGCTGATCTGGAAGCCGTGCTCGCGGCCGTCCTGGCCGATGCCGACGCGGCCGGCGCCGGTGACCACCTGTCGGCAGACGAAGAAGGGTGTCAGGTGGCGCACGATCTCCGAGAAGGGTGTCTCCCGCTTCATCAGGTAGTTCTCGTGCGTGCCGTAGGAGGCGCCCTTGTTGTCGGTGTTGTTCTTGTAGAGGTGGATCGGCTGGGCGCCGGGCAGCTGGGCCGCCCGGACGGCCGCCTCGGCCATGATCCGCTCGCCGGCCTTGTCCCAGAGCACCGCGTCGAGCGGGTTGGTGATCTCGGGCGAGCTGTACTCGGGGTGCGCGTGGTCGACGTAGAGCCGCGCGCCGTTGGTCAGGATGACGTTGGCCAGGCCGATGTCCTCGTCGGTCAGCTGGCTGCTGTCGGCGGCCTCGCGGGCGAGGTCGAAGCCGCGGGCGTCCCGCAGCGGGTTCTCCTCCTCGAAGTCCCAGCGGGCGCGTCGCGCCCGGTGCATCGCCGCCGCGTAGGCGTTGACGATCTGGGACGAGGTGAGCATGGCATTGGCGTTCGGGTGACCGGGGACGGAGATCCCGTACTCCGTCTCGATCCCCATTACTCGCCGTACGGTCATGCGGCCCTCCTTGCCCGGCGGCGCTCCCGCTCGGGAGCGGCGCTCAAGTACCGCTGGTGGTCCGGTGCGTGTGCGGTGCCCGTCACCGCACTGCTGTTGCGGATGCGGCGGTACGGACGAGCCTAGAACCACTCCACGCCGCTCGGGAGATCATTTCCGTCATCGGCTCCGCCCTGTCACGGCTGAAAAGCGGCCGGTAACGCAGTCGGCTGCGGGTGCCCGGTGGGGGCACCCGCAGCCGCCCTCCGGTCAGAGGTACTGACCGGTGTTCGCCACCGTGTCGATGGAGCGTCCGGTGTCGGCGCCCTGCTTTCCGGTGACGAGGGTGCGGATGAACACGATCCGCTCGCCCTTCTTGCCGGAGATCCGGGCCCAGTCGTCCGGGTTGGTCGTGTTGGGCAGGTCCTCGTTCTCCTTGAACTCGTCCACACAGGCCTGGAGGAGGTGGGCGACCCGCAGGCCCTTCTGGCGGTGCTCCAGGAAGGCCTTGATCGCCATCTTCTTGGCCCGGTCCACGATGTTCTGGATCATGGCTCCGGAGTTGAAGTCCTTGAAGTAGAGGACTTCCTTGTCGCCGTTGGCGTACGTGACCTCGAGGAAGCGGTTCTCCTCGGACTCCGCGTACATCTGCTCGACGACCGTCTGGATCATGCTGTGGACGGCCACCTCGGGCGAGCCGGAGTTCTCGGCGAGGTCGTCGGAGTGCAGCGGCAGCGAGGCCTTGAGGTACTTCGCGAAGATGTCCTTCGCGGCCTCGGCGTCCGGGCGCTCGATCTTGATCTTCACGTCGAGGCGGCCGGGCCGCAGGATCGCCGGGTCGATCATGTCCTCGCGGTTGGAGGCGCCGATGACGATGACGTTCTCCAGGCCCTCCACGCCGTCGATCTCGGCGAGCAGCTGCGGGACGATGGTGTTCTCCACGTCCGAGCTGACGCCGGAGCCGCGGGTGCGGAAGAGGGACTCCATCTCGTCGAAGAAGACGATGACGGGGGTGCCCTCGCTGGCCTTCTCGCGGGCCCGCTGGAAGACGAGGCGGATGTGCCGCTCCGTCTCGCCGACGTACTTGTTGAGGAGCTCGGGGCCCTTGATGTTCAGGAAGTAGGACTTCCCGGCGGGCTGGCCGGTCACCTCGGCGACCTTCTTGGCAAGGGAGTTGGCGACGGCCTTGGCGATGAGCGTCTTGCCGCATCCGGGCGGGCCGTAGAGCAGGATGCCCTTCGGCGGCCGCAGTTCGTGCTCCTTGAACAGGTCCGGGTGGAGGTAGGGCAGCTCGACCGCGTCGCGGATCAGCTCGATCTGGTCGCCCAGGCCGCCGATCTTGTCGTAGTCGATGTCCGGGACCTCTTCGAGGACGAGTTCCTCGACCTCGCTCTTCGGGACGACCTCGTAGACGTAGCCGGAGCGGGGTTCGAGCAGGAGGGCGTCGCCGGGGCGGATGGTGGCCTCCAGCAGCGGCTCGGCGAGCCTGACCACCCGCTCCTCGTCGGTGTGCCCGATCACCAGGGCGCGCTCGCCGTCCTCCAGGATCTCCTTGAGGGTGACGATGTCCCCGGCCCGCTCGAACTCCATGGCCTCGACCACGTTGAGGGCCTCGTTGAGCATGACCTCCTGGCCGCGCCGGAGCTCTTCCGGGTCGACGCTGGGGCTGACGTTCACGCGGAGCTTGCGGCCCCCCGTGAAGATGTCGACGGTGCCGTCCTCGTTCGCCTGGAGGAAGACACCGAATCCGGCCGGCGGCTGCGCGAGCCGGTCCACTTCCTCCTTGAGCGCCACGATCTGGTCGCGCGCTTCACGGAGCGTATTTGCCAGTCGCTCGTTTTGTGCGGAGACGCCGGCCAGGTTTGTCTGGAGCTCGACGATCCGCTCTTCGAGAATCCTCGTGTGCCGCGGAGAGTCGGCGAGCTTACGTCGCAGGACGGCGATTTCCTGCTCGAGATAGGCAACCTGGCCGGCGGGGTCATCGGACCCCCGCCCCGGCCGGATGCCGCGGTTGATGTCGTCGTCGTGGGCTGCCACGGTCCTCACCTCCTCCAAGGGGAGCTGGACGCTTCCTGACCCTACCTGGGCTGGTGGTGATTGAAACCCCTAGATCACAAAGACGGTAGGGGTGTGTCCGATCTTCACCCTTGCGTACTCCCTCACGCCAGGGAAATACCCACCCTTCAACATCGGAAAGCGGCCGGTTGTAAGGTCGAAGCGTTCAACACCCGTCAGAGCTGGCGCGACTTGCCGGCGGCATGTGGCGGGAACGGGTCACTCAGGGCAGGGAACGGCAGGGGATATGACCGTGCAGCAGGAAGCATCCGCCGGTGGCGCAGGCGGCGCCGGGCAGGCGGGCGAGCCGCTCGAGGTCTGGATCGACCAGGACCTGTGCACCGGTGACGGCATCTGCGTGCAGTACGCGCCGGAGGTGTTCGAGCTGGACATCGACGGTCTGGCCTACGTGAAGAGTTCGGAGGACGAGCTCCTGGTGGACCCGGGGGCGACCACTCCGGTTCCGCTGCCGCTGCTCCAGGACGTGGTGGACTCGGCGAAGGAGTGTCCGGGCGACTGCATCCACGTGCGGCGCGTCTCGGACGGCGTCGAGGTGTACGGCCCCGACGCCGAGTGACGGTTCAAACACTCCCCGTGGAGATGTTCGTCAGCTCCTGGCGGAATTTCCCGCCGGTCCAGCGCCACTTGGCGAGCTGGCGGACGTCGGGGCTGGAGCGGGGGACCTCGGGCGAGGAGTAGCCGAGGAGCCGGGCGGTGACGGTGCCGTCCCGGACGGTGAGGTCGTCGGCGCTCTTGCGGGCGGCGGCCTCCAACAGGGTCGCGACGAGGCGGGGCGCGGCGCCGGGCGCCTTGTCGGCGGTCAGGACGTAGAGGGCGTGCGGCGGGGTGCCGGAGCCGGCGTCGCAGCGGACCGCGGCGACGGTCTCGGGCCGGCCGTCGCCGTCGAGGTCGCCCTGGGCGGTGGCGGTGACGGCCACGGGGGCGCCCTTGCAGTCGAGGGGGTACGCGACGGCCGCGGCGTCCGGGGCGGCGGCCTGCGGGGCCTGTGCGCCGCCGGTGGCGGTACGGGTTTCCGCGCCGACCGCGGGGCCGGCGGCGGTGGCGGGCCGGAGGAGCCCCGCCGCGGCGATGACGGCGGCCAGGGCGCAGGCCGTGGCGAGCCAGTGGACGGGCCTGCTGCTGTGCGCGGGTTCCGGCGCGGCGGTGCGGTGCGGCACGCGGGGTGTCTCCTGAGCGGGGGATGACGGGGAGCCAGCATCGTGCCATACCTCACACCGGGACGGAACGGGCGGGTCCGGCCCGGCCGGTGCAGGCGGTACGGCGGCCTCCCGGAGGCGGCGGGCGGTGCGCGGGGCGGTCCCGTAGGGGCAACGGAAAGGCGCTGCGGCGCAGTTCCCGGTCGGTCCGGGGAACTGCGCCGCAGCGCCTTTGCGTTGTGCGCGTGCGGGTCCGTGCGGCGGTCAGCCGCGGTCGCCGGAGCCGCCCGAGCCGCTGCCCGGTCCCTCGTAGTCCTCGCCGTAGGCGCCCTTGGCGGGGCGGCGGCGGCGCATCGGGGGCTCGACGCCGTCCGCGAGGCGGCGGGCGGTGACCAGGAAGCCGGTGTGTCCGATCATCCGGTGGTCGGGGCGCACGGCCAGGCCCTCGACGTGCCAGTTGCGGATCATCGACTCCCACGGCTGGGGTTCGGCGAAGCAGCCGATCTCGCGGATGGACTCGACGGTCTTGGAGAGCTGGGTGGTGGTGGCCACGTAGCAGCAGAGGATGCCGCCGGGCACCAGGGCCTTGGAGACGGCCTCCAGGCACTCCCAGGGGGCGAGCATGTCGAGGATGACGCGGTCGACGTCCGTGTCGGACAGGTTGTCCTGGAGGTCGCCGACGGTCAGCTGCCACGCGGGGTGCGGGCCGCCGAAGTAGCGCTCGACGTTCTCCTGCGCGATCTGGGCGAAGTCCGCCCGGCGCTCGTAGCTGTGGAGCATGCCCTGGTCGCCGACGGCGCGGAGCAGGAAGCTGCTCAGCGAGCCGGAGCCGACCCCCGCCTCCACGACGCGGGCGCCGGGGAAGATGTCGGCGAAGGCCAGGATCTGGCCCGCGTCCTTGGGGTAGACCACGGCGGCGCCGCGGGGCATGGACAGGACGTAGTCGGGGAGCAGGGGTCGCAGCGCGAGGTACGCGACGTTCCCCGTGGTACGGACAACACTGCCCTCGGGAGCGCCGATCAGCTCGTCGTGCGGGAAGGAACCCTTGTGGGTGTGGAAGTTCTTCCCGGCTTCGAGCGTGAACGTGTAGTGGCGTCCCTTGGGGTCGGTGAGCTGGACCTGGTCCCCGACCTTGAAGGGCCCGCGACGGCGGGCGGCACCGGTCGGTTCGGACATGTGACCAGTGTATTGGCTTCAGGGGCGGGGCCGTGCCATGGCCTTCACGAAGGCCTTCTCGACGTCGAGGGTGGACAGGACGCCGTAGACCTCGCCGCCGGCTTCGACGACCAGGTACTCGGTGGCGGGGGTGGCGCGCAGGCGGTCGAGGAGTTCCTCGCCGGCGAGCTCTGCGGAAACCTTCATGCCGTCGGTGAGGTCCTGGGCGAGGGAGCTGACGGCGACCCAGGGGCGGCGGTGCTCGGGGACGGATGCGATGGCGCTCTCGCGGACGATGGCGTTGGGCTCGCCCTGGCCGTCGACGACGACGATGGCGCGGGCGCCGTGGGCGTTGGCGCGGCGCAGTGCCTCGGAGAGCGGGGTGGCGTGCTCCACGGGCACGGCGCGGCGGGTGAGGGCGCGGGCGCGGAGCTCGGGCAGGTGCTCGCGCAGGCGGGCCATGCGGAGGCTGTTTCCGGCGCCGGTCCAGATGATCGCGGCGAGGATCGCGGCGAGGAGGGCGTCCATGACGGTGCTCATGCCGCCGGCCTCTTCGCCGCGGGTGCCGAGGAGGCCCGTGTGGGTGATCATCGGGAGGCCGAGGAGGACGGCGACGGCGAGGCCGCGGCCGACCCAGGCGGCGGCGACGGTGCCGGCCATGGGCTTGCCGGTGATGCCCCAGATGACGGCGCGGAGCATGCGGCCGCCGTCGAGGGGGAGGCCGGGCAGGAGGTTGAACGCGGCGACGAGCAGGTTGGAGACCATCAGGCCGGCGAGGAGGACGCCGGGGACGGTGCCCGCTTCGACGGCGGTCATGCCGAGGTAGAAGGCGCCGGCGAGGAGGAGGGAGAGCAGGGGGCCGACGAAGGCGAGGACGAACTCGCGGCCGGGGGTCTCGGACTCCTTCTCGATCTCGGAGACGCCGCCGAAGAACTGGAGCTGGATGCGGCGCACGGGGAGCCGGTAGCGCAGGGCGGCGACGGTGTGGGCGAGCTCGTGGACGAGGACGGAGCCGTAGAAGGCGACCGCGAAGAAGAGGGAGACGAGGTAGCGGGCGGGGCCGAGGTCGGGCAGGACGCGGTCGAGCTGGTCGCCGAAGACCCAGGTGATGAGGGCGGCGACGAGGAACCAGCTGGGGGAGACGTAGACGGGCACGCCGAAGGGGCGGCCCATGAGGATGCCGCCGCCCGGTCCGGGGCGCTTGTCCGGGCGCTCGCCGGTGTGGTCGGTGTCTGCCACGGCTGTCCTTCGGTCGGTGCTGTCCGGGGCGGGGGTGCCCCCCGGGGGGTGCTTTCCAGTGTGGTCCACGGGCCGGGTGGGTGCGGCCGGGGCCGCGCGGTAGCGCGGTGTGATGCACCGATCATGCAGTGCGAGGGGGCCCGGCGTCGATGGTATGCGTGTGGCTGTCCGCGGCGGGCCGTAGGGTTCTGTGCATGATGACGAGCCCCGGTCCCCTGTCCGGCGCTGCGGGTGCCGGTGCGGCGCCGGGCGCCGCGGCCCCCGTTTCGCTGTCGCCCTCGCGGGCGGGCGATTTCATGCAGTGCCCGCTGCTGTACCGGTTCCGGGTGATCGACCGGCTGCCGGAGAAGCCGAGTGCGGCGGCGACGCGGGGCACGCTGGTGCACGCGGTGCTGGAGCGGCTGTTCGACCACCCGGCTGCGGAGCGGACGGCCCCGCGGGCGAAGGCGCTGGTTCCCGGGCAGTGGGAGCGGCTGCTGGAGGCGAAGCCGGAGCTGGCGGAGCTGTTCCCCGAGGGGGACGGCGGCGAGGCGCTCGCGCGCTGGCTGGCGGAGGCCGAGGCGCTGGTCGAGCGGTGGTTCACGCTGGAGGACCCGACGCGGCTGGAGCCGGTGGAGCGGGAGTTCTTCGTGGAGGCGGAGCTGGAGTCGGGGCTCCGGCTGCGCGGGATCATCGACCGGGTGGACGTGGCGGCGACGGGCGAGGTCCGGATCGTCGACTACAAGACGGGCAAGGCGCCCCGCCCGGAGTACGCCGAGGGCGCGCTGTTCCAGATGAAGTTCTACGCGCTGGTGGTGTGGCGGCTCAGGCAGGTGGTGCCGCGGCGGCTGCAGCTGGTGTACCTGGGCAGCGGGGACGTGCTGACGTACGACCCGGTGCCGGCCGACCTGGAGCGGGTGGAGCGCAAGCTGCACGCGCTGTGGGAGGCGATCCGGGAGGCGACGGAGACGGGCGACTGGCGGCCGCGGCCGACGAAGCTGTGCGGCTGGTGCGACCACCGGGCGGTGTGCCCGGAGTTCGGGGGCACTCCCCCGGTCTACCCGCTGCCGGTGGTGCCGCGGGCGGCGGTTCCGCGCCCGGCGGGGAGCCCGGAGCGTCCGGCGGACTCCTGATCATCCGATCAGGGCACAATGAGGGGCGTCCACCGAAGCCGCCGAACCGAAACCCGAGGTGTCCCCTGTGGCGATCCGCGTCCTCCTGGTCGACGACCAGCCGCTGCTGCGCACCGGTTTCCGGATGATCCTGGAGGCCGAACCGGACCTGGCGGTGGTCGGCGAGGCCGGGGACGGCCTCCAGGCTCTGGACCAGGTGCGGGCGCTCCAGCCGGACGTGGTGCTGATGGACATCCGGATGCCGCGGATGGACGGGGTCGAGGCGACCCGGCAGATCACGGGCCCGGGCCGGGACGGCCCGGCGAAGGTGCTGGTGCTGACGACGTTCGACCTGGACGAGTACGTGGTGGAGGCGCTGCGGGCGGGGGCGAGCGGGTTTCTGCTGAAGGACGCGCCGGCGGTCGAGCTGGTGCAGGCGATCCGGGTGGTGGCGGGCGGCGAGGCGATGCTGGCGCCGAGCATCACGCGGCGGCTGCTGGACAAGTACGCGGTGCACCTGCCGTCGGGCGAGGAGCGCGTCCCGCACTCGCTCGGGACGCTGACCGAGCGGGAGGTCGAGGTGCTGAAGCTGGTGGCCAAGGGCCTGTCGAACGCGGAGATCGCGGCGGACCTGTTCGTCAGCGAGACGACGGTCAAGACGCACGTGGGCCACGTCCTGACGAAGCTGGGCCTGCGGGACCGGGTGCAGGCGGCGGTGTACGCGTACGAGAGCGGCCTGGTCCGGCCGGGCGCCGCCCATTAGGGTCTGTCCCCCTCCCCGGGAATGCGACCGGCCCGTGCCGCCTCCGGAAGGGAGGCGGCACGGGCCGGTCGGCGTTGCGGGGCTGCTCAGCCCTTGCTGATCTCCCAGAAGCGGAAGACGGTGGAGGCGTCGAGCGACCACTGCAGGCCGGTGACGTTCTGGCGGGTCACCGCGTACTGCTTGCTCTGCCACAGGGGCAGGAGGGGGATCTCGTCGGCGACGATGTCCTGGAGGCGGGTGTAGTCCGGCGTGGCCGCGGAGCGGTCGGCCTTGGCGGAGGTCGCCGGGATGATCGTCTGGGAGATCTCCTTGTTGTCGTAGTTGTTGTTCAGGACGTTGTTCGGCCCGAAGAACGGCTGCGTGAAGTTGTCGGCGTCCGGGTAGTCGGGAACCCATCCCTGGATGTAGACGCCGTACTTGCCGGCGGCGATGTCCTTCTCGTACTGCTCGTACTCGACGGACTTGACGTCGGCATCGAACAGGCCGCTGTCGTTCAGCTGCTTGGCGATGAGCGCCATCTCCTGGTCCGTGGCGGGACCGAAGCGGCTCGGCGTCGTGTACAGGGTGATCTTCACCTTGTCCTTGATGCCGGCCGCGCGGAGGACGGCCTCGGCCTTCTTCGGCTGCGGGCTGCCGCCGTAGCGGTCGAAGAAGGCGGTGTTGTGGGAGCCGATGCCGGCAGGGACGACCGAGTAGAGGGAGGTCGCGGTGCCCTCGTAGACGTCCTTGACGAGCGCCTCGCGGTCCACGAGGTAGGCGATGGCCTTGCGGACGGGGAGCTTGCCGGCGACCTCGTCCTTCATGTTGAAGACGAGGTGCTGGACCTCGGCGCCGGTGCCTTGGACGACCTCGATGCTGTTGTTGCCGGTCTTGGTCGAGGCGAGGCTGGCGATGTCCTTGGCGGCCAGGCCACGGAAGGCGAAGTCGACGTCGCCGCTTTCGAGGACCTTCTTCAGGGCGGCCTGGTCCTGGTTGAAGAACTTCAGCGTGACGCCGGTGTTCTTCGGCTTGGCCTTGCCGGTGTAGGCCCCGTTGACCGAGAAGTTGGCGCTCTTGTCGTTGAACGAGTCGAGCTTGTAGACGCCGGAGCCGACGGCCTTGCCGTCGGTGCGGAGCCGGTCGGCCGGGTACTCGGCGTGGTCGACGATGGAGCCGGCACCCGAGGCGATCTTGCTGGGGAAGGTCGCGTCGGGCGTCTTGAGGCGGAAGACGACGGTCTTGTCGTCGGGGGTGTCGATGCCCGCGATCGACGACAGCAGGACGGCCGGGCCGTTCGGGTCGTTGATCTTGAGCGTGCGCTCGAAGGAGAACTTCACGTCCTCGGACGTGAGGGGGTGGCCGTTGCTGAACTTCAGGTCCGGCTTCAGGGTGCACTTGTACACCTTGCTGTCGCCGCCCTCGAAGGCGCAGGACTGCGCGGCGTCGGGCTCGGGGGTGGTGGCGCCCTTGGGGAAGCTCAGCAGCGACTGGAAGACGTTGTTGAAGAGCAGCCAGGAGCCCGGGTCGTAGCCCGCGGCGGGGTCGGTGGACTTCACCTTGTCGGATATGCCCATGACCACGCCCTTGCCGCCCTCGGCGGGCGAGCCGTCGGTCGAACCGCAACCGCTGAGCAGCGCTGCGGCGGTGGCTGCGCCGAGCGGGGCTGCCAACCACTGGTTACGTCTCATCACGCGAACGTCCTTCACAGTCTTGCTGAATCGATGCGCCGGCCCGCGGACACCCGCCGCCGGTCCTGCCGGTCTCAGCCGCTGACTCCGCGGCCGAGTTCCCACAGCTGGAGGTCGGAGATGGCGTTGACCGACCACTCCACTCCGGTGATCCCGTCGCGCGCGGCGACGTACTGCTTGCCCTGCCACAGGGGCAGGACGGGCACGTCCTCGGCGACGATGTCCTGCATCTCCGTGATCGCGGGGGCGGCGACGTTGCGGTCGGCGGCCTTGCGCGACTCGGGGATGAGCTTGGTGCGCACCGTGCTGTTGGCGTACGGCGTGCCCAGGAAGTTGTCCTGCTCCAGGAAGGGAGCGAGGAAGTTGTCGGCGTCCGGGTAGTCGGGGAACCAGCCGAGCCCGTAGGCGGCGTAGTCGCCCTTCTTCTGCGCCGGGCGGAACTCGGTCCAGTCGGCGCCCTGGACGGTGATGTCGAACAGCCGGGTGGAGTTCAGCTGGTTCTTCAGGATCTCGAACTCGGCGGCCGTGCCGTCGCCGTAGTGGTCCTTGGTGTAGGTGAGCGTCAGCCTGACCGGCGTCTTGATGCCGGCGTCCTTCAGCAGCTGTGCGGCCTTGGCCGTGTTGGCCTCGCCGTACTTGTTGCGGAAGGAGTTGACGTGGCCGGTGACCGAGGTCGGGACCAGCGAGTACAGCGGCTGCGCGGACTTGCCGTACACCTTGGAGACGATCGCGTTGCGGTCGACGGCGGCGGCGAGGGCCTGGCGGACGGCCTTCTCCTTGACGACCGGGGCCTCGGTGTTGAAGCCGATGTAGCGGATCTCCAGGCCGGGCATCGGGACGAGGCGGATGCCCTTGGGCGGGTTCGCCGAGAACTCGTTGATCTGGGTGGGCGACAGGGTGCGGGAGACCATGTGGATCCGCCCGTCGGTGAGCGCCTTGCCCATGGCTGCGGTGTCGTCGAAGGTGCGCAGCTCGACCTTGTCGTTCTGCAGCTTCAGGTCGCCCTTGTAGTGCGGGTTCTTGCTGAAGACGGCGCGGACGAGGCGGTTGCCCTTGACTTCGGCCTTCATCGTGTAGGGGCCGGAGCCCTCGACGGTGAAGCCCTCGCGGAGCTTCCCGGCGTCGTAGGACTTCTCGCTGACGATGCCGGCGGCCGGGGTGGAGAGCTTGTGCGGGAAGGTCGCGTCCGGGGTCTTCAGGTGGAAGACGACGGTGTCGGCGCCCTTGGCCTCGACGGTGTCGAGGGTGGAGAGCAGCGAGGCGGGGCCGTTCTCGGCGTTGATCGCGCGGACGCGGTCGATGGAGAACTTGACGTCCTTGGCGGTGAGGGGCTCGCCGTTCGCGAATTTCAGGCCGGGGCGCAGGGTGCAGCGGTAGCTCTCGTTGCCCGTGTCGGTGAAGTGGCAGGCGGACGCGGCTTCGGGGACGGGCTGGCCGCCGCCGCGGGGGGTGTGCATCAGGGTCTGGACGGTCTGCCGCAGGACGTTCCAGGCTCCGGCGTCGTAGGCGTACGCCGGGTCGAACGGTGCGGGGGCGTAGTCCGCCGCCTCGTACCGGTCGGTGGTGCCGACGACGATCGCTCCGGTTCCCGCTCCGCCGCCCGTCGCGCTGCCGCAGGCAGCGAGGGTCGGGGTGAGCAGTCCGGCCGCGGCCGTCAGCACCAGGGTCTTGCGGTTCATGCTGGAAGTACTCCCTTGACCGGCACTTGTTCAAAGCGGCGTAGAGGGCACTTCGCGGCGGTCGCCCGTTCTGGGCGGAACGATCGGGCCGGTTTTGTGACGATCGGTCCACACGTACCCGGCACATGGGTGTGTGTCCGGGACTGCTGTGGTGCGGAGTGCCCGCGTCGACATTAGTGGCCTTGGACCGGATGGCTTGAACTGGCCGGACTTGGGGTGTAATCGCACGGTGATGGGAGGGGACTGCCTGTCAGTGCCCGCGGCATCGCAGATGCGGTCAGGAGATCATCAATCTGGACACAAGGGAACCGGTCCCGGAGTCCCTAACGGTCGGTAAGGGGCGTTGCGGGTGACGAAGGTCACCCGGGCCCGCGACCAGGGAATGGATGGGATTTCGGCGCGTCAGCCAAGGAACGGAAGATCGCTCCCGGGCTGCCGCACCGGGGTCCGCCACTGAGCGTGGCGGGTCAGTTCATCGGGGTGATGAGGGAGCGCAGGAAGGCGAGGTCGACGTCCTCCAGCGAGCCGACCACCGTCCGCCCGGGCGTGGGCGCGATCAGCCCGACGGAGGGGACGGCGACGACGCGGCAGCCGGCCGCCTCCGCGGCGGCAACGCCGGTGGGGGTGTCCTCGATGACGGCGCACCGGGAGGGGTGGGCGCCGAGGGTGCGGGCGGCCAGCAGGTACGGGTCGGGGTGCGGCTTGGTGCGCGGGACGTCGTCGCCGGCGACGGTCAGGGCGAAGCGCTCGGGGCCCAGGGAGCCCAGGACGCGGTCGATGACGCGCCGGTGCGAGGCGGACACGAGGGCGGTCGGCACGTTGTACCGGGCCAGCTCGGACAGCAGCCGCTCGGCCCCGGGCATCAGGGGCACCTGCTCGGCGATGCGGGCCTCGAAGCGCTCGTTCAGCAGGACGCTGAGCTCGCCGAGGCCGATCTCGGCCCCGGTGGCCTCGATGAGGAAGCGGGCACTGCGGCTCATGGGGCCGCCGACGACGACGTCGCGCCAGGACTCCTCCAGGCGGTGGCCGAGGTCGGCGAAGACGTCGACCTCGGCCTCCCACCAGAAGCCCTCGGTGTCGACCAGCGTCCCGTCCATGTCGAGCAGCACCGCCTGGAGGGCCGAGCCGTCGGCCGTGCGGGCGGGGGAGACGGGAACGGTACTGGTCATGTGCACGCCTCTCGGTGGGGACGAGAAGGCCGGTCGCCTGTTCCGGCGCGGGGCGCCCCCCGGGGAACAGGCGACCGGCCTGTATGGGACCGACCAGTGTACGTCGGTCTGCGTCAGCGTGCGTTGAAATACTTCGCTTCGGGGTGGTGGATGACGATCGCGTCGGTGGACTGCTCCGGGTGGAGCTGGAACTCCTCCGACAGGTGCACCCCGATCCGCTCCGGGCGCAGCAGGTCGGCGATCTTGGCGCGGTCCTCCAGGTCGGGGCAGGCGCCGTAGCCGAGGGAGAAGCGGGCGCCCCGGTACTTCAGGGCGAACATGTCCTCCACGTCGGCGGGGTCCTCTCCGCCGAAGCCCAGCTCGGCGCGGACGCGGGCGTGCCAGTACTCGGCGAGGGCCTCGGCGAGCTGGACGGACAGGCCGTGCAGCTCCAGGTACTCGCGGTAGGAGTCCGACGCGAACAGCTCGGCCGTCGCCTCGCCGATCTTCGAGCCGACGGTGACGACCTGGAGGCCGACGACGTCGGTCTCGCCGGACTCCTCCGGGCGGAAGAAGTCCGCGAGGCACAGGCGGCGGCCGCGGCGCTGGCGCGGGAAGGTGAAGCGGGTCCGCTCGTTGCCGGCCTCGTCGAGGAGGATCAGGTCGTCGCCCTTGGAGACGCAGGGGAAGTAGCCGTAGACGACGGCCGCCTCCAGCAGGTTCTCCGTGTGGAGCCGGTCCAGCAGGCCGCGCAGCCGGGGCCGGCCCTCGCTCTCGACGAGCTCCTCGTAGGTGGGGCCGCCGGCGCGGGCCTGCTTCAGGCCCCACTGGCCCTTGAAGAGGGCGCCCTCGTCCAGCCAGGAGGCGTAGTCCTTCAGGGGGATGCCCTTGACGACCCGGGTGCCCCAGAACGGCGGGGTCGGGACGGGGTTGTCGACGGAGACGTCGGAGCGGCCCGCGGGCTCCTCCGGCTCGTTCACCTGCGGCAGCGGGGTGTCGCGCTTGGGGACGCGGCGCTGCTTGAGCTCGGGCAGGGCGGCGCCGGGGACGCCGCGCTTGACGGCGATGAGGGCGTCCATGAGGCGCAGTCCCTCGAAGGCGTCGCGGGCGTAGCGGACCTCGCCCTCGTAGATCTCGTGGAGGTCCTGTTCGACGTAGGCGCGGGTGAGGGCGGCGCCGCCGAGGATGACCGGATAGGTGGCGGCCAGCTTGCGCTGGTTCAGCTCCTCCAGGTTCTCCTTCATGATCACCGTGGACTTGACGAGGAGCCCGGACATGCCGATGACGTCGGCCTTGTGCTCCTGGGCCGCCTCCACGATCGCCGAAACCGGCTGCTTGATACCGATGTTGACGACGTTGTAGCCGTTGTTGGAGAGGATGATGTCGACGAGGTTCTTGCCGATGTCGTGGACGTCGCCGCGCACGGTGGCCAGGACGATGGTGCCCTTGCCCTCCGCGTCCGACTTCTCCATGTGCGGCTCCAGGTAGGCCACCGCCGTCTTCATGACCTCGGCGGACTGCAGGACGAACGGCAGCTGCATCTGGCCGGAGCCGAAGAGCTCGCCGACGACCTTCATGCCCTCCAGGAGGGTGTCGTTGACGATGTCGAGGGCCGGCCGGGTCCGCAGGGCCTCGTCGAGGTCGGCCTCCAGGCCGTTCTTCTCCCCGTCGACGATGCGCCGGCGCAGGCGCTCCTCCAGGGGCAGCGCGAGGAGTTCCTCGGCGCGGCCGGCCTTGAGGGACTTGGTGTTGACGCCCTCGAAGAGGGCCATCAGCTTCTGCAGCGGGTCGTAGTCGCCCTCACGCCGGTCGTGGATGAGGTCCAGGGCGGTGGCGACCTGCTCCTCGTCGAAGCGGGCGATGGGCAGGATCTTCGAGGCGTGGACGATCGCCGAGTCCAGGCCGGCCTTGACGCACTCGTCGAGGAAGACGGAGTTCAGCAGGACGCGGGCGGCCGGGTTGAGGCCGAAGGAGATGTTCGACAGGCCGAGGGTCGTCTGCACCTCGGGGTGGCGGCGCTTGAGTTCGCGGATGGCCTCGATGGTGGCGATGCCGTCCTTGCGGGACTCCTCCTGGCCGGTGCAGATGGTGAAGGTCAGGCAGTCGATGAGGATGTCGGACTCGTGGATGCCCCAGTTGCCGGTGAGGTCCTCGATCAGCCGTTCGGCGATGGCGACCTTGTGCTCGGCGGTGCGGGCCTGGCCCTGCTCGTCGATGGTGAGGGCGATCAGGGCCGCGCCGTGCTCCTGGGCCAGACGGGTGACCTTCGCGAAGCGCGAGTCGGGGCCGTCGCCGTCCTCGTAGTTGACCGAGTTGATGACGGCGCGGCCGCCGAGGGCCTCCAGGCCCGCCCGGATGACGTCGACCTCGGTGGAGTCCAGCACCACGGGCAGGGTCGAGGCCGTCGCGAAACGGGCGGCCAGCTCCCGCATGTCGGCGACGCCGTCGCGGCCGACATAGTCCACGCAGAGGTCGAGCATGTGCGCGCCCTCGCGGATCTGGTCGCGGGCCATCTCGACGCAGTCGTCCCAGCGGGCCTCCAGCATGGCCTCGCGGAACTTCTTCGACCCGTTGGCGTTCGTCCGCTCGCCGATCGCCATGTACGCGGTGTCCTGGCGGAAGGGGACGGTCTGGTAGAGCGAGGAGGCTCCCGGCTCGGGGCGCGGCTCGCGGGCGGCGGGGGCGAGGCCGCGGACCCGCTCGACGACCTGGCGCAGGTGCTCGGGCGTGGTGCCGCAGCAGCCGCCGACCAGGGAGAGGCCGTACTCGCGGACGAAGGTCTCCTGGGCGTCGGCGAGCTCGCTCGCGCTCAGCGGGTAGTGGGCGCCGTCCTTGCCGAGGACCGGCAGGCCCGCGTTCGGCATGCAGGACAGCGGGATGCGCGCGCTGCGGGCCAGGTAGCGCAAGTGCTCGCTCATCTCGGCGGGGCCGGTGGCGCAGTTCAGGCCGATCATGTCGATGCCGAGCGGCTCCAGGGAGGTCAGCGCGGCGCCGATCTCCGAGCCGAGCAGCATGGTGCCGGTCGTCTCCACGGTGACCGAGCAGATCAGCGGGACGGAGAGGCCGAGGGCCTCCATGGCGCGGCGGGCGCCGATGACCGAGGCCTTGGTCTGGAGGAGGTCCTGGGTCGTCTCGACGAGGAGGGCGTCGGAGCCGCCGGCGAGCAGGCCCTCGGCGTTGGCCTGGTAGGCGTCGCGGAGGGTGGCGTACGCGATGTGGCCGAGGGTCGGCAGCTTGGTGCCGGGGCCGATGGAGCCGAGGACCCAGCGCTGCTGCCCGGTGGCCGCGGTGGCGGCGTCGGCGGCCTCGCGGGCGATGCGGGCGCCGGCCTCGGAGAGCTCGTGGATGCGCTCGGGGATGTCGTACTCGCCGAGCGCGGAGTGGTTGGCCCCGAAGGTGTTGGTCTCGACGCAGTCGACGCCGACGGCGAAGTAGGCGTCGTGGACGGAGCGCACGATGTCGGGGCGGGTGATGTTCAGGACCTCGTTGCAGCCTTCGAGCTGCTGGAAGTCCTCCAGGGTGGGCTCCTGCGCCTGGAGCATCGTTCCCATGGCCCCGTCGGCGACGACCACGCGGGTCGCGAGCGCCTCTCGGAGGGCATCGGCCCGGTTCCGGGTGTCAGCGGGCAGGTTCGGCAACGAGGCCATGGAGAGCTCCCTGGAATGCGACGGCTGTCGGCTTTGCACCCTTGCCGTTCCAAGGGTGCACGCGGTCAGGGTAACCGCGCGGCGGGAGCCCCGGTGCGGGTGTCCCACGTGGCGGACTGCATGCTGTGCGCGGGGGTCGACGGGGCGGGTCCAGGACACGCTGCGGCCGGAACACGTCGCCTGACCATGCAGAAGGTCGGCATGGGCCGATAGTGTTCAGCATTGTCGAACTACATCAGCAGGAGGCTGCGCCATGGCACGGAACATCCAGTCGCTCGAACGAGCCGCTGCGATGCTGCGGCTCCTGGCGGGCGGCGAGCGCCGCCTGGGCCTGTCGGACATCGCCTCCTCCCTGGGTCTGGCCAAGGGCACGGCGCACGGGATCCTGCGCACCCTGCAGGCCGAGGGCTTCGTCGAGCAGGACGCCGCCTCGGGCCGCTACCAGCTGGGCGCGGAGCTGCTCCGGCTGGGCAACAGCTACCTGGACGTGCACGAGCTGCGGGCGCGGGCGCTGGTGTGGACGGACGACCTGGCCCGGGCGAGCGGCGAGAGCGTGTACGTGGGCGTGCTGCACAAGAGCGGGGTGCTGATCATGCACCACGTGTTCCGCCCGGACGACAGCCGTCAAGTGCTGGAGGTGGGCGCCATGCAGCCGCTGCACTCGACGGCCCTGGGCAAGGTGCTCTCGGCGTACGACCCGGTCGCGCACACCGAGGCCGTGGAGGCGGAGCGGGAGGCGTTCACGCCCCGCACGGTCACCGACGCGGCCGGCTTCGAGGAGGTCCTCGACCTGACCCGGGCGCGCGGCTGGGCGGCCGACGTGGAGGAGACGTGGGAAGGCGTGGCGTCGGTGGCGGCGCCCATCCACGACCGGCGCCGCATGCCGGTGGGCGCGGTGGCGGTCGCCGGCGCGGTGGAGCGGGTGTGCGGGGAGACCGGCGAGCCGCGGGCGGCCCTGGTGGCGTCCGTACGGGACTGCGCGCGCGCTGTTTCGCGCGACCTCGGCGCGGGCCGCTTCTAGCCCCCTCTGGACCGATTCAGGCCACTCAGCGGCCGATTCCTGCCCCCTTTTCGCCATATTTCGGCCGCCTCGAGGCTTGATGTGATCGGCTCCACGGTGCGGTAACGATCCGGCATTTGGCCTGGCCAACCCTTGACGCGTTCTTCACCCGGGCGGAAAACTGCCGTTCATCGGTCGGCATTGTCGAACACCTACCGGCAATACGCGTTAGGGTGTGGCAAGGCCAAGGACCGGTGAAGCACTCACCGAGTGCGCGGACGACGGGACGGGACCCG
This sequence comes from Streptomyces sp. NPDC031121, assembly GCF_055570615.1. Classification (NCBI taxonomy): domain Bacteria; kingdom Bacillati; phylum Actinomycetota; class Actinomycetes; order Kitasatosporales; family Streptomycetaceae; genus Streptomyces; species Streptomyces sp. NPDC031121. Next base: position 289,486 of record NZ_JBVIGV010000006.1, read on the forward strand.
TGTCCGCCCACCCCTGGACGCAAGACAAAGGAGTCGCGGGTGCCCAGCTCCGACATCTTCCTCGGCGAGACCATCGGTACCGCCCTGCTCACCCTGCTCGGCGGTGGTGTCTGCGCCGCCGTCACGCTCAAGAGCTCCAAGGCCCGTAACGCAGGCTGGCTGTCGATCACCTTCGGCTGGGGTTTCGCCGTCCTGATCGCCGCCTACGTCTCCGCCCCCCTCTCCGGCGCGCACCTGAACCCGGCGGTCACCGTCGGCCTGGCCGTCAAGAACGGCGAGTGGGGCGACGTCCCCGTCTACTTCGCGGGACAGCTCCTCGGCGCGATGCTCGGCGCCGTCCTGATGTGGATCACCTACTACGGCCAGTTCCGCGCCCACCTCGCGGACCCCGAGCACATCCGGGACGCCAAGCTCGGCCCCGAGGACCCCCACCCGCACGACCAGGCGGGCCCCGTCCTCGGCGTCTTCTCCACCGGCCCCGAGATCCGCAACGTGGTGCAGAACCTCACCACCGAGATCATCGGCACCGCCGTCCTCGTCCTGGCCATCCTCACCCAGGGCCTCCAGGACGACGGCAAGGGCCTCGGCGTCATAGGCGTCCTGATCACGTCCTTCGTGGTCGTCGGCATCGGCCTCTCCCTCGGCGGCCCCACCGGCTACGCCATCAACCCGGTCCGCGACCTCGGACCCCGCATCGTCCACGCCCTGCTGCCGCTGCCCAACAAGGGCGGCTCCGACTGGGGCTACTCCTGGATCCCGGTGGTCGGCCCGCTCGCCGGCGCCGCGCTCGCCGGCGGTCTCTACAACATCGCGTTCGCCTGATCGGAACGGCCCCGCGCTCGTAGGATCCGCACCGCCCCACTGAATCCGCACTCCTCACGACCTGCCAGGAGCAGCCACCATGACCAGCAGCACCGGCCCCTTCATCGCAGCGATCGACCAGGGCACCACCTCCTCCCGCTGCATCGTCTTCGACCGCGACGGCCGCATCGTCGCCGTCGACCAGAAGGAGCACGAGCAGATCTTCCCCAAGCCCGGCTGGGTGGAGCACGACGCCACCGAGATCTGGGCAAACGTCCAGGAGGTCGTCGCCGGCGCCATCGCCAAGGCGGAGATCACCTCCGCCGACGTCAAGGCGATCGGCATCACCAACCAGCGCGAGACCACCGTCCTGTGGGACAGGAACACCGGCGAGCCGGTCCACAACGCGCTCGTCTGGCAGGACACCCGCACCGACGCCCTCTGCAAGGAGCTCGGCCGCAACGTCGGCCAGGACCGCTTCCGCCGCGAGACGGGCCTGCCGCTCGCCTCGTACTTCGCGGGCCCGAAGGTCCGCTGGCTCCTCGACAACGTGGAGGGGCTGCGCGAGCGCGCCGAGGCCGGCGACATCCTCTTCGGCACCATGGACTCCTGGGTCATCTGGAACCTGACCGGCGGCGCGCAGGGCGGCGTCCACGTCACCGACGTGACCAACGCGTCCCGCACCATGCTGATGAACCTGCACACGCTCGCCTGGGACGAGCGCATCGCGGAGTCCATGGACGTCCCGCTCGCGGTCCTCCCCGAGATCCGCTCCTCCGCCGAGGTATACGGCCACGTCAAGGACGGCGTCCTCGCGGGCGTGCCCGTCGCCTCCGCGCTCGGCGACCAGCAGGCCGCCCTGTTCGGCCAGACCTGCTTCTCCGAGGGCGAGGCCAAGTCCACCTACGGCACCGGCACGTTCATGCTGATGAACACCGGCGACAAGATCATCAACTCCTACAGCGGCCTGCTGACCACCGTCGGCTACCAGATCGGCGACCAGAAGCCGGTCTACGCCCTGGAGGGCTCCATCGCCGTCACCGGCTCGCTCGTCCAGTGGATGCGCGACCAGATGGGCCTGATCAAGTCCGCGGCCGAGATCGAGACGCTGGCCTCCTCCGTCGAGGACAACGGCGGCGCCTACTTCGTCCCCGCCTTCTCCGGCCTGTTCGCCCCCTACTGGCGCGCCGACGCCCGCGGCGTCATCGCCGGCCTGACCCGGTACGTCACCAAGGCGCACATCGCCCGCGCCGTCCTGGAGGCCACCGCCTGGCAGACCCGCGAGATCACCGACGCCATGACCAAGGACTCCGGCGTCGAGCTGGCCGCCCTGAAGGTCGACGGCGGCATGACCTCCAACAACCTGCTGATGCAGACGCTCTCCGACTTCCTGGACGCCCCCGTGGTCCGTCCGATGGTCGCCGAGACCACCTGCCTTGGCGCCGCCTACGCCGCCGGCCTGGCCGTCGGCTTCTGGCCCGACACCGACGCCCTGCGCGCCAACTGGCGCCGCGCGGCCGAGTGGACCCCGCGGATGGCCGCCGACCAGCGGGACCGCGAGTACAAGAACTGGCTCAAGGCCGTCGAGCGGTCCATGGGCTGGATCGACGAGGAAAACGCCGGCTGACCGCACCAGCCGTCGAACCGATGAGGAGCTGAAGAGACATGAGCACCCTGCAGAGCGTCCCCGCCCTGGGAACGCACCCGACCGCCGGCTCGAACCCGGGCCGCGCCGAGACCCGTGAGCAGCTGGCCAAGGCCACGTACGACCTGCTGGTCATCGGCGGTGGAATCCTGGGCACCTCGGTGGCCTGGCACGCCGCGCAGTCGGGTCTGCGGGTCGCCATGGTGGACGCCGGCGACTTCGCCGGCGCCACCTCCTCCGCCTCCTCCAAGCTCGTCCACGGCGGCCTGCGCTACCTGCAGACCGGCGCGGTCAAGCTGGTGGCCGAGAACCACCACGAGCGGCGGGTGCTGGCCAAGGACGTGGCCCCGCACCTGGTCAACCCGCTCACCTTCTACCTGCCGGTCTACAAGGGCGGCCCGGTGGGTGCGGCCAAGCTGGGCGCGGGCGTCTTCGCCTACTCCGCCCTCTCGGCCTTCGGCGACGGCATGGGCAAGGTCATATCCCCCGCCCGTGCCGTCGCCGACAACCCCGGCCTGAAGACCGACAACCTCAAGGCCGTCGCGGTCTACTACGACCACCAGATGAACGACTCCCGCGTCGCCGTCATGACGGTCCGCGCGGCCGTCGAGTCCGGCGCGGTCGTCCTCAACCACGCAGAGGTCACCGGCCTGCGCACGACGCGCGGCCGGGTCTCCGGCGCCGAGCTCAAGGACCGCCTCGACGGCACCGAGTTCGGCATCGACGCCCGCGTCGTGCTCAACGCCACCGGACCGTGGGTGGACCACCTGCGGCGCATGGAGGACAAGCACGCGCTGCCGTCGATCCGCCTGTCCAAGGGCGCGCACATCGTCATGAAGCGCAAGTCGCCTTGGAAGGCCGCCATGGCCACCCCGATCGACAAGTACCGCATCACGTTCGCCCTGCCGTGGGAGGACCAGCTTCTGCTGGGCACCACCGACGAGGTGTACGAGGGCGACCCGGCCGACGTCCGCGCCACCGAGAAGGACATCCAGCAGATCCTGGACGAGGCCGCCTTCTCCGTGAAGGACGCCGACCTCGACCGCTCCCTGATGACGTACGCGTTCGCCGGCCTGCGCGTCCTGCCCGGCGGCCCCGGCGGCGTCGAGAAGGCCAAGCGCGAGACCGTCGTCTCCGAGGGCGCGGGCGGCATGCTGTCCGTCGCCGGCGGCAAGTGGACCACGTACCGCCACATCGGCCGCGTGGTCATGGACAAGCTGGCCAAGCTGCCCGGCAGCCCGCTCACCGACGACATGGAGCCGGTCAAGTCGCTGGTCCGCCGGGTCCCGCTGCCCGGCGTCGCCAACCCGAACGCGGTCGCCCACCGCCTGCTCGTCGACCGTGAGCCCGGCGCCCGCATGGACCCGCTGACCGCCCGCCACCTGGCCTCCCACTACGGTTCCCTCGCCTTCGACGTGGCCCGCCTCGCCAACGAGGACCCGGCCCTGGCCGAGCGCATCCACCCGGACGGCCCCGAGATCTGGGCGCAGGTCGCCTACGCCCGCGACTTCGAGTGGGCCGAGACCGCCGACGACGTGCTGCGCCGGCGCACCACGGTGACCATCCGCGGCCTCGACAGCGCCGAGGTCCGCGGCCGCGTCGAGGAGATGCTGGACCGCAAGGCATAGCCTTCCGCGCCGTGGGGAAGAGGGGCGGTTCCGGGGGGAACCGCCCCTCCGTCGTGGGCTGTGGCAGCCGTCCCCGCAAGCCTTAGGCTGACCCCCGTAGGCAAGGAACTTCGGAAGGAGACCTGGGTGATCGAGCTTGAGGGCGTGCCCGAGCTGATCGACCCGGTCATGGTGGCCGCGTTCGAGGGCTGGAACGACGCGGGCGACGCGGCGTCCGGTGCGGTCGCGCACCTGGACCGGGAATGGAAGGGCGAGGTCTTCGCGGCGCTCGACGCCGAGGACTACTACGACTTCCAGGTCAACCGGCCCACCGTGTGGCTGGACAACGGCGTCAGGAAGATCACCTGGCCGACGACGCGGCTGTCCGTGGTGCGGATCGGCGGCGCCAAGCCGCGCGACCTCGTCCTCGTGCGGGGCATCGAGCCGTCGATGCGGTGGCGGTCGTTCTGCAACGAACTCCTCGGCTTCGCCCACGAGCTGGGCGTCGAGATGGTCGTCATCCTCGGCGCCCTCCTGGGCGACACCCCGCACACCCGTCCGGTCCCCGTCAGCGGGGTCACCTCCGACCCCGACCTGGCCCGGACGATGCACCTGGAGGAGACCAAGTACGAGGGCCCCACCGGCATCGTCGGCGTCCTCCAGGAAGCCTGCACGCACGCCGGGGTGCCCGCCGTGTCGCTGTGGGCGGCCGTCCCCCACTACGTCTCCCAGCCGCCCAACCCGAAGGCCACGCTGGCCCTGCTGAACCGGCTCGAAGACCTCATCGACGTACGGATCCCGCTCGGCGAGCTGCCCGAGGACGCGCGGGCCTGGCAGCTCGGCGTCGACCAACTCGCCGCCGAGGACAGCGAGGTCGCCGAGTACGTGCAGACGCTGGAGGAGGCGCGGGACACCGCGGACCTGCCGGAGGCGTCGGGGGACGCCATCGCCCGGGAGTTCGAGCGCTACCTCCGCCGCCGGGACCCCTCGGCGGACCCGGGCCCCGCCCCCGGCGACCCCTCGTACCTCCGCGACCCGTCGCCGGGCCGCCCCCGCCCCCGCAGGTCCCCGGACCCTGAGGAGGACCCGGGCGAGACCCCGGACCCCCCGCAGCCGTGACCGGCCGGGGCTCCGGCTCGCCGCGGCACGCCCCGGGGGGGCGGCTCCGGGGCCGCTGCGCGGTGCCGACTCCCCGCCCCGCCCCTTCCCGAAACGGGGACTCCGCCCCCGCCCCCAAACGGGCGCTCCGCGCCCGTTGCGCTCAAACGCCGCGCGGGCTTGATTGTGCCCGGCGCCCCTCCGGCAAAGCCGCCGCCACAAGCCCAAGCCGACCCGGCCTGGCACGGCCGACGGTCCCACCGGCGGCAATCCAGCCCCGCCGACTCATCTAGCCCCGCCGACTCATCCAGCCCCGCTGACCCCCTCCAGCCCCGCCGGCGTTTGAGGCGCGGGGGCACGGGGGCAGGGCCCCCGAACCACCATCGGCCCGGCAGCCGGCCGAGTGCCGGCGGCCCCCACCTAGCCTCGCCGGCGTTTGAGGCGCAGGGGCACGGGGGCAGCGCCCCCGAAACCACCCGCCGCCGGGCAGCCGAACACGAACGCCGGTCCCCTCCAGCCCCGCCGGCGCTTGAGGAGCGGGAGCACGGGGGCAGGGCCCCCGAACCACCATCAGCCCGGCAGCCGGCCGAGTGCCGGCGGCCCCCACCCAGCCTCGCCGGCGTTTGAGGCGCAGGCGAGGGGGCGGGGCCTTCCTGGGTGGGTTACAGGGCTACGCCAAGGAGGGCGTCCACCGTGCGGGAGACCAGGCCCGGCGCCGCGGTGTCGTCGCCGTCGGCGGCGTTCTGCGCCTCGACCCACCGATCCACAGCGGCCAGCGCCCCCGGCGCGTCGAGGTCGTCGGCGAGCGCCGCCCGCACTTCCTCGACCAGCGCGTCGGCCGGCAGGCCGTCCGGCCGGGACACGGCGGCACGCCACCGCGCGAGCCGCGCTTCGGCCTCGGCGAGGACCTCGTCCGTCCACTCCCAGTTCTCGCGGTAGTGGTGGGCGAGCAGCGCGAGCCGGATCGCCGCCGGGTCGACTCCGGCGCGCCGCAGGGCGGAGACGAAGACCAGGTTGCCCTTGGACTTCGACATCTTCTCGCCGTTCAGGGCGACCATTCCGGCGTGGACGTACGCCTTGGCCATCGGGAACTCGCCGGTGAGCACCTGCGCGTGGGAGGCGCCCATCTCGTGGTGCGGGAACGCCAGGTCGGACCCGCCGCCCTGGATGTCGAAGCCCATGCCGAGGTGGTCCAGAGCGATGGCGACGCATTCGATGTGCCAGCCGGGCCGGCCGGGGCCGAGCGAGGCGCCGTCCCAGCTGGGCTCGCCCGGGCGGGCGGCCATCCACAGCATGGGGTCGAGGGGGTTCTTCTTGCCGGGGCGCTCGGGGTCGCCGCCGCGTTCGGCGGACAGCAGCCGCATGGCCTCCGCGTCGAGGTGGGACACCTCGCCGAAGTGGGGGTCGGACTCCACGGAGAAGTAGACGTCGCCGTCCAGCTCGTACGCGGCGCCCGCGTCCCGGAGCCGTTCGATGAGCGGCACGATGCCCGGTATGGCTTCGACGGCGCCGATGTAGTGCTGCGGCGGCAGGATCCGCAGCGCGGTCATGTCCTCGCGGAAGAGTGCCGTCTCGCGCTCCGCGAGCTCGGTCCAGTCGTGGCCGTCGCGCAGGGCCCGCTCCAGGAGGGGGTCGTCGACGTCGGTGACGTTCTGGACGTAGTGGACCTGGCGCTTGGTGTCGAGCCACACGCGCTGGACGAGGTCGAACGCGTTGTAGGTCGCCGCGTGACCGATGTGGGTCGCGTCGTACGGGGTGATGCCGCAGACGTAGATGCGGGCGACGGGACCGGGGTCGAGGGTGATCTTCCCCTGGGTCGCGGTGTCGTGGATCTGGAGGTCGCGGCCCTTGCCGGGCAGGGCGGGGACCTCAGAAGCGGGCCAGGCATGCATGCCTTGAGCCTAACCGGACGGGTGTTCCGGAAACTAACCGGACCAGCACTGTTGGCCGGATGGGCGCTCTTGCACCGCGGCCCGTTCTGTGCGTGCCCGCCGGGGCGGGCTCAGACCGGCGGCCAGGGGATCGACGGCCACTGCCCGGACGGTTCGGGGTGGACTCCGGTGCGCAGCAGGCGGGCGACTCTGGCCCGTACGGCGGCCAGCTCGGCCGTGGTGATCAGTTCGGCCAGGCGAGTGGCGAGGGGCTGCCCGTCGGCGAGCTGCCGCTCCAGCCGGGCCAGCACCTCGCACGCCTCGGCGGTCAGGGGTTCCCCGGCCCAGCCCCAGAGCAGGGTGCGCAGCTTGTCCTCGACGTGGAAGGTGACGCCGTGGTCGATGCCGTAGAGGCGGCCGCCGGGCGCGGGCAGCAGGTGGCCGCCCTTGCGGTCGCCGTTGTTGATCACGGCGTCGAGGACGGCGAGCCGCCGCAGCCGCGGGTCGTCGGCGTGTACGAGGAGGGCGGTGCGGCCCTCCCCGACCTCGGCGAGGGCGACCGGCTTCCAGCCGTCCCCGGCCTCCTCGCCCTCGACGAGGGCCAGCAGCCCGGCGCTGTCGGCGTCGGCGCCGCTGCCGCCGTCCGGCGCGGCGTCGATCCACTGCTGGACCATGCCTTCCCCGTACGGCCCGTCCCGGAGCACGGTCGGCGGGACGAGGCCCCAGCCGGTGGCCTCGGAGACCAGGTAGGCGGCGACCTCGCGGCGCGCCAGGTTGCCGTCGGGGAAGTCCCACAGGGGGCGCTCCCCCTTGACGGGCTTGTACACGCAGTCGGTGCGGGCGCCGCCGCGGGCGGCCGTGCACAGCAGGACGGCGTTCGACGCGCCGGGGATCCGCCCGACGACGGTCAGCTCGCCCTCGGCGAGCAGTTCCTCCAGCTCCCCCGCGGTGTTCACACCTGGCGCCGGTAGCCGTTCTGGCGGGGGCACACGTGGCCCTCGGGGTCCAGGGGCAGGCTGCACAGCGGGCACGGCGGCCGCCCGGCGTTGACGACGTCCAGGGCGCGCTTGGCGAAGGCCCGGGCCTGTGCTCCGGTGAGGCGGACCCGCAGCATGGGCGGGCCGTTCTCCTCGTCCTGGAGGAGCCGCTCCTCCGCCTCGGCGAGGTCCTCCTCGGAGTCGGCGTCGAGTTCGACGAGCGCCTGCGCTTCGACGATCATGCGCTGTTCCTCGCCGTCCCAGGCCAGGGCCATGGTGCCGACGCGGAACTCCTCGTCGACGGGGACGTCGAGGGGCGCGGTGTCAGCGGCCTCGGCGGGCGCGACGGCCGGCACCGCCGCGTTGCCGCCGCTGCGCCGCACGACCTCGTCCAGCAGTTCGTCCATCCGCTCCGCGAGCGCCGCCACCTGCGTCTTCTCCAGGGAGACGCTGGTGATGCGGGGGCCGGCGGAGGCCTGCAGGAAGAACGTACGGCGTCCCGGCAGACCGACCGTGCCGGCCACGAAGCGGTCCGGCGGGTCGTAGAGGAACACCTGACGGGGCACGTCCAGTCTCCAAGTCTTCGCTGCGGGTGCGGCGGCGGGGCGTGGCCGCGCCGTGGGGTGGCCCATCCACCCTACTGCGCCGTTCGATCACGCCGCGCCCGCACCGCCTCCCACGACCGCGTTCCCGCCGTCCTCGGTGGAGGCTTCGAAGGTCTCGGTCTCGGTGGCGGCGGCGTCGGGGGCGGGGCGCGGTGCGAGGGAGGCGAAGTCGCCGGTGTCGCCGAGCCTGAGCAGGAAGGGCCTGGTCGGGGTGTAGCGGACGGCGGTGACGGAGCAGGGGTCGACGTGGATGCGCTGGAAGAGGTCCAGGTGCATGCCGAGGGCGTCGGCGACGAGGGATTTGATGATGTCGCCGTGCGAGCACATGAGGAAGACGGCGTCGGCGCCGTGCTCCTCCTCGATGCGGGCGTTCCAGTCCCGTACGGCGTCGACGGCGCGCGCCTGCATCGCCCGCATGGACTCACCGCCGGGGAAGGCGGCGGCCGACGGGTGCTGTTGCACGATCTTCATCAGGGGTTCTTCGGCGAGTTCCGCGAGTTTGCGGTTCGACCAGTCGCCGTAGTGGCATTCGCCGATCCGCTCGTCGGTGTGCAGCGACAGGTCGGGGCGTTCGGCGAGCAGCGGCTCCAGGGTTTCCCGGCAGCGCCGGAGCGGGCTCGTGACGGCCGCGGCGAGCGGTACGCCGGCGAGCCGTCCGGGCAGTGCGCGGGCCTGCTCCGCGCCGCGTTCGTCGAGGCTGACCCCCGGGGTCCATCCGGCGAGCAGCCCTGCGGTGTTGGCGGTGGACCGCCCGTGTCGTACGAGGATCAGCGTGGCCATGGCGCAAGACTAGGGGGTGCTGCGGAAGTCCTGTTGCGGTGCCCGCGGTGCCCGGTGCGTGCTCTCGGCGTGCCGGGCGAAGGCCCTCGTACCGGGCGTACTCGGGGCTTCGGCCGGTGCGGCGGGAGTGCGTGCCGGGCGCCGTGGGCACCGTGCGGGACTTTCGCAACCCCCTGGCGGCGTCCGGGGTGGCGCACACGGGGAGTTGGGCTGCGTCGGCGGGCGGCTGCCGGGCCGGCGGCTATACGGGGGCCGGGGCGGGGGTGCCGAGGGCGTCGAGGCGTTCCGGCATGCGCAGGCGGGCCATGCGGTGCCAGCCGGCGAACCGCTCGTACGCGTACACGGCGCGGATGCCGGCGGCGAGGGCGGCGGACTTGGCGGCGGGCCAGCGCAGCAGCCGTCCCATGTGGTCCATGACGGCGAGGCTGACGTCCCGGTGGACGGCGATCTCGGCGAGGGCGCTGTCGCGCAGGACGCGCTGGATGGCGCGGCCGTGGCCGCGGCGGGCGAGGCGCAGCAGCTCTTCGTGGCAGTAGGCCAGGTGGTTGTCCTCGTCGGCGCTGATCATGCGGACGGCCCTGCCGATCTCGGGGTGGTCGCCGAAGTGCCGTACGAGCAGGGCCATCTGCTCGGCGGCCCGCTGTTCGGTGACGCGGCTGTGCGCGAGGTACACGACGACGTCCTGTTCCGTGAGCGGGTCGTCGGCGCGCAGCTTCGTGTGGGCGAGGCCGATGCCGCGCCGCTCCAGCAGCATCGTGTAGTCGGTCTCGGGCGGGACGGGGACGGGCGGCAGTCCGCGCTTGCGCAGCAGTGCCCGGAAGATGCGGCCGTGCTTGTCCTCGTCGGCGCCGTGGCGGGCGACCTTGGGGGCGAGGTCGCGCATGCCGTCGGGGACCAGGGCGGCGATGCGGGCGTTCTCCCAGCCGCCCTGGGCCTCGCCGCTGGCGGCGATGGAGCAGAAGAGCCGGAAGGAGTCCTCGTTGTCGAGGATCTCCTGGAACACGCTGCGGGCCGAGAGCATGCTCCGAGTCAACGTGGGGACGCCCGGGCGGGCAACCGAGGGGGCGTTCCCGCTCCTCCGTTCGGGTGACGGCGGGGGTGGCCGGGGTGCGTAACCCCGGGGGCGGCGCGCGCGTTGTTGCGGTGTCGGCCGTGGCGGGGAGACCCCCGAGCCCCCACCACGGCCGCAGGCTTCCGGGCCCCGGTCTCCCCGGGGCCCGCTTCGCGTCCGTCAGGCGAGGCCTGCGTGTTCCAGGGCCTGCGTGCCGGCGCGCAGGGCGGTGATCCGCTCCTCCAGGGTGAATCCGGCCGGGGCGAGGGTCAGGGTGGTGACGCCGGCCTCGGCGTAGGCCCGCATGCCGTCCGCGATGCGCTCGACGGAGCCGAGCAGGGTGGTGGAGTCGATCAGGGAGTGCGGGACGGCGGCGGCTGCGCCCGCCTTGTCGCCGGCCAGGTACTTGTCCTGGATCTCCGCGGCTTCCTTCTCGTAGCCCATGCGCTGTGCGAGCTGGTTGTAGAAGTTCTGCTTCCGGCTGCCCATGCCGCCGACGTAGAGGGCGGTGTACGGGCGGAACATGTCGGCGAGGCCGGGCACGTCGTCGCCGACGGCGAGTGGCACGGTCGGGCAGACGTCGAAGCCGTCCATGCCGAGCCCGGCCTTCTCGCGGCCGGCCCGGATGTGGCGCAGCGCGGTGGCCTCCAGGTGTTCGGCGGCGGGGAAGATCAGCAGGGCGCCGTCGGCGATCTCGCCGGTCTGCTCCAGGTTCTTCGGGCCGATGGCGGCGATGTAGAGCGGGATGCGCTCGCGCTCCGGGTGGACGGTGAGCTTGATCGGCTTGCCGGGGCCGCCGGGCAGGGGCAGCGTCCAGTGCTCGCCCTCGTAGGAGAGGCGCTCGCGGGTCATCGCCTTGCGGACGATCTCGACGTACTCGCGGGTGCGGGCGAGCGGCTTGTCGAACTTCACGCCGTACCAGCCCTCGGAGACCTGCGGGCCGGAGACGCCGAGGCCGAGGCGGAAGCGGCCCTTGGTGAGGGAGTCGAGGGTGGCGGCGGTCATCGCGGTCATCGCGGGCTGGCGCGCCGGGATCTGCATGATCGCGGAGCCGACGTCGATGCGCCGGGTCTGGGCGGCGACCCAGGACAGCACGGTGGGGGCGTCGGAGCCGTACGCCTCGGCGGCCCAGCAGACGTCGTAGCCGAGGCGGTCCGCCTCCTGGGCCACGGCGAGGTTGTCCGCGTCCATGCCGGCGCCCCAGTAGCCGAGATTGATGCCGAGCCGCATGTGTCGTCCCCTTACCGGTTTACCGATCAGTAACGTTGGTCTGGGCGGACTGTAGCGCGCCAGGGTCCGCCGCGTCAGTGCCCCAGTAGTCTCAGCGCCCATGGAGCAGAGGCATCTCGGCCGCACCGGCCTGCGCGTGTCCCGGATCGGCCTCGGCACCCTGACCTGGGGCCGTTCCGAGGACGGGCCGGACGAGGCGGGCGCCGCGGAGCTGTTGAAGGCGTTCTGGGAGGCGGGCGGCACGCTCGTCGACACCGCCGACGTGTACGGGGGCGGCGACGCCGAGTACCTGCTGGGCCGGCTCGTCGGCCCGCTCGTCCCGCGCCGGGACCTCGTCATCGCGACGAAGGCGGGCAGCGTGCCCGACCCCGACCGGCGCTTCGACGGCTCGCGCGGGCACCTGCTGGCCGCTCTCGACGACTCCCTGAAGCGCCTCGGCACGGACCACGTCGACCTGTGGCAGGTCCACGCCTTCGACCCGGCGACCCCGCTGGAGGAGACGCTGCAGGCCCTGGACCTGGCCGTCAGCAGCGGGCGCGCCCGGTACGCGGGGGTGTCGAACTTCAGCGGCTGGCAGCTGGCCAAGGCGGCGACCTGGCAGCTGGCGGCGCCGGGCGGGCGGACCAGGCTGGCCAGCACGCAGATGGAGTACTCCCTGCTCCAGCGGGGCGTGGAGCGGGAGGTGCTGCCCGCGGCCCGCGACCTGGGCGTCGGCCTGCTGCCGTCGTCGCCGCTGGGGCGGGGGGTCCTGACGGGCAAGTACCGGGCGGGCACCCCGGCGGACTCGCGGGGCGCGTCCCCGGCCATGGCGGGCTTCGTGGAGCCGTACCTCGACGACGCGGCGGCGGGCATCGTGGACGCGGTGGCGACGGCCGCGCACGGCCTGGCGGTGACGCCGCTCCAGGTGGCGCTGGCGTGGGTGCGGGACCGGCCGGGGGTGGTCGCGCCGATCGTCGGTGCGCGGACGTCCGCGCAGCTCGCGGAGGCCCTGTCGGTGGAGGAGCTTACGCTTCCGGAGGAGATCTGCCGGGCGCTGGACGACGTGTCCGCGCCGGTGCACCGCTACCCCGACCAGGACTGGAGCACGCTGTGAGCACGGACCGCGACGCCGAGGCCGAAGCCGTAGCCGCTGCCGCGGAAACCCCGACACCGCCCGCCGGCCAGCAGCCGCCCGGCTCCCCTGCCGGCCCCGGCACGGGGGGCGCGGCGGCCGAAGCCGAGCCCGCCTCCGGGGACGGCGGACACCCGGGGCCGGAAGAGGACGGCGCGGCGGACGACCCCGCAGCCGCCGGTCCCACCGCAGCCGACGACTCCCCGGACGGCGCGGATCCGCAGGACGCGGGCGGCGGCGACGCCGCGGAGCACGGGGCTTCGGCCGGCGGCGGAGCGGGAGAGGACCCGGCGGGGGACGGGCCCGTCGGCGCCCGCGACGGCGGGGACCCGGAGGGCACCGGCGGCGGTGAGGCCGTGGCGGGTGCCGGCGGGGGCGAGGGGGCGCAGCTCAGTGAGGCCGAGGCCGAGCTCGCGGCGCAGCGGTACGAGCGGGAGCGGATCGCGCGCCGCAAGGCGGAACGCCCGGCCCCGGTGGAGGCGGGCGGCAAGCTCAGCGGCAAGGCCGCCGATCTGCTGGCCGCCGTACGGGCCGTGGAGAGCGGGGCGTCCGCGCCGCTGTACTTCGACGACGCCCCGGCCGCCCCGCGCAGGCCCGCCCCGGAGGCCCCCGCCGCCCGCGCGCCCGAACCGGCCGCGCAGCCGTCTCGGCCGCGCCCGGAGGCCGCCGCGCCCGCCGCGCCCCCCGCGGAGCGCGTCGAGGCGGTACGGGCCGTGCTCGCGCGCGGCAGCGCCCCGGCGGAGCTGGCGGCCCCGGCGGCGTCCGTGCTCGGTGAGGACGCGGCCGAGCAGCTCGCCGAGGACCCGTGGCGGCTCCTCGCCGTCGCGGGGGTCCGTCCGAACCAGGCGGACGGGTTCGCACGGGCCCTGCTGGGCCCCGGCGCCGGACCGGCCGACGAGCGCCGCGGCGCGGCGCTCGTCGGCTGGCTGCTGGAACAGGCCGCGCTCAAGGGCCACACCGCCCTGGAGGCGCCCGCCCTGGAGTCCGCCCTGGCCGGCTACGGGGTCCCCGCCCCGGCCGAGGCGCTCGGCCAGGCGATCGCCGAGGGCCTGGTCCTGGTGTTCCACGAGCCGGTGGCCGAACCGGCCGCCTCTCAGGATTCCGACGCCGGCGCCGAGCAGCCCGTACGGGTCCTCGTCGGCCTGGAGGGCCACGCGCTGGCCGAGGAGAGCCTGGCCGACGGCCTGGCCCGGCTGGCCGGCACGTTCACCGGCGAGGGCGCCGCCGCCTGGGAGCCGCCCGCGGCCGACACCGGCGCCGACCTGGTCCGCGCCGCCGCGGCGCACGGCCTGGTCGTGCACACCGGCGGCAAGGCCGCCCGCGCCGAGCCGCTGGCCCTGGTGGCGGCGGCCCGGGAGCACGGGCTGCGCACCTGCCTCGCCGCGCACGCCCCCGCCCCGGGGGCCGTCACCGTGGCCGGGCTGCTCGCCGGGACCGAGGGCCCCGAGCGGGACGCGGACGGCCGGTTCGCGCTGGACCTGCTCGTCGTGCTGGACGCGCCGCAGCTCGACGTGGAGAGTGCGGCCGCCCTGGTGGAGTCGGTGCCGGACGGCGCCCGCCTGGTGCTGTCCGGGGACCCCGCGGTCCTGGGATCGGCGGGCCCCGGCCGGGTGTTCGCGGACGTCCTCGCGGCCCGTTTCTGCCCGCAGGTGGCCTCCCGGATCCCGGATCCGGGCCCGATCGGCGAGCTGGTCTCGGGCATCGGGATCGGCGAACTGAACCAGGTCGACGCCCCGGGCCGGGAAGTCGTCATCGTGCCCGTCCGGGACGCGGGCGAGGCGGTGCACCGCACGGTGCAGCTGGTCGCCGAGTCCGTGCCGCGGGCCTTCGGCATCGGGGCGGACGGCGTGCAGGTCATCACCCCGGGCCACGGCGGCTCGGCAGGCACCCGCGCGCTGAACGCGGCGCTGAAGGAGCGGCTCAACCCGGGGCCGGGCCGGTTCGGCGGCTTCGACCCGGGGGACCGCGTCGTCCACGTGCCGTCGCCCGGGCGGGCCGTCCCGGCGCGGGTGGTGTCGGCTGACGCCGCAGGCCTGCACCTGGACGCCGCGGGCGCGCGGGTCGTCGTACCGAAGGAGCTGGTGGAGTCGCGGGTGCGGCACGGCTGGGCGGTCACGGCGCACCAGGCCGTCGGCGCGCGCTGGCCGGCCGTGGTCGTGGTCCTGCCGGGGGACGCGGTGCCCGCCCTGTCGCGGGACTGGGTGTACACGGCGTTCGGGCGGGCCGAGCGGCACCTGTCCGTGGTGCACGGCGTCGACCAGGCCCTGCCGCGCGCGGTCGCGGAGGTGCTGCCGAAGCCGCGGACGACGCGGCTGGCGGGCCTGCTGCGAGCCCTCGCGGCCGCGGCGCAGGACCGGCCGGAGTAAGGGCGCGGGCCACGCGGCCGGCCCCCCGTCCCGTGGCGGGCGGGGGGGCCGGTCGTGTCTGCGGCGCGGGGAGGGGTCAGGCCGGCGCCAGGCCGGGCTCCGCGGGCTCGTCCTCCTCCTCGTCGTCGTCGAAGACGGCGCTGACGTCGAACCGGTGCAGGACGTCCTGCGGGCCGGTGCCGTCGAACGGCGCGGCGAGCCACTCCCCCGGCTCCGGGATCTCGCGGGACGCGGCGATCCACAGCGTCGAGTCGCCCTCCTCCAAGCCGAAGTCCCTGGCCCGGGAGGCGATCTCGTCGGGCTCGTACTCCCCGAAGAGGACGCCGAGGGCCCCGGCGGTGCCGCCGTCGTGGACGAGCTCGGCGTCGCGGTCGTGCGCGGCGACCCGGTCGGCCTGCGCGACCAGCCGCCCCGGGTGCACGACGGCGTAGTCGCGGCGGATGAGCACGCTGAAGGCGGCGGGCTCGGCGGGTCCGGCGTACGGGGCTCCGTCCTCGGGGGTGGGGATCTCGAACGGGGTGACCTCGTCGTAGCGGTCGTAGAGGAGCTCGTCGTACTCCTCGGCTGCGGCGGCGAGTTCGTTGAAAGCGGCGTAGACGGCCGGGTCCTCGTCCCCGACCCTGCTCTCGACAGCGGCGAGGTGGCGGTCGATGGCGGCCTTGACGGCCTCGGCGGCGGCGCGAACCTCGGCAACAGTGGGCAGAGCGGCATCAGACATAGAGCAGACGCTATCCGTAGCGGGGCGGTGCCCGCACAATAGATGCGATGCCGGAATACGAATTCGTCGACGTGTACGTGCCTCGCGGGGTCCCCCGCAAAGAGGCGACCCGACTGCTGACCGACCACGCCGAGTACGGGAACTGGGAACTCGACCGGCTGAGCCTGCACAGGGACGGCAGCCGCAGAGTGCGGCTGCGCCGCCGGATCATCCGTCAGGTCCGGGCGACCTGGTGACGGGCTGACCTGGAGACACGGCGCCGGCCCCGCCCGGGAAGGGCGGGGCCGGCGCGGTGACGGTACGTCAGCCCGTGCTGCGGGCCCGCCGGTAGAGCACGGCCCCGGCCAGCAGCGTGCCGGCGGCCAGCGGAACGGCCACGCCGAGGACGTCGCCGGCTCCGGTCGCGGCAAGCCCGGCCTGCCGGGGCGGCTCGATCCCGACCCCGGGACCGCCGGGCGTCACCGGACCTCCGCCGGGGTTGCCCGGCTGGCCCGGAGTACCCGGGTTCCCCGGGTTCCCCGGGTTGGCGGGGTTCCCCGGGTTCCCCGGGTTGGCGGGGTTCCCCGGGTTGCCGGGGTTGCCCGGACCGTCCTCGTCGCACGGCTCGTCCGGATCCTGCGGACCGCCCGGCTGACCCGGATCGCCGGGCTGGCCCGGGTTCCCCGGCCGGCCGGCGTCGTTGGCGCAGCGGTTGCCGAACGCCGGGTTCAGCAGCCCGATGACGTCAATCGTGTTGCCGCAGACGTTCACCGGCGCACTCACCGGCGCCTGCACGTTGTTGCCGGACAGCACGCCCGGCGAACCGGCGGCCTGCCCGGAGGCGCCGGCGCCGCCGCCGGAAGTGCTGGGGTTGCCGGGCTGGCCCGGGTTGCCGGGCTGGCCCGGGTTCCCCGACTGGCCGGCGCCGTTGGCGCAGCGGTTGCCGAACGCCGGGTTCAGCAGCCCGATGACGTCAATCGTGTTGCCGCAGACGTTCACCGGCGCACTCACCGGCGCCTGCA
>NZ_JBVIGV010000006.1:306442-412722 GCF_055570615.1 Streptomyces sp. NPDC031121
TGCACGTTGTTGCCGGACAGCACGCCCGGCGAACCGGCGGCCTGCCCGGAGGCGGCGGCGCCGCCGGCCGCGTGCGCGTATCCCCCGCCCAGGGCGAGGACGCCCCCGGCCGCGGCCATCGTGATCAGGGTCTTCCTGGCCGTCGCTGCCTGTCGTCGCATCTCTTTCGTCCCCCTGCCGTGTAAGAACAACGCCGGGCCCGAAAGCCCGGCAGCCCCGGAGCGCTGGATTGCGCTCCGGGGCCCCAAGACCTCAGATGCGTCAGGCGTTGACGCAGGTGTTGCCGAAGGACGGGTTCAGCAGGCCGGCGGCGTCGGCGGTGTTGCCGCAGACGTTCACCGGGATGTGGATCGGGACCTGCACGACGTTGCCGGACAGAACGCCCGGGGAGCCGATGGCCGCACCCTGCGCGCCCGCGTCGGCAGCCGCCACGCCCGCACCCGCAAGAACCAGACCACCGGTGGCAGCGGCAGCGGCCACAACCTTCTTCAGCATTGTTCCTCCTAGTAGGCAATGCGGTCCCAGCCGCGGACCGCATCACCTGTAACGAGGAGGGATCACCGGGGCTACGAGCGTATGAGCGCATTCACTCTTCCCGGTGGTCCGGTGCACACGTTCCCGATTCTCAGCAGTTGTCGATGAACCGGTCGAGGACCCGCACGCCGAACTGCAGCCCGTCGACCGGCACCCGCTCGTCCACGCCGTGGAACATGCCCGCGAAGTCCAGTTCGGGCGGCAGGCGGAGCGGCGCGAAGCCGAAGCAGCGGATCCCGAGGTCGTCGAAGGACTTGGCGTCCGTACCGCCGGAGAGCATGTAGGGGACGGCGCGCGCGATCGGGTCCTCCGCCTTGAGCGCGCCCTGCATGGCGTCCACGAGCCGGCCGTCGAAGTCGGTCTCCAGGGCCTTGTCGCCGTGGACGTCCTCCCGCTTGACGCGCGGCCCGAGGATGCGGTCGAGGTCGGCGAAGAACTCGTCCTCGTAGCCGGGCAGGAAGCGGCCGTCGACGTGCGCGGTGGCCTGGCCGGGAATGACGTTGACCTTGTAGCCGGCGCCGAGCATCGTCGGGGCGGCCGAGTTCCGCAGGGTCGCGCCGACCATCTTCGCGATGCCGCCCAGCTTGGCAAGGGTGGCGTCCATGTCGTCCGGGTCGAGGGGGGTGCCCAGGGCGTCGGACAGCTCGTCCAGGAAGGACCGCACGGTCTTGGTGACGCGCACCGGCCACTGGTGCCGGCCGAGCCGCCCCACGGCCTCGCACAGCTCCGTGATCGCGTTGTCGGTGTTCGTCATCGAGCCGTGGCCCGCCGTGCCCTCCACGGTCAGGCGCATCCAGTGCATGCCCTTCTGGGCGGTCTCGACGAGGTACAGGCGCAGGTTCTCGTTGACGGTGAAGGAGAAGCCGCCGACCTCGCCGATCGCCTCCGTGACGCCCTCGAACAGGCCGGGGTGGTGGTCCACCAGGTGGCGGGCCCCGTAGAGGCCGCCCGCCTCCTCGTCGGCGAGGAACGCGAGGACGATGTCGCGCGGCGGCTTGCGGCCGCTGCGGAGCCGGTCGCGGACGACGGCCAGCGTCATCGCGTCCATGTCCTTCATGTCGACGGCGCCGCGGCCCCACACGCACCCGTCGGCGATCTCCCCGGAGAACGGGTCGTACGTCCAGTCGGCGGCGTTGGCCGGGACGACGTCGGTGTGCCCGTGGATCAGCAGGGCGGGCCGCGAGGGGTCCTCGCCCTCGATCCGGGCCACGGTCGAGGCCCGGCCCTTGTGGGACTCGAAGATCTGCGGCTCCAGGCCGACCTCCGCGAGCTTCTCGGCGACCCACTCGGCGGCCTTGCGCTCGCCGGGGCCCGAGTGGTCCCCGTAATTGCTCGTGTCGATCCGGATGAGGTCCCGGCAGAGGTCGACGACCTCGTCCTCGCCGGAGACGGTCCTGCCCGCGCTCGACTCGCTCACGCTGCTTCCTCCCACTGATCGGTACCGACGGCTGCGCCTCCCCATCCTCCCGCGCCGGCCCGCCGCACCCAAGGGCATCCCCGGCCGCCGGGGGGTGTGATCGGGCCCCCGGAATGTTTGGTAATGTTTTCCACGTCGGAACGGCCGAGCGGCCGGGAAGACAGACACCTGGTCCGGGTGGCGGAATGGCAGACGCGCTAGCTTGAGGTGCTAGTGCCCTTTATCGGGCGTGGGGGTTCAAGTCCCCCCTCGGACACCACGGGAAGACCCCCGCTTCGGCGGGGGTCTTCTGCGTTTCCCCGCCAGGCGGGCGGCCCGGCACGGCCGGACGGCTCCTGGAACGCGGAAGGACCCCGCCGTCGGGCGGGGTCCTCCGGGAGCGGGGGCCGTCAGCGGCGGGCGGCGAGTTCCGCCACGCGGCGGCGGACCAGGAACCAGCCGCCGACCAGCATCGCGCCGATCACCGGGACGCACATCACGGTGGTGCGGCCCACGCCGCCGTCGCACCACATCAGCACCAGCACGGTGAACAGGAACACCAGGGTGACGATCTGGGTGTACGGGGACCAGGGCAGGCGGTAGGCCGGCCGCTCGACCAGGCCCTGCCGGGAGCGCTGCCAGAACAGCAGCGAGCAGAGCATGACCATGGCCCAGGTGCCGAGGATGCCGAGCGAGGCGAAGTTCAGGACGAGCTCGAAGGCGTCCTTCGGCATCAGGTAGTTCAGGCCGACGCCGGCGAGGCCGAAGGCCGCGGTGAACAGGACGCCGCCGTAGGGGACCTTGCCCTTGTTCATGCGGGCGGTGAACTTCGGGGCGGAGCCGGACATGGCCATCGAGCGCAGGATGCGGCCGGTGGAGTACAGGCCGGAGTTCAGGCTGGACAGGGCGGCGGTCAGCACGACGAGGTTCATGATGCCGGCGGTGCCGGGGATGCCGAGCTTGTCGAAGACGGTGACGAAGGGGCTCTGGTCTGCGGAGTACGCGGTGTACGGCAGGAGCATGGCCAGCAGGACGACCGAGCCGACGTAGAACAGGCCGACGCGCCACATGATCGAGTTGATCGCCTTCGGCATGATCTTCTCGGGGTTCTCGGTCTCGCCCGCGGCGACGCCGCACAGCTCGACGGAGGCGTACGCGAAGACGACGCCCTGGACCACCAGCAGCATCGGCAGGACGCCGGAGGGGAAGAGGCCGCCGTTGTCCATGATCGTGGACAGGCCGGGGGTGTGGCCGCCGATGTCGTGGCTGGTGGCGACCAGGTAGATCGCCACGATCAGGAAGATCACGAGGGCCGCGACCTTGACCAGCGAGAACCAGAACTCCATCTCGCCGAAGTACTTCACCGAGATCAGGTTCGCGGTCAGGACGACGGCGAGCGCGATCAGGGCGAGGACCCACTGCGGGACGGAGGTGAACATCGACCAGAAGTGCGCGTAGGTCGCGGCGGCCGTGATGTCGGCCACGGTGGTGGTCGACCAGTTGAGGAAGTACAGCCAGCCGGCCGTGTAGGCGCCCTTCTCCCCCATGAACTCGCGCGCGTACGAGACGAACGCGCCGGAGGACGGGCGGTACAGGACGAGCTCGCCGAGCGCGCGCACGACGAAGAACGCGAAGACGCCGCACACGGCGTAGGCGATGGCCAGGGACGGACCCGCACCGGCGAGCCGGCCGCCCGCGCCGAGGAACAGGCCGGTGCCTATCGCCCCGCCGATGGCGATCATGTTGATGTGGCGGGACTTGAGGTCCTTGCTGTAACCCTCGTCGCCCGCGTCGACGTGACTGGAGGGCGCCGTGGCCGGGGCCTTGGTCAAGGTGCGGTCACTCATGTGGGACTTCGCCTTCTGGGGTGGGACAGGCAGGTCGGGCCGCCGCACAGGGGAGTCGGGTGGTGT
Organism: Streptomyces sp. NPDC031121; assembly: GCF_055570615.1. Classification (NCBI taxonomy): domain Bacteria; kingdom Bacillati; phylum Actinomycetota; class Actinomycetes; order Kitasatosporales; family Streptomycetaceae; genus Streptomyces; species Streptomyces sp. NPDC031121. The sequence continues at coordinate 310,286 of NZ_JBVIGV010000006.1, forward strand.
CACCTGTGCGGGGGTCCGGGAGTTTTTGTCGCCATAGGAGACCATGAGCGTCGGCCATGGCCAAAACCCGGCCCTGAAGACGAAGGCCCCCGACGACCTTGGAAAGGGGCGTCGGGGGCCTGGCGCAGGGCTGAAAGCGAGGGCGGGAGCCCCGTCGGAGCAGGATCAGGTACGGGGCGCCGTCCCGGCCGCCTGGTCGAGGCGGAAGGCCTCGTTCCCGAGGCCGATCCGGGCGTGCACCTCCGGGCGGCGTACGCGCAGCACGGCCCCGTACACGAGGCCGCCGACCGCGGCGACGCCGATGACCGCGGGCAGCAGCCAGCCCAGGACCGAGCCCTCCCCGGCTCCGACCAGGACCCCGAAGTCCTTCACCGTGTACACGGCGATGCCGAGGAGGGCGGTGCCGGCGAGCCCGGCGGCCACGAGCCGCCACAGCTGGGCGCCCGCGGTGCCCCGGCGGACGAAGAAGGCGATGACGGCGAACGAGGCCGCCGACATGAGGAGCGTCACACCGAGGGCGCCGACGCTGCCCATCCACGTGAACAGGTGCAGGACCGGCGCCGTCGGGTCCCCGGCCGGGTTGTCGTCGGTGGCCGCGAAGGCGATGACGACGAGGGCGGCGACCGCGGTCTGCATCAGCGATCCGGTGGCGGGCGCCCCGGTGCCGGGGTTGGTGCGGCCGAAGGCGGCCGGGAGCAGCCCCTCGCGGCCCATGGCGAAGGCGTAGCGGGCGACGACGTTGTGGAAGCTGAGCATGGCCGCGAACATGCCGGTGACGAACAGGACGTGGAGGACGTCGGTGAAGGTGCCGCCCAGGCGGGCCTCGGTGAGCTGGAAGAGCAGGCCGGGGCCGGCCTCCGCGGAGGTCCTGACGACCTCGGACGGTCCGGTCGCGACGGTGAGGGCCCAGGAGCTCACCGCGAAGAAGAGGGCGGCGAAGCCCACCGCGAGGAACATGACGCGGGAGACGACGATGTGCGGCCGGCTGGTCTCCTCGGCGTAGACCGGGGACTGCTCGAAGCCGACGAACGCGGCGATGCAGAAGCACAGGGCGGTGCCCAGGCCCGCGCCGCCGAGGGTGGCGGGGTCGAAGGCGTGCAGCGAGATGCCCTCGGGACCGGGCTCGGCGAGGGCGGCGACGTCGAAGATGACGACGAGGACGCACTCGATCAGGAGCAGCACACCGAGGACGCGGGCGTTCAGGTCGATCTTCAGCCAGCCGAGCCCGCCGGTCACGGCGACGGCGGCCAGGGCGGGGATCCACCAGGCGATCTCGGTGTCGAGGTAGGTGGCGAGAAGGCCGGAGACCTCGAAGCCGAGGATGCCGTAGACGCCGACCTGCATCGCGCTGTACGCGACGAGGGCGGTGAGCGAGGCGCCGGTGCCGGCGGTCGGGCCGAGCCCGCGGGCTATGTACGCGTAGAAGGCCCCGGCGTTGTGGACGTGCCGGCTCATCTCGGCGTAGCCGACGCTGAAGAGGGCGAGCACGAGGCCGAGGATCACGAAGAGCAGCGGCTGTCCGACGATGCCCATCACGCCGAACATGGTGGGCATCACGCCGGCGACGACCATGAGCGGGGCGCTTGCGGCCAGTACGGAGAGCAGCAGGCCGGCGGTGCCGAGGCGGCCGGCGCGCAGGGCGCGGTCCTGGCCCTTGTAGGTCCGGATCTCGGGCGGGGTGCCGAGCGCGGTGGATCTGCCCGTCGCCATGCGGGGTCCTTTCGGGGGAAGGTCGAGCAGGGGGGTCGAGCGGTGCCGGGCGGTGCGGTGCGCGGGGGTGGTGCGGTGCGCCCGGCGGAGGTGGGTCAAGCGGTGCCGAGCGCGGCGCTGCGCGCCGCGAGGAAGGCCTTCTGGGGGTCGAGGTCCGGGTAGGACCAGGGGGCCGGGGTGGCGTGGCTGCCGATGCGGTGGAAGAGGGCGGCGGCCTCGGCAGGCCGGCCCTCGCACAGCTTGGCGTGGGCGAGGAAGTTCAGGTCGACGCGGTTGCGGGGGTGGTCCTCGCGCTCCCATTCCAGCCACCAGTCGAACGCGGCGCGCAGGACCTGGCGGGCCCGGCGGTTCGACCAGTGCGCGGCGGCGCCCGCCGGGCCGGCGCCGTGGACGGCGGCGAGGACGCGGTAGCGCTCGGCGTGCGCGATGACCGGGAGGACGGCCAGCGGGGAGTCGGCCGGGGACTCCTCGGCGGCCCAGGCCGCGAAGTCGTACACCTCGTGGAGGGGGTCCTGCCCGGCGGCCGGGGCGTGCTCGGCGAGGCGGGCGACCATGAGGTGGTGGGCGTGGTGGTGCTCCCGGTGGCGGGCGCGGACCTGGTCGAAGTGGCGGCTGAACTCCTCCTGGGAGCCGAAGGCGCGGGAGAGCATGAGCAGCCCGAGCCAGGGCGTCGGGTCGGCGGGCAGGAGTGCGGCGGCGCGGTGGCAGGCCTGCTCGGCGGCCTCGGGGGTGCCCTTGCGGCGCAGGGCGGCGAAGACGGCGGCGCAGGCGAGGAGGGTGGCGGCGTCGGCGCTCTCGGGCTCGGCGAGCAGCCATTCGCGGGCCCAGGCCGTGGCGGCGGGGGTCTCGGCGAGGACGACGACGCGGTGGCCGCGGCGGTCCCAGTCGTCGCCGGTGCCGGCGAGGAGGGCGCGCGCCTTGGCCCACCTGCCCTGGGTGAACCGGGCGCGGACGTCGACGAGTTCGGTGTCGCAGAGCGCCGGGTCGAAGAGCTGGGCGTCCCGCTTGCGGGCGCGGCCGAGGGGCGGCGGAGGCGGGGACATCCGCGGATTTCCCTCCAGGACACGGGCGCGGTGGCGGGCTGACGGACGGTGGGCGTGACGGGGACGGCTGGGATGATCACGCACAGCAAACCGGTAGGCACAGCTCCGAGTCAAGGTCCGGTCCAGCGGGTGGCGTGTTTCAACTGGTGCGGTGCGGCCGATAGTTGGGGGCGGGGCGCAGGGTCCCGGCCGGATGGCGGGCGGGCCGTAGGGTGGGGGCATGGAGACGCATGAGGGGCTGCCCCCGTACCTGCTCGGGTTCCCCGGGCCGCTGCGCGACGCGCTGGTGGCGGCCGTGCTGAGCGGGGCGAAGACCGCGACGACGGGGCTGCTGCCCGAGTACGGGGCGGAGGGCGAGCCCCTTCCCGCCGCGGGCGACCGAGCGGTCCTCGTCGACTCGGAGGACCGTCCGGTGGCCGTCGTGGAGGTGGCGGACGTACGGGTGCTGCGGCTCGCCGACGTGGACCTGCGGCACGCCCTGGACGAGGGCGAGGGGTACGCGTCAGTGGCCGAATGGCGTGCCTCGCACGAGCGGTTCTGGCACAGCGAGGAGATCCGCGCGCTGCTGGGCGACCCGGAGTACACGGTCGGCGACGACACCCTGGTCGTCGCCGAGCGGTTCCGGGTCGTCTCCCGCGTGCCCTGACCCGCCGGACGGTTCCCAGTGCTGTGGCCGGGATGGTTTGCCGGGTCGCGGTGTCCGGTGCGGTGCGTCGCAAGGCGGAGGGCCGCGGCGCGTACCGGGCGTACGAGCGCGGTCCGACAACGCCGCGAGGCGCCGTGCCGGGCGCCGTGACCCGGTGAACCTTCCCGGCCACAGCACTAGCCCACGGCGGCGGCCGCAGCCCGGCCGGCGGCGCGGCCCGAGAAGAGGCAGCCGCCGAGGAAGGTGCCTTCCAGGGCCCGGTAGCCGTGGACGCCGCCGCCCCCGAAGCCGGCCGCCTCCCCGGCCGCGTACAGGCCGGGCAGCGGCTCGCCGGAGGCGGTGAGGACGCGCGAGGACAGGTCGGTCTCCAGGCCGCCGAGGGACTTGCGGGTCAGGACGGACAGGCGTACGGCGATCAGCGGGCCGGCGGCGGGGTCGAGGATGCGGTGCGGGGCGGCGGTGCGGATCAGCCGGTCCCCCAGGTACCTGCGGGCGCCGTGGACGGCGGTGACCTGGAGGTCCTTGGTGAAGGGGTTGGCGATCTCCCGGTCGCGGGCCGTGACCTCCCGGCGGACGGTGTCCTCGTCGAGCAGGCCGAGGCCGGTGACGGCGTTCATGCCGCGCACCAGGGCGGGCAGGCTGCGCTCCACGACGAAGTCCGCCCCGCGGTCCATGAATGCCTGCACGGGCCCGGGCACGGCCTGGCGGGCCCGGTCGATGACGCCGCGCACGGACTTGCCGGTCAGGTCGGGGTTCTGCTCGGAGCCCGAGAGGCCGAACTCCTTGCCGATGATGCGGCGGTTGAGGACGAACCAGGTGTGGTCGTGGCCGGTCCGCATGATGTGGTCGAGGGTGCCGAGGGTGTCGAAGCCGGGGAAGAGCGGTACGGGCAGCCGCCGGCCGGTGGCGTCCAGCCAGAGCGAGGAGGGGCCGGGCAGGATGCGGATGCCGTGGCGGGCCCACACCGGGTCCCAGTTGGCGATGCCCTCGGTGTAGTGCCACATGCGGTCCTTGTTGATGTGGCGGGCGCCGGCGTCCTCGGCGATGCCCAGCAGCAGGCCGTCCACATGGGCGGGGACCCCGCAGAGCATGCGCTCCGGCGGGGTGCCGAGCCGGTCCGGCCAGTGCTTGCGGACGAGGTCGTGGTTGCCGCCGATGCCGCCGCCCGCCACGATCACCGCCTGGGCGCGCAGCGAGAACGCGCCGACCGGCTCGCGGCTGCTGGCGGAGCCCCGTACGGCGGAGGACGGCTCCAGGATGTCGCCGGTGACGGTGTCGAGGGCGCCGGCCGTCCGGGAGAGCCCGGTGACGCGGTGGCGGAAAAGCATCCGGACCCGGCCGCGGGCGGCCCCCTCGCGGACCCGGCGCTCGAAGGGCTCGACGAGGCCGGGGCCGGTGCCCCAGGTGATGTGGAAGCGGGGGACGGAGTTCCCGTGGCCGAGGGCGCCGTAGCCGCCCCGTTCGGCCCAGCCGACGACGGGGAAGAAGCGGACGCCGAGGCGGTGCAGCCAGGGCCGCTTCTCCCCGGCCGCGAAGTCGACGTACGCCTCGGCCCAGCGGCGCGGCCAGGCGTCCTCCTCGCGGTCGAAGCCGGCCGTGCCGAGCCAGTCCTGGAGGGCGAGGTCGCGGCTGTCCCTGACGCGCATCCGGCGCTGCTCGGGCGAGTCGACGAAGAACAGGCCGCCGAAGGACCAGTGGGCCTGGCCGCCGGCCGACTGGGCGGGCTCCTGGTCGAGCAGGATCACGCTGCGGCCCGCGTCGGCGAGTTCGGCGGTGGCCGCTAGGCCCGCGAGCCCCGCCCCGATCACGATCACGTCTGCGTCGTACGTCATGCGAAGTCGCCCTCCGGTCGCCGGTGGGGCCGATCCTTGGCTACGGGGCGGTAACCCGTCAATGGCGGTGCTTGGATGGACCGCATGGGTGCTGCCGACGAGGTGCTGGACGTGGTGGACCGCGACGACCGGGTGACGGGCCGGGCGCCGCGCGGCGAGGTGTACGCGCGGGGCCTGCTCCACCGGTGCGTGTTCGTGCTGGCCGGGGACGGGCGGGGGCGGGTGTTCGTACACCGGCGGACGGCGTCGAAGCTGGTCTTCCCCTCCCGCTACGACATGTTCGTGGGCGGGGTGCTCGGGGCGGGCGAGGACTACGCCTCGGCTGCGTTGCGGGAGGCGGAGGAGGAGCTGGGGGTGTCCGGGCTGCCGCAGCCCGAGCCGCTGTTCAAGTTCCTCTACGAGGGTCCGGGCGGGGGATGGTGGTCGTACGTGCACGAGGTGCGCTGCGGGCTGGAGGTGCGGCCGCAGGAGTCCGAGGTGGCCTGGCACGCATGGCTGCCGGAGGACGAGCTGGACGCCCGGGTCGCGGACGGCTCCTGGCCGTGGGTGCCGGACGGGCTGGAGGCATACCGGCGGCTGCGTGCCTTCCGCAGGGGCGGGCGGCCGGCCTGACGGGTGTGGCGGGCGGCCGGGCCGTATGCGGCGCGCGCCGGCCGGGGCGCGGGACGTAGATTGGCCGGGTGATCGACTTCGGCAGGGCCGCCCGCCTCTGGTGGGCGCCGCAGCGGGTGCGCGAGGAGGGCAAGCAGCCCGATTATCGCTTTTCCCTGGCCAACGAGCGGACGTTCCTGGCCTGGATCCGGACCGCCCTCGCGCTGGTCGGCGGCGGGTTCGCGGTGGACCAGTTCCTGCCGGACCTGCGCTGGGGCGTGCGCGTCGGCATGGCGCTCGCGCTGCTGGGTGTGGGCGCGGCGTGCGCGCTGCGGGCCGTCAACCACTGGCTGCGGTGCGAGGCGGCGATGCGGCGGGGCGAGGACCTGCCGGTGTCCCGGTTCCCGGTGCTGCTGGGGGTGGGGGTCGGGGTGGTCGCGGCGGTGATGGTCGTGGTGGTGCTGTTCGGCTGGACGGACGGCGGGCCGTGAGCCCCGTACGCCCCTCCCCCGCCGCCGAGCGGGATGCGGGGCTCCAGCCGGAGCGGACCCGGCTCGCGTGGCGGCGTACGACGCTGGCCTGCTCGGTGGCGGCGGTCCTGGGGCTGCGGCAGGCGCTGCGCGGGACGGGGGCGGTGTGGGAGACGGCCGGGGCGGCGCTGATCGTGCTGGTGTGGCTGGCGTTCCTGGCGGTGGCGCACCGGCGGATCCGGGAGCTGGCCGCGGCCCGGCCGCCGGGGCTCGCGCCGCGCGCGGCGCTGGCGGCGGTGGCCTGCACGGTGGCGCTGGCGGGGTTCGCGGTGGCGGTCGTCCTCTGAGGTGCCGGGCGGTCCGGTCGGCGGATCACGCCCGCGCCGTTGCGGACATAACGGGCGATAGCCGGCTTTCAGGGCTAGCCTCGGCGGCATGACCACCCTGCACCACGAGCACATCGAGCACTCCCACGCCCACGGGCCCGGCTGCGGGCACACCGCGGTGGAGCACGGCGACCACCTCGACTACGCGCACGACGGGCACCTGCACCGCGAGCACTCCGGCCACTGGGACGAGTGCGAGGCCCGCGGCCACACCCCGCACGAGGCGCACGCGCACACGCACGGCGCGGACTGCGGGCACACCGCCGTCGAGCACGGCGACCACCTCGACTACCTGCACGACGGCCACCGGCACGCCGAGCACGACGGCCACTACGACGACCACTGACGGACGAAACCCCCCGCACCCCGTGCGCCCCCCTTCTCCCCCGGCCCCGGGCGGCTGGCAGGATGCCGACTGCCCGTCACCGCGACCAGGGGAGAGCGCAGATGACCGCCGAACCGCCCTACACCGTCCGCCTGGCGGACGGCGTGTACGCCTATGTGCAGCCGGACGGCGGCTGGTGTCTGAACAACGCGGGCTTCGTCAGCGACGGCGGCCGCACCCTGCTCGTCGACACCGCAGCCACCGAGCGGCGGGCGCTGGCGCTGCGGGACGCGGTCACCGCCGCCGGGGTGCCACTGCCGCGCACGGTGGTCAACACGCACCACCACGGCGACCACACGTACGGCAACGGCGTGTTCACCCCGGAGGCCCTCGTCCTCGGCCACGCCAACGCGCGCACCGAGCAGCTCGCCGCCGGGCACCAGCTGGAGCTGATCTGGCCGGGGACCGACTTCGGCGCCGTGGAGATCACCCCGCCCGACCTCACGTACAGCGACCGGGCCACCCTCCACCTGGGCGAGACGGAGGTCCGGGTCATCCACCCCGGAGTCGCGCACACCACCGGCGACTCGGTCGTCTGGCTGCCGCGGCAGGGGGTCGTCTTCACCGGCGACCTGGTGTTCGCCGGGGGCACCCCGTTCCTCGCGATGGGCTCGCTTGCCGGCTCGCTGCGGGCGCTGGAGCTGCTGCGCTCCCTCGGCGCGGAGACCGTCGTACCGGGGCACGGGCCGCTGACCGACCCGTCGGCGTACGACGCGACCGAGCGCTACCTGCGGTACGTGGGCGAGCTGGCCCGGGAGCGCCGGGCCAGGGGGCTCACCCCGCTGGAGGCCGCCCGGGAGGCGGACCTCGGCGAGTTCGCGGCCTGGCGGGAGCGCGAGCGCCTGGTCGCCAACCTGCACCGGGCGTACGCGGAGCTGGCCGGCCGGCCGGAGGGGGCGCCGCTGGACATCGCGGCCGTGCTGACGGACATGACGGCGATGAACGGCGGGACCCCCCTCCTCTGCCACGCCTGACGCGGGCCGGGGGCCGGCACCGCACAGGGACCTGGGCGGGACCGTGCGGCCCCGCGCACTGGACGGCATACCGACTGGTCGGCATGATGGCTTTCGGCGATCACGGCCCGCCCCGCCGCTGGCGGTGCGGGCCTCTGCCCCACCCGTCCTCTGCGCCTGGAGGTGCGCTCCATGAGCCCAGCGTCCGCCGGACCCGGCCCCCGCGGCCTCGACCTGGAGCGGCTGCGCGCCCGCCTGGACCGCGACCTGCCGAAGCCGGCGGCCGGGCCGCTGCGGGGCCGGCTGATCGAGGGCGGCCGGTCGAACCTCACGTACGAGGTCACCGACGGCGCCTCCCGCTGGGTGGTGCGACGCCCCCCGCTGGGGCATGTGCTGGCCACGGCCCACGACATGCGGCGCGAGCACCGGGTCGTCGCGGCCCTGCACGGCACGGCGGTGCCGGTGCCGGAACCGCTCCTGCTGTGCGAGGACGAGTCGGTGCTGGGCGCGCCGTTCTACGTGATGGAGTTCGTGGAGGGGGTCCCCTACCGCAGCGCGGAGCGGCTCGCCGCGCTCGGCCCGGAGCGGACCCGCGGCCTCCTCCTCGGCTTGGTCGACACCCTCGTGGACCTGCACGCGGTGGACCCGCGGGTCGTGGGCCTGGAGGACTTCGGCAGGCCGGAGGGATTCCTGGAGCGGCAGCTGCGCCGCTGGTGCAAGCAGCTCGACGCCTCCCGAGGCCGGGAGCTGCCCGGGATCGACGAGCTGCACGGCGCACTCGCCCGGACCCTGCCCGGCTCTCCCGCGTCGACGGTGGTGCACGGGGACTACCGCCTGGACAACGTGCTGGTCGGGGAGGACGACGGCGGCATCCGGGCGGTCCTGGACTGGGAGATGTCCACGCTCGGCGATCCGCTGACCGACCTCGGCCTGCTGGTGATGTACAGCACCGACCTCGGGCTGGGCGACTCCCCCGTCAGCACGGTGGGTTCCGCACCCGGGCACCCCTCGCCCGCGGAGCTGGTCGAGCGGTACGCGGCCCGCTCCGGCCGGGACGCCGGGGCGATCGGCTGGTACACGGCGTTCGCCTGGTTCAAACTCGCCGTGATCCTCGAGGGCATCCACCGCCGCTTCACGCTGGGGCAGACGGTGGGCGGGGGCTTCGACCGCATCGGCGAGCTGGTGCCGGTGTTCGTCGAGCACGGTCTGACCACACTCGACGAGGAAGGCTGAGGCACTCCCGCATGGATTTCGCATTCGACGCCCGGACCGAGGAACTCCGGACGCGGCTCCTCGCGTTCATGGAGGAGCACGTGTATCCGGCGGAGCCCGTTGCCGCCGAGCAGCGCGCGCGGCTGGCCTCGCCGTGGGACACCCCGCCCGTCTTCGGCGAGCTGAAGGCCGAGGCGCGCCGCCGCGGGCTGTGGAACCTCTTCCTGCCCGACGAGAGGTACGGCGCCGGGCTGACCACCCTCCAGTACGCCCCGCTGGCGGAGATCACCGGGCGCAGCCCGCACCTGGCGCCCATGGCGGTGAACTGCGCCGCCCCGGACACCGGGAACATGGAGCTGCTCGCGCAGTTCGGCAGCGAGGAGCAGCGCCGGCAGTGGCTGGAGCCGCTGCTGGCCGGGGAGATCCGGTCGGCGTTCGCCATGACGGAGCCGGAGGTCGCCTCGTCGGACGCGTCCAACATCGAGACCCGCATCGAGCGCTCGGCGGACGGCTCCGCGTACACGGTGACGGGCCGGAAGTGGTACATCTCCGGGGCCATGAACCCGGACTGCAAGGTGTTCATCGTGATGGGCAAGACCGACCCGGACGGGCCGGACCCGCGGCGCCGGCAGTCGATGCTGCTCGTCCCCCGCGACACCCCGGGCGTCGAGGTGCGCCGCGCGATGACGGTGTACGGGTACGCGGACCACGACCACGGCGGGCACGCCGAGGTCGTCTTCGACGGGGCCCGCGTCCCGGCCGCGAACCTGATCGGCGAGGAGGGGGCGGGCTTCGCCATCGCCCAGGCCCGGCTCGGCCCCGGCCGGATCCACCACTGCATGCGGCTGATCGGGATGGCGGAGCGGGCGATCGAGCTGATGTGCCGGCGCGCGGTGGGGCGTACGGCCTTCGGCGGGGAGCTGGCCTCGCAGGGCGTCGTCCGCGGCTGGATCGCGGACGCGCGGGTGGCGGTGGAGCAGCTGCGGCTGCTCGTCCTGAAGACGGCGTGGCTGATGGACACCGTCGGCAACCGCGGCGCGCACACCGAGATCCAGGCCATCAAGATCGCGACGCCGCGGGCGGTGGTGCGCATCCTGGACGACGCGGTGCAGTTGCACGGCGCGGGCGGCGTCAGCCAGGACTTCCCGCTGGCCGAGCTGTGGGCGGCGGCGCGGACGCTCCGGCTGGCGGACGGGCCGGACGAGGTCCACCAGCGGTCCCTGGCGCTGCGCGAGCTGAAGCCGTACCGCTGACCGGGTCCGTCAGGGGCGCAGGGCCCGCAGCAGGAGGTCGGCGAGGTGGTCGGCGACCTGCTGCGGGGTGAGCGGGCCGTCGGCCCGGTACCAGGTCGACAGGTGGTGGACGGACCCGAAGTGGTAGTCCACCACCAGGTCGGCGGGGGTGGCGGTGGAGAACACCCCGCTGCGCTGCCCTTCCTCGACGAGGGCCCGGAAGCGCTCGTGGTAGCGGCGGCGCTCGGCCCGGACCTGCTTGTGCTTCTCCGGGCTGAGCTGGTGCATCGACCGGAAGAAGATGGCCGCGTCGTCGAGGTTCTCGATGGTGGTCACGACGACGTCGGCGGCGGCAGCCCGCAGCCGCTCGGCGACGGGGGCGTCGGAGTCGGCGACGGCGTCGAGGCGCTGCTGCTGGAGCCGCAGCATGCGCGCGTACACCTCGTGAAGCAGGTCGTCCTTGGAGCCGAAGTAGTGGTAGAGGGCGCCCTTGGTGACCCCGGCCGCCTCGACGATCTCCTGGACGGAGGTCCGGTCGTAGCCGCGCTCGGCGAACAGCCGGGTGGCCACCGCCAGCAGCCGCTGCGGCACCGGGGTGTCGTGCGTGCCCTCGGGCTCCGTCGTCCTGGCGGCCATGGCGCCGTCCTTCCTTCCTGTGTTCCGCGGCCGGTGCGGCCGCTGCGGCCCTGCCTCGTGCGACCCTACGACTGTTTCCGGCCGCGGTCGCGCAGTTCCCGACGCAGGATCTTGCCACTCGTCGTCTTCGGCAGGACGGGCAGGACCTCCACTTCGCGCGGGTACTTGTACGCGGCCATGCGGGCGCGGCAGTACGCGGACAGATCGGCCGGCTCGGCGGCGGCGCCGGGCAGCAGGCTCACGAACGCCTTGACGGTCTCACCGCGGTAGGGGTCGGGGACGCCGACGACGGCGGCCTCCCGGACGGCCGGGTGCGTGTGGAGCACGTCCTCGACCTCGCGCGGCCACACCTTGAACCCGGAGGCGTTGATCACGTCCTTCTTGCGGTCGACGACGTACAGCCAGCCGTCGGCGTCCATGAAGCCGACGTCGCCGGTGCGCAGCTCGCCGCCGGGGAAGGCCTCGGCGGTCTCCTCGGGCCGCCCCCAGTAGCCGTGCGCGAGCTGGGGGCCGCGTACGGCGATCTCGCCGATCTCGCCGAGGGGGACCTCGGCTCCGCTGCCGTCGAGGATGCGGACGGCGGTGTCGGCGCCGGGCAGGCCGACGGAAAGGGTGCCCGAGCCCGGGTCGACGGGCGCGTCGAGGTGGACGGGGACGGAGGCGACGGCCGCCGTGGACTCGGTGAGCCCGTACCCGTTGCGCAGCCGGATCCCGAACCGGGCGTGGAGCCGCTCGACCAGGGCGGGCGGGACGGGGGCGCCGCCCGAGGAGACCACCTGGAACGAGGCGAAGTGGTCCGGGGTGGCGGCCGGGTGTGCGGCGAGCGCCGTGAAGGCGGTGGCCGGGCCGATGGTGTAGGCGGGGCGGTGTTCGAGCAAGGCGTCCAGGACGGCTCCGGGCTCGAAGCGGTGGGCGAGGACGAGGGTGCCGGCGTTGACGAGGCAGGCGCCGAGTTCGCACACCATGCCGGTGATGTGGAAGAGGGGGGCGAGGGCGAAGTAGGCGGCGCCCTCGGCAAGGGGGTGCCCGACGACCTGGCGGCGGGCGTTGTGGGTGAGGGCCCCGTGCGGGTTCACGGCGCCCTTGGGGGTGCCGCTGGTGCCGGAGGTGTAGCTGATGAGCGCGGGGTCTGCGGCGGTGAGGCCGGGGTCGGGCGGGGCCGGGAGGCCCCGGCGGGCCGTGCGGGCGAGGTCGGCGGGGGCGGGTGCGGGCGGCGCGTAGGGCCCGTCGGGCGCGTCGGGAGTGGGGCCGAACACGCGGGTGTCGTCGCGGGACTGGAAGTCGCGGTCCCGGGCGGTCAGGACGGTGGTCACCGCGGTGCCCGCGGCGGCCGCCCGCAGCTCCGCCGCCCAGGCGCGGTCGCCGCAGACCAGTGCGGCGGCGCCGGAGTCACGCAGGACGTGCCGCGCCTCGGCCTCCTTGTACATGGGGTTGACCGGGACGACGACGGCGCCGGCCTTCCAGGCGGCCAGGACGGCGAGCACGAAGTGCGGGGTGTTCTGCAGCGCGACGGCGACGCGGTCGCCGCGGCCGATGCCGCGGGCGGCGAGGTGGCCGGCGAGGGAGTCGCTGAGCGCGTCGGCCGCGGCGTAGCCGATTCGCCCGTCGAAGTAGGCCAGCGCCGTACGGCCGGGGGCGCGCCGGGCGGCGGTGCGGAAGGCGTGCAGCAGGGTCGGCGGCGCGTCGAGCGGCGCGCGCTGGGCCGGGCTGAGCAGCCGCACCCAGGGGCGCGCGGCGTAGGGGGAGGCGGTCTGCGGGACCGGCCCGGCGGGGTGCGGCGCGAACCGGGCTGGGGTCACCGCTGCTCCCACGTCCGTTGGAGCCGGTTCATGCCGCTCAGCCAGCGGTCGGGGTCGGCGGCGCGTCCGGCGGCGTGCTGCGCCACCTCGGGGTGCGGGAGGATCAAGAACCGGCCCTTCTCCATGCCGTCGAACAGGGCGTCCGCGACCGCGTCCGGCTCGATCGCGGTCGGCGCGAGGACGAGCTCGCCCGCCGATCCCGCGGCGGCGAGCATGTCGGTGCGGACCCCTTGCGGGCAGATGGCGTGGACGCGGATGCCGCGGTGGCGGTAGGTCAGCGAGAGCCACTCCGCGAAGGCGAGCGCACCGTGCTTGGTGACACTGTACGGGGCCGCGCCGATCATGGTCAGGAGACCGGCGGCCGAGACCGTCGAGACGAAGCGGCCGCTGCCGCGCTCCAGCCAGCGCGGGAGCAGCAGCCGGGCGGCGCGGACGTGGGCCATCACGTTGGTGTCCCAGGCGGCCTCCCACACGGCCTCGTCGGCGAACGCGTCGCCGCCGGCGGCGATCCCGGCGTTGGCGCAGTAGACGTCCACCTCGCCGCCGAGGGCCTCGCGGGCCTCCGCGGCGACGGCCGACGCGTCGCCGGGCACGGCGAGGGCGCGGTCGCCGATCGATGCGGCCACGGCGGCGGCCCTGGCCTCGTCGAGGTCGTTGACGACGACGGTCGCCCCGCGGGCGGCGAACCCGCGGGCGAGGGCGGCGCCGATGCCGCCGCCCGCGCCGGTGACGACGACTCGCTGGTCCTGGTACGTGCTCGCTGCGCCCATGCTCATGGGGATCACCTCTCACCGGCCGGCCGGACGCCCGGCAGACTAACCGGTCGGTATGTCGGGGTGGAAGGGTCCCGGGCCCTAGCGTGGCCGGATGACTTCGACGTCTGGGCTGTCGCGACGGGGGCTGTTGGGGCTGGCCGCGGGCGCGGGCGCCGCCGTCGTACCGGCCGGGGCGGCCGGGGCGGCGGGGGCGGCGGGCCGGACCGCCGCCGAGGGGCCGCCGGGGCGGTCCGGGCGGCGCACGGAGCGGGTGCGGACGGGCTTCGAGCGGCTCGCCGCGGACGGCTACGCGCTGCTCGCCGGGCAGCGCGTCGGCGTGGTCACCAACCCCACCGGGATCACCGCCGACGCCCGCCACCTGGTGGACGTCCTGCACGCCGACGCGCGGGTCCGCCTCGTCGCCGTGTTCGGGCCGGAGCACGGCTTCCGCGGCACGGCGCAGGCGGGCGGCTCCGAGGGCCCCGGCCGCGACCCGGCGACCGGCCTTCCGGTGCACGACACGTACGGCGCGAGCGGGCAGCAGCTCGCGGACCTGTTCACGGCGGCCGGGGTGGACACCGTCGTCTTCGACATCCAGGACGTCGGGGCGCGGTTCTACACCTACATCTGGACCCTGTACGACTGCATGCGCGCCGCCGCGCTGGCCCGCAAGGCGGTGGTGGTGCTGGACCGGCCCAACCCCGTCGGCGGGCGGCGGGCCGCGGGACCGGTCCTGGAGCGGGCGTACGCGAGCTTCGTGGGGCGCGAGCCGATCGCGCTCGCGCACGGCATGACCGCGGCCGAGCTGGCGCTGCTGTTCAACGGGGAGTTCCTCGCGGCCGCCCCCGCCCGGCTGCACACGGTGCGGATGTCGGGATGGCGCCGGGAGTCCTTCTTCGGGGAGACGGGGCTGCCCTGGCTGCCGCCGAGCCCGAACATGCCGACGCCGGACACGGCGCTCGCCTACGCCGGGACCTGCCTGTTCGAGGGCACGAACCTGTCGGAGGGGCGCGGCACGGCCACCCCGTTCGAGGTGGTGGGCGCGGAGGGCGCGGACCGCCGGTGGGCGGAGGCCGCGGATGCGCTGGGGCTGCCGGGTGTGTGGTTCCGGGAGGCGTACTTCACGCCCACCTTCTCCAAGCACGCGGGGAAGGTGTGCGGCGGGGTGCGACTGGTGGTGCACGACCGGTCCGCGTTCGACCCGGTGCGGGCGGGCATCGGGCTGCTGGTGACGGCGCGGCGCTCCTGGAGCGGCTTCGCGTGGCGCGCGGACCACTGGATCGACCGGCTGACCGGCTCGGACCGGGTGCGGCGGATGGTGGACGCGGGCGCCGGCGTCGACGAGATCGCCGGCGACTGGGCGGCGGGCCTCGCCCGGTTCGCCGCGCAGCGGGAGCGGTACCTGCTCTACCCGTAGGGCGGACGGCGGCTGCACGGGTCTGGCCGGTGCGGGTGCGCGGCAGGATGCTGGACGCACCAGGCGGCGGCGCGGAGAGGGGAACCCATGGCGGCGGAGACGGGAACGGGGACAGGGGCAGGCACGGGGACGGGGCACCGGGCGGGGACGGCGCCGGCGCACGGGGACGGGGCCGGGGACGGGGGTGGCGGCGCGGCGGCCGGGAGCGCGCTCGCGGCGGCCGCGGTGGGCGTGTCCCCGTACGCGGAGCTGGTCTTCGACGCCCAGGGCGACGCCGATCCGGCCGGCCTGCGGGCCCTGGCAGGCATCGGGGCCACCGATCTGCTGGTCTTCGCGCACGGCTGGAACAGCGACCGGTCCGCTTCCGTCCGCCTCTTCGACCGCTTCTACGCCCCCTTCGCGGGGCTGGTGGGGCCACGGGTGCGGCTGGGGTACGCGGGGGTGGTCTGGCCGTCGATCCGCTTCCCGGACGAGCCGATCCCGGACTTCGAGTCCCTGATCGCACCCGACACGGGCGCGGCCGAACCCGGCACGGGCGCGGGCACGGGCGCGGGCGCGGTGACGGGCGCGGGCGCGGCCCTGGACGCCGCCACCCGAAGGGCCCTCGCGGACTTCTGGCCCGGGCGCGCCGCGCAACTGGACCGGGTGGCCGAACTCCTCGCATCGCGGCCGGAGCGGGAGGAGGCCCTGACCGAGTTCGGGGCACTCGTACGGCAGCTGGCCGGTGTCGGCGGGACGGGGACCGGCGATGCGGCCGGGGCCGCCGTCGGCGGGGCGCCGGATCGCGGGGTCCCCGCCATTTTCACCGAGGACGTGCACGACGTGTGCCGTGCCCTCGCGGAGGGCCTGGCGGCGGCCGCGGGCCCGTCGGCACCGGCGCTCACGGCGGCGGGCGACCGGCACGCCCTGTGGGGCGGGGCCAAGGAGCTGCTCCGGCAGGCGACGTACTACGAGATGAAGAAACGGGCCGGCGCAGTCGGCGAACGGGGCCTCGGGCCTGCCCTCGCGGAGCTGGCGGCCAGGCGGCCGGAGCTGCGTGTCCACCTGATCGGCCACAGCTTCGGCGCCCGGGTGGTGTCGTTCTCGCTGCGCGCCGTCCCTGCCGGGGCCCGCCACGTGAAGTCGCTGACCCTGCTGCAGGGCGCCTTCTCGCACTACGCGTTCGCCGACCGGCTGCCCCACGACGGCGGGCGCGGCGGCGCCCTGCGCGGCCTCCAGCACCGGGTCGACGGCCCCGTGGTGGCCTGCCACTCGAAGCACGACGCCGCGCTGCGGGTCTTCTACCCGCTGGCCTCCCGGATGGCAGGGGATTCGGCCGGTCTGCTCGGGTTCGACGCCCGGTGGGGCGCGATCGGGCACGGCGGGGTGCAGGCCGTCCCCGGGGCGGTGCGGCTCACCCTCGCCGCGGCGCTGCGCTCGGGGGTGCCGGCGTCCGGTTGCGTCAGCGTGGACGCCGCGTCGGTCGTGCGGCGCGGCGGTCCTCCCGCAGGGGCGCACAGCGACATCTGCCACGCGGAGCTGGCACGCGTGGTGGTGGCCGCGGGGCGCATGGGGCGCTGACTTCCGGCCATGTGCCACCCGCACGCCTCGTCCGCCCCCGCATGCGCCTGCACCTGCCGGGGCATGTTGGGCACATCCCGTGGTGCGCCGTCGTTCGACGGGTACGGCGCCGCGGTGTGGACGGCGCGAGGCGGAGGTGAGGGTGTGATGGCAGGATTCCGGAGCCTGGCTTACCAGGTGCGTGATGCGCGCAACGACCGTGCTTTGCGGCGCCATTCGCTGCGCCGCTGCCTGGAGCGGTTCGCACCGTACGGGCACAGGGCGACCTGGTGGCACCTGTGCGACCGGCACGGCATCGCGCCGGAGGACCGGGCGGCGGACCCGCAGCGGCTGGTCGCGGCACTGGAGGAGCTGGAGGAGGCGCGGGCGGTCTGGCTGGCGTACGAGCGGCAGTTCGCGGAGCGGCGCCGGCGCGAGAAGCACGACGGGCTTCGCCGCCCCGAGTGGGCGTGGGGCGGCAGCGGGGACGCCGTGGTGCGGTGTGCCGACCCCGGGGTGCGGCCGGAGGGGACGCTGGCGGAGGTGCTGCGGCGGCTGGTCGCGGCCCTGGAGTCGGAGCCGGGGACGGCCTGCCCGGTCTGCGGCGAGCACGAGCTGCACTGGCCCGCGGCGAGACGGGGGCGTGGCGCGGGCCGCGGTGCGGGATGCGCTCGGCAGCCGGCGGGCCGCGGCAACGGCGGCGGGCCCGGGTCGTGGGAAGGAGCGTGGGCCTGGGACGGCCCGGTCTGCGCGGGCTGCGGCATCGTGGTACCCAGGCCCGCGCTCGCGGACTCCGCCTGGGGCGCCCCGCCGACTCCCGCTGCGGCCGGAGCGGCGTGACCCCGCCCCGCGCCCGGCACGGAACCACCGGTGCTCGCCCAGGCGCATCGGGCCCGGGGCGGCGGCGGACTCGGCGAATCCGGGATACAGCAGAAAGGCCTGCACGGGCGCCATCCAGCCCGTACCGGCCGAGCGACGGACCGCGGCGGCCCCGACGCAATGGGCCCCACACGAGGTGGCGGCCGGGACGCTCCGGACACTCGTCCCTCCGCCTGCTCCGCGCGGCCGCGAGAACCTGCCGCCGGTGGCGTTGCGGGGCACGGGGGTCTCCGCACCACCGACGGCACTCGAACCTCACCACCGAGCCGCATCCACCGACACGGACACCCGGGTGCTCCGCTCCTCCGCCCCGCTCCCCCACCTCAGTCACCGGCCTACGCCGCACAGACGAACCCAACCCGCGCCAATCCAGCCCGCGCGGCGCCTGAGCGCGACGGGCGCGAAGCGCCCGAACTCCCTGCGCACCCACGGGCAGACCCCGCACCCAGCGGCATACGGGCCCACAAACCAGCCCGCGCGGCGCTTGAGCGCGACGGGCGCGAAGCGCCCGGACTCCCTGCGGTCGGAGCCCGCGGCGGCGGGACCCGCACCCGGTTGGACGGCAGGCGGCGGGCCCACGCCGTGGCGCCGACCCCCGACCCCGCGGCGGCGGCCCGGCTACAGGCGGGAGCCGGTGAGCTTCTCACCGAAGACGTCGTCCGGGTTGGACAGCGCGCAGTTCTGCAGCGAGAGGCACCCGCAGCCGATGCAGTCCGCAAGGTGGTCGCGCAGCCGCAGCAGCTGGTTGATCCGCTGTTCGAGCTCGCCGCGCCACATCTCGGAGAGCCTGGCCCAGTCCTCGCGGTTGGGGGTGCGCTCCTCGGGAAGCTGGGCGAGGGCGTCGCGGATGGCAGCGAGCGGGATCCCGACGCGCTGGGCGGCCCGTACGAAGGCGACGCGGCGCAGGGCGTCGCGGCTGTAGCGGCGCTGGTTGCCGGAGGTGCGCCGGCTGCTGATCAAGCCCTTGGTCTCGTAGAAGTGAAGGGCCGAGACGGCCGCGCCACTTCGGGCGGACAGCTGGCCGACGGTGAGTTCGTGGATTTTCTCGGGAATCTGCGGCACCCGGCCGAGGGTAGTCGGACCCGCCGCGCTCCGTTGACATATACATGCGGCCCCGGGATGCTGAGCAAGCGCTTGTTCGCCACGGAGAGGAAGAGGCATGCCGGAGCCGAGGGTCTTCACGTCCGCCGAGGAACTGCGCGCCGGAATCGGCGAGCCGCTCGGGCCGAGCAACTGGCTGGAGGTGGACCAGAAGCGCATCGACCTCTTCGCGGACGCCACCGGCGACCACCAGTGGATCCACGTGGACCCCGAGCGGGCCGCGGCGGGCCCGTTCGGCTCGACGATCGCGCACGGCTACCTGACGCTGTCGCTGCTCCCGAGCCTGGTACCGCAGATCATGCGGGTCGAGGGCATGCGGATGGGCATCAACTACGGCACGGACAAGGTGCGTTTCCCGGCCCCGGTGCCCGTCGGGTCGCGGCTGCGCGCGACCGCCGTGATCACGGACGTCACGGATGCCGCGGGCGGCGGTGTGCAGGTCGCGGCGACCGTCACCGTGGAACGGGAGGGCGGCGACAAGCCGGTCTGTGTGGCGGAGTCGCTGTCGCGGTACTACTTCTGAGGCAAGGCCGGGCCGGCGGGCGCGGCGCCGACCATGCGCAGGACGAGGTCGGCGTACAGCTCGCCCACCTCCTCCGGGGTGCGCTGCCCGGCCGTGTTGAACCAGCGGGCGACGTCGATGCAGAGGGACAGGACCGCGAGCGTGGTCCCCGGCACGTCGGGCACGTCGAACTCGCCGGCGGCGACCCCGTCGCCGAGGATGCGGCGCACGACGGCGTCGCTCTGGCGGCGCAGCCGCACGATCTCGTCGCGGTGTTCCGGGGCGAGGGCGTCCAGCTCGTACTGGACCACGCGCGCGGTGGTGTGGTGCGCGGCGTGCCACAGCACGAACGACCGGACTGCCGCGCCGAGCCGGTCGGCCGCCGTGCCGGGACCGGCGGCGGCCGTCTCCAGGATGTCCAGGGCCTTGTCGTGGCCTATCCGGCTGATCCGGTGGAGCAGTTCTTCCTTGGTCTTGTAGTGGATGTACAGGGCGGCCGGGCTCATGCCCGCCCGGCCCGCGATGTCCCGCGTGGTGGTGGCGTGGTAGCCGCGTTCCGCAAACGCCTCGACGGCGGCCACGAGCAGCCGCCGGGCGGCGTCGGGGGTCACTTCCGACCAGGGCCGGTAGCCGCCGGCCGTCTCCTCCGCGCTGCCCATCGTTCGCCCACCTTCTCGTCACTGTCGGAGGGAACACCTTACCGGAGGGTGAGCAAGCGCTTAGACGTCGGAGCGATGGATGGCCGCCGCGGGTCAGACCTTCGGCTGGAAGGGGTCGTAGTCGGCGAGGATCTTCTCCATGCGCGCCTGGTCGACGCGGCTGACGATCCCGGTGATCTCCTGGCGGTCGCGGACCACCTTGGCGAGGGTGAACGCCGAGGTGGTCAGGTAGAGGACCGCGACGCCGAGGAAGGCGCGGACCCAGCCGTCCGCGTCCAGGTGGTAGATGCCGAGGGCCACCGCGGTGAGCGCGACGGCGAAGGAGGCGACGGCCTGGGCGTGGTAGGCCGCCGTGGTGCGCTGCTTGACCGGTGTCTCGTTCATGGCCCCAGGGTCGGTGCGGGCGGGCACGGGCGCATCCGCTCGGGTACTCAAGTCCCGTGCTCAGGACGGGCAGCGGCGGCCGGGTCCGGAGGGCGGCCACGCCGACCGGCAGCTTCCGGGATCCGGCTGGCAGGCGGGGTCGAGGCGCCGGCCAGCGGCCGATCCCGGGGGAACGCGGCGGCCGACACGGTGGGCGCGCCGGCCGAGGCGGCGCCCGCCGGGTCTGGGCCGGCGGGCGCCGGAGGCCTCCCCTGGGCAGGGCCCACCCGCCGGCCGAGCGGCAGCGCAACCGGCCGAGGGCGCGTTCGAACCCGGGCTGACGGCCCTGCCGGACGGTCTCTCCCTCCGGTGCACGGCTCCGCGGCGCCCCTGGGCACACCGCGGACCGTCGCGCACGCGGCCGGGGTCAGAAGACGACGAGGGAGCGTCCGCCCTTGCCCGCCAGCATGGCGTCGAAGGCGCCCGGGATGCCGTCGAGGGTGATCCGGTCGGTGACCATGGCAGCGAGGTCCAAGCGGCCGGCGCGCACGTGCTCGGCGAGGACCGGCAGGTCGCGGGCCGGGTCGCAGTTCCCGTAGACGCAGCCGGTGAGGGTGCGGGCGAAGCGGAAGATGTCCATCGCGCTGAAGGCGACCTGCTGGTCCTTCCCGCCGATGCCGACGACGGTGGTGCGGCCGCCCCGCCGGGTGGAGTCCCAGGCGGCGCGGATGGACGAGGCGCGGCCGACGCACTCGACGGCCGCGTCCGCGCCGCGGCCCCCGGTCGCGGCCCGGACCTCCTCGACCGCGGTGTCGGAGGCGAGGACGAACTCGGTGGCCCCGGCCGCCCGCGCCAGTTCCTCCTTGGCCGGGGAGACGTCGACGGCGACGATCCGCTCCGCCCCCGCGATCCGCGCGGCCTGCACGGCGGCCAGGCCCACACCGCCCACGCCGAAGACGGCGACGGACTCGCCGGCCCGGACGCGGGCGCTGTGGTGGACGGCGCCGTAGCCGGTGAGCACCGCGCAGCCGAGGAGCGCGGCCTCGGCGAGGGGGATCCCGGCGGGCGCGGGCACCACGCAGGCGGCCGCGACGACCGTCTCCTCGGCGAACGCGCCGACGTTCAGGCCCGGGTGCAGCGGTGTGCCCGCGGAGTCGTGGGCGTGGACCGCGCCGACCCCGGCCAGGGCCTTGGCGCACAGCCACACCTCGCCGATCGTGCAGTGGTGGCACCGCCCGCACGAAGGCGACCAGTTGAGCACCACCCCGTCGCCCGGGGCGACGTGGGTGACGCCCTCGCCGACCGCCAGGACCGTGCCGGAGCCCTCGTGGCCGAGTACGGCGGGGACGGGGACCCGGACCGTGCCGTCGCAGAGGGAGAGGTCGGAGTGGCACACCCCGGCGGCGGCGAGGCGGACCCGGACCTGCCCGGGCCCGGCGTCGGGCAGGACGACCTCCCGTATCTCCAGCGGTGCGCCGACGCCGGGCAGGACTGCGGCACGGACCATGGTCGATCCCGTCTCTCGGGGCCCCGGCCGGCGGGCCGGGGCAGGGCAGGGTGGAAGGGGAGGACCGGCCGGCGAACCGGCCCGGCCGACCGGTTCCGGCCCGGCCGGGCAGTTCCGGCCCGGCCGGGCTGGTTTGGCCCGGCCGGGCTGGTTCGGCCCGGCCGGGCTGGTTCGGGGCGGCGTCAGAACTGGAGCGACTTGGTCTGGAGGTACTCGGCCAGGCCGTGCGGCCCGAGTTCGCGGCCGACGCCGGACTGCTTGTAGCCGCCGAACGGCGCGAGGGGGTTGAAGCGGCCGCCGTTGATGTCCACCTGGCCGGTGTCCATGCGCCGGGCGAACGCGACGGCCGTTTCGTCGTCCGCCGCCCAGACCGCGCCGCCGAGCCCGTACACGGTGCCGTTGGCGATGCGCAGGGCCTCGTCCTCGTCCCCGTAGGCGATGATCGACAGGACGGGGCCGAAGATCTCCTCCTGCGCGATCACCATGTCGGGGGTGACGTCGGCGAAGACGGTCGGGGCGATGTAGTAGCCGCGGGGGTGCGGGGCGTCGGGGCCGCCGGCGACGAGACGGGCCCCCTCCTCGATGCCCTTAACGATGTACGCGCGCACGCGGTCGCGCTGCTTGGCGTTGACGACCGGGCCGAGGCGGGTGCCCGGCTCGCGGGGGTCACCGACGGTGTACGGGGCGACGGCGGCGGCCGCGAGCGAGACGGCCTCCTCGTACTGGTCGCGGTGGACGAGCATCCGCGTGAGCGCGTTGCAGCTCTGGCCGGAGTTGTTCATGACGTGGCCCACGCCCGCCGCGACGGCCTTGGCCAGGTCGGCCCCGGGCAGGATGACGTTGGCCGACTTGCCGCCGAGTTCGAGGGCGAAGCGCTTGACGGCAGCGCCGGCCGTGGCGCCGATCAGCCGGCCCACCGCGGTGGAGCCAGTGAAGGAGACCAGGTCCACGCCTTCGTGCGCGGCGAGGGCCTGCCCGGCGACCGGGCCGGTTCCGGTCACCAGGTTGAACACGCCGGCAGGGATGCCCGCCTCGTGCACTGCTTCGGCGAAGAGCTGTGCGGTCAGCGGGGTGTCCTCGGCCGGCTTGAGGACGAGGGTGCAGCCGGCGGCGAGAGCGGGTGCCACTTTGGCAACGATCTGGTGCAGCGGGTAGTTCCAGGGCGTGATGGCCCCGACCACGCCGACCGGTTCGAGCAGCACGGTGGAGTTGCCGATCCGCTCCTCGAAGGCGTAGGAGGCGGCGAGTTCGGCGAAGGAGGCGGACACCGCGAGCGGCGCCCCCACGTGGACGCGCTCGGAGAAGCCGGCCGGGGAGCCCAGCTCGGCGGTGATGACCTCGGTGAACTCGGCCTTGCGGGCCGCCACCGCATCACGCAGGGCCCGGATCAGGGCCGCCCGCTCCGCCGGCGGCGTGGCCGCCCAGCCGGGGAAGGCGGCCCGGGCGGCGCGCACCGCCGCGTCCACGTCCTCCGCGGTGCCGGCCGGCACGTCGGCGATGACCTGCTCGTCGGCCGGGTTGACGACCTCGATGCGGTCGCCTCCGGCGGCCGGCCGCCATTCGCCGGCGATGTACATCCCGTCGTGGGCCTTCATGGCGCTTCCTCCCCCGAACACGCACGGGTGTGCGGACCTGGTCTGGTGGCCCCACCCTACAAACCGGCGCGGCCGCGCCGCGGGGGTGGCCGGGCCTCCGCGGTCAGACGATGCCGAAAAGCATCCCCGCCGCGAGCACGGCGAGCGAGGTCAGCGCCGCCCATTTCACGGTGAAGCGGGTGTGGTCGCCGAACTCGACACCGGCCATGCCGACGAGGACGTACACGGCCGGAACCAGCGGGCTGGACATGTGCAGGGCCTGGCCGACGAGCGAGGCGCGGGCGATCTCCAGCGGGGAGACGCCGTGCGCGGCGCCGGCCTCGGCGAGGACGGGCAGCACGCCGAAGTAGAAGCCGTCGTTCGACATGAAGTAGGTGAGGGGCAGGCTGAGGAGGCCGGTCACCAGCGCCATGTGGGGGCCCATGCCCTCGGGGACGGCGGCGACGAGCCAGTCGGCCATGTGCTTGACCATGCCGGTGCCGCTGAGGACGCCGGTGAAGACGGCGGCGGCGAAGACCATGCCGGCGACGTTGAGGACGTTGTCGGCGTGGGCGGCGATCCGGGCCTTCTGGTCGGGCATGTGGGGGAAGTTGACGGTGAGGGCGAGGGCCGCACCGAGGAGGAACAGCACCGGTATGGGCAGCAGCTCCGTGATCATCGCGGTGAGGAGGGCGGCGGTGAGGCCGGCGTTGAACCAGTACAGCCGCGGCCGCAGCGTGGGCCGGCGCGGGTCGAGCCCCTGGAACCCGCCCCGGAGCGGCCCGCCGCCGGCCGCCCCGGCAGTCGCGACGGGACCGGAGGCCGCGCCGGACGCGGCTGCCGAGCGGGAGTCGGTGCCGCGATCGGCGGCCGGGACGGTGTCGGCCGCAGCGGTGTCGGCGGCGTCGGCGGCGACCGCGGCGGGCTGCGGCTCGGCGCCCCCGGGCAGCGCGAGCGTGCCGAGGCGGCGGCGCTCCTTCAGCCCGAGGGCGTAGGCGAGGGCGAACACGCAGAGCAGGCCGACGGCCAGGGCCGGGATCATCGGGACGAAGATGTCGCCCGCGTCAAGTTTCAGGGCGGTGGCGGCGCGCGCCGTGGGGCCGCCCCAGGGGACGGTGTTCATGACGCCGTTGGCGGTGGCCGCGACTCCGGTCATGACGACGAGGCTCAGGCCGAGCCGCTTGTAGAGGGGGTACATGGCCGAGACGGTGATCATGAAGGTGGTGGAGCCGTCCCCGTCGAGGGAGACGATCGCCGCGAGGACGGCGGTGCCGACGACGACGCGCACCGGGTCGGCCTTGCAGAAGCGGAGGATGCCCCGGACGACCGGGTCGAAGAGACCGACGTCGATCATCACGCCGAAGTAGACGATGGCGAACATCAGCATGGCGGCGGTCGGGGCGAGTTTGCCGACGCCGTCGATGACGTAGTCACCGAGGTGGGCGCCCTGCCCTGCGAACACGCAGAAGAGCGCGGGGATGAGGACGAGCGCCGCGATGGGCGACATTTTCTTCATCATGATCAGGACCAGGAAGGTGACGATCATGGCGAAGCCGAGGAAGGTCAGCATGCAGGGAACGTAGGGGGCCTGCGAAGGGCCCAACAAGACGTCCGGGCGTGAGCAATACGAGCAAAACCCCAGCTCAGGGCAGGGGCTCCAGCTCGACGGGGAAGCCGTTGAGGACCGCCGTGCCGGACAGCGGGTCGAGTCGGGAGCCGTCGAGGAGCTGGTTGACGTTGGCCCCGGGCGAGGCCGCGGCGACGGACAGCCGGGAGCCGTCGCGGTCGTGGCCCCAGCCGTGGGGGAGGCTCACCACACCGGTGCGGACGGTGTCGGTGAGCTCGACGGGCACCTCCAGGCTGCCGCCGTCGGCGGTGATCCGCGCGCGGCCGCCGTCGGTGAGGCCGAGCCGCTTGGCGTCCTCCGGGTGGACGTGGAGGGTGCAGCGGTTGGAACCTCCGGTGAGTGCCGGGACGTTGTGCATCCAGCTGTTGTTGGACCGCAGGTGGCGGCGGCCCACGAGCACCAGGGCGGCGGGGCGTTCGGCGAGGGCGTCGTGCAGCCGGGGGAGTTCGGCCGCGATCGGGTCCGGCAGGAGCTCGATGCGGCCGCTGCGCGTCTTCAGCACGCCCGGGAGCCGGGGCTGCAGGGGGCCCAGGTCGATGCCGTGCAGCCGGTCGAGGAGCCGCGCCAGGCTGAGCCCTCCCTCGGGGGCGGCGCCGAACAGGTCGCCGTACGGGCCGAGCCGGAGCATGAGGTCGAGCCGCCGCTCGGGGCCGCTGCCGCCGGTGAGCAGGCCGGCGAGCCGGCCCGGGTCCTGCCCGTGCAGCGGCGACTGCGGGTCGGCGGTCTCCTTGGCGAGGGCGGCCTGGATGACGGGCTCGTCGACGGCGGCCGCCGCGTCGGGGACGGCGGGGCCGTGCAGGCCGGCCGCCGCGAGGACGAGGCGGGCGTGGATCTCGCACTCGTCGAGCAGCCCGGCCTGGAGCGGGACCGCGGGCCGGGTGTAGCGCACCTGGTTGCGTACGGCGAACCCGTTGAAGGCGAAGTCGTGGTGTGCGCTCTGGGCGGGCGGCGGGGGCGGCAGCACGACGTGGGCGTGGCGGGAGGTCTCGTTGAGGTACGGGTCGACGCTGACCATGAAGTCGAGGCCGGCCAGCGCCTCGTCGAGGCGGCGCCCGTCGGGGGCGGACAGCACCGGGTTCGCGGCGATGGCGACCAGGCCGCGGATCCGCCCCTCCCCCGGCGTCTCGATCTCCTCGGCGAGGGCGGCGAGGGGCAGTTCGGACTTGGCTTCGGGGTGGCCGCTGACCCGGCTGCGCCAGCGGCCGAGGGTGAACCCGCGGCCCGGCCCGGCGGGCCGGGGCCGGGGTCCGGCCGCCGGGAGCGGGAAGAGGGCGCCGCCCGGCCGGTCGAGGTTGCCGGTGAGGATGTTGAGCACGTCGACGAGCCAGCTGGCGAGGGTGCCGAACTCGACGGTGCAGCTGCCGATCCGCCCGTAGACCGCGGCGGTGGGTGCGGCCGCCAGGTCGCGGGCGAGGGCGCGGATCTCGGCGGCCGTGATGTCGCAGGCCGGGGCGACGGCCTCAGGGGTGAAACGGGCGAGGGCCTCGCCGAGTTCCCGGAGTCCGCGGAGGTGGTCGCCGAGTTCCGGCGGCAGCGCGGGGCGGGGTTCGGCGAGCAGGATGTGGGCGAGGGCGGCCAGCAGGAGGGCGTCGCTGCCGGGGCGGGGCGCGAGGTGCCGGTCGGCGAGGCGGGCGGTGCGGGTGCGGCGCGGGTCGACGACGACGAGGGTGCCGCCGCGGGCGCGCAGCGCCTTGAGCCGGCCCGGGAAGTCGGGGGCGGTGCACAGCGACCCGTTGGACTCGACCGGATTGGCCCCGATCAGGAGCAGGAAGTCGGTGCGGTCGAGGTCGGGGACGGGGATGGCGGAGGGGTCGCCGAACAGGAGCCCGCTGGAGACGTGCTTGGGCATCTGGTCGAGGGTGCTGGCGGTGAAGAGGTTGCGCGTGCCGAGCGTCCGCAGCAGCAGCGGCGGGTAGAGGGCGCCGGCCATGGTGTGGACGTTCGGGTTGCCGAGGACGACGCCGACGGACTGCGCGCCGTGCTCCCCGACGAGCGCCGGGAGCGCGCTGGCGACGGCTTCGAAGGCCTCGTCCCAGCCGGCTTCCCGGAGCCGTCCGCCGCGCCGGACGAGCGGGGTGCGCAGCCGGTCGGGGTCGGAGTCGAGCGCACCGAAGGCAGCCCCCTTGGGGCAGATGAAGCCGCGGCTGAAGACGTCCTCGCGGTCGCCGCGGGCGCCGGTGACGGCGGTTCCGTCGACGGTGAGCGTGAGGCCGCAGGTGGCTTCGCAGAGGGGGCAGATGCGCAGGGCGGTGCGGGGCATGGGCCCTCCCGGGCGGCAGGCCGGCAGGCGGCGGTCACGTCGGTGTCGTACGGGCCCCACCGAGCATACCGACCGGTACGCATGTCGGGGAGAGTGCGGCCCGGAAAGGCGCGGCAGGCCGGGGTCGGTGCCGACTGGGGGGGCGGCCGCCGATTCAGTCGAGGACCCGGGCGAGGTAGGCCTGCATCATGGCCCGGATCTCGTCCACGATCGCCGGATCCCCCGCCGGGTCGGTCCGGAAGGCCAGTTTGGTCAGTGCGTCCGTGGCCTCGACGGCGACCAGGACGGCCCGCTCCAGGCCGGCGTCCGGCGTGCGGCCGAGGTGGGAGGCGAGGAGTTCGGTGAGGCGTACGGCGACCGTCCGGTTGGGGTCGGCGGCCGGGCCGTCCTCGGGCGGGGAGGGCACGCCGAAGTCGACGAGCGCGAAGCCGGGCACCGTCCGCTTCATGGCCAGGTACTCGTCCAGGACCGCGTCGACCACGGGCCGCCAGCCGGCGGCCGGGAGGGCGGCGAGCCGGTCCGCGATGGCGTCGGTGTAGCAGTCCAGGTTGCGGTGGGCGAGGGCGAGGGCCATGGCCCGCTTGTTGCCGAAGAAGCGGTAGACCGATCCGATGGGCACGCCGGCGCGTGCGGCGACGGCCCGGGTGCTGAGGCTCTCGTAGCCCGATTCGTCCAGGAGTTCGGCGCAGGCCTCCAGGATCCGGGCGAGCCGGTCGGCGCTGCGCTGCTGTACGGGCGTACGGCGCAAGGGGTGGGTGGCGGGCACGGGGTCCATCATGCCGCTCCGGGCGTGCGGTTTCAGCCGCCGTGCGCGACGGGCGCGGGCCCGGCGGGCGGCGGCGGGTCAGTTCAGGAGGAGGGCGATGCCTCCGAGGGTGTACGTGATCATCAGCGCCAGTAGCGGGATCTGTCCGGCGAGGGCGCGGCCGGGCGGGAAGAGGCGCACCGCGCGGTCGTGGGCGGCGATCACGCCGAGGACGTGCCCGGTGACGACGGACACGACCTGGAGGGCCGCGAGACCGCCGGGGCCCAAGGGGGACAAGGGCTCGGGCCGATTGTCGGCGGCGAGTGCCATGATTACCGTGCGTGGTCCTTCGGTCACGAGAAGGGAGAAGTAATGGGCGATGAGATAGCCGAGGGCGATCGGCACGAGTGAGTGCGCGAAGGCCGTCAGCGGGCCGGGGTGAGGGCCGCTGACGAGGCGGGTGGCCGCCGCGCACAGGCAGTAGAGGGTGGCGACGAGGGCGACGGAAGCGAGCAGTCCGAGGGTGGCCGTGGGGGTGCGGCCCAGGGGGGAGGTCTGGAGGGTGGTGATCCATGAGGGGTTGTCGCTGAAGCCGTCGTAGGCGGTGGAGCCGAGCAGGACGCAGACGGTGGCGACGAGACCGGGCCGCTCGGGCGTCGCGTCGAGTCCGTGGAAGGGGTTGCGGAGGACGAGGAGGCCGTCGGCTCGGCGGCCGAGGGGCGAGAGCCGGGCCAGGAGCGCGGAGTACGCCTCGAACGCGTCGCCTTCGGCGAACCAGCGCTCGCCGAAGCGGGCGGCGAGCGCAAGGTGGGCGGCGCCGTAGAGGGAGAGGGCGATCAGGAGGGGGGTGGTGGATGCAGGATCCGGAGATGCGAGTTCCAGCCAGGTGAAGCCGAACAGCCCGACCGCGGCGGGCCACTGGCCGATCCGGGCCGGCAGGGGGGCCGGCTGCCTGCGCAGGGAGCGGGGCAGCAGGCGGTACAGGGTGCGGAGCGGGTTCAGCAGGCCCCAGACGGGGCCGAGGAGGAGGGAGGCGGGCACGAGGCCGACCCAGAAGAGGACGTAGACGGCGCCGGGGCCGGGGTTGCGGGCGGGGTCGTCGGGACCGAGGAGGAGGGAGGCGAGGACCGCGAGCGCGGCGGCGAGGCCGACGACGCGCAGGGCGGCGCGTGTGGCGGGCGCGTCGGCGATCCGCTGGAGGGCGGTCGGCATGGCGATGCCGGACCGTCCGCCGCGGAACCGGGAGGAGG
Source organism: Streptomyces sp. NPDC031121 (assembly GCF_055570615.1). Taxonomy (NCBI): domain Bacteria; kingdom Bacillati; phylum Actinomycetota; class Actinomycetes; order Kitasatosporales; family Streptomycetaceae; genus Streptomyces; species Streptomyces sp. NPDC031121. The sequence continues at coordinate 339,359 of NZ_JBVIGV010000006.1, forward strand.
ACCAGAGCAGGCCGAGGGCGAGGAAGGAGGCGAACAGTGCGGTGAAGGCGCCGGCGAACGCGTAGAAGGGAGAGATCGGCAGGTCGTGCTGGGATCCGATGCCGTGCGCGAGTGCGGTGAGCGGGTGGTCGGCGAGGGCGGCCGCACCGGCCGGGTCGGGGACCGCGCCCCGGCCGGCGACGGCTGCGCCGAGGTCGGCTGTCGGGGAGCCCGCCGCGGACGGGGGGCCGCTGCCCGGCCCGTGGGGCGGCGGCGTCACCGGACCAGCAGCTGCGTCAGGACGAGCCGGGAGGCGTGCGTCTCGACCTCGAACAGGCCCGTGCGGTCGGCGGTGAGAACCAGGGTGGCCTCCTGTCCTGCGGGTAGGGCGAGTTCCCTGTCGTAGCCGTGGACGTGGAGGGTGTCGGCTCGGTCGCTGGTGACCCGCAGGGCGACGCTGTCGCCGCGCTTGAGTTCGGTGCGGCCGGGAGCGGGCGTCACCCTGCCGTCCTTGACGGCGATGGTGACCGTGCGGACGGCGGCCGGGGCCGGCGCGGAGGGCTGCGCCTGCGGTGGCTGCCGGGCCTGCGGCGAGGCGGGCCCGCCGTGGCCGTGGCTGCCGTGCGAGCCCCCGGCCGGCGCGGACAGGGCGGTGCCGGCTTCCACGGCCTTGCCGCCGACGGCCCACGCGGTGTGGTCGTCGGCGTAGAGGCGGACGGTCAGGGTGTGTGCGCCCTCGGGCACCTGCGCCGCGGGCAGGTGGAACCAGGGGCCGTACAGCCGGGCCACCTTGCGGCCGTCCAGCTCCAGGTGGGCGTGGCCGGAGCCGGGGATGGCAGCGCCGCCGGCGCTGCCGGGGGTGAAGCGGAAGTTCTGTACCACCAGTTGGACGTTCCAGCCGTCCTCGCTGTCGGGGTGGACGCTGATGCCGACCTGCGGGGCCCCTGCGGCGGGCACCTCGCGGAACCGGTGGCCGGCGCCGTCGCGGGCGTCAAGCAGGGTTCCGGCGCTGCCGGACGCCTGCTCGTGGCTGGTCCCCGGCTTGTGGTGGGTGGTGGCCCGCCCGCCGCAGCCGGCCACGGCGCCGCCGAGGAGCACCACGGCGACGAGCAGAACGGCACCCCGCTCCCGCCGCCGTGCCCGCCTGCCCGCGACCGGCTCCCCGCCACCGGCCGCACCGGCCGGACCACACCTGCCTCCCCGCCCGGCGGCCACACCCCCGCCCCCGCACCGGCCCTCCGCGCCGGATGCGGGGCCGGGCCCGGGCGCGCCCTCGCCCGGACGCGACGGGGCGGGGCGGGCCGGCACCGCCGTCGGCGGGTGGAGTGCGGCCGTCGGGGATGGGCGGACCGCCCCGGAGGCTGCTGCCGCGGCGGGGCCGGGACCCCGCACGTCTTCGCCCGGACCCGACGGGGCCGGACGGGCGGCCACCACTGCCAGGGGTGGGGCCGCCGGGGACGGGACGGCCGGGCCGGGACCCCGCACGCCCTCGCCCGGACCCGACGGGGCCGGACGGGCGGCCACCACTGCCAGGGGTGGGGCCGCCGGGGACGGGACGGCCGGGCCGGGACCCCGCACGCCCTCGCCCGGACCCGACGGGGCGGGGCGGGCCGCCACCGTCGGCGGGAGTGCGGCCGTCGGGGACGGGTGGAGCGCCGTGGGGGCTGTCGCGGCGGGGCCGGGGTACGGTGCGCCCGCTTCCGGATCGGGCGGGGTGGGGCTGGCCGTCGGCGTCGGCGGGTTGGAGGGGGGCGGGGTCGGGGGGACGGTGGGCGCGGGAGGGATGGGGGGCCGGGTCACTTGGGGCTCCTCGCGGCGGGGGCGGGGGTGGGCGTCGCGGCGGGGGTGGGGGTGGGGCGGGTGGAGGCTGCGGCGGCCCAGAGGGTCCAGGCGACCGCGATCAGGGCGCGGGCCCAGGCGGGGCTGACGGGGGTGCCCGGGATCATGAGGACGGCCTTGTCGAAGGCGTCGAGCAGGGTCAGGCCGGCCAGGAGGAGGGTCAGCCGGGCCAGCCAGGGGCGGTCGGCGTGCAGGGCCGCGCCGGCGCCGGCCCACCACAGGCCCAGGAGGAGCAGCGCCAGGGCGGGGACGGCGGTGTCGGCCAGCGGGGTCGTGGAGCCGGCCACGTCCAGGGCCAGGCCGGCCAGGCCCAGCAGCGACGCGGCCGTGCCCAGGCGGGAGCCGCGCAGCCGCCTGGCCCACAGGACCGCCCCGATCAGTCCCAGGATGGCGGCCGTCCCGAGGGCGATCTGGGTCTCCACCCGGGCCAGGCCCCGGGCGCCGTACCAGTCGCAGCCCGCGGGGAGCCTGCGCGCCTGTACGTCGTAGTCGGCGCAGACGAGCAGCTGCGCGAGTTTCACCGGCTCGCCGACCAACCGGTGCGAGCCGCCCGACACCGCTCCGCGGCGCTCCCCGCACTCGGGGAGCGTGCCCGGGGAGGAGCCGTCGGGGCCGGGCTGCCAGCAGTTGCCGCGGCCCTGGCCGTCCCACCAGACGTCCATCCCGTTGGGGCGGACGGCCCCGGCCTTGTCGCGGCCCAGGACGTTCCCCGCGTACCGGTTGTGGTGGGAGGTGTCGGCCTGCTTCGACCAGGCCTTCTCGCCGCGGATGAAGGCGGGCACCGCGGACAGGTAGAACCCGGCGCGGTGGTGCCCGTACACCCAGTTGCCCTCGTAGATGTTCCAGTTGCCGCCGGCGGTGATGATGCCGGTGCCCGGCGGCATGGAGATCTGCGGGCAGACGACGCCCTGCTCGTAGCCGCGTTCGACGGGCGGCTTCGCGCAGGTGCCGTCGGCGACGTAACGGTAGTAGTCCTGGTTGTTGTCGTGGATGAGGTTCCGCTCGAACTTGGCGTGGTTCTGCGGCAGGCCGGGGTGCCCGGGGAAGGCGCTGTCCATCGAGGCGCCGCCCATGTTGTGGTCGAACTCGTTGTCGTGCACCCACACCGAGTCCCCGGCGGTGCCGGAGTAGCCGACCATGTTGTGGTGGCTGCGGCAGCCGGTGATCTCGATGGAGTAGCGGGGGACGTCGTAGCCGCGGCCGTCGTTGATGTTGCTGGCACTGCCGGGGTAGATGCCGGAGTCGCCGTTCCCGTACGACTCGCAGTTCTTGTACAGGCCGTGGTCGCTGGCGAAGGTCAGGAAGCCGTACTCGTCGTTCCAGCGGGTCAGGACGTCGTCGATGACGAAGCCGTCGCCGGCGAGGACGTACAGGGCGTTGAAGGTGGTGCGCTGGGCGGTGAAGTTGCGGAAGTAGACGCCGTTCGACCTGTCGGCGCGGAGGGCGTTGAGCTTCTGGTACTTGGCGTCGATCACGACGTCCAGCCGGGACGCCCCCGTTCCCTCGATCTGGAGGTCCTTCTTGCCGAGGATGGCGACGAGGTTCTGGTTGTGGCGGCACTGCACCTGCTGCTCGTACGACAGGATCTGGTAGCCGAGCGCGGAGGACGGGGCCTTCAGGGCGGCGCACTCCCCCGAGGGCTTGGGCAGGGAGGGCTCCTCCTCGTACAGGCCGGGGAGGATCGCGATGTTCATGCCGGGCCTGTCCACGGCGTCGACGGCCTGCTGGAGGTGGCGGTAGCCGGTCTTCTCGCACCGCTCGTACAGGGCGAGGTTGCGCTGTCTGAGCGCCTCGGGGAACGCGGCGATGCGGCGTTCGAAGCCGGGCCGGTCGGTCTTGCAGACCAGCAGGTCGGGCTCGGCGCTGCGGTAGGCGGGCACGGATCCGGTGCCGTCGGGGAAGGCGACGGGCCGCTCCTCGTGCGCGCGGGCGGCGGGCGCGGCGGTCAGGAGGGTCAGCAGCGGCAGCAGGGCGAGGAGGGCGGCGAGGAGGGCCGGTCGGGCGGCGGGGCGTCTGCGGGTCCACGGGGTCCACGGCATGCGCGAGAGAGTAGAGCAATGTTCATGTTTTCGGATCCCCTGCGGCAGCACCGGTTCGGGGCGCGCCCCTCCCCCCTTCCGGGCGCCCATTGACGTGCGGGCCGCGGAATCCTACTGTCGGCCATAGGATTCCTTCGACAGAGCGGAAGCACCCCATGAGCGAGCAGGCCAGGAAGACGGCCGAGGCCCTGGAGTACCTCACCGGGTTCGGCAACGAGCACAGCTCCGAGGCCGTGCCCGGAGCCCTCCCGTCGGGCCGCAACTCGCCCCAGCGCGCCCCGCTCGGCCTGTACGCCGAGCAGCTCAGCGGCAGTGCCTTCACCGAGCCCCGCAAGCACAACCGCCGCTCGTGGCTGTACCGCATCCGCCCGTCGGCCGCGCACCCGCCGTTCACCCGCGTCGACAACGGGTCCCTGCGGACGGCGCCGTTCACCGAGGCCCCGGCCGACCCGAACCGGCTGCGCTGGAACCCGCTGCCCGACCCCGCCCCCGGCACCGACTTCCTGGCCGGCCTGTGGACCCTCGGCGGCAACGGCGACGCCGCCCAGCGCACCGGCATCGCCATCCACCTCTACTCCGCCGACACCGACATGACGGACCGGGTCTTCAGCGACTCCGACGGCGAGCTGCTGATCGTTCCCGAGCGCGGCGGCCTCCTGCTGCGCACCGAACTCGGCCTGCTCGCCGCCCGCCCCGGCGAGGTGGCGCTGATCCCCCGCGGCGTCCGCTTCCGCGTCGAGCTGCTCGACGACACCGCCCGCGGCTACGTGTGCGAGAACTACGGGCGCCCCTTCGAGCTGCCGGACCTCGGCCCGATCGGCGCCAACGGCCTGGCGAACGCCCGCGACTTCCGGGCGCCCGTGGCCGCGTACGAGGACGAGGACCGGCCCACCGAGGTCGTCAACAAGTTCTGCGGGAACCTCTGGTCGGCGACGTACGACCACTCCCCGCTCGACGTCGTCGCCTGGTACGGCACACACACCCCGTACGTCTACGACCTGCGCCGCTTCAACGTGCTCGGCTCCATCAGCTACGACCACCCCGACCCGTCGATCTTCACGGTGCTGACCTCGCCGTCGGACACCCCCGGCCTGGCGGGCGTCGACTTCGTGGTGTTCGCGCCGCGCTGGCTCGTCGGCGAGGACACCTTCCGGCCGCCGTACTTCCACCGGAACGTGATGAGCGAGTACATGGGCCTCATCGAGGGCTCCTACGATGCCAAGGCCGAGGGCTTCGTCCCCGGCGGCGGCTCGCTGCACAACATGATGTCGGCGCACGGCCCCGACCGGGAGACCTTCGACAGGGCCAGCGCCGCCGAGCTGAAGCCGCAGAAGATCGACGACGGCCTGGCCTTCATGTTCGAGACGCGCTGGCCGATCACCGCGACCGCCCAGGCAGCCGGTGCGGACCACCTCCAGCGTGCGTACGACGGCGTCTGGGAGGGGCTGGAACGGCACTTCCGCGCCTAAGATGCTCCCGGCCCCCGCCGGGAGGGGCCGCGCGCCCCGTGCGCGCCGGCCCGCCGCCTCGTCCGTACGGAGAACCACCCGTGACCGCCTTCGCCCCAGACTCGCTGGTGCTGAACCGGAAGCTGCCGCTCTGGTATCAGGTGTCGCAGTCGTTGCGCGCCTCGATACTGGGCCGCACCCCCGACGCCTCGCTGCGCCTGCCCACCGAGGAGCAGCTCGCCGAGCACTACGGGGTGAGCGTGCTGACCATGCGCCAGGCGCTCAAGGAGCTGGAGGGCGAGGGGCTGATCAGCCGGCACCGGCGGCGCGGGACCTTCATCGAGCCCGGCGCCATGCGCGGGGCCCCGGTGCGGCTGCTCGGCTCGGTCGACGCGATCGTCGCGCAGCAGTCCGGCGACCGGACGACCGTGCTGGGGCACGAGCGGACGGCCGTGTCCGGGGAGCTGCTGGAGCACTTCCCCGACACGGCCGAGGTGGTCGTCTACCGCCGGCTGCGCCACGACGGCGAGAGCGGCGAGCCGACGAACTGGGCGGAGAACGCGGTGCGCCCCGAGATCGCGGAGGCGGTGGACCTGGACGACCTGGCGCGCTGGCCGATGACCAAGGTCCTGCGGGACGTGGTGGGCGTGCGGATCAGCCGGATCACGGACACCGTCGAGGCGCGGCTGGCCGATCCGGAGACGGCGGAGCTGCTCCGGGTGCCTCTGCTGAGCCCGATCCTGCACTACACGGGCGTCACGTACGGGGAGGACGGGCGCGTCGTGGACGTGGCGCGGATCCGGTACCGCGGCGACCGCTTCTCCTTCACGGTGACGGTCGACGCGCACTGACCGCGGCCTGTGCGGGCGCGGGTGGCCGCCGCCCCGGCCGTGCGGCTACTTCTCGTCGTCGTCGGCGCGGCGCTCGCCCTCCGCCTGCGAGGGGGTGGTGCGCAGCGTGTCCGGGTGGTGGTGCGCCGCCCGCTCCTTCTCGTCCATGTCCTCGTCGAGCCGCTCGCCCTCGGCCTGCGAGGGGGTCGAGTATTCGTCGTACTGACTCATGTCCGCTCCTCGGCTCTGCGGACGGGCCGCCCGCCCCTGTCCGGGCCTGCGGCGTCCGCGCATGGGGCCGTACACAAGGAGCGTAACGCTTCGGCCACCGCCCGGCCCGGACACCGCCGCGCGGGGTCCGCCGGGTGCGGGGGCCGTCGCTACCATCTGCCGGGTGAGCGACGACGTACCGCTGCTGGACGAGCTGATGCCCTGGGCCGTGAGCGGCCTGCGCCTGGGCCGCGCGTGGGTCGCCGCCCCCGATCCGGCGGCGCTGCGGGCCCGCTGGGCCGTGCTGGCCGGCGCCGAAGGGGCGGAGCGGGAGCGGCTGTTCCGGCCGAGCCGGGTCCGGTCCGCGGCGCGGGGGGCGGCCGCGCTGCCGGGGCGACGTGCGTCGTCCACGGCCCGGTTCGCCGACGCCCCGGGCCCGTGCCCGGAGCCGGTGCGGGCGCTGCTGGCGCCCTTCGACGCGCAGTGGCTGCTGCCCGACCAGCGGCTGATCGACTCGGCCCGGCCGGAGCTGTGGCGGGTGCTTGACGGGCGGCAGCTCTTCGTCCTGGAGGGCCCGGAGCCGGTTCCGGCAGCGGTACGGGCGGCCGGGCCTGCGGCGCTCCCCGAGCCGGGCCTCCCGGTCACCGCTCACCTGCCGGCCGGCCGGCTGGGCCGGATCCGGCCGCTGCACCGCCGCCCCGGCGGTGCGGAGCCCAACCTGGCGCCGGGCCTGCTGCCGCTGCTGGGCGAGCGCTTCGGCGGCCGGGTCACCGCGCAGGACGTGCTGTGCTGGATCCTGGCCGCGGGCCGGCCGGGGCCGCGCGGGTACGAGGTGCCGCTGCCCGCGGACCCGGAGCGCTGGCGGGCGGGGCTGGAGCTGGGCGCCCGGCTGCTGGCCGTGCGGCTGCGCGGGGGCCGCGGCGCGGAGCCGCCCCGGCTGCCGGGCGGCCGCCGCCCCTACGTGCGCTCCGCGGTCACCGGCTGGCCCGAGGGGCTCGGCTACGACGCGGCCGCGGAGGCGCTGGTCCTGGGCGGCGGGACGGTCTCCCCGGTCCCGGCGGAGGCCTGGGAGTACGGGGCTCCGGGCGGGGCGCGGGTCCTGGAGGCGTGGTTCGCGGCCCGCTGCGCGCACCGCAGCCCGGACGCGGCGGGGCTGGAGGCGCTGGGTCCGGCCGCATGGCCGCAGGCGTGGACGTCGGAGCTGCTCGCGCTGGTGACGACGCTGGCACTGCTGGCCGGGGCGGCTGCGGAGCGGGCGGCGTTCGAGCCGGGGCCGCCGCTGCCCCGGGCGGACCTGGCGGCCGGCGGGGTGCTGCCGCCGCCGCGGTGGGCCCGGCGCCCGGCGTCCGTCCTGGACCACCTGGAGGAGGGGCCGGGCGGGCAGTTCGCCCTGCTGTGAGGGGCTTTCAGGCGTTCGGGGTCCAGCCGGCCAGCAGGCGGAGCACGCAGCGGTCGAAAACGGCGTCCATGTCGGCGGCCGCGTCGGCGACGGGGTGGGTGTCGGCGAGGGCGGCCGCGAGCAGCGGGTAGGCGCCCGTCGCCAGGGCGGAGCCCAGCCAGGCGGTCCGTACGCGCGTCTCGTCGGCTTCGCTCCATGGCAGGGCGCGGGCCCGCTCGGCCAGGGCGAGCTCGTTCGCCGCGAACGTGGCGACGGAGCCGTTGACGGTGGCGAGGAGTTCCAGCTTCTGCCCGCCGGGCAGGTCCAGCGGGGCGAGGCAGCCCAGGCTGTACTCGAGGTAGCGCAGGGCGTGGGGGCTGAAGCCGTGGACGGGGCTGAGCAGGCGGGGCAGCCAGGGGTGGCGGTGCATCAGGCGGCGCGCCTGGCGGGCGAGGCCGAGGAGGTCGGCCTGCCAGTCGCCGGTCGGCGGGGGGAAGGCGTACTCGGCGCTGACGGCGTCGACCATCAGCTCGTACAGGTCCTCCTTGCGCGGCACGTAGTTGTAGAGGGACATGGTGCCGGCGCCGATGCCGGCGGCGACGCGCCGCATGGAGACGGCGTCGATGCCCTCGGTGTCGGCGATGCGGACCGCCTCGGCGGCGATCGACTCCCGGGTGTGCGCGGGCCGGGGGCCGCGGCCGGCGCGCTGCGGGCGGGCCCAGATCACTTCGGGTTCAGCGGGGCGTCCGCCGGCTGTCATCGCTCATCACCTCGCGACCATCCTAGGGCTGGGTGGTGACAGGGCGGGGTGCGGGCAGGTAGGCAGGGCGCATGGCATCTCACACTCAGGACGTGCACGCGCAGCCCGCGGACCCGCTGCCCCTGGAGGGCGTCACCGTCGTCGCGGTGGAGCAGGCCGTGTCGGCCCCGTTCGCCACCCGCCAGCTCGCGGACCTGGGGGCGCGGGTGGTGAAGGTGGAGCGCCCCGACGGCGGCGACTTCGCCCGCGGCTACGACACCGCGGCCCACGGCCTCGCCTCGCACTTCGTCTGGGCCAACCGCGGCAAGGAGTCCCTCGCGCTGGACCTGAAGGACCCGCGCGGGCTGGAGGTGCTGCACGGGCTGCTGGCCGGGGCGGACGTGTTCGTGCAGAACCTCGCGCAGGGCGCCGCCGCCCGGCTCGGGCTGGACTCGGCGGCGCTGTGCGCGCGGTATCCGCGGCTGGTCGCCGTGGACGTCTCCGGCTACGGCCCGCAGGGCCCGTACGCACACAAGCGGGCCTACGACATGCTGGTGCAGTGCGAGGCGGGCCTGGTGTCGGTGACGGGTACCCCGGAGCAGCCCGTCAAGGCGGGCATTCCGGCCGCGGACATCGCCGCGGCCATGTACGCGTTCTCCGGGGTCCTGGCGGCGCTGCTGCGCCGCGGGGTGACCGGGCGCGGGGGCCGCGTGGAGGTGTCGATGCTGGACGCGCTCGCCGAGTGGATGGGGCATCCGCTGCACCACACGATGCACGGCGGGGAGCAGCCCGCCCGGACGGGCCTGGCGCACGCGGTGATCGCCCCGTACGACGCCTACGCGACGGCGGACGGGGACCGCGTACTGCTGTCGGTGCAGAACGACCGCGAGTGGCGGCGGCTGGCCGAGCAGGTGCTGGAGCGGCCCGGGTTGGCGGACGATCCGGCGTTCGCGACGAACGCCGCGCGGACCCGGGGCCGGGAGAAGACGGACGCGGTCGTCGCGGAGGCGCTGGGGCGGCTGGACGCGGCCGAGGCGGTCAGGCGGCTGGAGGCGGCGGGCATCGCCTGCGCCCGCCTGAACTCGGTGGCGCAGCTCGCGCAGCATCCGCAGCTCGCGGCGCGCGACCGCTGGCGGGAGGTGGGATCGCCGGCGGGTCCGCTGCGGGCGCTGCTGCCGCCGATCGGGCTTCCGGGGGGCGCCGCACCGCGGATGGGTGCGGTGCCCGCGCTCGGCGAGCACACCGACGCCCTGCTGCGCGCCCTGGGGATGTCGGGCGCGCAGATCGCGACACTGCGCCGGGATGGAGTAATTACGTAGGCCGGGGCGCAACCTGACGGGACGTGGGACCGTTCTTACGAGCGGCGGCTGCCGAAGAGCGAGCGGCGCAGCCGCCGCAGCGGTGCGAAGAGCGAGACGCGCGCGCTCCGGCTCCGCAGCCGGTGCGTGTGGTCGCGCGAGGTGAGTTCGCGCATCAGCAGGGTCGCTTCCGCGACCTCCCGGTGCGGGACGGCGGGTCCGCCCAGCACGGCGAGGTGGCGGTCGAGGCGCGAGCTGGTCGCGCTGCTGCCGCAGGTGATGGCAGGCACGCGAGGCGGCCTGCTGCGCATCGTTATCTGTTCCATGTTCTCTCCCCACCCGTACGAGGGCACCCGGCCCGGGCAGGTTAACCCTATCGCCCCCGAGACGCCCCCGGGTATCCCGGTGGTGTGAATTACCCCTATGCGTCGGGGAGTTGACGGTTACTCAGTGGAGTTGGCGGTTACTCTCCGCAAGCTTCGCGGTCTTCAACCCTTCCCGGGGCGGCACGCGGGGGCACGGCGGGGGCGCCCCGCGCCCCGGCGCGCCACGCGTCGCGGCGCCGCGACAGGCGTCACGCGGGGCGCACTGCGCTAACTTGGAGTGACCGCCCGATCGCACAGGGGCGCAGGGACGCACGGATGCACAGGGGGCTCGCGTGACGGACGGCAGGGGCGCCGGCGGGACGGGCCCGGCGGGCGGAGGCGTAGGCGGCGGGACGGGCGGCGCGGCGGGCCCGGACCGGCTCCTGGCGGGCCGCTACCGGCTGCTGGGCCTGCTGGGCCGGGGCGGCATGGGTGTCGTGTGGCGGGCCCGGGACCAGGTGCTGGCCCGGGAGGTCGCCGTCAAGGAGGTGCGCGCGCCCGCCGGGCTGGACGGCGCCGAGGTCGGGCGGCTGTACCGGCGGCTGGAGCGGGAGGCCTGGGCCGCGGCGCGGGTGGCGCACCGCGGGGTCGTCACGGTGTACGACGTGGTGACCGAGGACGGCCGGCCGTGGATCGTGATGGAGTTGGTGCGGGGCCTGTCGCTGGCCGACGCGCTGGAGGCGGAGGGTCCGCTCGCCCCGCAGCGCGCCGCTCACGTCGGCGATCAGGTGCTGGCGGCGCTGCGGGCCGCGCACGCGGCGGGGGTTCTGCACCGGGACGTCAAGCCCGCGAACGTGCTGCTGGCCAACGACGGCCGGGTGGTGCTGGGCGACTTCGGCATCGCGCGCCTGGAGGGGACGACGGCGCTCACGGTGACGGGTGAGGTGGTCGGCTCCCCCGAGTACATCGCGCCGGAGGTGGCACTGGGCGAGGAGCCCGGCACGGCCTCGGACCTGTGGTCGCTCGGGGTGACGCTGTACACGGCCGTGGAGGGCGTCTCGCCGTTCCGCCGGGAGTCCGCGCTGTCCACGCTGCGGGCGGTGGTGGAGGACGAGCCCCGGGAGCCGCGGCGGGCCGGGCCGCTGGCGCCCGTGCTGGAGGGGCTGCTGCACAAGGACCCGGGCGGGCGGCCGCCCGCGGAGGAGGCGGCCCGGATGCTGCGGACCGTCGCCGCGGGCGGGGTCGTGCGGGATCCGGGCGGGCCCCGGTCCGCGTCCGGCGCGGCCGCGCCCCCCGCCCCCGCCCGAGGCGGCTGGGAGGCCGGTCCGGTCGGGGCGCTCGCGCACCCCGGGCCGACCGCGCCGATGCCGCGGACCGGCCCGGCACCCGTCGCGGAGCCGGGTGCCGGGTACGGGCCGCGGCCGCAGGGCCCGGGGCGGGCCGGGACGGTGCTCGCCGCGGGGGTCGCGGTGCTGGTGGCGGCGGTGGCGGTGCTGACCTGGCTGCTGCTCGCGGACCGGGCCGCCGGCGGCGGGGACGGCTCCGGCTCGGCCGGCCCGCCGGCCTCCGCCGACACGCCCGGCGCATCCGGGCCCGCTCCCGGGACGGCGGGCGGGTCGGCGGGCCCCTCCGGCGGATCGGGGCCGGCGTCCGCCTCGGCCTCGGCGTCCGCGTCGGCCTCCGCGTCCGCGTCCGCCTCGCCGTCGGTGACGGCCGAGCCGCACGCCTCCGCCGCCGTGCGCGCCGTGCGCGCCGCGTACGGCGGGACCTGTCCGCCCGCGGCGTCGCGGGCGCCCGCCTTCACCGCCGCCGTCGCGGTGGAGCCGCGGCCGGCGTCCGTGGAGTACCGGTGGGTGCGGCGCGGCGGCGGCTCCGCCGAGGGCTGGCGGTCCGCCCCGTACCCGGCGGACGGGAAGCTGGAGTTGGGGCACACCGAGTTCGCGCACCGGTCCGGCGGGACCCTGGAGGACGCGGTGCGCCTGGAGGTCCGGGGGCCGGCGGAGGCGGTCTCGGAGTGGGTGGAGTTCTCGGTGGTGTGCGAGGAGGAGCCCCCGTCGGGCGGGTCCCCCTCCCCCGGTGCGAGCGCCTCGCCGGGCCCGGCCGTGTCCCCGGCCCCGGAGCCGGACCCGCAGGCGGACGGCGGGACCGAGCCGGAGCCGGGCGCCGGCACCGGGTCCGAGTTCGACCCGGAGGCCACCGCCTGAGCACGGCGCGTACGGGCTGCGCGCGTACGGGGCGCTGCGGGCGGCGGGCCGGCCTGCGGGTCCGCCGCCCGCGGCGGTCAGGCCGCGTTGCGGAGGACGGGCAGGTAGCCGCCCGACTGCCCGGCGGCGGTCGGGTGGTAGGACTCGGAGATGTTCGCCCAGTTGACGCTGTGCAGCCAGGGGCTGGCGGAGCAGATCTCGTGCCCGGTGAACGTGCCGGCGACGGAGGCGAAGGTGAAGCCGTGCGCGGCGGCACGTTTGGCGATGGCGGCGTTCAGGTGGTCGGCCGCGCCGTTGATGGCGGCGCGCTCGCCCTCGGTGAGGCCGGCGATGCAGGTGCCGTTCAGCTGGTAGAAGCGGGGGTAGCCGAGGACGACGACGCGGGCGGCGGGGGCCTTCCCGCGGATGGCGCCGTAGACCCGGTCGAGTTGGGCGGGGAGGGTGGAGTCGACGTATCCCTTGGCCTGGTTGACCCGGTTGACGCAGGTGGACTCGGACTGGAGCACACAGGTCGTCATGACGTCGGAGAATCCGGCGTCGTTGCCGCCGATGGTGATGCTGACCAGGTCCGTTCCGGAGTTCAGCGGTCCGAGCTGGTTGGAGACGACGTCGCCGGTGCGGGCTCCGGAGCAGGCCGTGAAGGCGAAGGTCTGCGGGGAGTTGGCGGCGGCCCACAGGGCCGGGTAGGCGCGGGGGGTGCGCTTGCAGTTGCCGCTGGTGGAGTCGTAGCCGCCGGCGCCGAGGCCGGAGGAGTACGAGTCGCCCAGGGCGGCGTAGCCGAAGTCGGCCGAGGCGGCGGCTGCTTGGCCGGATCCGAACAGGGCGGCGCCGGCGGCGAGCAGCAGGGAGGAGGTCCAGGCGGCGAGGCGGGGCATGCTGCGCAGGGGCATGTGCGGCTCCTCGTGGGGGTGTTCGTGGGGGGGGTTACTCGGGAGTCGGGGTTACTCCTGAGTCCGTGGTACAAGGAGCCGCGATTGGCCGGAAGTGTTCATGCCAAGGAGGTTCGGCGCAGGATTGGGCGCCGGACCTTCACCCCGCCGGCGTTTGGGGTGGGAGCCGAACGGGGAGCCCCTGGGCCGTTCCGGGGAAACACCGGTGCGCCGCGACGGCCCGTGCCGGATCATGGGCGCCATGCCAGCCAACCCCCATGACTCCCTGCCGATCCGGCTCACCGTCGACGACAGCGACTCGCCGGCGGACGTCGTCGACGCGCTGTTCCTCGGCCGGTTCGCGTCCGGCGAGCAGCCCTACTCGCGGAGCGTGAGCATCGAGCGGGTGAAGGCCGAGGCGACGCTGCTGCCGCCCGGCGCCGCCGTGCTCCGCGCGGCGCGCGACTCCGACCGCAGCGCCGTCCTGGCGGAGGGCGAGGGCTGGACGGTGCTCGTCTCGCGCTGGAGCCGCGGCGCGGACGTGACGGTGACCGCCGTCAGCGACGAACTCGCCGAGGGCGTCCTCGGCGAGGCCGTCGACGGCGCGCAGGACGAGCCGGAGCCGCAGCCGGAGAACGTCACCATGGGCTTCTGGTACGTCTCACCGCGCCGCGGCCCCCACCGCACGACCCGTCAGATCTCCGCGGGCACCTGGGAGGAGGTCCGCCGGAACTACACGGCGCCGGTGGCGTCCGCCATGGACCGCCTGATGAAGGTGACCCCGGACGACATCACCGGGCGGCTCCTGCTGCTGCACGGCCCGCCCGGGACGGGGAAGACGTCCGCGCTGCGGACGCTGGCCCGGTCCTGGCGGGACTGGTGCCAGGTGGACTGCGTCCTCGACCCCGAGCGGCTCTTCAACGACGTCGGCTACCTGATGGACATCGCCATCGGCGAGGACGACGGCACGGCCCGCGGCCGGTGGCGGCTGCTGCTGCTGGAGGACTGCGACGAGCTGATCCGAGGCGAGGCCCGGCACACCGCCGGGCAGGCCCTGTCGCGGCTGCTGAACCTGACGGACGGCCTGCTGGGCCAGGGCCGCAACGTCCTCGTCGGCGTGACGACCAACGAGGACCTGGAGCGGCTGCACCCCGCCGTGGTGCGCCCCGGCCGGTGCCTGGCCCGCATCGAGGTCGGCCGGCTCACGCACGGCGAGGCCGCGGCCTGGCTGGGCACGCAGGAGGACGTCCCCCGGGACGGCGCGACGCTGGCGGAACTGTACGCCCGCCTCCGCGGCACCGGCCCGGCCGGCCCGCTGCTGCCGCCCCAGCACCACACGGCGGAGGCTGGCCTGTACCTCTGAGGTCTGATCAGTTGAAGCGGGCGCGGAGGGCGTCCATGGCCGCGGCGGCGGCCTCGTCGAAGGTGAGGCCCAGGCGGCGGGCGCGTTCGGCGTAGGCCTGGGCGGCGGCGGCCGCCTCCCGCGCGGCGGAGTCGGCGGCGGCCGCGATGAACGTGCCGTGCCGGCCCCGCGTCTCGACCACGCCGTCCCCCTCCAGGATCCGGTAGGCCTTGGCGACCGTGTTCGCGGCGAGCCCCAGCTCCTCGGCGAGGCCCCGGACCGTCGGCAGCTTGTGTCCGACCGGCAGCCGGCCCGCCAGCGCCGCGTCGGCGATCTGGGCGCGCAGCTGCTCGTACGGGGCGGGGGCGCCGGCCGAGCCGTCGATCCGGATGCTCAGGTTCGTCGGGTTCATCGAGGTCACGGGCCGATTCTCCCCCATCCGCCGGGATATTCGCAGGCGTCGGGCAGGTCCCGGCGCCTACGGTCGGCCCATGACCGTCTCGATCCGTGATCTCCGTCCGCTCGACCCCGCCGACGTGGAGGCAGTCGTACGGATCCGCCGTGCGGCGCTGCCGTTCATGATCTCCACGCCTGCCGGGGTCGCCTTCGAGCTGGCCTCCGCGCCCGCCGCACGGCGGGCGCGGATCCTCGTCGCCGAGGACGGCGCGGGGCGGGTGGTCGGCACGGCGCAGACCGGCATCGCCCACGACGGCGCCGAGCCGGGCCGGGCCTTCGTCAACGCCCAGGTGGACCCGGCGCACCGGCGGCGCGGGGCGGGGACGGCGCTGCTGCGGGCGGCCGAGGAGCACCTCGCCGCCTGCGGGGCGGTGGAGGTGTACGCGTGGGTGCTGGACGAGGAGCCGGCGCGGGCGTTCGCCGAGCGGCACGGCTACCGGGCGAGCCGCTCCGCGCACTTCCTGCGTCTGGACCTGTCCGAGGCGGCACTGCCTCCGGCCCCCGCCGAGCTGCCTCCGGGCGTCGGGCTGCGCCCCGGCTCGGCGTTCGCGGACGACCCGCGCCCGCTGTTCGAGGCGGACGCGGAGGCCTCCGCGGACGAGCCGGGGGACGTGCCGCTGCTGCTGGACGACTACGAGGACTGGTTGCGGACCGTCTGGAACGACCCGGAGCTCGACAGGGAGCTGACCTCCGTCGTGGTGGTGGACGGGGCCGTCGCCGCGTTCAGCGCGGCCCGCACCGACGGGGCCGCGCGCTACGGCTCGGCGATGACCGGCACCGCGCGGGCCTTCCGCGGGCGCGGCCTGGCCAAGCTCGCCAAGGCGGACTCGCTGCGCCGGGCCCGCGCGGCCGGCTACCGGGAGGCCTTCACCGGCAACGACACCGGGAACGGGCCGATGCTCGCGGTCAACGAGTGGTTCGGGTACGAGGTCTGCGCGACGGAGGTCCGCTACGCGAAGCCGCTGGCCGGCCCCGCGGACGGGGCCGGCGCGGCGGACGACGTGGCCGTCGCCCTCTCGAAGGCGGGCCGCACCAAGATCCGCTACCCGGCGCGGGTGCTGTCCGACGACGGCGACCGGATCACGGTCCGCGCCCGGTGGGCCGCCGACGGCGTCCGCGACTTCGGCTTCGTCCGCTTCGAGCCGGGCGACGTCTTCACCGAGCACTACTGGCGCTCGCGCTGGTACGCGGTGAAGGAGGTGCGGGCCGGCGACGGCGTGCTGAAGGGCTGGTACTGCGACATCACGCGCCCGGCGGCAGTCGCGGGCGGCGAGATCCGCGTCGAGGACCTCGACCTCGACCTGTGGGTCTCGGCGGACGCGTCGGCCGTCCTGCGCCTGGACGAGGACGAGTTCGCGGCGAGCGGGCTGGCCGACCGCGACCCGGGGGCTGCCGCCGAGGCCGTCCGCGCGCTGGACGCCCTCGACCGGCAGGCCCGCACCGCGGAAGGCCTCCGCGCCCTGCTGCCGTGACCCGGCCCGGGCGGCTCAGTCGAAGACCGAGGCGCAGGTGGTCGGTTCGGCGTTCGCCGGGTCGAGGGCGTTGAGCGCCTCGTGCCAGGCGATCCGGTCGGTGAGCGCGATGGTGAGGTGCTCGGAGAGGTCCAGGGGGCACAGGTCCTGGAGGACGACGTTGCGCACCTGGGACCCGGTGCCCTGGAGGAACCCGGTGCGGTACGGGGTGACCACCTGGTCGTACTTGGTGGCGATCACCGTGTACCGGACTCCGGGCACGGTGTCGCCGGGCGCGTTGAGCTTGGTGAGGAAGGGCGATCCGGCGATCTGGTCGGCGAGCGCGGGGGTCTTCGTGCTGATCAGCTCCTCGGCTCCGGGGAAGTAGGGCAGCAGCTTGGTGAGGCCGCTCAGTGTGGTGCCGTGGTTGTCGGGGGCGAGGCCGACGAGCGCGTTGACCTTGTCGGCGCCGCCGAGGAACTTCAGGTAGTAGTTCGGCATCATGCCGCCCTGGGAGTGGCCGACGATGTCGACCTTGCGCGCCCCGGTCGCGCCGAGCACCCGGTCGACGTACGCGGAGAGCTGCTCGGCGGACTTGTCGACCGGGCCGAGCCCGTGGAAGAACGGCACGCCGGGCAGCTGGCCGTAGTCGAGGGAGAAGACGCAGTACCCGCGGTGGACGAGGTACGGGGCGAATCCGAGCCAGTTGTCGACGGAGTTGCCGAGGGTTCCGTGGACGAGGACGACCGGGCGGGGGTGGGCGGCGGAGGGCTTGCAGGAGAAGTTGTTCCAGCCGCTGCTCGGGCCGGTGGCGGCCTGGGCGGTTCCGGACGGGGCGGCGAGTGCGGCGGCGGTGAGGACGAGGACGGCCAGCGGGCGGAGCAGGCGTCGCCAGGGCAGCATCGGGTGATCTCCTTGCGGGTCAAGGGGAAGGGACGTGGGGGTTCAATCCCGTGATCCGGATCACAAGGAGTGCTGCTCAGGCCAAATTACGGGCGGGTAGCAATACAGGGAAGTTACGCGTCGGTAAAAAAGTCACGTGTCCACTGCGCCCCGACCGCTCTGCTGCTAGGCCGCTAGCGAGCCGCGAGCGATGGCGTGCGGGCCGAAGCGCGCTCGGACGCGGTCGGTGACCTCTTCCAGGCGCCGCGCCTTCTCGTCCTCGGGGTCGAAGCTCAGCTGGTGCGCCGCCCGTTCGCCCGGGGCGAGCTCCTCGACCCGCAGCGACAGCGCCCGCACGCGGGCCCGCTGGAGGCCCAGCGCCGCGTACAGGGCGTAGGCCGCGGCGGTCAAGTCGGCGGAGTGCGCGGTGGGTTCGGCCAGGGTCCTCGTGCGGGTGAGGCCGGTGCGGTCGGCGCAGCGCACGGTGAGGGAGACGGCCCGGCAGACCTGTCCGCGGGCCCGGAGGAGCGCGCCGAGCTCCTCGGTCAGCGAGAGCAGCGCGCTGCGGTGCCGTACGGGGTCCAGCTCGTCGCGGGTGAAGGGCCGCTCGGCGGCCAGGGAGCGGGCCGCGGCGCCGGGCCGGACCGGGGTGCGGTCGATGCCGAGGGCGCGTTCGTGGACCTCGCGGCCGGCGCGGGCGCCGAGGAGGCGGCGCAGGACGGCGGGCGGTGCGGCGGCGACGCGGCCGACCGAGTCGAGGCCGTACGCGCACAGGGTGCGGGCGGCCTTGGGGCCGACGCCGTGGAGGGCGGCGACGGGCTTGCGGTCCAGGAACTCCCGTACCGCGCCCGGCTCCGGGCCGACGCGGACGGTGCGCCCGTACGCGGCACCGGCGGCGGCCATCCGGGCCAGCATCGGGTTGCCGGCGATGCCGATCGCGCAGTCGACGCCGTACCGGGCGAGGGCGCGGACCCGTATCAGGGCGGCCAGTTCGGGTGCGCTGCGGCCGAAGTAGCGCAGGGCGCCGCGGACGTCGAGGAGCGCGGTGTCGGGCGGGGCGGGCTGCACGAGGGGGGTGAGTTCGCCGAGCAGTTCGAGCAGGCCGGTGTAGAGGGATGCGCCGAGCGGCTCCCCGTCCAGCCGGCGCAGGCGGACGCACAGCACGGCGGCGCCGGCGGCGGCCTCCGGGCCGGCCGCGGGGGCGGGCCTGACGGCCGGCCGCCGGGCGGCCGGCTGCTCGGCGGCTCCGCGCTGCCCGACGGCTCCGCGCTGCCCGGTGGTGCGGGGCTGCTGCTGCCCGGTCATCCCGCACTCCCCGGGCTCGCGTGCCAGAGCCGGCGCCCCGTCGCCGCCCCTTCCCCGGCCGGCCGGAGGTCCGCCCACGGGTTCATCTCGTAGCCCGTGGGCAGGTGGACCCGGCGGCCGCCGGAGGGGTCCGCGCCGGCCTCGCCGCCTGCGGGCGCGGCGGGTTCGGCGAGCCGCTGCGCGACGGCGTCCAGCCCGCCGGCCTCGCGCAGTTCGACCAGTTCGGCCAGGTTCCAGGCGGCCGAGGCGACGACGCTCAGGCTCTGCGGGCCGCGGCGCTGCACGACGCCCCTGACCAGCAGCAGGAACGAGTGGAAGACGGTGTGCGCGCACGCCTCGTGGCTGTCGTCGAAGAAGGCCAGGTCGACCAGGCCGGTCCCGTCGTCGAGGGTGCTGAAGATGACCCGCCGGCCGGACCGGATCGGCGGGGTCTGGGTGGCCGCCTTGGCGCCCGCGACCAGGACCGTCCGGCCGTGCCCGACCTCGCGCAGCCGGTCGGCGGGGACGACGCCCAGCTCCGCCAGGAAGGCCCGGTGGTCCCCCATCAGGTGGCGGGAGGCGTCCATGCCGAGGACGCCCAGCTCGGCGCTGAGCCGCTCCGCGTCGGTCAGGTCGGGCAGGCCGACCGCGGCCGTGGACCGGCCGCCGTCCAGGGGGAGCTGGGCGCTGCGGGGGCCGCCGCCGCGGGCTCCGGCGGCGCGCTGCGCGCCGTGCAGTTCGGACAGGTGCAGCAGCAGGTCGCGCCGGTTGGCGCCGAAGGAGTCCAGTGCGCCGACCTGAGCCAGGCGCTGGGCGACGGGGTGCCCGGGGTGCGCCCGCTCCCAGAAGTCGCGCAGCGACCCGTACGGCTGTCCCGCCTCGATCCGCGCCGCCTCCGCGCCGCTGATGCCGTGGACGTCGTCGAGGGCGAGCCGGAGCCCCCACACCGGCGGCCCGCCCCCCTGATCGGACACCAGTTCGATGCGATGGGCGGCCGCCGAGCGGTTCACGTCCAGGGGCAGCACCGGCACGCCCCGCCGCCGGGCGTCGGCGAGCAGCAGCCGCTTGGGGTACATGCCCGGGTCGTGGGTGAGCAGCCCGGCGTAGAACGCGGCCGGGTGGTGGGCCTTGAGCCACGCCGACTGGTACGTCGGCACCGCGAACGCCACGGCATGCGCCTTGCAGAAGCCGTAGCTGCCGAACGCCTCGACGATCTCCCAGGTGCGGGTGATCACCTCGGCCGGGTAGCCCCGCTCGGCGGCCTTCGCCGCGAACCACACCTTGATCCGCGGCTGGGAGTCCGCGTCGGAGAGCCCGCGCCGCACCCGGTCCGCCTCGTCCCGCCCGCAGCCGGTCATGACGTGCACGATCTCGATGACCTGCTCGTGGAAGACCACCACCCCGTACGTCTCCGCCAGCGCGGGCTCCAGGTGCGGGTGCGGGAAGCGGACCGGGGCCCGCCCGTGCCGGGCCTCGATGAACGGCCGGACCATGTCGGCGGCGACCGGGCCGGGCCGGAAGAGGGAGATGTCCACGACGAGGTCGTGGAAGGTCGACGGCTGGAGCCGGCCCACCAGGTCGCGCTGGCCCGGCGACTCGATCTGGAAGCAGCCCAGGGTCTCGGCGGAGCGGATGAGCGCGTACGTCGCCGGGTCGCCCGGCGGCACCTGTGCCGGGTCGTCCAGGTCGAGCTCCTTCCCCGTGGCCCGCCGGATCTCGGCGACGGCGTGCGCCATCGCGGACTGCATCCGCACGCCGAGCACGTCGAGCTTGAGCAGGCCGAGCTCCTCCACGTCGTCCTTGTCGAACTGGGACATGGGGAAGCCCTCGCCGCTGGTGGGCACCACGGGGGTGCGGGCGAGCAGGGAGGCGTCGGAGAGGAGTACCCCGCACGGGTGCATGGCGATCCCGCGGGGCAGCGCGTCCAGTGCCTCGACGAGTTCCCACAGCCGCCCGTGCGGCTCCTCGCGGACGGCACGCAGTTCGGGGAGTTCGGCCAGGGCGGCGCGGGCGTCGCGGGCGCGGATGTGCGGGAAGGCCTTGGCGAGGCGGTCGACGGCGGCCGGGTCCATGGACAGGGCGGCGCCCACGTCGCGGATGGCGTGCCGGACGCGGTAGGTCTCGGGCATGGCGACGGTCGCGACGCGCTCGGCGCCGAACCGGTCGATGATGCGCCGGTAGACCTCCAGCCGGCGGGCGGACTCCACGTCGATGTCGATGTCGGGCAGGACGCGGCGGCGCCGGGAGAGGAACCGCTCCATCAGCAGGCCCTGCTCGACGGGGTCGGCGTGGGCGATCCCCAGGAGGTGGTTGACGAGGGATCCGGCGCCGGATCCCCGGGCGGCGGTGCGGATGCCCATCGCGCGTACGTCGTCGACGACCTGGGCCACCGTCAGGAAGTACGGGGCGAAGCCGTGGTAGGCGATGATGTCGAGTTCGTGGTGCATCCGCTCCCAGTACGCGGGCTTGCCGGCGTAGCCGCGCAGCACCATGCCGGCGGCGGCCCGCGAGGCGAGGACCCGCTGGGCGGTGCGGTGGCCGGCGCCGACGAGGCGGGCCTCGGGGAAGTGCACGGAGCCGATGCCGAGGTCGTCCTCGGGGTCCACCGCGCACGCTTCGGCGGTGCGCCGGGTCTCCGCGAGGAGCCGGCGGGCGTCGCCCGGCCCGAGGCCGGCGGCCCGGGTGATCCGCTCGGCGGCGTCGGCCATGGCGGCCGGGTCCTTGAGCCAGCGCTCGCCGCTGTCGAGGGGGCCCCGCGGGTCGACGGGCACCAGGCGGCGGGCCGCGTCGAGGATGTCGGCGACGGGCCCCTGCCCGGGATCGGCGTAGCGGACGGCGTTGGTGAGCACGGCCGGCACGCCCTGCTCGGCGGCGAAGCCGACCGTACGGGCGGCCAGCCGCAGGGAGCCGGGCCCGGTGCCGGTGCGGCCGTGGTGGACGGCCTCCAGCCGCAGGGCGTCCCCGTACACCTCCCGCCAGGGCGCGAGCAGCCGCGCGGCCCGGTCGGGCCGGCCGGCGGCCAGGGCCCGGCCGACCTCGGAGCCGGGGCCGAGCAGGGCGAACACGCCGGTGCCGGCCAGTTCCCCCCAGGGCAGTACGGGCGGGCCGGACGGGGCGGTCGGGGCGGCGGCGCCGGGGGCACCCGCGTGGGCGGCGGTGACCATCCGGCACAGCTCCGCCCAGCCGGCGGCGCCGTCGCGGGCGAGGAAGACGGCCCGGGGGGCGGACTCGTCGACGAAGGCCCCGCCCTTGACGGGGGTCCGGCGGCGGTGGGACGCCTCCGCGGCCGGCCCGGCAGCGGCGGCGGACCCCGGGGCGGGGGCGGCGGCCACGGCGAGGTCCACCCCGAACAGCGGCCGGACCCCGGCCTTGGCGCAGGCCTTCGCGAACCGCACCGCGCCCGCGAGGGTGTCGCGGTCGGTCAGGGCGAGGGCGTCCATGCCCCGCTCCGCGGCACGCTCCGCGAGCCGTTCCGGATGGGAGCCTCCGTAGCGCATGGAGAACCCCGAAACGGTGTGCAGATGCGTGAACCCTGGCACCCGCGCCTCCTGCTCTCCCTAGGTGTCACCTCCCCCTTCTCTCCACCATAAGGCAATTCGAATACCCGTGCGAAACAGTTGTTCGATCATCCGGCGGTCCGCTCCGCGGGACCCTCCGCTTCAGCCGTCACCCGTCCGGCACTCCCCTGCTGCGCTCCCCCTCCTGCCCGCCGAGCGTGTGAGACATGACCCAGAGCACCGAAGAGGGCCGCGACGCGCCCGCGCCCGGCGGGTTCGCCGCGGAGGTCAAGGACGCCGTGACCGCCCGGGCCGCCCTGCTGGTACTGGGCGTGCTGGCCCTCCAGCTCGCCTTCTCCCTCTCCTACGTCGGGGCCTTCCACGACCCCCGCCCCAGCGGGATCCGCCTCGCCGTCGCCGCCCCCTCCGCGCCGGCCGCCGAGGAGACCGCGCGGCAGCTCGACGGCCTGGAGGGCGACCCGCTCGACGCATACGCGGTGTCCGGCGAGGCCGCCGCGCTCCGCCGGGTCCGCACCCGCGAGGCGGACGGAGCCCTGATCGTCCGGCCGGGCGGCGGGCCCGACCGGCTGCTCGTCGCGAGCGGCGCCGGCGCCTCCCTCTCCCAGGCCCTGGAGCAGGTCGTCGCCCTCGCCGAGGAGTCCCGGGGCCGCACACTCCAGGTCGTCGACGCCGCCCCGGCCGCCGCGGGCGACGCCCGGGGCCTGAGCGCCTTCTACCTCGTCGTCGGCTGGTGCGTGGGCGGCTACCTCTGCGCCGCGGCCCTCGCGGTCAGCGCCGGCGCCCGCCCGGCGAACACCGTCCGCGCCGCGATCCGGCTCGGCGCGCTGCTGGTGTACGCGGCCGCCGCCGGGCTGCTCGGCGCGGTCGTCGCGGGCCCGGTGCTGGGGGCGCTGCCAGGCGGGACGGCGGCCCTGTGGGGGCTGGGCACCATGGTGGTCTTCGCGGTCGGCGCGGTCACCCTGGCCCTGCAGGGGCTGGCCGGGGTGGTCGGCATCGGCCTGGCGATCCTGCTGGTGGTGGTCGTCGGCAACCCGAGCGCGGGCGGCGCCTACGCGTACGCGCTGCTGCCGCCGTTCTGGCAGGCCGTCGGCCCGGCCCTGCCGCCGGGCGCGGGGACGTACGCGGCGCGCTCGCTCGCGTACTTCGGCGGCCACGGCACGACCGGGCCGCTGCTGGTGCTGGCCGCCTGGGCGGTGGGCGGCACGGCCGTCACCCTGGCCTGCGCCGCCTTCCGCAGGGGCCGCTCCGGGGCCCCCGTCGGCAGCGGCCTGCCCGAGGAGCGGCCCGCCGCGTGACCGGCGCACGCAGCGGCCCGCCCGGGGTCCGGGGCCCGGGCGGGCCGCTGCGCTCCTGCCGGGTCAGTAGACGCTGACCCCGTACGCGTTCAGGGCCTCGACGACCGGCTGGAAGAAGGTCGTCCCGCCCGAGGAGCAGTTGCCGCTGCCGCCGGAGGTGAGGCCGACCGCGCGGGTGCCGGAGTACAGGGGGCCGCCGCTGTCGCCGGGCTCGGCGCAGACGTTGGTGCGGATCATGCCGTAGACGATGTCGCCGTTGCCGTAGTTCACGGTGGCGTTCAGGCCGGTCACGGTGCCGCTGTGGGTGCCGGTGGTGGAGCCGCGGCGGGTCACCGACATGCCGACGGTCGCGTTGACGGCGCTGGTGATGTCCTGGCTGCCGACGGTCCCGGGGTGGGACAGCGAGGTGTTGTCGTAGCGGACGAGGCCGTAGTCGTTGTTGGGGAAGCTCGATCCCACGGTCGGGCCGATCGCCGTGGTGCGCGCCGAGTTCGTGTACCAGGTGCCCGCGCCGTCGGTGCAGTGGCCGGCGGTCAGGATGTAGTAGGTGGTACCGCTGCGGACGTTGAAGCCGGCCGAGCAGCGCCAGCTCGACGCGTAGATCGCGTCGCCGCCGGAGACCAGCTTGCGCAGCTGGCCGGGGATGCGCTCGACGCGCAGGGCGGCGGCGTCGGCTCCGGCCTCCTTGCGGATCCTGGCGAGGTCCGCCTCGGTGACCGTGGAGTCGGCGGCGACCACCAGGGTGCCGTTGGCGGGGTTGGTGTACCAGGCCGTGCCGGCGACGTCGGCCCGCTCGACGGAGGCGCCGGCCGCCGCGAGCCGTGCGGCGCTGAAGCCGCTGTCCGCGCTGGCGGCGGTGGGCGCGGCGAGCCCGGCGACGGCTGCCAGGCCTGCGGCCACCGCGAGCAGCCGGGTACGGGTGATGCTCTTGATCCTCACTTGTCGTCCTCCCGGGAGGGATCGGGGGCCCGGCGGTGTGGGGGAGCCGGAGCCCGTGAGGCGCGGCCGGGGGTACGGCGGGCGCACAGTTTTCGTCGTGCCCCTGACAAATCCCCGGGCGGCGCTGACGGGAGTGTCTCGGCGCCGGATACCGGGGACAAGGGCGCGTTTCGGCCTCCGCCCGCCCGCGGCCGCCCCGGGCGGCGGGGGGCCGCCCGGCGGTGGGAGCGGGCGGAGGACGTGGTCGGCGGAGCCGGGGAGCGGCCGCGGCGTCCGGCCGCGGCCCCCCTCGGCGCGGCGGTCGCCCCCGGGCCGCGGAACGGCCGGAAATCGACCCGCCGGGGCAGCCGGCGGGTCGGCGGGGGCACCGGGCGGGCGCCGGCGGGAGTTCGCGTCATGAACGGCAGTCCGCCTCGGGGTCGGGTGCGTGATCGCTGGTGTCGCCAACCCTTCCACGCCCGGCCCGGACGGCAACCCGGCAGTACGCCGTCCGGGCCTGCGGCCCCTGACGGCGGCTCAGTCGCAGCCGCACCCGCAGTCGCAGCAGTTGCCGCAACCGCCACCGCCTCCTCCGCCTCCGCCTCCCCCTCCACCACCGCTGCCGCCTCCGGGGCAGGGGTTGCCGCAGTTGCAGCAGTCGCAGCAGTCGCACCAGGCGTCACGCTTCTTGCGGGACCAGGGGCCTTCGTGGTCGGTGCAGCACAGCTGGCAGGTGCAGAACATCCACGTCGCGACCACGCAGCCCGCGAGCAGCCCGCGCCGCGGCTTCCGCGGCGGCTGCCCGCCGCCGCCCGGGCCGCCCGTGGGCGGCATCCCGGGGCCGCCGCCGTACGGCCCGCCGCCGTACGGCCCGCCGCCCTGCGCGCCCCCGCCGTACGGGTTCCCCGGCCCGCTGCCGTACGGGGTCCCCGGCGCGCCGCCGTACGGGTTCCCGTGGCCCGGCCCGAAGCCCTGCGGCGGCGGTGCGCCGAAGCCGCCGCCCTGGCCCGCGGCGTTCACGGCCGCGTGCCCGCAGGAGGAGGTGCCGAAGGCGCGGTCCACCGAGTTCCGCAGCTCGTGCACCAGCAGCCGGTGGGCCAGTCCGGCGTCCGCGAACTCCACCTCGTCCAGCGCGAGCCGGATGCCGTGCAGGGCGTCGTCGCACAGCCGGCGCGCCTCGGCGAGCGGGGTCCCGGTCGCCGTCAGCGGGTTCCAGGCGCCGTTCACGGCGTCCTCGCCCTGGTCCTCGACCGCGTCCAGCAGGTGCGCGAGCCGGCCGAAGTACCGGCCGGCCTCGGCGAGCGGGGCGGCGTTTCCGGGCCGCCCGGCCAGCCGTGCGGTATGCGCGAACGCCGCGGCCGTCGCCGTCTCCGTGGGCTCGGTCACCACCAGCACCGGCGTGCCCGGACCGGCCAGCGTCTCGATGCCGGTCTGCCGGTCCACGGCGTCGACGAGGACGGCCGTGTCGAAGCCCAGCGAGGCGCCGGTGCGGGCGCCCGCCCGGTCCCAGCGCCGGGCCACCCGGCGGGCGGCCGCGGCCATCGGCGCGCGGGCCAACAGCCCGTCGCCGTCCGCGACGTGGTCCCGCATCTTCGCCGAGGCGAGGACGAGCGAGACGGCCGCCGCGAGCCGCGCGCCCTCGCCGTCGGCCACGGCGGCCGTCCGCATCCCGCGCAGGGGGCACGGGCCGGCGGTGCGCCGGCCGCCCGCGACAGGACCCGACTGAGCTTCCGTCAGAACCGATATGAGAAGCCCGTCGTAGTTGGTCACGATGCGGGCGAACTGTCCGTGGTCACCCCTGAGTGCCAGGCAGAGCCCGCACAAATGGGCCGTCCACTCCGCCTTGAACCGCTCTCCGAGCCGGTGCGAACAAGGCCTGACGATGCCGAACAATACGGGCCCCCCGAGTGTCATCCGCGGAAAGATGGGCATCGTATCCAGCCAGATCAGTCACCCGTCCGCCCCCGCCGACCACCCGCGCGGCCGCACCGGTCGTATTTTCACTCGGTCAGCAGTGGCACCGACCAGGATCCTCCACCGTGCAACGGATGTTCTGCACCAGTACCGTCACGAAAGAAGTTCGCGGCGGCCATCCGCTTGGCGCGTTGTCAGCATCATGGAGGACCATAGGGGTTGCGGAGAAAAAGACAGACTGACCGCGGTGAAAGGAGGCGTCCATGGGTTCGGTACGCAAGGCGAGCGCCTGGCTGGGTCTCGTGGAGGACAGTGACGACGAGCGTTACTACGACGACGAATACGCGGAGGCCGGGCACGGTTCCGTCACCGGCCCCGGCGACCAGTGGGCCACCGACCCGCGGGTCCGGGTCGCGTCCGAGTCCGCCGTCGAGCGCGGCCGCCGCATCGCCACCGTCACGCCGGACGGCTTCCGCGACGCCCGCGCCATCGGCGAGCTGTTCCGCGAGGGCGTGCCCGTCATCGTCAACCTGTCGCTGATGGACCCCGCCGACGCCAAGCGCGTCGTCGACTTCGCCGCCGGCCTCACCTTCGGACTGCGCGGCTCCATCGAACGGGTGGCGACCAGGGTCTTCCTGCTGACCCCGGCCGACACCCAGATCGTCAGCGGCGAGCCGGGCGGCCGCTCCCGCGACTTCTTCAACCAGAGCTGAGGCAGGGCCTCACCGGAAGGCGTCGAGACCGGTGAGCGCCTTGCCCAGCACCAGCTGGTGCATCTCGACGGTGCCCTCGTAGGTGAGCACCGACTCCAGGTTGGTGGCGTGCCGCATGACGGGATACTCCAGGGAGATCCCGTTGGCCCCGAGGACCGTCCGCGCGGTGCGGCAGATCTCGATCGCCTCGCGGACGTTGTTGAGCTTGCCGAAACTGACCTGCTCCGGCCGCAGCGTGCCCGCGTCCATCCGCCGGCCCAGGTGGTGGGCGAGCAGGATGCCCTTGTGGAGCTCCAGCGCCATGTCCGCCAGCTTCGCCTGGGTGAGCTGGAACCCGCCGATGGGGCGGCCGAACTGCTCGCGCGTCCGCGCGTAGTCCAGCGCCGCCTCGAAACTGGCGCGCGCCGCACCCATGGCGCCCCAGACGATCCCGTACCGCGCGTGGCTGAGGCAGCTCAGCGGCCCCTTCAGGCCCGTCACCCCCGGCAGCACGGCATCGGCCGGCAGCCGGACGTCGTCCATGACCAGCTCGCTCGTGACCGAGGCGCGCAGCGACCACTTGTGCTTGATCTCGGGGGCGGAGAAGCCGGCCGAGTCGGTGGGCACGGCGAAGCCGCGGATCCCCTCGTCCGTCTGCGCCCAGACCACTGCGACCGAGGACACCGAGCCGTTGGTGATCCACATCTTGCGGCCGTTCAGGATCCAGTCCGTGCCGTCCCGCTTGGCGTGGGTGCGCATGGCCGCCGGGTCGGAGCCGACGTCGGGCTCGGTCAGGCCGAAGCAGCCGATCAGCTCGCCCGCCGCCATGCCGGGGAGCCAGCGCTGCTTCTGCTCCTCGGAGCCGTAGCGGTGGATCGCGTACATGGCGAGGGAGCCCTGGACGGAGACGAGGGAGCGGATCCCGGAGTCGGCCGCCTCCAGTTCGAGGCAGGCGAGCCCGTACTGCACGGCGGTCGCCCCGGCGCAGCCGTACCCCTCCAGCGACATGCCGAGGGCGCCGAGCGCGCCGAGTTCGCGGGCGAGCTCCCGGATGCCGGGGAGTTCGCCGCGCTCGTACCAGTCGGCGATGTACGGGAGGACCCGGTCGGCGGCCCACGCGCGGACGGTGCCGCGGATGGCGGCTTCCTCGGGGCTGAGGAGCTCGTCGAGGCCGAGCGGATCGGTGGGGACGAAGGACACGGGGCCTCCCGGCGGGCCTGGGGGTGAAGCTGGCGGTGCCAGTCTGTCGCCGCGGCGGGCGCCGGTCCACCCCCCGCCTACCCGGGCGGACGGCCCCGGGGGTCAGACGGCCTTGGCCGTGGGGCGGTCCTCCGCGTCGGCCGGGCCGGCCTGGACGGGCAGGTGGACGGGCGCGGCGCCGCCCGCGGTGTCGGGCTCCTCCGCGGCGGCGCAGTCCATGGCGCGCGGCAGCTTCAGCGCCATCAGCGCCCCGGCGAGCAGCAGTCCGGCGCTGACCACCAGCGTGATGTGGAGCCCGTGGACGAACGAGTGCCGGGCGGCCGCGTACAGTGCGTCGCCCGCCGCACCGCCGAGGTGACCGGCGATCTGGTAGGCCTCGCCCAGCGAGTTGGCGGCGCCCCGCGCCTCCTGCGGCGACACCCCGGGCACGTCGAGCAGGCCCGGCGCGTACGCCGCGTTCATCACGCTGCCGAGGAGGGCGATGCCCATGCCGGCGCCGAGCTGGTAGGAGGTCTCGCCTATGGAGGCCGCCCCGCCCGCGGTCTCGGCGGGGGCCTCGCTCAGCATCGACTCGTACGCGGCGAACAGCGTCGTCTGGAGCCCGAAGCCGAGCAGCACGAAGCCGGTGGTGAGCAGCACGGGCCGGTCGTGCTGGCCCATCAGGGTCAGCAGCAGCACGGCGAAGGCCGTCAGCAGGAAGCCGAGCGAGACCATCGTGCGGGGCCCGATCCGGGCCAGCGTGTAGGAGCCGGTGGCGCCCGCGGCCATCGCGGCGAAGGTCAGCGGGAGCAGCCGGAGCCCGGTTTCGAGCGGGCTGAGCTCCAGGACGAGCTGGAGGTACTGGACGGCGAGGAGTTCGAGCCCGACCAGCGCGAGCATGGCGAGGACGATGCACCCGACGGAGGTGGAGAAGGCGGCGCGGGTGAACATCCGCATGTCGATCAGCGGGTGCGCGAGGCGCCTCTGGCGGCGGGTGAAGAGGACGAGCAGGGCGATGCCGAGGAGCAGCGGTACGAGGGATCCGGCGTCGAGGAGCCGGCGCTCGGCGCCGAGCTGCTTGACGCCGAGGACGACGCCGAGGACGCCGCCCGCGGCCATGAGCGCGCCGAGCACGTCCCACGGCCCGTCGGCGGCGCCCTTGGATTCGGGGAGCAGCCAGCGTCCGAGCGGGAGGATGAGGGCCATCAGCGGGATGTTGATGAGGAAGACCGAGCCCCACCAGAAGTGCTCGATGAGGAACCCGCCGAGGACGGGGCCGCCGGCCGCGCCGATGGCGGCGACGGCCGTCCAGATGCCGATGGCGAGGGCCCGCTCGCGGCGGTCGGGGAAGACCTGCCGCAGGATCGACAGGGTCGCCGGCATGATCATCGCGCCGCCCGTGCCGAGGAGGGCGCGGGCGGCGATGAGTACCTGGGCCTGGTCGGCGAAGGCGGCGACGGCCGAGGCGGTGCCGAAGAGGGCGTAGCCGAGCAGGAGTATCCGGCGGCGGCCGATCCGGTCGCCGAGGGTGCCGAAGAGGATCAGCAGGGCGGCGCAGACGAGCGGGTAGGCGTCGACGATCCACAGCAGTTCGATGGGGCCGGGGCGCAGGTCCTCGGTCACGGCGGGGACGGCGACGTGGAGGATCGTCGCGTCGAGCGCGACGAGGACCAGGCTGACGCAGAGGACCGCGAGGACGAGCCACCGGTTGGTTCCGCCGGAGGCGGCCCGCAGCCGGTTCCGGAGGGGCCCTCTGTCGGTGTCGGCGATCCTGCCGCCGGCCGCGTTGGTCCCCGACATGCATGTACCTCCCAGATGAATCGCTCGCACCCGGCGGACCGGCGTGTTCGGCGGGGCCGCGGCGGCGGTGTGCGGTGCGGCGCCCTGCGGGTCCGGCGGCGACGTGCGAGTGAAGGGTCAGCGTACGCGAGTTCGCCGGTGCCACACGTGGTCAAGCTCTCATCGCGGCGGCGGCCTCCCTGTGGCGTGCGCCACTCGCCCCGCCCCCTTCCCGCGGTCGCCCCCCGTCTGCGTACACGCGCCGTCACGGCCCGTGGTTCTGGGCCGGTCGGCGGGGGAGGGCCCTGCGGATAATCATGCCTGTGGAAGATCTTGGATTGCGCCGGGCCGCGCCCGCCCTGGCGGTCTTCGCGGCGGTCCGGCTGCTCGGTGCGGCCGTCCTTGCCGGGTGGGGGGCCGCCGTCGGCAGCAGTGCGCACACGCTGCTGTCGGCGCGGTGGGACTCGCTGTGGTACGCGCGGATCGCGGCGGAGGGCTACGGGTACGAGGTGGTCCTGCCGAACGGGGACGTGCACGCGAACCTGGCGTTCTTCCCGCTGCTGCCGTGGCTGGAGCGGCTGGTGTCGGGGGCGACGGGGCTGGGGTACGGCTCGGCGGGCCTGGCCGTGTCGGCGGTGGCGGGCCTCGCGGCGGCCTGGGCGGTCTTCGCGGTGGCCGGGGCGGTGTGCCGGGAGCGGTGGCCGGAGGCGGACGCCCGGCGGGTCGGGGTGTGCGCGGTCGCGGTGTGGGCGGCGCTGCCGGTGGGCGTCGTGCAGTCGATGGCGTACAGCGAGGCGCTGTTCACGGCGCTGGCCGCGTGGGCGCTGTACGCGGTCCTGCGCGGGTGGTGGCCGGCGGCGGGCCTGCTCGCGGCGGGGGCCGGCCTGACCCGCCCGGTCGGCGCCGCGGTCGTGGCGGCGGTGTGGGTCGCTGCGGCGCTGGCGTGGCGGCGGGGCGAGCGGTCGTGGCGGATCGCGGCGGGGGCGGCCCTGGCTCCGGCGGGTGCGGCGGCGTACGTGCTGTGGGTGGGCGCGTACACCGGGGAGGGGCTGCTCGGCTACCTGCGGGTGCAGGAGGGCTGGGGCAACGGCTTCGACGGGGGGCTGGCCTTCGCCCGGTTCGCCGCGGCGCAGCCGGCCGCGGCGGGGCTGGGGCTGGCCGCGGGGGTGCTGCTGGTGCTGTGGCTGTACGCGCTGTGCGTGCGGCAGCGGCAGCCGGCCCCGCTGCTGGTGTACACGGGGATCGTGGTCGCGCTGGCCCTGGGGGCGTCGGGGTACTTCGGCTCCAAGCCGCGGCTGCTGCTGCCGGCGTTCCCGCTGCTGCTGCCGGCGGCCCTCGCGCTGGCCCGGTGGCGGCCGCGGCGCGCGGCGGCGCTGCTGGGCGCGGTGGCGCTGGCGTCGGCGGTGTACGGGGCGTTCTGGCTGAACGGCTCGGGGCCGCCGTAGCGGCGCGAGCCGGGCGGGTGGGGCGGCGCGCGTTCCTCCGCACGCGGCAGAAAGGAATTGAACGGCAGAGATAAAGACCGTGTAAGCGGTGCGAAAGAATGGCCGCACCAAAGAGCCGGATGCACCAACTAATGCCTTAATCCCAGGAATTACGCACCGCCTGAGACCAACTCCACATCACATGGTCATCACAAACCCGGTGATTCGAGCGGGCCGCACAGCATCGCGCGGTAACGTCGATTGAGTGCGTACCGACCAAATCCTGACCCGGCTGGAGCGGGTGTTCGCCCGACTCGACCGGGAACCCGAGCGGCCGGCTCATCTGCAAACACCGCGGATGAGCCGGCATCGCGTCGTGCTCCTCGGATCGACCTTCGCGTTCTACCTCGCGATCGTGGTGGCCGTCCTGACCACGTCCTGGCTCGTCCGCCTGGACTGGCAGGTGATGTTCTTCCGGCCCTACGAGCAGTGGCCGCAGCTGCACGCCTTCCTCGACTACCTCGTCGTGCTGGGCCAGCGCGGACCCACCGCGGTCATGGTCGCCGCATGGCTGGGCTGGCGCTCCTGGCGGCAGCACACCCTCCGCCCGCTGATCACGCTCGGCGTGGCGCTGCTCCTGCTGAACGTGACGGTGGGCTCCGTCAAGCTCGGCCTCGGCCGGCTCGGTCCGCACTACGCCACCACGATCGGCTCGGCCGAACTCTTCGCCGGCGGCGACATATTCCCCTCCGGGCACACCGCCAACGCCGTCGTGACGTGGGGCATCCTCGCCTACCTGGCCTCGACCGTGACCACGCGGCGCGTGCTGTCCATCGTCTCCGCGGTGGTCTCGCTGAGCGTCGGCGCCACCACGGTCTACCTCGGCACGCACTGGGTCAGCGACGTGCTGCTCGGCTGGTCCGCGGGGCTGCTGATCATGCTGGCGCTGCCCTGGTTCGAGCCGCTGATCGCCGCCGTCGAGGCCTGGGTGTTCGCCAAGCGCGAGGCGATGCGCCGCCGGGTGGAGGCCGGGACCGTGCCCGCGCCGGTCGCCGCGGCGCTCGTCCCGGTGCTGTCCGCGGGCGGCAAGTGGCGGCCGCCGGCGGGTGCCCCGGCCGGCGCCGCTCCGGCCGCGGTGCCCGCCCAGGCGGCCGGCGCGGCCGCCCAGGGCGCGGCGCCCGCAGCGGCCCCGGGGCACGCGACGGTCTCCCGGCCGGGCGCGCACCTGTCCGGCCGGCCGCACCTGGTGCGGCCCGAGCGCCTGCCGGGCAGCCCGGCCGGCGCCCGCCGCCCGGCCCACGCCGAGCGGGCGGGAGCCGCCCGCGCGGCCGCCCGACCCGCCGCGGGCGGCGGCTGACGGGCCGGCCCGGGCCACCCCGGGCACGACGGACCGCGCGGGGCGGTACGCACCACCCCAACCCGCGCGGAGCGAGGCGGGCCGGAGCCCATCCGGCCCGCCTCGGCCGTTCCCGGGGCCCCTGCGTCAGCACCGCGCCCGGCCGTTCGTCCGTACCGGGTCACACTTGTGTCACGGAATGTCGACAGTTTTACGGGGCGTCAGACTTCCCCGGACGACCGTGCGAAGCCCGCCCCGAACCGGCCGCCGCCATTGTTTATGAGGCGCGCCGACGCATCCGCGGGAGGCCCGCTTTCGCATTCCGTTCGAGCGCCCGGGAATTCGGCGGCGGTATTGTGCGCGGCGGTCTGCGGCGCACCGCCGGGGCGTTCCGGTTCGCTTAGGCCCTCCCTGCCGGAGCGGTTGCGCCGGACCCGTCCGCCGCCGTCTGCGGACTCTGTTCGTCCGCCGCTTCGGAACTCGCTCCCGGGCCGCCCGGGACGGCCGGAGGGGGCTGCTCCGCCGGGGCCGACGGCGCGGGCCGCGGCGGCGGGAGGACCAGCAGGAGGCCGACGGCGAGCACGTCCGGACGCGGTCCGATCAGCGGCCGGTTGGCCTCGTACAGCGCCTGCGCCCCGCCGACGACGCGCCGTTCGCGGGCGATCCCCGCCAGCGTGTCCCCGGCCCGCACCACGTGCATCCGGCCGGCCAGCCCGTACCGCCGCGCGCACACCGGCCAGGCCTCCCAGCCCTGCTCGGCGAGGACCTCCTCGGCCACCGCGATCTGCTGCTCCCGCGTCGCCAGGTCCGCCCGCGGCGCGTGGGCCAGGCCCCCGTACTCCTCCCAGGTCGACTGCCGGAACTGGAGACCGCCGTAGAAGCCGTTGCCGGTGTCGACGGCCCACCGCCCGCTGCTCTCGCAGTCGGCCACGCAGTCCCAGGGCCACTCCCCGCCCGGCCCGCAGTCGCCCGGCCCGCTGCCGGCGGTCCCCGGCGAGCCGGGGTACGCAGCGGCCGCGGGCCCGGGCGCCGGCGGAGGAGGGGCCGCGCCGGCTCCCGGGGGGAGTACGAGGACGAGAGCCAGCGCGGCGGCGGCCGCGGCCGCCGCGGCGGCCGGCCGGATCCGGGGGTCGGGCACCGGGTCACGGTACGCAGCCCGGAGCCGCCGTCCGCCCGCGCCACGCGGCCCGCGCGATACCCCACCCGGTCGGCGGACGCGCCCCCTTACCCGGAAACGCCCACGACCGGACAGCAACAGGACACGAACAGGCACCGGTTGGCATCGATCCGAAGCCCTGGTCGACCGTTCACTCCTCTGGCCGCCGGGTTCGATTCCGTTCCCTCAAACGGCGTGACTCGGGCCACCGATCCGCCGTTGATCCCGGCAGGCCGGGAACCGCCCGGCCCCCGCTCGCCTAGCCCGAGGAGCCACCCCGTGCCCCGCATGCTCGACGTCAGTGATGAGGTACGTGCCGAGATCGGTGACGAAGAAGCCGAGAGGCTGCTCACCGGCGACGACGCACCGCGCAGCTACGACTGCACCTCCTGCCGCACCCCCGGGGACCCCGAGACCGACCCCACGAGCACCGTCCTGTTCGTCGGCGACGAGACCGCCGTCCTCGCCTTCGCGCACGCCGGCTGCATCCCCTCCCAGGTCGTGTCGGTCTCCGAGGAGCAGCTCCAGGGCGCCGTCCGCAGCATCACCGGCGACACCCCCGCCCCCGAGGCCCCCGCCCCCGCCCCCGCCGGAGCCGTCCCGCAGAGCGTGCCCGGCGGCCAGGCCGTCCTCGGCATCACCAGCGGCCTCGTCCTGATCGGCGGCGAGCTGCACCCGGCCCTCGTGGTCGAGCCGACCGCGCCCATCGCCCGCCCCGGCACCACCGGCCCGGGCGACGACTTCCTGCCGCTCCTCATCGAGCAGGGCTTCATCCCGGTCACCGACACCTCCGAGCTGCCCACCCCGCTGGCCGGCTGGTCGGTGCTGCTCGCCGCGGGCCAGCTGCACGCCGTGCTCCAGCCGGGCACCGACGGCTCCGGCCCGGTCGCCTGGTGGCAGGCGCACCAGGCCCTGTCGGTGACCGAGGGCTGGCGGACCGCCGTCAACAAGTCCCAGCGCGTCCTCGTCTACGCGGCGCCCGTCGGCTCCATCGGCCAGCAGCCGCGGGAGGACCTCCTGCGGGACGCACTCGACAAGGCCGCCGCGGCCGGCAAGCTGGTGGCCGCCTCGATGCCGCTGGCGGGCACCCCGGGCGCCTGACGGGAAGCGGGCCCGGAGCGCCCGTCCCGCCCCTCACGAGGGGCGGGGCAGCGCATGTCGCCGGGGGTGTGCGGGCCGCCCGCACACCCCCGGCGATCTGCGTTTCCTGCCCGTCCGCCCGCATCCGCAGCGCCCCGGGGTCGTTGGCTGATACGTGCATTCATACGACCCCTCCCGCGCCTCTGCCCCTTCCAGCAGCATCTCCCGGATGCGCCCCGTACAGGACCGGGACGGCGCTCCGGCCGCCTCGCACACCCCCATCTACGACATGCTGTGCGCGGAGTACCTGCGGGCCTTCCGGGCGCTGCCGGGCGACCGCAGCGGCGAGGAGGACCTCGCCTTCACGGGGTTCTCGTACGACGGCTCCTACACCGCCGGCACCGGCGGGTACGGCGCCGGCTGGAGCGGCTCCGGCTGGCAGCCGGAGCCGTGGCAGCCGCCGTACGCGCCCGCGCCGGCCCCGCCGCAGCCCTCGTACGCGTACGCCGGCGGGCGGCAGCACCAGACCGGGATGCAGCACCTCCCGGCGGCCCTGCCGCCCGCTCCGCGCCGGGGCTACTGACCCCCGGCGGCGCTACTTCTTCTTGTGCTGGCCGCCGCGCTTCTCCCGCACCCGCACCGAGATGTGGATCGGGGTGCCCTCGAAGCCGAACTCCTCGCGCAGACGGCGCTCGATGAAGCGGCGGTAGCCGTGCTCCAGGAAGCCGGACGCGAAGAGGACGAACCGCGGGGGCTTGCTGCCCGCCTGGGTGCCGAACAGGATGCGGGGCTGCTTGCCGCCGCGGATCGGGTGCGGGTGCGCGGCGACGAGCTCGCCGAGGAAGGCGTTGAGCCGGCCCGTCGGGACGCGGGTCTCCCAGCCGGCCAGCGCGGCCTCGATCGCGGGGACCAGCTTCTCCATGTGGCGGCCGGTCTTCGCCGAGACGTTGACCCGGGGCGCCCAGGCGACCTGCTGCATCTCGGTCTCGATCTCGCGCTCGAGGTAGTAGCGGCGCTCCTCGTCGAGCTCGTCCCACTTGTTGTAGGCGACGACGACGGCGCGGCCGGCGTCGACGGCCATGGTGATGATGCGCTGGTCCTGGACGCTGATGTTCTCGGTGGCGTCGATCAGGATGACCGCGACCTCCGCCTTCTCGACGGCGGCGGCCGTGCGCAGCGAGGCGTAGTAGTCGGCGCCCTGCTGGAGGTGGACACGCTTGCGGATGCCGGCGGTGTCGACGAACTTCCAGGTGACGCCGCCGAGTTCGATGAGCTCGTCGACCGGGTCGCGGGTGGTGCCGGCCAGCTCGTTGACGACGACCCGCTCCTCCCGGGCGACCTTGTTCAGCAGGGAGGACTTGCCGACGTTGGGGCGGCCGATGAGCGCGATGCGGCGCGGCCCGCCGATCTGCCCGCCGCCGAAGGACTGCGCCGGGGCCTCGGGCAGCGCCTCCAGGACGGCGTCGAGGAGGTCGCCGGTGCCGCGGCCGTGCAGCGAGGACACCGGGTAGGGCATGCCCAGGCCGAGGGACCACAGCATCGCCGCGTCGGCCTCGCCGCTCTGGCCGTCGACCTTGTTGGCGCACAGCACGACGGGCTTGCCGGCGCGGCGCAGCAGCTTGACGACGGCCTCGTCGCTGTCGGTGGCGCCGACCTTGGAGTCGACGACGAAGACGACGGCGTCGGCGGTCTCGATGGCGTACTCGGCCTGCGCGGCGACGGACGCGTCGATGCCGAGGACGTCCTGCTCCCAGCCGCCGGTGTCGACGACCTTGAAGCGCCGGCCCGCCCACTCGGCCTCGTAGGTGACGCGGTCGCGGGTGACGCCGGGCTTGTCCTCGACGACGGCCTCGCGGCGGCCGATGATGCGGTTCACCAGGGTCGACTTGCCGACGTTGGGCCGGCCGACGACGGCGAGGACGGGCAGCGGGCCGTGGCCCGCCTCCTCGATCGCGCCCTCGACCTCTTCGGGGTCGAAGCCTTCCTCCGCGGCGAGCTCCATGAACTCCGCGTACTCGGCGTCGCCGAGCGCTCCGTGGTCGTGCTGGTCGTTCATGAAGTCCGTTCCTCGTCGTTCGTGGTGGTCGGTGGCGGCCGTGCGGGGTACCGCGCCGGACGCCACTACTGGGTCAAGTCTCGCTCAGCGCCCGTCCGGGCGCCCGGCGCTCAGCGCCCGGTCAGGCGCCTGGCGTCCGCGAGGTGGGCGGTGAGCCTGCTCTGGATGCGCACGGTGGCCTCGTCCAGGGCGGTGCGGGTGCGGCGGCCGGTGCCGTCGCCCGCGTCGAAGGGGGAGCCGAAGACGATGTCGACCCGGCTCTTGAACGGGGGCAGGCCGCGTATCAGCCGGCCCCGGCGGTCGGTGCTGCCGAGGACGGCCACCGGGACGACCGGTGCGCCGCTGCGGACGGCGAAGTAGGCCAGGCCTCCGCGCAGCGAGGCGAAGTCGCCCTCGCCCCGGGTGCCCTCGGGGAAGATGCCGAGTGCGCCGCCGTTGTCGAGTACGGCGAGGGCCTTGGTGATGGCGGTGCGGTCGGTGCCCCGGCGGTCGACGGGGACCTGTCCGATGCCCTCCAGGAAGGTCCCGAGGGGGCCGACGTACGCCTCCTTCTTGACGAGGAAGTGCAGCGGGCGCGGCGCGGTGCCCATGACCATGGGCCCGTCGATGTTGTGGGCGTGGTTCACGGCGAGGATGACGGGACCGGAGGCGGGCACCCGCCAGGCCCCCAGTACGCGCGGCTTCCACAGCCCGTACATGAGCCCGACGCCGATCCGCCGGCCGACCGCCGCACCCTTCGGGGAGGGCGTCCGGGTCACTTGCGGCCCGCCCTCTTCTCCTCGACCAGGGTCACGACGCACTCGACGACCTGCTCCAGGGTCAGCTCCGTGGTGTCGACCTCGACGGCGTCGCCGGCCTTCGCGAGCGGCGACGTCTTGCGGCCGGAGTCGGCGGCGTCCCGCTTGATCAGGGCTTCCTTGGTGGCCGCGACGTCGGCGGCGTCCTTGCCGCGCAGTTCGCCGCTGCGGCGGGCGGCGCGGGCCTCGGCGGAGGCGGTGAGGAACACCTTCAGGTCGGCGTCGGGCAGGACGGTGGTGCCGATGTCGCGGCCCTCGACGACGATGCCGCCCTCGGCCTCGGCGGCGATGCTGCGCTGGAGGTCGGTGATCAGCGCGCGGACCTCGGGGACGGCGCTGACCGCGCTGACCTTCGAGGTGACCTCGCGGGTGCGGATCGGGCCGGAGGCGTCCACGCCGTCCACGGTGATCGTCGGCGCGGACGGGTCGGTACCCGAGACGATCGCCGGCTTGCCGGCGGCCAGGGCGACGGCGTCCGCGTCGCCGGTGTCGATGCCGTTGGTGATCATCCACCAGGTGATGGCCCGGTACTGGGCACCGGTGTCCAGGTAGCGCAGCCCGAGCTTGGCGGCCACGGCCTTGGAGGTGCTGGACTTGCCCGTGCCGGAGGGACCGTCGATGGCGACGATCACGGCGGACGGAGCTGCGGTTTCCACGGTGCGGGCACCTTCCTGGTTGCGCGTGCGTGTCAGGGCGCGCCAAAGCGCCCCTCCCCAAGGTTACCGGGCCCCGGAACGGGCGCTGCCCGGATGCCGCCGCGGGGGCCGCCGGGGCTGCCGGGCGGCTGCGGGCCCGGCCGCCCCGGCGGGCGGTGACGGCCGTTACGGGCGGCGCAGGGCCCAGCCGCGGTCCCGCAGCTCCGCGGTGAGGGCGGCGGCGGCGCTCGGGTCGACCATGAGCTGGACGAGGCCCGCCTGCTGGCCGGTGGCGTGCTCGATGCGCACGTCCTCGATGTTGACCCCGGCCCGGCCGGCGTCGGCGAAGATCCGGGCGAGCTCGCCCGGCTGGTCGCTGATCAGGACGGCGACGGTCTCGTACGCCATCGGGGCGGCGCCGTGCTTGCCGGGGACCCGCTCGCGGCCGGCGTTGCCGCGGCGCAGCACGTCCTCGATGCCGCCGGCGCCGCCGCGCCGCTTGTCCACGTCGGCGGACTCCAGGGCGTGCAGGGCGTCGACGGTGGCCCGGAGGTCGGCGGCGATGCCGGCGAGGACCTCGGCGACGGGGCCGGGGTTGGCGGAGAGGATCTCCACCCACATGCGGGGGTCGGAGGCGGCGATGCGGGTGACGTCGCGGATGCCCTGGCCGCAGAGCCGCACGGCGGTCTCGTCGGCCTCCTCCAGGCGGGCGGCGACCATGCTCGACACCAGCTGCGGGGTGTGCGAGACGAGCGCGACCGCCCGGTCGTGGGCGTCGGCGTCCATGACGACGGGGACGGCGTTGCACAGGGCGACGAGTTCCAGGGCGAGGTTGAGCACCTCGTGGTCGGTCTCCCGGGTGGGCGTGAGCACCCAGGGGCGGCCCTCGAAGAGGTCGGCGGTGGCGGCGAGCGGCCCGGACCGCTCCTTGCCGGCCATGGGGTGGGTGCCGATGTACGCGCTGGTGTCCGCGCCGAGCGCGGCGAGCTCCCGGCGCGGGCCGCCCTTGACGCTGGCGACGTCCACGTACGCGCGGGCCACGCCGCGCCCGATGGCGTCGGCGAGGGTCGCCGCGACGTGGGCGGGCGGTACGGCGACGATCGCGAGGTCGACCTTCCCGACGGGCGGCTCGTCGGTGCCGGCGCCGAGGGAGGCGGCCGTGCGGGCCGTGTCGGGGTCGTGGTCGGCGAGGTGGACGCGGACCCCGCGGGCGGCGAGGGCGAGGGCCGCCGAGGTTCCGATCAGGCCGGTTCCGATGACGACGGCGGTTCTCACGGGGCGCTCCAGGGTGGGGTGGTGTTGCGGCGGGTCACTCCGGGCCAGGGTAGCCAGCGGCGGGGGCCGGGGTAGAACGTCGGCATGATCTTCCACATCGTCCCGCTCGCCGACTGGTCCGCCGCGCCCGAGCTCCCGTACGCCCCGCCCTCGCTGGACGCGGACGGCTTCGTGCACTGCTCCGCCGACCGCCCCACCGCCCTGGAGATCGCCGACCGGCACTACCGGGAGGTGGAGGGCCCGGTGCTGGCGGTGGAGCTCGACGAGCGCGCCCTGACCTCGGAGGTCCGCCGGGAGGGTGAATCGGGCGGCCGCTACCCGCACGTGCACGGGCCGCTGGACCGGGCGGCGGTGGTCCGCGTCTGGGAGGTCGTCCTCCGGCCCGGTGCCGCGCCGGAGCTCGCCCCGTGGGAGCCGGGTGCCTGACGGGCGGCGCGGCGGAGCACCGCACGGGCGCCGGCGCGCGCCAGGATGCTCTTCGCCGGTCCAGGCCCGTACGAGGAGGAGCCCATGAGCGATCCCGCGCCCACCACCCGACGCACCGCCCTGGCGGCGGGAGCCGCCGCCCTGGCCGGCGGCACGCTGGCCGGCTGCGGTGGGGAGGAGCCCGCGCGCACCCCGGAGAGCGCGCCGCCCGGCACGTCCGGCCCGCAGGCGGCGGCCCCGAGCGAGAGCGCCGGGACGGCGCTCGTGAAGACGTCGGAGGTGCCGGTGGGCGGCGGCACGGTGCTCAAGGACCGGAAGCTGGTGGTGACCCAGCCGGTGGCGGGGACGTTCAAGTGCTTCTCGGCGGTGTGCACGCACCAGG
This sequence comes from Streptomyces sp. NPDC031121, assembly GCF_055570615.1. Taxonomy (NCBI): domain Bacteria; kingdom Bacillati; phylum Actinomycetota; class Actinomycetes; order Kitasatosporales; family Streptomycetaceae; genus Streptomyces; species Streptomyces sp. NPDC031121. The sequence continues at coordinate 379,774 of NZ_JBVIGV010000006.1, forward strand.
GCTGCCTGGTGAACAAGGTGGCCGCAGGCACCATCGACTGCCCCTGCCACGGCAGCCGGTTCTCCCTCGCGGACGGGGCGGTCGCGAAGGGCCCGGCGACCCGCCCCCTCCCGGAGGCGGAGATCACGGTCTCGGGTGGCCGGGTGTCCCTCGCGTAGTGGGGGCGCCGCGGGGGGCGGGGCAAATCCCGTCGACCGGCGCCCGCCCCCGCGCCTACCCTCCGGGAATGACCGAGCAGACCACTCCTGCGGGCGCGACCGCCGCGTCCGGCGACCACGCCCTGGTGCGCGACCACACGGTCTACGCGTGCGTCATGGGCTCGCGGGCGTTCGGCCTGGCGACCGGGTCGAGCGACACCGACCGGCGGGGCGTCTACCTGGCCCCGACCCCGCTGTTCTGGCGCTTCGAGAAGCCGCCGACGCACGTGGAGGGACCCCGGGAGGAGGAGTTCTCCTGGGAGCTGGAGCGCTTCTGCGAACTCGCGCTGCGCAGCAACCCGAACATCCTGGAGTGCCTGCACTCGCCGCTGGTCGAGCGGCTGACCCCGGTCGGAGAGGAACTCCTCACGCTCCGCGGGGCGTTCCTCTCCCGGCGGGTGCACACCTCGTTCACCCGCTACGCGAAGGCCCAGCACGGCAGGCTCCTGGCCGACGTGCGGCTCCACGGCGCCCCGCGCTGGAAGCACGCGATGCACCTGCTGCGGCTGCTGCTGTCCTGCCGCGACATGCTCCGCACGGGCCGCCTGGACATCGACGCGACCCCGTACCGGGACCGCCTGCTGGCGGTGAGGCGGGGCGAGCTGTCCTGGTCGGAGATCGACGCCTGGGCCTCCCGCCTTGCGGACGAATCGGACGCGGCCCTCCCCCGCTCCCCGATCCCGGACGCGCCGGACCGGGCAGCGGTGGAGTCCTTCCTCCACCGCGCCCGCCGCAGGAGCGCCGGGGCGGCGTAGGGCTCAGGCGTCCCAGAGGGTGGCGAAGGTGTCGAGGTCCTCGCGGTATTCGATGCGGGTCGTCCAGTCCTCCGGCCAGGCGGCCGCACCCAGGTGGGCGCCTGCGAAGGCGCCGGTCAGGCAGGCCAGGGAGTCCGAGTCGCCGGACGTGCAGGCGGCGCGGCGCAGGGCCGTCAGGGGTTCGTCCGGGAAGAGCAGGAAGCACTGGAGCGCCGTGGCGAGGGCCTCCTCCGCGATCCAGCCCTCGCCGGTGGTCAGGCAGGGGTCCGTCTCCGGGGACGGGGTCCTCAGGGCCGCCGCCAGTCGGTCCAGGGCGGCCAGGCAGTCGTCCCAGCCGCGGGCGATGAAGGACCGGGGGCTCGCGTCGCAGCCGGTGCGCATCCAGAGGCCGCCGAGCCAGCGCTCGTGGTAGCGGGTGCGGTTGTCGAGGGCGTACGAGCGCAGCAGCCCGACGAGCCCGGTGACCTCGGCGCCCTGGGCGAGCAGCCACACCGCGCGGGCCGTCAGGTCCGAGGCGGCGAGGGCGGTGGGGTGGCCGTGGGTGAGGGCCGACTGGAGCTGGGCGGCGCCGGCCCGCTCCTCCTCCGTCCAGCCGGGGACGAGCCCGATCGGTGCCACGCGCATGTTCGCGCCGCAGCCCTTGGAGCCGGTCTGGCTGGCGTCGCGCCAGTCCCGCCCGGGGTCGGTGAGGAGGCTGCACGCCCGCAGGCAGGTGTTGCCGGGGGCGCGGTTGTTCTCCGGGGACCGGTACCAGGCCGTGAACTCGTCGCGGACGGGACCGGCGAGCCCCTCCGGGGTCAGCGGGCCTCGGTCGGCCGCGGTGCGCATGCCGCGGGCGAGGGCGAGGGTCATCTGGGTGTCGTCCGTGACGATCGCCGGGCGGGGCAGCCGCATCTGCCGCCAGGGGCCGGTCTTCGCGAGGATCGCCGGGACGTCGTTGAACTCGGTGGGGAAGCCCAGGGCGTCGCCGAGGGCCAGGCCGAACAGGGATCCGGCCGCCGCGCGCTTCGTCGCCGTCGTCGTCATGTCGTCGGGGTTCCTTCCGGGGGCGTGGGCGTGGGGCGGAGCAGCGGGGGGTGCAGGGCGGTGGCGGGGCCGGCCCGGTAGAGGGCGGCCGGTTTGCCGCGGCCGCCGGTGAGCCGGGCGGCTCCGGGCACGGCTTCGACGAAGCCGGGGGTGGCGAGGACCTTGCGGCGGAAGTTGGGCCGGTCCAGGGCGGTGTCCCAGACCGTCTCGTAGACCGCCTGGAGCTCGCCGAGGGTGAACTCGGGCGGGCAGAAGGCGGTGGCCAGGCAGGTGTACTCCAGCTTGGCGCCGATGCGGGACCGGGCGTCGGCGAGGATCGCCGCGTGGTCGAAGGCGAGCGGGCCGGCCTCCCCCACCGAAGCCCACCGGGCGCGGTCCGCGTCGCCGCCGCCTTCCGCGGCCGGCTCGGGCATGTCGGGGACGAGCGCGGTGAAGGCGACCGACACCACCCGCATCCGGGGGTCGCGGTCCGGTTCGCTGTACGTGCGCAGCTGCTCCAGGTGGAGCGCGGCGACGACCGGCTCGGGCAGCCCGGTCTCCTCGGCGAGTTCGCGGCGGGCCGCCTCCTCTGCGGACTCGCGGGGCAGGACGAAGCCGCCGGGCAGCGCCCAGGCGCCCGCGTACGGGTCCTGGCCGCGCCGGACCAGCAGGACGTGGAGGGCGCCGGCGCGGACGGTGAAGACGGCGAGGTCGACCGTGACCGCGAAGGGCGCGAAGGCGCGCGGGTCGTAGTCCGGCATGGCGGTCAGCGCCTTTCCGTGACGGGCCGGTGAAGCGCCCGGGCCTTTAATGGTCGATCTGACTATAAACAGGGAGGGCTGCGCCGGGCAAGCAGAAAGCCCGCAGTGCCGTGTGGGGCACTGCGGGCTTCGGATGCGGGAGCGGACCGGCCGCGGCCGTCCTACAGGCCGACCTCGCGCATCAGCATGCCGACCTCGGTGTTGGTCAGGCGGCGCAGCCAGCCGGACTTCTGGTCGCCGAGCTCGATCGGGCCGAAGGCGGTGCGGACGAGCTTCTCGACCGGGAAGCCGGCCTCGGCGAGCATCCGGCGCACGATGTGCTTGCGGCCCTCGTGGAGGGTGACCTCCACCAGGTAGTTCTTGCCGACCTGGTCGATCACGCGGAAGTGGTCCGCGCGCGCCCAGCCGTCCTCCAGCTCGATGCCGTCCTTGAGCCGCTTGCCGATGTCGCGCGGCAGCGGGCCGGTGATGGCGGCGACGTAGGTCTTCTTCACCCCGTACTTGGGGTGCGTCAGGCGGTGCGCCAGCTCGCCGTGGTTGGTGAGCAGGATGACGCCCTCGGTCTCGGTGTCGAGCCGGCCGACGTGGAAGAGGCGGGTCTCGCGGTTGGTGACGTAGTCGCCGAGGCACTGCCGGCCGTCCGGGTCCTCCATGGTGGAGACGACGCCGACCGGCTTGTTCAGCGCGAAGAACAGGTACGACTGGGTCGCCACGGTCAGGCCGTCGACCTTGATCTCGTCCTTGGGCTGGACGCGCTTGCCCTGCTCGGTGACGATCTCGCCGTTGACCTCGACCCGGGCCTGCTCGATCAGCTCCTCGCACGCCCGGCGCGAGCCCATGCCCGCCCGCGCGAGCACCTTCTGGAGCCGCTCGCCCTCCTGCTCGGCGCCCGGGAAGGTCTTCGGGGTGCGGATCACCGGCTTGTCCGCGTACCGGTCGCGTACGCGCTCCTCGATCCGGGCGTCGAACTCGCGCGGCCGCGACGGGCTGCCGAAGCCCGCCTCGCCGCGCCGCGCGCCGCCGCCCTGGCCGCCTCGTCCGCCGCTCTGGGGGCGGCCCGGCTTCTTCGGGCTGCCCTTGGCGCCGCCGCGGGCGTCCGCACCGCGGGAGCCGCGGGTGCGCTCGCCCTCGGGGCCGACGTCGTAGCGGCGCTCCTCCGGGCGCGGGCGGCGCGGGCGCTGCGGCGCGCCGCCCGCCCGCTCGTCGCGCGCGCCGCCGGCGCCGCGGGGGTTGCCGCGCCCGCGTCCGTCTCCGCCCCTGCCGCTGCCGCCGCCCGTGTTCCGGTTGCCGCCGTTGCCGTTGCCGCTGCTTCGCATCAAAGTTCCGTCGTCTTGTCGTCTTCTTCGGTGTCCGGTGCGTCCGGATCGAACGACGGAACGCCTTCCTGCGTCTCGGCTTCGATCGCCTCCGCCTCGGGGAGGAAGGGCGCCAGCTCCGGGAGCTCGTCCAGGCCTCGAAGGCCCATCCGCTCCAGAAAGTAGTTCGTCGTCCTGTACAGGATCGCACCTGTTTCGGGTTCCGTGCCCGCCTCGGCGACCAGACCGCGCTGGAGGAGGGTGCGCATGACCCCGTCGCAGTTCACCCCGCGCACCGCGGAGACGCGGGAGCGGCTGACCGGCTGGCGGTAGGCGACCACGGCGAGGGTCTCCAGGGCGGCCTGGGTGAGGCGGGCCTGCCGGCCGTCCAGGACGAAGCGCTCGACTGCGGCCGCGTAGCGGGGGCGCGTGTAGAAGCGCCAGCCCCCGGCGACGAGCCGCAGCTCGAAGCCGCGCTGCTGGACGGCGTACTCGTCCGCCAGCTCGCGCAGGGCGGCGGCGATCTCCCGCGGGGTGCGGTCGAGGACCTTCGCGAGGTGGGCCTCGGTGGCGGGCTCGTCCACGACCATGAGGACGGCCTCCAGGGCGGGCTTCAGCGGCAGGCCGGCCGGGCCGTCGCCGGCGTCCCCGTACGGGTCGTCTCCGAGCGGGCCGGCTTCTCCCGGGAGGGCGTCCTCGGCGGGTCCGGGTCGTTCCATGTCGTTCGCTCCTTCATTCCCCGGCCTCGGCGATCCGGTCGAACTCGTCGGTCACGGCGGGCATCGCGCCGGCGTCGCCGCCCGTCCACCGGACGGTCAGCGTGCGCAGGGCCTCCTCCTGCTCCAGGGCCACCGCCTTCTCCCGGTACAGCTCCAGCAGGGCCAGGAACCGGGCGACGACCGTGAGGGTGTCCTCCGTGTCCTGCGTGAGCTCCTCGAAGGTGGCCGCCCCGCGGTCCCGGAGAGCTGCCACGAGGACGGCGGCCTGCTCCCGGACGCTGACCAGGGGGGCGTGGATGTGGTCCACGTAGACCTGGGGCTCGGCGCGGGGCTGCATGGCCTTGGCGGCGAGGCGGGCGAACCCCTCGGCGCCGATGCCGAGGACGACCTCCGGCAGGAGCGCCGCGTGGTGGTCCTCCAGGCCGACGGTGCGCGGATGGCGGCGGCCCTCCGCCTCGGCGCGGTCCCCGAGGATGTCGGCGATGCGCTTGTACGCGCGGTACTGGAGCAGCCGCGCGAAGAGCAGGTCGCGGGCCTCCAGGAGGGCGAGGTCCGCCTCGTCCTCCACCTCGGCGGCGGGCAGGAGGCGCGCGGCCTTGAGGTCGAGGAGGGTCGCGGCGACGACGAGGAACTCGGTGGTCTGGTCGAGGTCCCAGTCGGGCCCCATGGCCCGGATGTGCGCCATGAACTCGTCGGTGACCTTGGACAGCGCGACCTCGGTGACGTCGAGCTTGTGCCGGGAGATGAGCTGGAGCAGCAGGTCGAAGGGCCCCTCGAAGTTGTCCAGCCGCAACGTGAACCGCCCGTCGCCCCCTTCGGCACCCACGCCGTCCCCGGCGGAGGATCCGCCGTCGGCCCGGAGGGCCGCAGCGGCGCCGCGTGCGGCCCCTGAGGGGCCCTGTGGGGCTGCCGGGGCAGCAGATGCCGCGTCGGCGGCCGCGGGCCGGGACGCCGGCTCCTGCGGCTCCCCCGGGACCGGCGTCGGCGCGGCGGGCGCGGGCCGTGAGGCGGCCTCCTGCGGCTCCTCCGTCGGCGCGGCGGGCGCGGGCCGTGAGGCGGCCTCCTGCGGCTCCTCCGTCGGCGCGGAGGGCGCGGGGGATGCGCCGGGGCCTCGCCCGAGGGTCCGGCGGGGCGGGCGGCCGGCTTCGGCGGGAGAGGGCATCGCAGTCCAGGAAGGGTACGGGGGCGGGCCCGATCGGCCCGCCACAAGGCTCCCACGAACCGGGACCGCGACGTCCCCCGGACCCGCCCGCGGCGGAACAGGGGCGGCGCGGCCCGACTCCCGCGGGAAGGGAGGACCTGATTCCGTTGAGGCCCGCGGCCCGCCAAGGCCGGTGGCCCGCCAAGGGGGTTGTCTCCCAAGGGCCGGATGACCAGGCGGCTGCAACCGGGAAGCCTGTGGTCCGCGGTGGGCAGGGCAGGCAGGGACCGGGCGGGCCGCACAGGCTGGTCGCCTCGGGGCCGGAGGCCGCGGGGCGGCGCGTCGGGCGCAGCGGCCCGGTGGGATGCGGGAGCCGGAGGGCCGTGCAGGGGCCGGGCGGTCGCAGGGGCCGGCGGCCTCGGGGGTCAGCGGCCGCGGAGGCGGCGGACCAGGATGCTGGCGTCGCCGCGGGACTCCAGGTCCGCCAGGACGACCGCCACCGCCTCGCGGACGATGCGTCCGCGGTCCACCGCGAGGCCGTGCTCGCCGCGGAGCACCAGCCGGGCGTGCTCCAGGTCCATCAGCTCCTCGGCGGAGACGTAGACCGTGATCTTCTCGTCGTGGCGCTCGCGCCCGCTCGGCCGGCGGCCCGCCCCGCGGCCGGTGCCCTTCCCGCGGCGGGTCGCCGCCGCGGGGGCCGCCGCCGGGGTGGCAGAACCTTCCTGCGGCCGCCTCGGGGCCCCCACCACGGGGTCCGTGCGCTCCGTGTCGGCCGCCGCCTCCCGGCCGCGGCCCTCCCCCGCCGTACCCTCGGCCGGCACCGCCGAGTGGTCGGGCAGGGCCGCCGCGGCTTCCTCGCCGCCCCGCCTCGGCGAGGACGACTGCAGCGCCATCCCCCCGGTCGTACGGAACAGTTCGTCGGCTCCGGGCAGACTCACTCGGCGTGACACCGGGCGAGCACCTCCCTGGCCAGCTGGCGGTAGGCGGCGGCACCGACGGAGTTCGAGGCGTACGTGGTGATCGGCTCGCCGGCGACCGTGGTCTCCGGGAAGCGCACGGTGCGGCCGATGACCGTGTGGTACACGTGGTCGTCGAACGCCTCGACGACACGCGCCAGCACCTCGCGGCTGTGCACCGTGCGGGAGTCGTACATCGTGGCGAGGATGCCGTCGAGCTCCAGCTCCGGGTTGAGCCGCTCCTGCACCTTCTCGATGGTCTCGGTCAGCAGGGCCACGCCGCGCAGCGCGAAGAACTCGCACTCCAGCGGGACGATGACCTTGTGGGCCGCCGTCAGGGCGTTGACGGTCAGCAGGCCGAGGGAGGGCTGGCAGTCGATGACGATGTAGTCGTAGTCGTTCATCAGCGGCTTCAGCGCCCGCTGGAGCGTCGACTCGCGCGCGACCTCGCTGACCAGCTGCACCTCGGCGGCGGAGAGGTCGATGTTGCTGGGCAGCAGGTCCATGTTGGGGACCGCCGTCTTCAGCAGCACCTCGTCGGCCGACATGCCCCGCTCCATGAGCAGGTTGTAGACCGTCAGGTCGAGTTCCATCGGGTTCACGCCGAGGCCCACGGACAGCGCGCCCTGCGGGTCGAAGTCGACGAGGAGGACCCGCCGCCCGTACTCGGCGAGTGCGGCGCCCAGGTTGATGGTCGACGTGGTCTTGCCGACGCCGCCCTTCTGGTTGCACATCGCGATGATCTTCGCCGGACCGTGGTCGGTCAGCGGACCCGGGATCGGGAAGTACGGCAGCGGACGTCCGGTCGGGCCGATCCGCTCGCGGCGCTGGCGGGCAGCGTCGGGCGCGAGGGTGGCCGCGTACTCGGGGTCGGGCTCGTATTCCGCGTCGGGGTCGTAGAAGTGCCCCTCGGGCACCTGGTCGTAGTCGGCGAAACCAATGGGCGCATCGCCGCTGTGGTCGCCGGCCGTGGAGTTCACGTCTAGGCCGTCCATGCTCTTTTGGGGCGTCGTCATGTGCTGGTGGTTTGCGAACGTGCGGACTGCGACGGAGCCGACCGCTTCGAGCCCGGTCGGGCCCTGGCCCCGCTCGGGCGTCCCTGCGCGACCACCCCCAGGAGTAAATGTCGACTCATTCACAAGTCGTCTTACCTCCTCGGACGTGACCAGGACACTTATCGATAGGTCAGCGTGGCACCATGCCGACGGTTGGCGACTCTATGGCGTGTCACCGCCCAGCGGCAACACAATCCGCCGGACCGGCAACGATGTGTCGGCAACCGAACACCGTTCTGTCAAGGGCGTCGGACCCGTCACTGTGAAGTTTCGCAGGTGTGCGAATGGGTTAAAGGGCTACCTTTGAGGCGGGTTGGGCCCGGCCGGCGCGCACGCGGCAAACGCGCCCGGCCGGACCTTGCGGGCAAGGTCCGGCCGGGGACGCGACATTGGCGTCAGCCGTTGACGGGTCGTTCGACTCAGCCGAGCAGCGTGCCGATCTCGACGGACTCGAGGCCGTGGGCCTCGGCGACCGGACCGTAAACGACCTTGCCCTCATGGGTGTTGAGGCCCAGGGCGAGCGCCGGGTCGCGGCGCAGCGCCTCGACCCAGCCCAGGTTCGCGAGCTGCACGATGTAGGGCAGGGTGGCGTTGGTGAGGGCGTAGGTGGAGGTGTTCGGGACGGCGCCCGGCATGTTGGCCACGCAGTAGAAGACCGAGTTGTGGACCTGGAAGGTCGGCTCGGCGTGCGTGGTCGGACGGGAGTCCTCGAAGCAGCCGCCCTGGTCGATCGCAATGTCGACAAGGACACTTCCGGGCTTCATCTTGGCGACCAGCTCGTTGGTGACCAGCTTCGGGGCCTTCGCACCCGGGATCAGCACCGCGCCGATGACGAGGTCGGCCTCGATGACGGCCTTCTCCAGCTCGTAGGCGTTGGAGACGATCGTCTTGACCTTGGTGCCGAAGATCTTGTCGGCCTCGCGGAGCTTGTTGATGTCCCGGTCGAGCAGGGTCACGTGGAAGCCCATGCCGATCGCGATCTGGACCGCGTTCCAGCCGGAGACGCCGCCGCCGATGACGACGCACTCGCCGGCGTGGGTGCCGGGGACGCCGCCCGGGAGCACGCCGCGGCCGCCGGCGGAGCGCATCAGGTGGTAGGCGCCGACCTGCGGGGCCAGGCGGCCCGCGACCTCGGACATCGGGGCGAGGAGCGGCAGCGCGCGGTTGGCGAGCTCGACCGTCTCGTATGCGATGGCGGTGGTGCCGGACTCCAGCAGGGCGTCCGTGCACTCGCGGGAGGCCGCCAGGTGCAGGTAGGTGAAGAGGGTCTGGTCCTTGCGGAGGCGGTGGTACTCCTCCGCGATGGGCTCCTTGACCTTCAGCAGCAGGTCGGCGGTCGCCCAGACCTCGTCGGCGGTGGGGAGGATCTCCGCACCCGCGGCGACGTACTCGGCGTCCGAGATCGAGGAGCCGACACCGGCGTTCTGCTCGATGAAGACCTGGTGGCCGTTGCGGACCAGCTCATGCACGCCGGCAGGCGTGATGGCGACCCGGAACTCGTTGTTCTTGACCTCGCGGGGGATGCCGACCTTCATCGTCGATCACGGTCCTTGGCTCAGGGGATTTTTCGGGGCACTTCCATACATACCCGTCCACAAGGCGCGCAACGGGATGCACCACGAGATGACGTGGTGGAGCCAGTCTAATGAAGGATGAGGCGCTGTCTAGCCTTGCAAACCAATAATCTCAGTCGTTACCACTGCGGATTTCGCAGGCTGCGGGGTCGTCTCCCAGCAACTTGTCAGCCGCCGAGCGGTGCAGCCGGGCAGCCGCGGGATCACCCAGCCGGTCGAGGGTGTCGGCCAGTCTGACCTGGAGCGCGGCCTGCAACCGCAGGTCCCCGGCACGACGCGCGAGCTCCACCGCCTCCCGGCAGGTGTGCAGCGATTCCTCGGGCCGTCCGGCGTACTCCTGGATCCGGGCCATCTCGCTCAACGCCCTTGCCTGGCCGGGGACATCGCCCAGCTTCCGGTAGCCGGCGGCGGCCGCCCGCCAGCTGCGCAGGGCGTCCCCGTACCGGCCGGCGTGGGTGTGCGCGTTGCCGAGCCGCCCGTACAGCCGGGCCTCGTCCGCCCGCTCGCCACGGGCCAGCGCCTGGGCCAGGGCGCGGCCGAACCAGTCGGCCGCCCGGTGCCAGTCGGCGAGCTCCTGGTAGGCGCCGCCTACGGATTCCATCGCGCGGCCCGTCGCGTACGGGTCGTTCGCCGCCCGCCCGGCGTCCAGCGCGGCCCGGTACCGCTCCAGGGCCTCCCGGGTCCGGCCCGTCTCGGCGTCGAGGTCGGCGATGTTCAGCAGCGCGGCGGCCTGCTCCCGGTAGAGGCTGCGCCGCTCGGCGACGTCGAGGACCAGCCGGTGCAGCCCGTACAGCTCGGGAGCGGCGGCCGCGGTGCCCCGGTGCTCGGCCAGGGCCCGGACCAGGCCCGCGACGAGCCGGCGCGCCAGGGTGTCGAGGCCGCCGTCGGCGACGGCGAGGACCGCGGAGGCCGACAGGGCGGGCAGCCGGCTCTCCAGCCACGTGGCGGCGGCACGCCGGTCGGCGAAGCGCAGGGCGCGCGGCAGCCCGTCCAGCTGCTCGCGTACGCCCTCCGCGTCCTCCGTCCCGGCCATGGCGCCGCAGGAGTGCAGCAGGCGGACGGTGCGCTCCAGCATCCGGGCGCGGGCGAGCTGGACCTCGGCGGGCCGCTCCTTGGCCTCCAGCAGGCTGCGCAGCAGCGGGGCGAGGCAGCCGGGCAGCAGGAACAGGCCGTCGGGGGCGTGGCGGACCAGGCCGAGGCCGGCGAAGTCCTCCAGGAGCGCCTGGGCGGCGGCCACGGAGCAGCCGGCCAGGGCGGAGGCGGTGTGCGAGTCGACCATCCCGGCGGGCGCGAGCGGCAGCAGCCGGAGGGTCCGCTGGGCCGGCTGCGGCAGGGACTCGTAGACGAGCCGGAAGGCCCGGCCGAGGGCGCCGGAGCCGCCCGCCGGCATGTCGTGGAGCTGCTTGGCGGTGTCGGAGACGGCGGCCTTGGGGCGGGCGGCGAGCCAGCCGCCGACCATGGCCAGGGCGGCCGGGAGGCCCCCGCACGCCTCGGCGAGGTCCTCGGCGGCCCGCGGGTCGGCGGCGATGCGGGTGGTGCCGATGAGGCCCGAGAGCATCTCGACGGAAGCCGGGGGCTCCAGCCCGCCCAGGGTGCAGGGGCGGACGTCCGGGATTCCGGTGAGGGGTCCCTCGGCGGTCAGCACGACCAGGCACTCGGGGGTGTCGGGGAGCAGGGCGTCGACCTGGTAGGGGTCGGCGGCGTCGTCGACGAGGAGGATCACGCGCCTGCCGGCCAGTGCGGCCCGCAGGACGGAGCTGAGTTCGTCCTCGGAGGCGCCCGGCGGTGTGGCTTCGCCGAGGCCTTCCAGCAGGATGCGCAGGGCCCGTTCGGTGGTGATGCCCTCGCCGCCGGGGGCGGTGAGCCGGACACGCAGGACGCCGTCGGGGTAGTCGGCGGCGACCCGCCGGACGAGGGCCTCGGCGAGGGCGGTGCGCCCGGAGCCGGGACGGCCGGCGATGAGCAGGAGCCGGGCGCGCGGGGACTTGGCCTTGCGGCCGGAGAGGGTGTCGAGGCCCGTGCGCGCGATGTCCTCGCGCAGCTCCTTCAGCTCGCGCCGCCGCCCGACGAAATCCGCCACGGATCCGCTCCTCTCCCTGCCTTCGGGGTGCGAGCGTAGTTCACGCAGAGCGACGACCCGTGGCGAGCAGGGCGGGCGCATCGCCCGATCGGATCAGCGGATGGTCACACCGCACCGCCGTACGGGGGTCCTGCCGCGCGCTGCGCCCGCCCCGCCGCCCCTCAGGCCTCGTACGGGCGGGCCGGCCAGGGAGCCAGGGCCGGGCGCAGCGCGTCGAGGCCCCCCTCCGCGGCGAGGGCCGCCTGGAGGGCCAGGACGCCGCTGACCAGGCCCGGGTTGCCGAGGTCGCCGGCGAGGACGCCGCGTACGAGGTCGGCGAGCGGCACGCGGGCCACCTCCATGTCGGCCTCCTCCTCCGACACCTCGAAGCGGTCGCCCTCCGCGTCGGCGAGGCCGCGCGCGAGGAAGACCCGGACCGCCTCGTCGGAGCCGCCGGGCGAGGCGAAGAAGTCGACCAGCACCCGCCAGTCCTCGGCCTTGGCGTGCGCCTCCTCGTACAGCTCGCGCTGCGCTGCGTGCAGCGGGTTCTCGCCCGCCACGTCGAGCAGGCCGGCCGGCAGCTCCCACAGCCGGTGCCGCACCGGGTGGCGGTACTGCTTCAGCACCAGGACGCGCCCCTGCTCGTCGTAGGCGAGGACGCACACGGCGCCGGGGTGGGCCTGGTAGTCGCGTGTGGCGGCGGAGCCGTCGGGCATGCGGACCTCGTCCGTGACGACCGCCGTCTTCTTCCCCTGGAAGGGGCGCCTGCTCGACAGCGTCTCCCACGACTCGGCCGTGTCCTTGATGTTCATTCCCCGCACCCTTCCGCAACGCGTGACAGCCGGGGCACGCACGTGGTGCCCCGGCTGCCTACGGTATGCCCTTGATCAGGCGGTCACTTGCCGGTCTTGCGCTCCACCGCGGCCTTGACCAGGCCGGCGAAGAGCGGGTGCGGGCGCGTCGGGCGGGAGCGCAGCTCCGGGTGGGCCTGGGTGGCCACCAGGTAGGGGTGCACCTCGCGCGGGTACTCGACGTACTCGACGAGCTTGTTGTCCGGGGAGGTCCCGGAGAAGACGAGGCCGGTCTTCTCCAGCTCGCCGCGGTAGGCGTTGTTCACCTCGTAGCGGTGGCGGTGGCGCTCGTCGACGTACGCCTGGTCGCCGTAGACCTCGCGGACGATCGAGCCCTCGGCGAGCTTCGCCGGGTACATGCCCAGGCGCATGGTGCCGCCGAGGTCGCCGGCGCCCTCGACGAAGGCCAGCTGCTCCTCCATGGTCGAGATGACCGGGTGCGGGGTGGAGGGGTCGAACTCGGTGGAGTTGGCCTCCTCGATGCCGCCCAGGTTCCGGGCCGCCTCGATGACCACGCACTGCAGGCCCAGGCACAGGCCGAGCAGCGGGATCTTGTTCTCGCGGGCGTAGGTGATCGCGCCGACCTTGCCGTTCACGCCGCGGTCGCCGAAGCCGCCGGGGACGCAGATCGCGTCCACGTCGGAGAGCTGGGCGGCGGCGCCGGCCGGGGTCTTGCACTCGTCGGAGGTGACCCACTTGATCTGGACGCGGGCCCGGTTGGCGAAGCCGCCGGCGCGCAGCGCCTCGGTCACCGACAGGTAGGCGTCGGGCAGGTCGATGTACTTGCCGACGAGCGCGACCTTGACCTCGTGGTCGGGGTTGTGGACCCGGTCGAGGAGGTCCTCCCAGACCGTCCAGTCCACGTCGCGGAACGGCAGGTCGAGCTTGCGGACGACGTACGCGTCGAGGCCCTCGGTGTGCAGGACCTTCGGGATGTCGTAGATCGACTTGGCGTCGATGGCGGCGACCACGGCGGCCTCGTCGACGTCGCACATCAGCGAGATCTTGCGCTTGATCGAGGTCGGCACGTCCCGGTCGGCGCGCAGCACGATCGCGTCGGGCTGGATGCCGATGTTGCGCAGGGCGGCGACCGAGTGCTGGGTCGGCTTGGTCTTCAGCTCGCCGGACGGGCCGATGTAGGGCAGCAGCGAGATGTGCACGACGAAGACGTTGTCGCGGCCGACCTCGTGGCGGACCTGGCGGACGGTCTCCAGGAACGGCAGGGACTCGATGTCGCCGACGGTGCCGCCGACCTCGGTGATGACGACGTCGACGTCCTCGGTCGCCATCCGCCGGATGCGGTGCTTGATCTCGTTGGTGATGTGCGGGATGACCTGCACGGTGTCGCCGAGGTACTCGCCGCGGCGCTCCTTGGCGATGACCGTCGAGTAGACCTGGCCCGTGGTGACGTTGGCCGAGCCGTCGAGGTCGACGTCGAGGAAGCGCTCGTAGTGGCCGATGTCCAGGTCCGTCTCGGCGCCGTCGTTGGTGACGAACACCTCGCCGTGCTGGAACGGGTTCATGGTGCCCGGGTCGACGTTCAGGTACGGGTCGAGCTTCTGCATGGTGACCCGCAGGCCGCGCGCCTTCAGCAGCGCACCCAGGCTGGAGGCCGTGAGGCCCTTGCCGAGGGAAGAGGCGACACCCCCGGTGACGAAGATGTGCTTGGTCGTCATGGCTGTGCTGTTTCGAAAAGCAGCGGGCGGCATCGCCAAGAGGGGGCTCCCGTGGTCGCGAAGTGAGGTGCGTCCGGCGCCGGCCACCGTCGAACCGGAAGGTCTCAGGGGGCGCCGAAGCTGCGGTTTCGGGGTGCCTGATTCGCACAGGCAGACCACCGGTCCACGGGGTACCAGCCTATCAGCGCCCGGCGCGCTCCGCCTCCGGGCACGCCCCGCCACGGGCCTCCCACGCTGCGCTACGGGCGGCCCGCTGGGCCGGTCGAGCGGCGTCCCCGCCGGTCACCCGTTCGGCCCAGCGGCATTCCCCCGAGACTTCAGGGGATCACTAGGGTGCCGTCATATCCTGCTCGGATATCGCTCCACATCGCCGCCGAGCAGTCCGGCAGACGGCGTAACCCGGCCGCATCCGGAATCATGAGCTCAGTGCGGGGATCCAACACGGAAGACCGCGCAACCGCGCAATGCAAGCGCCCTTCGGGGCGACGTGGCCGTTTCGACTGGAGAAGCTCTTGTCCGGGCGCATCGAGGATTACGCACTGATCGGAGACACGCAGACCGCCGCCCTGGTCTGCCGGGACGGATCGGTGGACTGGCTGTGCCTTCCCCGCTTCGACTCCCACGCCGTCTTCGCGAGCCTTCTCGGAACGGAGGACCACGGATTCTGGCGGATCGGCCCGGCCGGCCAGGCCGGAGCCGAGGCCCCGTACGCCGACCGCCGCCGCTACCAGGGCGACTCGCTGGTCCTGGAGTCCGAGTGGGACACCCCGCGCGGCACCGTCAAGGTGATCGACTTCATGCCGCCGCGCGAGGACCACGCCCCGCAGCTGATCCGCATCGTGGAGGGCGTCAGCGGGCGCGTGCCCATGCGGTCCTCGCTGCGCATGCGGTTCAGCTACGGGCGGGTCGTGCCCTGGGTCCACAAGGTGGACCAGCGCACCGTGGCCGTCGCCGGCCCGGACTCGGTGTGGCTGGACACCGACGCGCAGACCTACGGCAAGGACCTGACGACGTACTCCGACTTCACCGTCGGGCCCGGCGACCGGGTGGCCTTCTGCATCAGCTGGGCGCCCTCGCACCGCCCCGCGCCCGAGGTCCCCGACGCCGAGCCGGCCCTGGCCGCGACCACCGCGTTCTGGCGCGAGTGGGTCGACCACTGCACCTACCACGGCCCCTACCGGGAGGCCGTCATCCGCTCCCTGATCACGCTCAAGGCGCTGACGTACGGGCCGACCGGCGGAATCGTCGCCGCCCCGACCACCTCCCTGCCGGAGGAGATCGGCGGCGTGCGGAACTGGGACTACCGCTACACCTGGCTGCGCGACGCCGCCATCACCCTCTCCTCGCTGCTGCGCACCGGCTACCGCGAGGAGGCCCAGGCGTGGCGCGAGTGGCTGCTGCGGGCCGTCGCCGGCGACCCGGAGAACCTGCAGATCATGTACGGGATCGCCGGCGAGCGGGAGCTGGGCGAGACCGAACTGGACTGGCTCCCCGGGTACGAGGGGTCCCGCCCGGTGCGCGTCGGCAACGGGGCGGCCCACCAGCTCCAGTTGGACGTCTACGGCGAGGTCACCGAGGCCCTGCACCTCGGCCACATGACGGGCCTGGCCCGCAACGACTACGCGTCGGTGCTCCAGCTGAAGCTGATCAAGTACCTGGAGCAGCACTGGGACCAGCCCGACGAGGGCATCTGGGAGGTCCGCGGCCCGCGCCGGCACTTCGTCCACTCCAAGGTGATGGCCTGGGTGGCCGTCGACCGGACGATCAAGCTGATCGAAAGCGGCGACGCGGACGGCCCGCTGGAGCGGTGGCGGGAGCTGCGCGACGAGATCCACCAGGACGTCTGCGAGAAGGGCTACGACAAGGAGCGCAACACCTTCACGCAGTCCTACGGCTCCAAGGAGCTGGACGCCTCGCTGCTGCTGATCCCGCAGATGGGCTTCCTGCCGCCGGACGACAAGCGGGTCATCGGCACCATCGAGGCGATCCAGCGCGAGCTGTCCACGCCCGACGGGTTCATCCTGCGCTACCCGACGGCCGGCGACGAGGCCGGTGTGGACGGGCTGGAGGGCGACGAGGGCGCCTTCCTGGCGTGCTCGTTCTGGATGGCCGACGACCTGGCCATGATCGGCCGGGTCGACGAGGCCCGCCACCTCTTCGAGAAGCTGCTCGCGCTGCGCAACGACCTCGGGCTGCTCGCTGAGGAGTGGGACCCGCGCCTCCAGCGGCAGGTCGGCAACTTTCCGCAGGCGTTCAGCCACGTCCCGCTGATCGACACCGCGCTGCGGCTGACCGCGAGCGGCGCGTACGGGGGCTGACGGGGCTGACGGGGCTGACGGAAGCAGGGGGCGGCGGGCCGGCTCCGGCGCGCCGCCCGGGTGCCGTCCGCCTACGCTGGAGGAGTCCTTCGACCGCTCACCGCTCCGGAAGGAGGGGTTGGCGATGGCTCCCCTCTCCAAGGCGGGCACCGCGCTCGCCGTGCTCCGCGAGGACCTGGCCGGCGAGGTGTTCGCCCCCGGCGACCCGGGCTACGACGACGCCCGGCGCATCTTCAACGCGATGATCGACCGGCGGCCTGCCGTGATCGCCCGCTGCGAGAGCGTCGCGGACGTCGTCACCGCCGTGCGGTTCGCCCGCGACCTCGACCTGCCCATCGCCGTACGCGGCGGCGGCCACAGCGTCGCGGGAATGTCCCTCAACGACGGCGGCCTGGTGATCGACCTGCGCCTGATGAACGACGTGACGGTCCACCCGGCGGCCAAGGCCGTCCGCGTCGCCGGCGGCGCCGTCATGGGCGACCTGGACCGGGCCTGCGAGCCGTACGGGCTCTCGACGACCGGAGGGCGGGTCTCCACCACCGGCGTCGGCGGCTACGTCCTCGGCGGCGGCAGCGGCTGGACCGACCGCAAGTTCGGCCTGGCCGTGGACAACCTGCTCGGCGCCGAACTCGTCACCGCGGACGGCACCGTCGTCGAGGCGACGGCCGAGGAGAACCCCGAGCTGTTCTGGGCGCTGCACGGCGGCGGCGGGAACTTCGGCATCGCCACCGCGCTCACCCTGCGCCTGCACGACCTCCCCGCCTTCTCCTTCGCCCTGCTGATGTCGCTGCCCGAGCACGGGCCCGCCCTGGCCCGCGCCTACCGGGACATCGTGGAGCAGGGCCCCGACGACCTCGGCGGCGGCTTCCTGTACCTCACCGGCCCGCCGGAGGAATTCGTCCCGCCCCACCTGGCCGGCACGCTCCTCGCCGCCGCGCTCCTGACGTTCACCGGCCCCGAGGAAGGCGTCCGCAAGGCGGCCGCACCGCTCCTGGCCGTCCCCCATGAGGCCGAGCTCATCGCCCAGCTCCCCTACGCGGACTTCGCGTGCATGCTCGACGACCCGCCGGGCCTGCGGAACTACTGGTCCGCCGAGTACCTGACAGGGGCGCCCGACGACATGCTGGACGTGTTCTGCGCCCGCGCCGACTCCATGCCCGTCCCCTCGAACTGCCAGCACGTGCTGTTCCCGCAGGGCGGCGCGATCGCCGCCGGCCCGCGGCAGTGGCCGGTCCCGTACCGGGACGCGCCCTGGGTCGTGCACCCCTTCGGCGTGTGGGAGGACCCCGCGGACGACGAACGGGCCATGGCCTGGGTGCGGGGGGTCCGCGCCGACGCCCGGCCGTGGAGCACCGGCGCCGTGTACCTGAACTTCACCGGCGACGAGGGGCCCGAACGGATCGTCGCCGGCGTCGGCGCGGACAACCTGCAGCGGCTGCGCACCCTGAAACGGCAGTACGACCCCGACAACGTCTTCCGCTTCAACCACAACATCACCCCCCTGTAGCCGGACGGGACCGTGGCCGCGGACGCCGGCCCGCCTTGGAACGACGCCGGACGCCCGGTAGCGTCCCGCGGCATGGACAACCAGGGCGGGATCACCGTTCAGCGGGCCCTCGAACTCCCCGGACTGCGCGGCGGGCTGCCGGAGGTGGTGGCGTGCGCCGACCGCCTCGGCCGGACCGTGCGCTGGGTGCACGCGGGCGAGGTCCCGAACATCGCGTCGCTCCTCAAGGGCGGGGAGCTGCTCCTGACGACCGGGCTGGGGCTGGGCACCCGGCCCGCCGAGCAGCGGGCGTTCGTACGCCGCCTAGCGGAGCGCGGCATCGCCGCCCTGGTCGTCGAGCTGGGTCCGCGCTTCACCCGGCTCCCCGCGACCCTCGTCGACACGGCGCGGGCGGCCGGGCTGCCGCTGGTGCAGCTGCACCGCGAAGTGCCGTTCGTGGCGGTGACGGAAGAGGTCCACACCGAGATCGTCAACGGGCACTACGCGCTCCTCCAGAGGGCCGAGGAGGTGCACGGGCGCTGCACGCAGGCCCTCCTCGGCGGCGGCGGCATCCCGCAGGTGCTGCGCATCCTCGCCGACTTCACGGCGAACCCGGTGTTCCTGGAGACCCCCGACGGGCAGCTGCTGTACGGGGCCGGGCCCGTCGCGGGCGAGGCCGCGGCCGACCCGCTCCAGGTGTGGGAGGGGCTGCGCGGCCAGCGGGCCGCCGAGCCGTCCGCCCACGCCGTGGTCGTCGACGTACCCGGCGGCGGGCCCGGCACCGGATCCGTCCGGGCGCGGCTCGTCCTGCTCGGCGTGTCGGCGCCGCTGCTGCCGGTGCACCGGATGGCCGCGGAGCGGACCGCGGGCGTCCTGGCGGTCGTCATGATGCAGGCCCGGCAGGAGGAGGAACTCGCGGCGCGCGGCCGCGGCGACTTCCTGACGGACCTCGCGGAGGGCCGCATCTCCGCCGAGGACGCCCCCGCGCAGGCCCGGGTGCTGGGGTTCCGGCCCGGGGACGGGCCGCTGCTGCCCGTGGTGATGCGGCTGTCCGCGGACCTCGGGCCTTCGGGGAACTGGGCCGTGCTCGCCCGGGCCGTCCTGGAGGAGCTGTCGGCGGTCGGCGTGCCGGTCCTCCTCGGGGTGCGGCCCGTGGAGGGCAGGGTGCCGCTGCTGGTGTCGCTGCGGGCGGAGTCCGAGCGGACGGCCGTCGCCGACCGGGTCGCCGCCGCGCTGCGCGCCGGCCTGGAGCGGGCCGGGCTGGAGCGGGCCGGGGCGCCCGCCGCGGTCGTCGTCGGCGTCGCCGGCGGCTGGGCCGCCGCCTCCGCCGGGCTGCGGCACGCGGCCGAGACCGCCACCGCCGCGCACGGCCTGCCCGCCCGGCCCTGGTACGACGCCCGCCGGCTCGACATCGACCTGCTGCTGTGGCGGCTCCGGGAGCATCCCGACCTGGCGGCGTTCGTCGAGCGGGCGATCGGGGCGCTGCGCAGCCATGACGCGGTGGCGCGGCCCGCGCTGCTGCCGACGCTGGAGACGTACCTGGCCCATGCGGGCCGCAAGGCGGAGACCGCGCGGGAGCTGCACCTGAACCGGCAGACCCTGTACAACCGCCTGGCCCGCATCGCCGACCTCCTCGGCACGGACCTGGACGACCCGGAGACGGTCCTCTCCCTCAGCCTGGCCCTCCGCGCCCGCCGCCACACGACCCCCTGATCCGGGCCCGCCGCCGTGCCGCTGCCGCTGCCGCTGCCCGCCAGGGGGTCGTGTGGCGGCGGCCGGACTCCCGCAACGCGGCCCGGCCCGCCACGGCGCCGGCAGCACCGGCGGGGGCTCCCGCTGCGCGGAGCAGTCCCCCACCCCGCCCCTTCCCGAAACCGGGACCTGCGGCCCCGGCCCCCGCCGGGCTCCGCCCGCACCGAATCCGGGCGCTGCGCACCCGTCGCGCTCAAACGCCGCGCAGGCTGAACTCGCCAACCCCCTCGCCGCAACCTCCAGCCCCGCCGAGGACTGAAGCGCGGGCCCCGGGACAGAGCCCCGAAACCGCCAACGACCCGCACCCGCGGGACGACTCCGGCCCACTCCAGCCCCGCCGGCGATTGAGGCGCGGGGCCCGGGGCAGAGCCCCGAAACCACCCACCACCCGCTCCCCTCCACACGACTCCGGCCCACTCCAGCCCCGCCGGCGATTGAGGCGCGGGGCCCGGGGCAGAGCCCCGAAACCATCCAGCCGCTGGTCAGCGGCGGTGGGTCAGTTCGTCGTAGACGGACAGGATCTGGGCCACCGTGTCGTCCTCGGACGGCCATGTCGCCGCCAGGGCACGGCCCGCCTCCGAGAGGTGGCGGCGGCGCTCCGGGTCGGCCAGGAGGGCCGTCACCGCTGCGGCGAGGGCGTCCGGGTCGCCGTACGGCACCAGGACTCCGGCCTCGCCGATCAGCTCGGGTACGCCCCCGACCTCTGTGGCCACCAGCGGTACGCCGACCCGCAGCGCCTCCTGCGCGAGCAGCGACCGCGCCTCCCACCGGCTCGGCAGCACCGCGACGTCGGCCGCCGCGAGCAGCCGGCCGGCGTCCCGGCGGCGGCCGAGGAGCCGTACCGGCAGGCGTTCGGCCTCGATGCGGCCGGCGAGTTCGGCCCGCATGGGTCCTTCCCCGGCGATGACGACGAGCGGTGCGGGGTCCAGTCCGCGCCAGGCCCGGGCGGCGTCGAGGAGGAGGCTGTATCCGCGGTGCGGGACGAGGCTGCCGACGGCGATGACGAGGGGCCGCCCGACCGCGCCGAGTTCGGCCCGGGTCCTCCCCGGGTCGTCGGCCGCGGCCCGCCCGGCGCCGCCTCCGGCGGGTACGGCTGGCCGGGCGAGCCGTACGTCCCGGGCGCCGCGGGCCCGCGCGAGGTCCACCTGGGCGGAGGAGCTGCCGAGGACGACGGCCGCGGCGCGGGCGACGTGCCGTTCGAGGACGCGGCCGAGCTGCCCGAGGGCGCCGTGGGTGCCGGGCCCGCTTCCGGCCCAGGTGACGACGAGCGGGACGCGGCGCCCGCGCAGGGCGAGGAGGGCGCGGGCGGCGGCCCGGACGCCGTGGGCGTGCACCACGTCGGCGCCGGCGCACACGGCGCGCATGGCGCTCACCGCGTCGGGCGCGAACTGCGCGCCGGCGCCGGTGAAGTCGTACTCCCCTTCCGCTTCGACCGGTGCGCACACGGTGACGCGTACCCCGCGCGCGGCGAGCCCGGTGGTCAGCGACCGGACGTGGGCGCTGCTGTCCGCGCCGGCGCCGCCGAGGATCTGGACGGTGCGCAGGGGCGGCCGCCCGTACGGCTGTGCGGGGGCCGGGACCGGGGCCGGGGAGCTGCTCACTGGCCGGGGCTCCTGGGTGAGGGGGCAGAGTCGCCGCCCAGGATGCCAGGGCGTACGCGCGTTCCGCGTCGATACGGGGTCGGATGCGGTACGAGATACCGTCACGCGCCCCCGCGCCTCACCCACACGGCGTAGCGTCCGTCATCTTCGCGCCACCCCTGCGCCACCCCCGGGGCGCCGCACGCGCCCGCCCCGGGTGTGCGTTCCGCTACGCGTCCGCGCGCGCCGCGGCGAGGAGTTCCTCGGCGTGGGCGCGGGCGGAGACGGAGTCCTCGTGGCCGGCCAGCATGCGCGAGAGTTCGCGGATGCGGGCCTCGCCCTCCAGGACGGTGACTCCGCTGCGGGTGACGGAGCCGTCGTTGGTCTTCTCCACGAGCAGCTGCCGGTCGGCGAAGGCCGCCACCTGCGGCAGGTGGGTGACGACCACGACCTGCGCGGACTTGGCGAGCTTGGCGAGGCGGCGCCCGACCTCGACGGCGGCCTTGCCGCCGACTCCGGCGTCGACCTCGTCGAAGAGGTAGGTGGGGACGGGGTCGGAGCCGGCGAAGACGACCTCGACGGCGAGCATGACGCGGGAGAGCTCGCCGCCGGAGGCGCCCTTGGCGATGGGCCGCGGCTGGGCGCCGGGGTGCGGGGCGAGGAGCAGTTCGACCTCGTCCGCGCCCGTCGGGCCGTAGGCGACGGCCCGGCCGCCGACTTCGACGCCGTCCTCGTCGGCGACGCCGGTCTGCCGGATGTCGATCGTGACGCGGGCGTGCGGCATCGCGAGGGAGGCGAGTTCCTCGGTGACGGCCGCGGCGAACCTGGTCGCCGCCTCGACCCGGGCGTCCGTCAGGGCTTGGGCGAGCTGGGAGAGTTCGGCCCGCAGCCCGTCGCGTTCGGCGGTCAGCTCGGTGATCCGCTCGTCGTCGCCGTCGAGTTCGAGGAGGCGCGCGGAGCTCGTCTGCGCCCATTCCAGCACCGCGTCGACGGAGTCGCCGTACTTGCGGGTGAGCTGGGTGAGGGCGGCCCGGCGCTCTTCCACGGCGGCGAGCCGCAGCGGGTCCGCGTCGAGGTCGTCGGCGTATCCGGCGAGTTCTCCGGCGACGTCGGCGAGCAGGATCTGGAGTTCGCCGATGCGCTCGGCGAGCGCGCCGAGGACCGGGTCGTGGGAGCGTACGGCCTCCAGGGCCCGGTGGGCGCCGGCGACGAGCGTGTTGGCGTCGACGCCCTCCGGGTCCTCGACGTCTCCGGCGAGCGCCGCGTGGGCGATCTGCGCGGCGGAGGCGAGCGCTTCGGCGTGGCCGAGCCGTTCGGCCTCGGCGGCCAGTTCCGCGTCCTCGCCGGCCACCGGCTCGACGGCGGCGATCTCCTCCAGCCCGAAGCGCAGCAGGTCGGCCTCCTGGGCGCGCTCCCGGGCGCGGGTGGTGATCTCCTCCAGTTCGGCGGCGACGGCCCGCAGCCGCCGGTAGGCGGCCCCGTACTTCTCCAGCGGGACGGCGACGGCGTCGCCGGCGTACCGGTCGAGGGCCTGGCGCTGCCGGGCGGGCCGCAGCAGGCCCTGCTGGTCGGTCTGGCCGTGGACGGCGACGAGGTCGTCGGCGAGTTCGCCGAGCAGTCCGACGGGCACGGAGCGGCCTCCGACGTGGGCGCGGGAGCGGCCTTCGGCGGACACGGTCCGGCTGATCAGGAGGGCGCCGTCGTCGAGCTCGGCGCCGGCCTCCTCCGCGCGTACGGCGGCCGGGGCGTCGGGGCGCATGACGATGCGCCCCTCGACGACCGCCGCCTTGGCCCCGATCCGTACGAGGGCCGGGTCGGCGCGCCCGCCGAGCAGCAGCCCGAGGCTGGTGACGACCATCGTCTTGCCGGCGCCGGTCTCGCCGGTCACCGCGGTGAATCCGGGTGACAGCTCGACCACCGCGTCGTCGATGACCCCCAGGGACCGTATCCGCATCTCCTCAAGCACGGGACGACCATACCGAGGTTTCACCGGTGGCATGTGACGTCACCCGCCGGGAATTCTTCGAACGGATGTGCTAGGGAAACGGTCGTTCCCGGTCCCCGCGGACCGGTCCCGTCCGCATGACGGCCGGCCGGCGGTCAGTCCTTGTGCGGGGCCCCGCGCCAACCCGACACCGGCAGCGCGAACTTGGCGACGAGCCGGTCGGTGAACGACGCGTGGTGCAGCCGCGCGAGCCGCACCGGCACCGCACCGCGGCGGACCTCGACCCTCGCCCCCGCGGGCAGCTCCAGCATGCGCCGGCCGTCGCACCACAGCACGCCGTGGAGGGTGCCGGGCTGCACCTCGACGGCGAGCACCGAGTCCGGCGAGGTCACCAGCGGCTTCGCGAACAGCGCGTGCGCGCTGATCGGCACCATCAGCAGCGCCTCGACCTCGGGCCACACCACGGGGCCGCCCGCGGAGAAGGCGTACGCCGTGGAGCCGGTCGGCGTCGCGCAGACGATCCCGTCGCAGCCGAACGCCGAGACCGGGCGGCCGTCGATCTCCAGGACGACCTCCAGCATCCGCTCGGGCGACACCTTCTGCACAGCGGCCTCGTTCAGCGCCCAGTCGCTGTGGACGACGTCCCCGTTGGAGCGCACCAGCACGTCGAGGGTCATGCGGTCCTCGACCTCGTACGCGCGGGTCACGACCCGGTCGACGACCCGGTCGAGGTCGTCGCGCTCGGCCTCGGCGAGGAACCCGACGTGCCCCAGGTTGACGCCGAGCATCGGCACCCCGGAGCCGCGCGCGAACTCCGCGCCGCGCAGCAGGGTCCCGTCGCCGCCCAGGACGATCAGCAGCTCGCAGCCGTCGAGCACCTCGGGTGTGCACTCGGCGACGAGTTCCGCCTCGGGCGGCAGCGGCAGGTCCCGCGCCTCGTCCTCCAGGACCCGTACGCCGAGCCCGCTCTTGACGAGGCCCCGGACGACGAGTTCGGCGCTGCGGATTGCGGCCTGCCGCCCGGTGTGGGCGAGCAGGAACACCGTCCGCCGCCCCTCCCCCGCCCCGCCTGCGCCCGTCGGCTTCCCCGCCGGTTCCGTCCCGCCGTTCGATCCCGCTGAATCTGTCACTGCGGCCCCTCCGCCACTGCACGGTCGACATCCGCCGGGTCGAGTGCCGGTGCCCCCGCCCGCAGCCACAGAAAGTACTCGACGTTGCCCGAGGGCCCCGGCAGCGGACTGGCGGTCACCCCGAGCACGCCGAGGCCCAGCCGGGCCGCCTCCTCGGCGACGCCGCGCACCGCCTCGGCCCGCAGCTCGGGGCTGCGGACGACACCGCCGCTGCCCAGGCGCTCCTTGCCGACCTCGAACTGCGGCTTGACCATCAGCACCAGGTCGGCGCCGGGCGCGCAGCAGGCGACGAGCGCCGGCAGCACCAGCCCGATCGAGATGAACGACAGGTCGCCGACGACGAGGTCGACGGGGACGCCGTCGATCTGCTCCAGGGTCAGCTCGCGGACGTTGGTGCGGTCCTTGACGGTGACCCGCTCGTCGCTCTGGAGCGACCAGGCGAGCTGCCCGTAGCCCACGTCCACGGCCATGACGTGGGCCGCGCCGGCGCGCAGCAGCACGTCGGTGAAGCCTCCGGTGGAGGCGCCGGCATCGAGCGCCCGCCGGCCCTCGACGACGAGCCCGAGCGGCCGGAATGCGGCGAGCGCACCGGCCAGCTTGTGGCCGCCCCGGGAGACGTAGTCGGGGTCGCTGTCGTCCTTCAGGACGACGAGGGCCGCGCTGGTCTCCACCTGGGTGGCCGGCTTGGTCGCGGTGGTCCCGCCGACGGTGACGCGGCCCGCGGCGATCAGCTGGGCGGCGTGCTCGCGCGAGCGGGCCATGCTGCGGCGTACCAGTTCGGCGTCCAGGCGGCGGCGTGCCACTCCTGCCACGTTCGGTTCAGCTCCTGTTGTCGTTCGGTCCGGGGGCGGGCGGTGCGTCCAGCGCGGTCAGCGCCTCGCGCAGGCCCCTGTGCACATCCTCGTACACGGCGGCGTGCCCGTCCGCCGGGAGGTGGTCGGCGTCCGCCAGGCGCTCCAGGCAGGCGTCGACGCCGGGGTGCCCGGTGGGCGTGCGGACGACGCCCAGCGGCGCCGGCGCGGCGGGCTCCACCGGCTCCGCGGGGGCCCCGGCGGGCTCCGCCGGTGCGGCGGCGGCTTCGTCGGTCATGCCCCGACGCTACCCCGAAGCGCGCGGGCGCGGCCGCACCTCTCTGCGGTACGGTCGAGATCACGATGGCTACGATCGAGGAGTGCCGAGCCGCACTCGACCGACTCTCCGGCAACCTGGCGCGGGCCGACGGCGACGTGCGCGGCGCGGCCGCGCTCGACCGCTCCCTGAGCTGCCACATCACCGACCTGGACCGCACCTTCACCGGCCGCGTCGACGGGGGCCGGATCCGGGTGGACGGCGTCGCGGCGGGCCCGCCGGCCGGCAAGGCGGACATCCGGCTCGCGATGACGGGCGACGACCTGGTGGCGCTGGTCGCGGGGGAGCTGAACTTCGCCCGCGCGTGGGCCTCGGGCCGGGTCAGGCTGGAGGCGGGCCTGCGCGACCTGCTCCGGCTGAAGAAGCTCCTCTGATGCTGTGGCTCCCACCGCCTCCGGCTCAGGCGCCGGCGGCCGCCTCCACCGCGGGTGCGGGTGCGGCGGGCGCGGCCTGCGGCCGGGCCGGCTTGCGGGCGGCGGGGATGACCAGCGGCGTGCCCGTCTCCGGGTCGTCGATGATCTGGCAGCGCAGCCCGAACACCTTCTCCACGAGTTCCGCGGTCACCACCTCGGCCGGCGGGCCCTCCGCGACGACCTTGCCGCCGCGCATGGCGATCAGGTGCGTGGCGTAGCGGGCGGCGTGGTTGAGGTCGTGGAGCACGGCGACGAGGGTCCGGCCCTGGTTCTCGTGCAGTTCGGCGCAGAGGTCCAGCACGTCGATCTGGTGCTGGATGTCCAGGTACGTCGTCGGCTCGTCCAGCAGCAGCAGCGGCGTCTGCTGGGCGAGCGCCATCGCGATCCACACGCGCTGCCGCTGCCCGCCGGACAGCTCGTCGACGGTGCGGTCGGCGAGTTCGGCGACGCCCGTCGCGGCCATCGACTCCAGGACGACCCGCTCGTCCTCCTGCGACCACTGCCGCAGCAGCCCCTGGTGGGGGTAGCGGCCGCGGGAGACGAGGTCGAAGACGGTGATCCCGTCCGGCGCGACCGAGGACTGCGGCAGCAGGCCGAGGGTCTTGGCGACCTTCTTGGCGGGCAGGGAGCCGATGGCGTGCCCGTCGAGCAGCACCTGCCCGGCGGACGGCTTCAGCATCCGCGACAGGGCGCGCAGCAGCGTGGACTTGCCGCAGGCGTTGGGGCCGACGATCACCGTGAACGAGTTGTCGGGTATCTCCACCGACAGGTTCTCGGCGATGACCCGCTGCTCGTAGCCGAGGGTGACGTTCTGCGCGGACAGCCGCTGCACGTGCGTACTCCTTGAGTTCGTCATATACGTCCCGCCCTGCGCTCGGTGACGAGCAGCCAGAGCAGATAGGCGCCGCCGACCAGCCCGGTCAGCACGCCGACGGGCAGCTGGTCGGCGCCGAAGGCCCGCTGCGAGGCCCAGTCGGACAGCAGCAGCAGGACGGAGCCCATCAGCGCGCCGGTGACCGGGTTCGAGCCGGGCGAGCGGGTCAGGCGCCGGGCGAGCTGCGGTGCGGCCAGCGCGACGAAGCTGATCGGCCCGGCAGCGGCCGCGGCGGCGGTGGTCAGCAGGACCGCCGCGAGCATCAGCAGCATCCGCATCCGCTCGACCCGGACGCCGAGGGCGTACGCGGCGTCGTCGCCCATCTCCGCGATCCGCAGCGCCCGCCCCTGGGAGAGGACGAGCGGGAACAGCACGGCGCAGGTGGCCAGCAGCGGCCACACCTGGCTCCAGTCGCGGCCGGCGAGCGAGCCGGTCAGCCAGACCATCGCGCGGGTCGCCTCGATGAACTGGGCCTTGGTCAGCAACCACTGGATGACCGCGATGAGCATCGCGGAGGAGCCGATGCCGACCAGCACGAGACGGTAGCCGTGCACGCCCTGCTTGTAGGACAGCAGGTAGATCACGACGCCGGTGGCCAGGCCGCCCGCGAGGGCGCCGCCGGCCACGGCCGTCGCACCGCCCTTGAACAGCACGATCACGAGGAGCGCGCCGACGACGGAGCCGTATCCGAAGCCGAGCAGGTCCGGGGAGCCGAGCGGGTTGCGGGAGACGGACTGGAAGACGGCGCCGGCCATGCCGAGCGCGGCGCCCACGAGGAGGGCGACCAGGACCCGCGGCAGCCGCAGGTCGTTGACGATGAAGTCCTGCGCGGGGGTGCCGTTGCCGAGGAGGGTCTGTACGACGTCCGCGGGGGCGATCTCGAAGTCGCCGGTGCCGATCAGCACGACCGACAGGGCCGCCGCGGCGGCGGCGAGGAGCAGCCCCGTCAGCAGGGCCCGCGGCTCGGCCCGCAGGGACAGCCCGCCGGGTGCGCGCACGGTCCGGGACCGGGACCGGGTCCGGCCGGTGGGGAGTTCGACGGTCACAGCTGGGCCATCCTCTTGCGCCGGACGAGGTAGATGAAGACGGGGCCTCCGATGAGCGCGGTCACGACGCCCACCTGGAGTTCCGCGGGCCGGGTGACGATCCGGCCGACGACGTCCGCGCCGAGCAGCAGCACCGGCGACAGGACCGCCGAGTAGGCGAGCACCCACCGCATGTCGGGCCCGGTGATCAGGCGCGCGAGGTGCGGGATCATCAGCCCGATGAAGACGATCGGCCCGCAGGCCGCCGTCGCCGCCCCGCACAGCAGGGTGATGGCGACCATGGCCCCGACTCGGGTCCGGGTGAGGTTCGCGCCGAGCGCGCGCGCCGTGTCGTCGCCCATGGACATGGCGTTCAGCGGTCGGCCGAGCGCCGCCGCGAGCACCGCCCCGGCCAGCAGGAAGGGCGCCACCTGCCGGACGGTGTCCATGTTGGCGGAGGCCAGCGAACCGACCGTCCAGAAGCGGAGCTTGTCGAGCGCCTTGCTGTCCATCAGCTGCACGGCGTTGATGTAGCCGACCAGGGCGGCGCTGGCCGCCGTGCCGGCGAGCGCCAGCCGGACCGGCGTCGCGCTGCGGCTGCCGCCGAGCACGTACACGACGACGGAGACGGCGGCGGCGCCGAGGAGCGCGAACCACACGTACTCGGTGAGGGTCGAGGCCCCGAGGAAGCTGATGGCGGACACCACGGCGGCCGCGGCGCCCGCGTTGACGCCGAGGATGCCGGGCTCGGCCAGCGGGTTGCGGGTGAGCGCCTGCATGACGGCCCCGGAGAGGCCGAGGCCGAGGCCGACCATCAGCCCGAGGATGGTCCGCGGTACGCGCAGGTCCCGGACGACCACGTCGGACGTGGTCCCCGAGTAGTGGAAGAGCCCGTGCCACACCTCGTCGAGGGGCATCTGCTTGGCGCCGACGGCGATGCTCGCCACGAGGACGAGCGCCAGCACCGCCAGGGCGGCCAGCAGGCCGGCGGCGCGCGCGGCGTGCCGCTTGCGGATGGCTGCGGCGCCGGGCGCCGCGCTCTGTTCGGGAGGACTCTCGACCAACACGCGGTTAGGTTAGCCTAGCCTCCGCGATTTTCGGCCATCGGATGCCCTCCGACCTGCGCTCCCGCGCCCGGCGGCCCGCCGCCTGTCACAGCCCGGTCCGGCCCAGCGCCGCGGCCGCGTCGAGCGTGCAGGAGCCGTCTCCAGCCTCCGTCCAGGCTGCCGCGCACAGCGCCCGCAGCCCGTCGACGGGGTCGCCCGCGCCGTCGAGGCGCAGGGCGCCGTCCGCGGCTGCCGCCGTCCAGCCGCCGCACCGGAAGCCGTCCCCGGCCGCCTCCACCCGGGGCTGCCCGGTCAGCAGCCCGCGCAGGTCGCGGTCGACGTACGTGGGCCGGTGGCGCGGCTCGGCCCGCAGCAGCTGCGCGCCGTCGGCGATGCCGGTGAGGACGAGCAGCGAGTCGACGTCCCCGTTGAACGCCCCCTCGATGTCGGTGTCCAGCCGGTCACCGACGACCAGCGGCCGCCGCGCCCCGGTCCGCAGGACCGTCTCGCGGTGCATCGGCGGCAGCGGCTTGCCGGCCACCTGCGGTTCGGCGCCGGTGGCGATCCGCACGACCTCGACCGCCGCCCCGTTGCCCGGCCCGATGCCCCGCGCCTGCGGGATCGTCAGGTCCGTGTTGGACGCGAACCACGGCACGCCGCGCCTGATCGCGAACGAGGCCTCCGCGAAGCGCCCCCACGGCAGTTCGGGCCCCCCGTAGCCCTGGACGACCGCGGCGAGCCCCTCCTCGTCGGCGGAGTCGACGGGCACCAGCCCGCGTTCGGTCAGCGCGACCCGCAGCCCCTCCCCGCCGATCACCAGTACCTTCGCCCCCGGCTCCACCTGCTCCGAGACCAGCCGGGCCACCGCCTGCGCCGAGGTGATCACGTCGTCGGCGCCGGCCGGGATGCCCAGCTCGCTCAGCTGCGCGGCGACCGCGTCCGGAGTTCGCAGCGCGTTGTTCGTGACGTACGCCAGGTGCATGCCGCCGTCGCGGGCCGCGGCCAGCGACTCCACCGCGTACGCGATGGCCTCACCGCCCGCGTAGACCACGCCGTCGAGGTCGAGCAGGGCCGTGTCGTACGCCTCGTGGAGGCTGCGCTCGCTGCCCGCCGGCATGGTCCTGCTCCGCCGCGTCATCCTGTCCGCTCCCTTTGTCCGCCCGGCCCGATCGTCTCCGACCGAATCCTGCCGCATGTGCTCCGAGATCTTTTCCACACGATCATCCCGCATGCCGAGACGCCCCTTACCATGCACCAATGACCACTTCTGCCACCGTGCCCGCCGGGCTGCGCCTGCTCCCCTTCCACGGACTGCGCTACGTCCCGGAACGCGTCGGCAGCCTGGCCGCGGTCACTTCTCCCCCGTACGACGTGGTGGTGCGCCCCGACGGCGTCGACTACCTGGAGTCGGCCGATCCGCACAACATCGTCCGGCTGATCCTGCCTCAGGCCGACACTCCGGCGGCGCGCAATGAGCAGGCGGCGCGCACGCTGCGGGACTGGCGGGAGAAGGGCGTGCTGAGCGCGGACCCGGAGCCGGCCCTGTACGTGTACGAGCAGCGCAGGGGGCCGATGGTGCAGCGCGGCCTCATCGGTGCGCTGGCCCTGTCGGGGGCGGACGCGGGCGTGGTCCTGCCGCACGAGGACGTCATGCCGCACGTGGTGACGGACCGGGCCGGGCTGATGCGCGCCACCTCGGCGAACCTGGAGCCGCTGCTGCTGACGTACCGAGGCGGGGACGCGGGCGGCGGTGCGGCGGAGGTCGTGGAGCGGACGGCGCTGGGGGCGCCGCTGCTGGCGACGACCACGGAGGACGGGGTCCGGCACCGCCTGTGGGCGGTCACGGATCCCGCCGACCAGGAGGCCGTCGCCGCGGACCTGGGCCGCCGGCAGGCCCTGATCGCGGACGGGCACCACCGGTGGGCGACGTATCTGCGCCTCCGGGAGGAGCACCCGTCGCCGACGGACTGGGATTTCGGGCTGGTGCTGCTGGTGGACACGGTGCGCTATCCGCTGGAGGTGCGGGCGATCCACCGGATGCTGCGCCGGCTGGCTCCGGCGGACGCGCTGGCCGCGGTGGGGGGCTCGTTCCGGGTGCGCCCGGTGGAGGGCCCGCTGCCGCTGGCCTTGGAGGCGCTGGCGGATGCCGCGGAGCGCGGCAACGCCTTCCTCGTCGCCGGGGACGGCTCGTTCCACCTGGTGACGGACCCGGATCCGGATCTCCTGGAGCGGACGGTCCGCCGGGACCGGCCGGAGGCGTGGCGGCGGCTGGATGCGACGGTGCTGCACGCGACGCTTCTGGACGGCCTGTGGCAGATCCCGGACAGCCCCGACCAGATCACGTACATCCATGACGCGGCGGCCACGGTGGAGATGGCGGAGCGGCACGGCGGGACGGCGGTGCTGATGCATCCGGTGCGGGAGGATGTCGTGCGGGGGCTGGCCCGGCAGGGTGTGATGATGCCCCGCAAGTCGACGTCGTTCGGTCCGAAGCCGGCGACGGGCCTGGTCCTGCGCAGCCTGGGCTGAGGGCCGCCGGACGACGCCGGAGGGCGGCACCCCGGTCGGGGTGCCGCCCTCCTTGCGTCGGTTCCGCGCTCAGGCGCTGTCGCCGGGACGGTCCGCTTCGTCGGCCGGGCCGGCGTCGGCGTCGGCCTCCGGGGCGTCGAGCGGCTCGTACTCGTCGTCGTCCTCGTCGTAGTACTCGGTCTGGTCGGCGGCGCGTTCGGCGGCGGCCACTTCGGCCGCGTCCTGGTCGTCGTCGCCGTCCTCGTCCTCGTCGTGCGACGCGTCGAGGGCGTCGACGAATTCGACGCCGTCGAGTTCGGCGAGGCGGTCGGAGGCGTCGGTGGCGCCGTCCTTGTCGGCCTCGATCGTCTTGGCGAACCATTCGCGGGCCTCGTCCTCGCGGCCGGCGGCGAGGAGTGCGTCGGCGTACGCGTAGCGCAGGCGCGCGGTCCACGGCTGGACGGAGTGGGAGGCGAGTTCGGGGCTCTGGAGGGTGACGATGGCGGCGTCGAGCTGGCCCATGTCGCGGCGGGCGCCGGCGGCGACGAGCCGCATCTCGACCTGGCCGGCCTTGTCGAGCTTCTGCACCTCGGGCTCGCCGGCCATGGCCAGGGCGCGCTCGGGGCGGCCGAGGCCGCGCTCGCAGTCGGCCATGACGGGCCACAGTTCGACGGAGCCGGTCATGCGCTTCGCGGCGCGGAACTCGGCGAGGGCCTCGCTGTACTTCTGCGTGGCGTACGCGGCGAAGCCGGCGGCCTCGCGGACGGCGGCGACGCGGGAGGCCAGGCGAAGGGCGATACGCGAGTAGGCGTACGCCTGCTCGGGGTCCTCGTCGATCAGGCGGGCGACCATGACGAGGTTCCGGGAGACCTCCTCGGCGAGGCCCTTGGGCAGGCTCAGGAGTTCCTGGCGGACGTCGGCGTCGATCTCCATGCCGGTCACGTCGTCGTCGATGGGGAGCCGCTTGACGGGCTCGCGGTCGCGGTCGGCCCGGAAGTCCCGGTCGCCGCCGCGGTGGCCGCCGCGGTCGTCGCGCCCGCGGTAGCCTCCGCGGTCGCCGCCCCGGTCGTCACGGCGCCCGTAGGAGGGGCGTCCGCCTCGGTCGTCGTCCCGGCGGAACGAGGGCCGGTCGCCCCGGTCGCCCCGGTCGTCGCGGCGGAAGGGCGGGCGGTCGCCGCCGCGGTCGTCACGCCGGCCGTACGAGGGCCGGTCGTCGCGACGCGGGTACGAGGGCCGCTCGCCGCGGTCGTCGCGACGGAAGGGCGGGCGGTCGCCACCGCGGTCGTCACGGCGCGGGTAGGACGGGCGGTCGTCGCGACGCGGGTACGACGGGCGGTCGCCGCGGTCGTCGCGGCGGAAGGACGGGCGGTCGGAACCGCGGTCGTCACGACGGGGGTAGGAGGGGCGGTCGCCGCGGTCGTCGCGACGGAACCCGCCGCGGTCGTCGTCCCGGCGGAACGACGGACGGTCGTCCTCACGGCGCGGGTACGACGGACGGTCGCCCCGGTCGTCGCGGCGGAACGGCGGGCGGTCGCCACCGCGGTCGTCACGGCGCGGGTAGGACGGGCGGTCGTCGCGACGCGGGTACGAGGGGCGCTCGCTGCGGTCGTCGCGGCGGAAGGACGGGCGGTCGGAACCGCGGTCGTCACGACGGGGGTAGGAGGGGCGGTCGCCGCGGTCGTCGCGACGGAACCCGCCCG
>NZ_JBVIGV010000006.1:412816-413636 GCF_055570615.1 Streptomyces sp. NPDC031121
CGCCGCGGTCGTCGTCCCGGCGGAACGACGGACGGTCGTCCTCACGGCGCGGGTACGACGGACGGTCGCCCCGGTCGTCGCGGCGGAAGGGCGGGCGGTCGCCACCGCGGTCGTCACGGCGCGGGTACGACGGGCGGTCGCCGCGGTCGTCGCGACGGAACCCGCCGCGGTCGTCGTCCCGGCGCGGGTAGGAGGGACGCTCGCCGCGGTCGTCACGGCGGAAGGAGGGACGGTCGTCGCGGCGCCCGTAGGAGGGGCGGTCGCCGCCGCGGTCGTCGCGGCGGGGGTACGACGGGCGGTCTCCGCGGTCGTCCCGGCGGAACCCGCCGCGGTCGTCGTCGCGCCGGCCGTAGGAGGGACGGTCACCACCGCGGTCATCGCGGCGGAAGGACGGACGGTCCCCGCCGCGGTCGTCACGGCGGAAGCCACCGCGGTCACCGCCGTGGGAGCGGCCGCCGCGGTCGTCGCGGCGGAAGCCGCCCCGGTCACCGCCACGGTCGTCACGGCCCCCGCGGTAGCCGCCCCTGTCACCGCCGTCGTTGCGACGAGGCTCGCGCTCCGGACGATCGTCGGGAGAGTTGGACATGGGTGTGACTCCTGTCTTCGGGGTACCGCTAGTCATTCTCGCGCAACCTACCCCCGGCCGCGCTTCGACGTATTGAACAGAAAAACAAAAAGGGCCCGTGGTCCAGCGTTGAACGCTGGACCACGGGCCCTTTGAAAGATTGTTCGGCGGCGTCCTACTCTCCCACAGGGTCCCCCCTGCAGTACCATCGGCGCTGAAAGGCTTAGCTTCCGGGTTCGGAATGTAACCGGGCGT
>NZ_JBVIGV010000007.1:0-231663 GCF_055570615.1 Streptomyces sp. NPDC031121
GGTCGTCCTGTCAAGGGTGGCCCGCAAGGGCCATCGCGCAGCGACGCGCCCAACGGGCGCGCCCTTTACAGGACGACCCGCCCCGGAAGGACAATCGGCTGCCGGGACACCCCCAGCACGTAACCGACACCGAGTCACCGGCTGCCGCACACCCCACGCCCACCTCCCCTGCCGTCTCCGGCCGACCCCGCCCCCGCGGCTCCCGCCCCACCCCCCGTCCGAGGCTCCCCACCGGCCCGCCCCCGGTGCGCTCCCTATGCCCCGCCCGGGCGTCGGGCGTAGCAGAACAGGTGTTCTTCCGGTGTCGCGAGGTCGCCGTCGGGGAGGAACAGGGAGACGGAGTGGTGCAGTACCTCCAGGCCGCAGTCCTCGCGCAGGAGGCGCAGGTAGGCGTCGGTCGAGTAGCTCGACACCCGCACCCGCCGCCCCATCCACTCGACTTCGGCGTCCTCCACGTCGGCCGGCACGGTGGCCGACACCAGGTAGCCGCCCGGCACCAGCCAGCCCGCCATCCGCCGCAACGCGGCGGATGCCTCCGACCGGCTCATCATCAGCAGCGGGAAGAAGGAGCAGACGGCGTCGAAGCCGCCGTCGGGGGTGAAGTCGCGCACGTCGCACTGTTCGAAGAGGGCCTTGGGGACCTGGCTGCGGGCCAGCTCGACCATGACGCGGGACACGTCGATGCCGGTCACCTCGAACCCGGCGTCGGCGAGCCGCTCGGCGACCGGGCGGCCCGTGCCGCTGCCGACGTCCAGCACGCGGGCGCCGGGCGCCAGCCGGGCGGCCAGCCAGTCGACGGCGTCCGACTGGGCGGGCAGCCTGCCGAACGCCTCCTCGTACGCGATCCCCAGCCCGTCGAACAACTCGGCCGCCGATACGGGCCGCCCGGCACCCGTCGTATCTGCCCCGCCCGCCGGGTCGTCTCCTGCACGCGCTCCGCTTCCCACGCCGCTTCCCTTCCCCCGTGCCGTGCCGGGCCGACCGCGGCCCGCGGCCCGCGGACCACCCGCAGGCCACAGCAGACCTACCCCGCTGGCCCCCTGCGCTACCACCCGCATCAGCGGCGGGGCCGCCACCCGCGGGGCATCAGGCCGGTGCGCCGGGCGGTCGCGTCCTCCTCGGCGGAGCCGCGGGCGCCGCCCGGCCGGGAGCGCGTCACGTACCGGAACGGCAGCCCGCCGGGCAGTGCGAGCATGCCGCCGAACCGGGTGTCGCCCGCGAACCACACCTCCTGCGGCGGGTCGGCCGGCTGCGGCACCGCCGGCCCGTCCCAGCCTTCCCCCGGTGGCGGGAAGGAGCAGTGGCTCTGGCCGTCCGGGCGCAGCAGGACCACGCGGCCGTCCGTGCCCCAGCGGCGGCCTCCGGCCCGCCGCCCCTCGGCGGCGACGACCCGCACCTGCTGTGCGGCGCACGGCCACACCTGCCAGCCGTAGCAGGCCATGACGAGCCGCTCCCTGCGCCGCGCCCGGCGCCACAGGAGCGCGAGCCCCACCGTCACGGCGAGGGCCGGCACGAGGACGGCGGCCGCGCCGGCGGCCGCTGCGGAGCCGGGGCCGGCGGCCGCGAGCACCGCGGCGAGGAGGCCGGCTTCGGCGGCCGCGGCCCAGGCGCCCCAGCGCAGGCCGCGCTCGCGCCGGCGCAGGACGTCCTCGACGCCGGGTGTGTCCAGGGCCGCCCCCGGAAGCACCGGGTATCCGTAAGCGCGGGCTGACATCGGCGGCTCCAGGGTGTCGGGACCGCACCGGGTGTGCGGCGGTGCGGTGGGTCGGGGAGCGAGGATACGGGCGTCGGGGCCGCCGGAACGGCGGAGCGTGGCCCTCCGGGCAGGGGGGTGGCCGTACTTGGTGTCCTTTGGGGCAGTTTCGCGGCACAAGTGGCCATTGAGGCTGGTGAGTTGGTTACGTTGCGGTTTCGACAGGCCGAAAGGCCCCACACCACCCACCAGGTACGGAGGTACCGGTCATGCGACGAATCCTCACCCGCGCCGGCAGTGTCGCGGCCGTCTCGATGCTCGCCCTGGCACTGGGCCAGCCCGCCCAGGCCGCGCAGCCCGCCGAAGGCGACACGGTGTCCGCGGCGGCGCGCGCCACCTACTTCGAGTTCACCGACGGCACGGACACGTTCGTCTTCAAGCTCACCGACCCGGCCAAGATCCGCCAGGCCCGGAACATCCTCAGCGGCGTCGACACCGAGCACCGCGGTGTCATGGGCACCGTCGTCAAGACGCCCGCCTCGTACAACAAGCCGTGGACCTACCATCTCGATCCGAACTCGGTGCAGTTCTTCGGCATGGCGATGGAGGTCTGCGACGCGGGCATCGCCTACGTCGACGAGCACCTGGACGAGGTGGGCGGGGCGCTCCTGCCGCGTTCCACCTGGTGCCCGTGGCAGTCGAAGCTGACGCGCGAGCTGCCCAGGCCGTGACGGTCAGGCGCGGGGGCGCTCGGCGGTGACGACGTAGTAGTCGAGCAGCCCCCGCTGCCAGGCGTGCAGGAAGTTCCGCGGCCAGGTGCCCGGCTCCCACTGGGCGGACAGCCAGTGGTCCCAGCCGGGCCACACGGCCGGACCGATGGAATCGGCCCGCGCGCCGGCCAGCCCGGCCCGGGTCAAGGCGCCCGTCAGGTCCGCGGGCTGCCGGGCGATGTCCAGTCCGTCGGCGAAGGTCGTCAGCAGCGAGGCCAGCGGCTCCGGGGCGGCCGGGTCGGCGGCGAAGAAGCTGGCGACGGCGAGCCGCCCGCCCGGCCGCAGCACCCTGGCCGCCTCCGCCGCGAACGCCTCCAGGTCGTCGAAGTGCTGGGCGGCCTCCACGCTGTAGACGCGGTCGAACTCGCCCTCCCCGAACGGCATCCGCTCGGCCGCCCCGCGGACCAGCCGGAACCTGTCCGGCCCGGTCGCCGCCAGGAGGCCGGTGTTGGCCCGGCGGGCCCGCTCCAACTGCTGCGGGTGGATGTCCATGCCGGTGATCCGCGCCGGCCCGTACTCCTCCAGGGCCAGCGCGCAGCCCACGCCGAGGCCGCAGCCCACCTCCAGCACCTCACCGCCCTCGACCGGGCCGACGGTGTCCAGCACGTGCCGGTACAGGTCCTGCTGGCTGCGGATCCGGTCGGCGACCGTCAGGGGCCGGCCCAGGTCGCCGGGCTGCCAGTAGCCGAAGTTGATGAAGCCGCCGGCGAAGACGGGCACCGCGCTGAGGTCCGCGGGGCCGTACGTCTCCCGGACGGCGGGCCGCATGCCGTCGAGCCGTTCGCGTTCCGTCATGTGCCACCTCCGTGCCCCAGTGTGACCGGACGGCGACGCCCTGTCGACGGGCCCGGCCCGCCCGCCGCCGACCGGGTGGCCGTCGTCGCCCCGGCCCGCGGAACCCGCCCGCGGCAGCGCTGTTACGGTGGGTGCCGGCCCGGCCGGCCGGAAGCGGGGCGGGGCCCGTCCAGCCGTCAGAGGAGCCACCGCATGACCGACGACCCGCCCGCGCGCCGCACCAGGGCCACCGCATCGGCCGCCGCCGTCGTCACGGACGGGAACGGCCGGGTGCTCGTCGTCAACCCGGTGTACAAGGACCGGTGGAACCTGCCGGGCGGCCACCTCGACGAGGGGGAACTCCCCACGGCCGCGCTGCGCCGCGAGCTGCGCGAGGAGCTCGGCCTGGACCTGGAGGTCGGCGGCCTGCTGGTGACCGCGTGGCTGGCCCGGCCGGAGGGCACGCACGTCTTCCACGTCTTCGAGGGCCCGCAGCTGACCCCCGGGCAGCAGCAGCGGATCACGCTCCAGGACTCGGAGATCGGCGAGATCCGCTTCTGCCGGCCCGAGGACGTCACCGCGGACATGGTCCCGCCGGCCGTGCTGCCGGTGTGGCAGGCGGCGCTGGCCGCCCGCGACCAGGGCCGGCCGGCCTACCTCGAACTCTCCCCGTAGCCCGGCCCCGCACGGGAGGGCGCGTACCGGCGGAGAAGGCTTCGGCTAGGGTCGGTCCCGAAACACCGAACCGCCCCGCGTACCCACGCGCACGACCCCGAGGAGCAGCCGTGAGCGAGCCGGCGTCCACCGCCCTGCAGCAGGAGATCGCACGGGACCTCCAGGTCACCGGCTCCTTCGACGCGGAGCGCGAGATCGAGCGCCGCGTGGCCTTCCTCGCCGGGCAGCTCACCGCGAGCGGCCTGCGCTCCCTCGTCCTCGGCATCAGCGGAGGCGTGGACTCCACCACCGCGGGCCGGCTGTGCCAGCTCGCGGTGGAGCGCGTCCGCACCGCCGGCCACGAGGCGGCCTTCTACGCGATGCGCCTGCCGTACGGCGTCCAGGCCGACGAGAAGGACGCCCAGCTGGCGCTGTCGTTCATCCGCCCCGACCACGTGCTGACCGTGGACGTCAAGCCCGCCAGCGACGCGGCGCTCGCCGCCGCCCTCGCCGCGGGCGTCGTCTTCCGCGACGCCCACCACCAGGACTTCGTCCAGGGCAACATCAAGGCCCGCCAGCGCATGATCGCCCAGTACGCCGTCGCGGGCGCGCACGCCGGCCTCGTCGTCGGCACCGACCACGCCGCCGAGGCGGTCTCCGGGTTCTTCACCAAGTTCGGCGACGGCGCCGCCGACCTCGTGCCGCTCACCGGACTGACCAAGCGCCGCGTCCGCGCCGTGGCGGACGCGCTGGGCGCCCCGGCCCAGCTGGTGTGGAAGGTGCCGACCGCCGATCTGGAGACCCTCGACCCGGGCAAGGCGGACGAGGACGCGCTGGGCGTCACCTACGACGACATCGACGACTTCCTGGAGGGCAAGCCGGTCGACGAGCGGGCGTTCGACATCATCGCCCGCCGCTACCGGGCCACCGAGCACAAGCGGCAGCTGCCCATCGCCCCCTGAGGTCAGGACGGCGGCGGGGCGTCCAGGAAGAGGAGGCGGGCGCGCTTGGCGGGGATGCGGACCTCCGGCAGGTCGATTTCGGGGAGGTCGACCTCCGGGCCGCGCACGAAGCCGGCGCGCTCCAGCCTCGCCACCGCCTTGCGGTTGGCGGGGTCCGGGTCGGCGACGAGCCGGCGGGTGCCCGGCAGCGCCCACAGGTAGGACAGGAACGTGCCCAGCAGGGCCGCCGTGTGGCCCGGCCGCGGCGGGCCCGACGGCGGCCCGATGAGCAGGTGCACGCCAACGTCGCCCGGCCGGACCGGGTAGCACGCGGACACCCGGTCGGCCGCGCAGTCGTACGACTGGAACAGCGCGGCCGGCACGCCGTCCAGGAGGGCCAGGAACGCGTGGTGGGTGTCCCGGCGGTCGAGGTCCTCGTAGATGTCGCGGACCAGGCCGCGGTCCGCGCCGCCCATCCCCCAGAACCGGGCTCGCTCCTCGCTCACCCAGCGGTGGACCAGCCCGGCGTCGGCCGCCGGGTCGACGGGCCGCAGGGCGGCGCGGCCGAAGCCGTCGACGGTGCGGGAGTACACGGGCCGCGGCCGCGCGGCGTTCGGGTGCGCTGTGGGCATACGGGTTCCTAGGGGGTCGGGGTGCTCCCGTCGGCGGGCGGCAGCACGGCCGGGCGGTCGAGGAAGGCGAGCACGGCCCGCTTCTCCGGGAGGTATACCTCCGGCAGATCGATTTCCGGCAGAGTGATCTCCCCTTGCGGGACGAAGCCGAGGCGGCCCAGCAGCGCGACCGCCTTCTCGTTGCGGGCGTCGGGCTCGCCGACGGCGCGCCGGACGGCCGGGTCGCGGAAGGTGAAGCGGATCAGCGCGCCGATCAGCGTGCGGCTGAAGCCGGACCGGGGCCGCCCGTTCGCGGGGGCCAGCATCAGGTGGACGCCGATGTCGCCCTCCCGCACCTCGTAGCACTCGCTGACGCGGTCCTCGGCAGGCTGGTACGTCTGGAACAGTGCCACCGGCTCGTCGTCGAGCCGCACCATGTACGCGTGGTGGGTGTCCCGGCGGTCCACGTCCTCGTAGATCTCCTGGACCAGTTCCCGGCTCGCGCCGTTCATGCCCCAGAACCGGGCGCGCTCCTCGGCGACCCACGCGTGGAGCACAGCGGAGTCCGCCGCCGGGTCGACGGGGGTGAAGCGGACGGTGCCGAAGCCGGGGACGGTCTCGGTGTGGACGTCCGCGCGCGGGGAGGCGAGGGCGGTGGACTCGGGTCTCATGGCGGTTCTTCCGTTCCTTCGTGACATCCGGCCGGTGGCGGGCCGGTGCGGGGCGCCCGGCCGCGGAGGCCGGGGCCGGCCGGCCGTACGGGGCCGGCGGCGGCAGCGGCCGGACCCGCGGGGCGCCGGGGGGGCGCGCGACGGTCCGTACCACTCCCCGAAATTATTAGGTTAGGCTCGCCTGACTATACGGCGTCAGGGGAAGGGACGGACATGGCGGTTGCCAAGGGTTGGGAGGGCGTGGTCCTCAAGCTGCTGCGCGGCAAGGACTTCACCTTCACGGTCACCGGGGCCGAACAGGTCACCCCGCACTACCGGCGCCTCTCCTTCACCGACGGCGGACTGCTCGCCGCCGCCGGCGAATCCCTGCACCCCACCATGTGGGTCCGCCTGTGGTTCACCGACAACGGCAAGCCCCACCAGCGCGCCTACACCCTCGTCGACCCCGACCCGGCCGCCGGCACCTTCTCCCTGGAGTTCGCCCTCCACGACGGCGTGGCCAGCGACTGGGCGCGCACCGCGGAGCCCGGCGCCACCATCGACGCCACCGTGCAGGGCACCGGCTTCAGCGCGCCCGCACCGGCCCCGGAGCGGCTGCTCGTGATAGGCGACCCGGCCTCCCTGCCGGCCGTCAACTCCCTGCTCGACGCCCACCCGCAGACCCCGGCCACCATCTGGTTCGAGACCCAGCACGAGGACGACGCCGACCTGCCCGTCCGGCTCGACGCCGACCGGCACGACATCCGCCGCATCCCCCGCTCCGGCGACGGCGCCGCCCTCGTCGAGCGGGTCCGCGCCGAACTCCCCGAGCTGGCCCCCGACCCGCAGACCGCGTACGTCTGGCTGGCCTGCGACACGGCGACCACCCGCACCCTCACCGCGTACCTGCGCAAGGAACTCGGTCTGCCCAAGCAGCGCGTCAACAGCCTCGGCTACTGGCGGCCCGCGGCCTGACCGCCGCCCGGCCGCCGCCCGGTCATCCCTCCAGGCGGCCCAGCGGCAGCAGGTACTGGACCGGCTCGTCCAGGTCGTCCAGGCCGAGCAGTTCGTGCGCCAGGTCGTCCTGGAGGCCGCCGAGCGGGATCGTCGCCAGCCCGAACGCGCCCGCCGCCAGCTGGAGCACCTGGGCCAGGTGCCCGGCCTCCAGCAGGCCCAGCCGCAGCGCCCGCAGCCCGTACCGGCCGCGCAGCAGCCCCAGGTCGAGGTGGACGGCGAGGACGGCCGGCGCCGCGTCGATCCCCACGGCGTCCGGGTCGCCCTCCGGGCGCGCCAGGTACGAGGACAGCGCCTTGAGCGCCTCCACCTCCGGCGCCGGCCCGAGGCGCACCAGCGACCGGCGCTCCGGCGCGCAGTGGTAGGTGCCCGAGGGCAGCCCGTCCACGCCCAGCGCCAGCAGCCGCACCCGCACGCTGTACAGGGCGCCCGCGCTCGGATACGGGCGGTGCCGGAGCTTCCGCTCCGTCCCGTCGGACAGGACCCGCCGGGACTCGTGACTCGGGGCGTGCGCGTGCCACAGCACCCCCCCGAGCTCGGCCGCGCCGAGCGGACCCGTTAGCGCGCCGCGCGCCGAGCGCCGCCCGTGCAGCGCCTCGCCGAGCGACACTTGCGGCAGGGGCGCGGCGGGCAGCGGGACCTCCCCCTCGACGCGGCGGGCGACCGGAGCCGCGGGCGGCCGCGGGACGTCCCGGACGGCCGTGTCCTGCGCGCGCCCGATCTGGAACTTGCTCTGCTCCAGGTACCGGTAGTCGGCGGCGCGCACACCCGCCGCGAAGAACCCGCCGTCCGCCGGCCCGTCGCCGTCCGCCGGCCTTTCGCCGTCCGCGGGCTCCAGCAGGGCCCGGCCCGCCAGCCGGCACACGGCCCGCTCCTCGTCCGGGGCCACCCCCAACCGGTTGAACAGCATGTGGAGTTGCGACGCCCACACCCACAACCGCCGATCCGCCCGCCCCGGGGCACCCGGCCCGCCCGCGGGCAGCACCGCCCGCAGCACGGCGTCGGCCGCGCGGACCTGCCGCACCCACTCGGCGAGCCACGGCGCCGCCCCGCCGCCCTCCGCGACCCCGGCGCGCACAGCTCGCGCCCGCCGTGCCAAACCCTCCCGCTGCGCGGCGAACACAGAGTTCACGCGGCTGTGGACGGCGGCCCCCGGCAGCGGCCGGACCTCGGCGACCCAGCGCCAGGACGCGGCGTGCCGCCGCAGCCAGCCCGCGGCCGCCAACTCGTCCAGGCCGAGGGCCGCGGCGGTGGCGTGCGCGAGGTCCAGCGCCTGCCCCAGCCGGTCCGCCCGCGCGGGCAGCGCGCGCAGCGCGGCCACGGCGGCACGCGTCGCGTGCACGAACACCTCCTCGGCGACCGGGAGCGCCGCCCGGCCCCCGTACCGCTCGGTCTCCGGCTCGTACGGCACCGCCCGCACCTCGCCGTGGCGGACCGGCCACGGCCCGGCGACCGGGGCCGTACCGGCGGCGAGGCCGCCCAGCTCCGCCGCGAGCCCGGCCGCGTCGCCGGGGCCGGACGCCGGCCCGCGGAACCGGATCCGCAGGTGCGGCCCCCCTTCGCCGTACCGGATGAAGAACCAGGCACCTCCCGACTCCGGCCCGTACCGGGCGTCCATCAGCGGGGCGAGGGCGCCGGCGACGAACGCGTCGGTGTCCGCGACGCCGGTGTGCAGCGCCAGGTGCAGGCTCTGCCAGCCGCCCGCCGCCGAGGACGGGGCAGCGGCACGGGCCGGGGGAGGGTACGCCTGAGGGGTCATCGGAACCTCACGGGAAGGGGTGCGGGTACAGGGGCAGTTCCTCGTGCCGCAGCGGGCGCGCGGTGCGGCCCAGCCGGTACGGCACCTCCAGCAGCCGGGGCAGGCCGAGGGTGCGGCGGTTGACGTGGCCGAACGTCATCGGGAGGGCGCCCGGCACGACCACCTTCGCGCAGTGCAGCCCCAGCCGGTCCCGGACGCCGGGCTCGTCCTGCCCCACCACCACGACCTCCAGCCCCTCCCCGGCCAGCCGGGCAGCCGTCTCCGACAGCAGCACCGTCAGATCCGCCACGGGCTCGGGCGCGCCCGGCCACCGCTCCTGCCAGGGGGCCGCCCCGGTGTCGGCGAACAGGAACTCCAGCCGCGGCTGCGCCTCCGGCAGCGCGTTCACGCCCACGTGGTCGTCGAGACCGACCACCAGCTCGGGCCGGTCCAGCATCGGCCGCAGCCGCTCCGGATCGCGCGCCCCGCCCCGACCGGCCGGACGCTGCGCGGCGTCCTGGACGTTCGTGACGGCCTCCGCCACCGCCGATCGGATCGCGACCCGCGGATCGTGGTGCGCACCCGCCGCGAGGAACACCCGGGGCGCCTCCGGATGGTTGCCCTCGTAGCGGCACACGGCCACCACGGTGGGCACACCGAGGTCGTTCGTGGCGTCCAGCAGGCGCAGCCGGTAGCCGAGCAGCTCCGCCCGCGCCGCCAGCGCCGCCACCAGCGGATCGCCGGCGGGCAGGGCCACCCCGGGCAGGGGGGTGCGCGCGTACCAGGCCATCAGGAAGGCGTCCCGCTCGGCCACCTCGAACAGCCCGTACAGGGCCGCCTCCTGCGGACTGTTCCCCAGCCCGCAGCCGTTCGAGGACTCGTACACCACCCGCGTCCCGGGCGGCGCACCGTCCGGCGGGTCCGGCAGGTCCCAGTACGCGACGTGCTCGGGGACGGCGCGGGCCCGCCCCTCCGCCAGTGACCAGCCGTACACCCAGTCCAGCACCAGGTCCGGCCGGTACGGCACCGTCCGGGAGGCCGGGTGGCCGTGGTACGCCGGGTCGGGCAGGCCCAGCCGGACCGGGTCCACCGCCGCGTCCGGGCCCAGCTCCGCGAAGGACGCCCGCAGCACGGTGCGCCGGCCCGTCGGGCGCATGCCGGCCAGCCGCTCCACGCTCTCGAACAGCGCCACGCGCTCGCCGGATCGGAAGTCCGCGGCGCGGCCGTACCCGCCGTCGTCGAGCAGCCGGCCGTCGGTGACCCAGGCGGTCGTCAGGCCGAAGGCCGAGTCCTCCGTACGGAAGAGGCGGCGCACCGGGCCGAACCGCTCGTCGTACAGCTCCGCCCGCAACACCTCCGCACTCGTACGGTCGTTGGGGCCGCGCAGCTCCGCCGGGTCCGGCAGCGGGCGCGGGACGGCGGGCAGCTCCGCCGCGGCGGGCGAGTCCTCCGGCAGCGGCCGGCAGACCGGGCAGCCGCCGACGGGCCGGACGCGGTGCGTGGACCAAGTGGCCCGGCCCCCCTGGACGACGTACACGGTCGCGGACGGCGCACCGCCGTCCCCGGCGGGCGGGACCGGCTCGCCGAGCAGCCCGGCGGCGAGCAGCACGGCCCCCTCCGCCAGCGCCGGCGTCCCGGTGCCTCCCAGCCGGAGCCGGGGGCTCCGCCACGGCACGCGTCCCCCGGCAGTGGCGAGCCGCTGGTACTCGGTGCACACCAGGCAGGCCCGCGCCCCGGGCTCCAGCACCGGGCCCACCACGGTCAGCGCCCCGTCCTCGCGGACGGGCACCAGGCGCACCGGATGGGCCAGCGCATGGCGGCTGAGCCGCTCGGCCGACTCCAGCGTCCAGGACGCCAGATGCACGACGGCACTCCCGGCGACGGCGCCGAGCGCCGCATCCACGTCCAGGACGGGCAGACCCCCGGGACCGCCGGCGGCGGACGCCGCCGGGCAGGGCCCGCGGCTGCCGGAGGCGTGCGGCGCCCGGCCGTTTGGCGCGGTCGTCCGCGGCGCCGCGTCAGGG
Source organism: Streptomyces sp. NPDC031121 (assembly GCF_055570615.1). Taxonomy (NCBI): domain Bacteria; kingdom Bacillati; phylum Actinomycetota; class Actinomycetes; order Kitasatosporales; family Streptomycetaceae; genus Streptomyces; species Streptomyces sp. NPDC031121. Next base: position 10,870 of record NZ_JBVIGV010000007.1, read on the forward strand.
TGTCGCGGGCCGGCGTCGGGGGATGCGGCCGCGTGCGCTGCCGGGTCGGCCGGGGCCGTCGCCCGGGGTGCTGCCGCGGGGACTGCCGCGGCGTCCCCCTGCGCGGCGGGCGCTGCCGCGCCCGGGCGGGCGGTACGGGGCGTGGGGGCCGCCGGGGCGGGGGTGCCGTTCACGAGGTTTCCTCCGGGTCGGCCAGAAGGGTGAAGCCGCAGGTGCGCAGGGCCGCCGCGGTCCGGGTCGCGGCAGGGTCGCCGCCCGGCGGCAGCCACGGGCCGGGGGCCGGGCCGGCCAGGCGGGTCAGGGCCGCCGTCAGCGCCGGCTCCCGGCGCGCGACTCCGGTCAGCCAGACGTCGGTCCAGCCCTCGTCCGCCCAGGCCGCCGACTCGGCACCCGCCGCCGCGAGCGGGGCTTCGGCGCCGCTGAACGGGGCGTGCGCGGCCCCGGCCGGCCCGTGGGCGGCGGCCATGGCCCGGGCGACGGCGCCGAGCAGGGCCATGGCGGCGGCATCCGCCGGGGTGGCCTCCACCGCGCTGCCGGCGGCCGCCGCCGCACCGGGAACCCGTACGACGGCCCCGTAGGCCTGCTCCCCGCCCAGCCGGCGCACCGCCGGCCGGGCGTGCGCGTACCCCGGGAAGCCGGTCAGGGCCGCCCACCAGTGGCGGGCCTGGGGATGCCCGCGCCAGAGGTCCTCCGGCAGTACGGGACCGGCGTCCCACGAGTCGGGGGCGGCCAGGGCGGCCCGGCGCAGGGCCCGGCTCCGCGCGTGCTCCGGCCCCGCGCCCGCCACCGCGCCGCCGCCCAGGCGGAGTTCGGCCGCCCGGCACGCCGCGGCCAGGCGGGCGAGGTCCGCCCGGGGCGCCCCCGCCACCAGGTGCCCGGCAGGGGTCCGGCAGGCGGCGAGCGCCGCGGGCAGCTGCGGCAGCCGGCCGGGCTGCGGCGCGTCGAGGACGCCCAGGAGGGGGTCGGCCAGCGCTCCGACGCGGCGCAGCGCCTCGGCCAGGCCGCCGGCCGGGGGCAGGGCGGGCTCCGATGCCGCGGCGGGCCCGGCCACCCACGGATGGTAGGACGCCCGGGGCGGCGCCGCCTCGGCGACGAGGACCGCGGGGCGGCCCGGCAGCAGCCGCTGGTCCTCGTCCGCCCCGGCGGGGTCGGGCAGTCCGGCGGCGGTGCACAGCAGCCGCTGCGCGGCCGCGCCCGCCAGCAGGGCCGTGAGCGCGTCCGCACCGCCCTCCGTGCCGGGGGCGCCGACGGTGCCTGCCAGGCGGGCGGCGACCGATTCGGCGTCCGCGCGCACCCGTTCGGGGGCGGTCGGCGCCGAGACGAAGCCGCCCCCGGCGGTCCGGCCGGCGGCCACGGCGACCGGCGGGGCGCCGGCCGCGGCCACGACCAGGCCGGGCGGCAGGCTGCCGTCGGCCCGCGCCTCGGGCCGGGTACCCGCCCGGTGCAGGGCCCGCAGCAGGGCCGCGGCAAGCGGGGCGTCCGGATCGGCGGCCGTGACGACGGGCGGGGCGGCGGCCAGCGCCGCGGCCGCCTCGCCGGGTCGGTCCGCGGACGCCGCCAACCATGCGGCCGGCTCCTCCCCGCCCGCGGGGGACTCCGCGAGCAGCCCGTGCGCCCGAAGCTGCCCGGTGAGCCCCTCCAGCGCCGCCGCAACCCGCGGGTCCGCCGCATCCAGCCCGCCCGGCCGGTGCGCTGCCGGCCTGCGGGCGACCGTGCCCGGTTCCGTGCCGGTTCGGCGGGGGTCCGCCGGGTCCGGTCCGCCCGGCCGGTGCACTGCCCCGGCGGGGGCGTCCGCGGCGGGCTCCGCGCCCGGGTGGCGGGGGTCCGCCGGGTCCGGCTCGGTCGGCCGGTGCGCCGCGTCCGCCGGGGTGGGCGGCGTCGCGTCCAGGCGGGTGGCCAGCAGCTCCCACAGTGCGGGCAGTGCACGGCTGCCCTCCAGCGTGACGCTGCCGTCGCGCCCGCGCAGGTGCAGGCCGGACCGGAGAACGGTGGCCGCCACCCCGGGGCGCAGCCGCACGACGGGCGGCTCCCCGGCGGTCACCGGGAGCCCTCCACGGCGGCGATGACCTCGTCGATGCGCGCCTGCCAGCGGTGCCCGGTGAGGCCCGGCACACTCCGCACCACCAGGTGCGCGGCCAGGTAGCGTTCCACGGGCCGGACGTCGCAGACGGCCAGCAGCCGGTACAGGGCGTTCGTACACGCCCGGTAGACGAGGTAGTCGGCGCGGCTCCACATCGCGCCCTCCGGGTCCGAGCGGTGCAGCTGCCGGTGGAAGTCGCTGTAGCGGGTGCGGACCTCCCGGTTCCAGCGCGCGGCGGTCTCCCGGTCGCCCAGCGCGGCCGCCCGCGCCCGGTACTCCGCGGCGTCACCGGTGAAGTCCGCGCCCGCCGCGTGCCGTTCCTCCGCGGTCCGCCAGGCGCCGGCGGACCAGTCGGCCCAGGCCCGTTCGGGGCCGGTGGCGCCGCCGGCCGCGATGCGGCCCACCAGCGCGGAGATCCGGCCGCCCGCGGCCTCCCAGCGCCGTTCGAAGGCCGCCCGCAGCCGCCCGTCGGGGTCCTCGTAGACGAGGAAGTCCTCCAGGTGGGACAGGAACGAGTAGTGGCCGCCGACGAGCCCCTCGGGGTGGGCGGCCGCGTGCGCGGCAAGGGCGGTGACCACCAGCTCCACCCGGGCCGCCGAGGTGTCCCCGCGCTCGCCGAGGAACGCCGTGCCGGCCTCCAGCGCGGGCAGGCCGGCCGCCAGGAGGTCCTCGCGCAGCCGTACGCCGTCGGGGCCTATCAGCGCCCGCAGCGGGGTCAGGTCGACGGGCTCCACACGCACGGTGTTGTCGGGGACGAGCGGCCCGTACGGCGGCGGGACGAGCTCCGCCCGCCCGGCCGCTGCGGCCTGCTCCAGCAGCTCCCGCTCGTCGGCCCCGGCCCGCGACGGGTGCGCGGCGGCGTGCGCGCGCAACCCGGCGGCCGTGCGCTCGGCGGCGGCCGCCACCCGCGCGGGGGCGCCGTGCAGCCGCACCCGTACGTGGGGGCCCCGCAGCCAGTGGCGTTCGACGTGCACGGCGAGCCCCTCGGCGGCCGCCCGCCGGGCGAGCGGCAGGACGGCCTCGCGCAGCAGGGGCGCCTTGACCGGCTCGTAGTGGTGGGCGACGACGTCGAGCGCGGTCGGCGCCGGCGGGGCCGGGGCGTTCATCGGGTGCCTCCTCGGCGGATGGCGGGCGGTGGGCGGTGTCGGCGGTGTCGGCGGGGGCGGGTGGGGCGGGTGGGGCGGCGCGTCAGCCGGTGCGGGCGGGGCGGTGCGTCTCGGCGACCAGTTCGACGGCGCGGCCCGGCCGGTCCCGCCCTGCGAAGGCGGGCAGCGCCTCCTCCAGCACCACCCCCCGCGGATGGCGGGCCAGCCAACCCGCCAGGCACCGCAGGTGCAGGGCGCTGCCCAGGTCGAGGGGCTGCGGCTTCGGCGCGCGCAGGGACGCCAGGAAGTCGTCGGCGGCGCGCCCCGCGGGCGGCTGCGGCACGGGGTGGAGGAACAGCTGCTCGGGCAGGCCCAGCAGCGCCCGCCAGCGGGCCACGGCGGCCGCCGGTACGTCGCCCGGGTCGTCCGCGAGGTCGGCGCGCAGGGCGGCCAGCACCCCTTCGGGCAGGTGCCAGCGGCGCCGGGCGAGCACCACGTGGCGGTGGCGCAGCCGGGGCGTGCGGACCACCCGGCCGCCGGGGGCGGCGGAGGCGGTGCGGGGCAGGAGCCGCCGGAAGTCGACGACGCCCTCGGGGTGGTCGCACAGGAACGGCGCGAGGCGCTGCGGAAGCATCACCGGGGCGAGGAAGCCGAGGTAGAGGACGTCGAGGAACTCGCCGGTGGCGCGCAGGCGCAGGCGCAGCTGGTCGGAGGCCGGGTCGTGCACCAGCTCCACGTCGGACTCGGCGATCGCCCCCCGCAGCGGGTCGGGCCCGATCTCGGCGTCCACGAGCAGCGGGTGGAGGTTGGCGTTGAAGCCGCCCACCGGCCGGATCTGGACGGCCCGGGAGCCGGGGCCGAGGCCCCGGCGGATCTCGCGGGCCACGGCGCGGGCCGCCGCGGTGGGCAGGGCGTCGAGGAAGCGGCTGGTGAAGCGGCCCCAGCCGGCGTACACGTGGTTGACGCAGAGCAGTCGGTCCGCGGCGTCCTCCGGCGGTGCCCCGGCCGCGTGCTGGACGAACCAGGCGTAGCCGAGCGGCCGGGCGGCAGTCCAGTCGGGCAGCCGGGCGGCCAGCCCGCGCACCTCCGCGGCGGGCAGGACGATCTCCCCGGGCGGGCCTTCCGGGCCGTCGGCGGCGGCCTCGACCGACCGGGCGAACTCGGCGCGCAGCCGGGCCAGGCGGGCCGTGCCGGGCGGGAGGGAGGGGTCGTCGCCGGGGAGGGCTGCCAGGCGGGCGGCGTCCTCCCAGGCGGCGGCGGTGTCCGCGGCGAAGTCCCAGGGGGCGGGGCACGTGCCGCCGACCCCGTAGCGGGCGGTGAAACGCCGGACGGCGGCGCGGCGCATCAGGTGGCCGAGGTCGAACAGCTCGGCCAGGGAGGTGAGTTCGGCGAGGGCCGCTCGGTCCCTCCCGGACAGTGCGGCTGCCTGCGCGGGGTCGTCGCCGGCGGGGTCCGGACCGCGGCCGGGGGCGGGTGCGGCCACTGCGGCTGCCGGCGCGGGCCGCGGGGCGTGGGGGCGGCCCGTGGCGAGTACGTCCTCGGAGAGCACGTTCAGCGGGGCGGCGTCGGCCGGCACGGGCCGTCCGGTGTCGGCAAGCAGCGCGCGCCAGCGCTCGGCCAGGTCGCCGAGCAGCGTCGGCCGTCCCGCGGCGGGGGTGTGGGCGAACCGGGCGGTATCGGCGGCGAGGAGGTCGATGCGGTCGGCGAGGGCGGCGTCCTCGGGCCACCCGCGCAGCCAGTCCGCGAGGGCGCGCAGCGGCTGCGGGTGCTGCGGATCGACGGGGTCGACCGGGACGAGCAGCCCGTTGTCGGAGAGCTGCCCGACGAACCGGCGGACGGCCGGGTCGCCGGCCGGGCGGCCGAGGGCCGGGGCGAGCCGGGCGGCGAGGGCGTCCGGCGGCGCGGGCTGCGCGGCGAGCCGGTCGAGGACGGCAAGCGCGGGGTGCGCGGCGACCTCGATCTCCTCCTCGCGGGTGACCAGATACCGGCCGCCCGCGAACACGGTGGTGTCCCGCACGTAGCGGGCCCGGCCGCCGCCGGCCGGCAGGGCACTGCTGGTGAGGCGGTGCGCGAGCGTGCCGCGGCGGCGCGGCTCGTCCAGCAGCGCGGCGGTCAGCGCCGCGACCAGCGTCCGGTTCTCCCGCACCACGGCCCGCAGCACGGGCGGGCCGGCGGCCGGGTCCGGGCCGGGGCCCGACCAGCCCACCGCGGTGAACCAGGACAGCGGACTCGTCTTGGCGGTGGCGCGCAGGGCGTGGCGGACCACCGACGGCTCCTCCTTGCGGGCGCGCCGCCCGCCCTCGTCCCGGGCGGCCCGTGACACGGCGCGCAGCAGGTCCGCGCTGCTCAGGGCGACGGCCCGGGAGAAGTGGGGGGAGCGGCACACCTCCGCCAGGGCGGAGCGCTCGGCGGCCAGGGCCGCCGGGACGGCGTCGCCGGCCTCGCCGAGCAGGTCGGTGCGCTCCTCGCGCAGGGCGAGCCACGCGCCGAGCCGGGGGACCCGTACGGGCAGGTCGCCGAGCCGGTCCAGCAGGGCGGGCCGGGGTGCGCGGCCGTTGTGCAGCGCCCGGCGGAGCGGGAGCACCACCCGGCGGTGGAAGTCCTCGGAGTGGCCCTGCCGGGATGCGAACAGGTCGTCGCACAGCGCGGCCCGCAGCGCCTCCTCCCGGGCGGCGATCCGGGCGAGCCCGCCGAGCAGGGCCCGTACGCGGGCGGACGCCTCGGAGTCGGCCGGGTGCGCCGCGACGGTGGTGCGGACCAGCGTGTAGGGGGCGGGCCGGGCGGGCGGCTCCGGCAGGGGGCGGGCGGCCCGCGCGGTTGCGGCGCGCGGCGGCGCCGTCGGGGAGGGGTGCGGCATGGCGGGGCTCCCGTGGTGGCGGATCCGGTCCTGGGGCGGGGTGTTCCGGCGCGGTGCCGGAGCCCGTGCGGCCGGCCCGGACGGCCGGCCGCACGGAGCGGCCTTGCTCAGAGGGGCAGTTCGGGGAGGCGCGGCTGGCCGCAGGAGGAGGAGCCGCAGGAGCTGGAGCTCACGCCGCCGGAAGCACCCGTCTCGGGCAGGGCGACCGAGTCGCGCAGTGCCGTGACGGTGAGCTCCCCGAGGTCGAGATCGAGGTCGAGGTCGTCCAGGGCGAGGACGCCCTCGGCGGGGTCGGTCATGTGTCAGCCTCTCGCAGGGTCGGGAACACGGGTCGGGTGGAGCGGGCGGCCGCGGCGAGCCGTCAGCCGATGGGCGTGTCCGTCTGCGGCTGGGCGCAGGACGAGGAGGCCTGGCAGGAGCAGGAGCCGTGCGACGCGCCGCTCTCCGGCAGGGCGGGCGTGTCGCGCAGCGCCGTGACGGCCAGGTCGCTGAGGTCGAGGTCCAAGTCGAGGTCGAGGCCCTCGGGGGCGGGGCCGGCGATGCTTTCGGGCATGGCGGACTTCCTCTCTGGTGGAAGGGGTGCCGGGCCGCTGGGACTGCGCCGGAGTCGTCCGGCGCCTGCGGCCGGCGGCATGGAGGCGCCCCGGGGCGGGAGGCCGCCGGATCGTCCGCGGCCGGACGCCCCGGCACACGGCGAACGGCTGCCCAGGGGCATCCGAATGAGCGTTCGCGGTGCGGTTCCGAGTCTCGGCGGCGGATCAGGCCAACGGCAAGTCCACGTGTCACGTTGGCCTGTTGTCCCGGCCCCGTACGTCAACTCGGCGGCAGTCCAATGAGCCTCCACCGGACCGCGAGTGGCCTGTGCCATGGCCCCCGCAGACCGACCCGGTCCACCGCGGACGCGGTTGATCGCCGCTGCGTGGTGCGGCGTGCCGCAATCCGACGGTCTGTCGGGAACATACCGTTCCGCTGCCCTGGCGCGCGGCACCCGGCGACGCAGTGCGCCGACCGCTGCTCCCCGCCGCGGCCGGTGGTCCGTCCGGAACCGGCCAAACTGCACCCTCTCGCGCCGCCCGCCCGCCGCCGCCCCACCCCTCCCAGCCCCCTCCGCACCCCCGGCCCCAGCCCCGCCCCACACCGCCCCGACCGCGACTCCGGTCGGCCCCGACCCCTGGTGCGCCGCCCCGGCTCCCGCCACCGGTGTCCGGCGCCGCCGGATCCGGGGTCCCGCCCGAGGGCGCAGTCTCGGCCCCCTCCGCCCGGCACGGCGTGCGGGACCCGGGGGCGCGCGCCGGGCGGGTCCCGGGATCGGCCACACTGGCTCCATGCCCACGGCCGACGAACTGCTCAGCGCTCACACCGTCCGCGACCTTGCCCGCCGCCTCGCCCCGGCAGCCGGACCGAGGTCCGCCCCGGCCCTGCTGGCCTGCGCGGACATGCTCGACGGACTGACGTTCAGCGGCCGGGTCGCCGCCGTCCGCGACGCCGCCCTCACCGACCTGCCCGTTGACTGGGCCGCCTTCGAGACCGCCCTGCGCACCGCCCTCGCCGACCCCGGATTCGACGGCTGGATGACCTTCCCCGTCAACGAGGCGGTCGCCGTCCGCGGCCTCGCCTCGGGCCCCGGCGCGTTCGGCCCGGCCCTCGCCCTGCTGCGCGACCTCACCCCGCGCCTGACCGCGGAATCCGCGGTCCGCCCCTTCCTGCGCGCCGACCGGGACCGGGCCCTGGCGCTGATGGGCCCCTGGATCGAGGACCCCGACCCGCACGTCCGCCGCCTCGTCAGCGAGGGCACCCGGCCCCGGCTCCCGTGGGCGCCGCAGCTGCCGGAGTCCATCGCCGACCCGCGGCCCGCGCTGCCCCTCCTGGACGCCCTCTACCGCGACGACTCCGACTACGTGCGCCGCTCGGTCGCCAACCACCTCAACGACATCAGCCGCGACCACCCCGAACTCGCCGTCGAGACGGCCGGACGCTGGCTGGCCGCGCCCGCGGCCACCACCGGCCGGGTCGTCCGGCACGGCCTGCGCACCCTCGTGAAGGCCGGCCGCGCCGACGCCATGACCGTCCTCGGGCACGCGCCCGACGCGCCGGTCACCGTCCGCGGACCGGTCGTCGCGACCGCCCGCGTCGCCGTCGGCGGGTACCTCGTCTTCGAGTACGCCCTCACCAACGACGCCGGTGCGCCCGCCGACCTCGTCCTCGACTACGTCGTCCACCATGTGAAGGCGAACGGCAGCCGCACCCCGAAGGTGTTCAAACTGGCCACCCGCACCCTCGCCCCCGGCGAGACCCTCGCCGGAACCCGGCGGCACTCCTTCAAGCCCCTCACCACCCGCCGGTACTTCCCCGGGGAGCACCTCGTACAGCTCCAGGTCAACGGCAGGCTGCGCGGCGAGGCCGCCTTCGTGCTGGACGCGGACTGACGGGCCGGCGGTGCACCGCCGGGCGGGCGGCGGGCGTACAGCCGCCCGCCGCCCGCCCGCCCGTCCGCCGTCAGTTGCCCGCCGTGGCCAGTTTGGCCGCGAACCCCAGGAACAGCGCGCCCGCCCCCGTAGTGAGCCCCGCCGAGAGCCTGCGCCGCCGCCGGAACTGCGCGGCCAGGTACGTGCCGCCCAGGATCAGCGCGGTGACGTACGCGATGCTGATCAGCTGGTAGACCAGGGCCAGCAGCCCGAACGACAGGGCCGGGTGCGGGTAGCCGGGGTCGACGAACTGCACGAAGAAGGAGATGAAGAACAGGATCGCCTTCGGGTTGAGCACGGTGATCACCAGCGAGCGGCGGAACAGCCGCGCCCCCGCTGCTGCGGCCCCCGAATCCCCCCGCTCCGGCGTCCCGTCCGCGCCCGCGTCCGCCCCCGCCGTCCGGCCGGGGCGCCGCCACATGGCCCACGCCGCCCGGATCATGCCGACGGCGATCCACGTGAGGTAGCCGGCGCCCGCGTACTTCACGATGGCGAACAGCAGGTCGTTGGTCTGGAGGAGCGAGGCGAGCCCCGCCGCCGTCGCCGCCATCAGGAGCGTCTCGCCGAGGAACACCCCCGCCGCGGCCCTGTAGCCGGCCCGCACACCGAGCCGTGCGGCCACGGACAGCGTGAACAGCGAACTCGGCCCGGGCAGCAGGATGATGAGCAGGGCGCCGACGGTGTACGTCAGCAGGTTGTCCACTCCGAGCATTCGGGCACCTTTCCTTCCTCGCGCTAGCCGACGTTGTTCCCGGTGCGCACGTTGTGGGCGCTCACCATCTCGTCGACCTCCGCGATCCGCTGCAAGGCGTAATCCTCGCTGATGTGTGTGAAGTTGTCCGCCCAATAAGCGCCCAGCTCGTCGATGTCGAGCAGGTCGCGCCCCCCGAACCGGTCCAGCATCTCCGCACGCTCCGCGCCGGTGAAGGAGATTCCGAGGCCGGCCAGGTAGGCGTCGATGTCGCCGCTGCTCTTGAAGAAGTTCGGCCGCCCGTAGTCGACGAGGAGGTCCCACGCCGGGCTGTTCGGCAGCGGAATGAACCGCGAGAACTCGACGGAGGACAGCTCCACCTCCCCGAGCATCTGCCGGATTCCGTCGATCGTGCGGTCCAGGGTCTCCGGCCGCTCGCCCGGCGCGCCGGCGATGTACGAGGCGTGCACCGAGATGCCCGCCTTGTTGAGCATGCGGATCGCCTCGAGGTTCGTCTCGCCGGTCGTCCTGTTCTTCCGCTGCGCCTCCAGCATCTCCGGGTCGGCGGCGTCCAGGCCGATGTTCGCGCGGACCACGCCCAGCCGCCGCAGCTTGTCGACGTTGTTGCGCTTGGTCAGCCCGAGGGCCCGCGCGTACACCATCACCTGGAGCTCGCCGCCGTCGATCAGCCGCTTCAGGTGCGGGGGAGTGGCGTCGATGAGGGCGTCGACGTACCGCGGGCTGGCGGTGAAGCTGTCGTACACCTCGAAGAACAGGTTGATCCCGTGCTCGCGGTGGTACTGGTCGACCGTCTTCCAGAACCCGCGCGGATCGCCCGTGTTGACGGTGAGGTCCGCGATCGAGCAGTAGGTGCAGCGCTTGTGGCCGTTCTCGCAGCCGCGCGCGTTGTTCACCGTGACCGGGCGGACCTCGTGCCCGTGCAAATGGCCGAACTGGGCCCGGTAGTTGTCGGCGTAGACGTCGAGCACGTCGTCGATGAAGGACAGGTCGGGAATCGTGTTGCGCAGGGAGAGCGCGTATTTGGGGGCCGGGTTGAGGCGGATCCGGCCGCCGTCCCGGTAGGCGAGCGACGACACCTCCGCCACGCCGCTGCCGTCGGCCAGGGCCCGGACCAGTTGCACGAACGGTATCTCACCGCCGTCGTTCGCTATCACGTAGTCGATCTGCGGCCTGTTCCGCAGAATCATCTCGGGGAAGAAAATCGCGTGGTCGTCGCCGAGCACGACCTGCGCCCCGCACGCCTTCGCGGTCGACGCGATGTCCAGGGCCTCCGAATAAGTCGGGGTGAGCGCGCTGATGCCGACGAGGTCGGGCGCGAAATCCCGGACCGCGCGCTGCACGGCGGCCGTGTTGGATATGCCGCCGTCGACGACGCGTATCTCGACGCGGTCGCCCAGCGCGTCCCGGGTCGCCGTGGCGAGCTGGACGATGCCGATGTGGGGATAGCAGGCGTAGTTCGAGGCGTTGCGGTTGGCCGTGGGGTTGGGGGCGTTCGCGAGCAGCAGCTTCAGCGTCATTCCTTCTCCTGGCGGAAGAGGGGGGCGAAGAGCGGGCGGGCCGGTGGCAGCCCGTCACCCGGACGGCTCCGTGAACATGTGCACACGGGTATGTGCCTGCAACGGGCACCTATCGGCCGACGGGCGATCGGATGCGGACCTTTGCATCCGGCGCCGGAGGGTCCCTCGTGCTCCTCTCGCGCCCCCCTCAAGCCCCGCTCGCGGCGGGGGCGGCGCGGCGTCTCCGCGCGGAAGCGGGCCGCCCGCGAGGGTGACACGCTGACGCCCTTCTGCTGCATTGCGTGTCCGGTCGGATACAAAGCGTGATGACTCTTTCTTTGCCTCCGCATTACCGTTTCGCGGTGCTGCGGCCGGCCGCCCCACCCATTCCGAGGAGACGCGTTGACCCACGGCAGCAAGCTCCGGGCCCGGATCGCCCGGCCCGGCACCACCCCGCTCATCGGCGTCCACGACATGTACTCGGCCTCGATCGCGGCCGAGCACTACGACGGGATGTTCGTCTCCGGCTTCGGCTTCGCGGCCTCGTACTACGGCCTGCCCGACATCGGGTTCATCGCCTGGCCGGACATGCTCTCCTTCGTCCAGCGGCTGCGCGGGGCCTTCCCCGGCCACGACCTGCTCGTCGACATCGACGACGGCTACGCCGACCCCGAAGTCGCCTGCCACGTCGTCGAGAGCCTGGAGCGCATCGGCGCCTCCGGCATCATCCTCGAGGACCAGCGCCGCCCCCGCCGCTGCGGCCACGCGGACGGCAAGCAGGTGCTGCCCCTCGCGGAGTACCTCGACAAGCTCGACATGGTCCTCGCCACCCGCAGGGACCTCGTGGTCGTCGCCCGGACGGACGCGACCGAGGAGGACGACATCCTGCGGCGCGCCGAGGCACTCGCCGCCACCGACGCGGACGTGGTCCTCGTGGACGGGGTGCGCAGCGTCGAGTGGATCCGGCGCATCCGCGAAGTCGTCGCCGGAAAGCCGCTGCTCTTCAACCAGATCGCGGGAGGGAAGTCACCCCGGCTGTCCCTGAGCGAGCTGACGGGGCTCGGCGTCGACGTGGCGATCTACAGCACCCCCTGCCTGTTCGCCGCGCACCGGGCGATGCACGACGCACTGACCGAGCTCAAGCTCTCCGACGGCCGCCTGCCGGACCCCGCCGCGGCCGGCGGCGTCGGCGTCAGGGAGTCCACCGGCCTGCTGGCCCGGAACATCGCCCGGCAGCGCACCCTCGAAGGCGCGGGCGCCTGACCCGCCGCGGCCCGGGGCGTCAGGACCAGGCGAGCAGGGCGGCCGCCCCGCACAGGTCGACCACGCAGCACCACTCGGACCAGGCCCGGGGCACCACCCGGCCGGTCCGGTGGTGCACGAAGTCCCACACGGCGTGGGCCGCCCACCCGGCTGCCAGCAGCCGCAGGCCGGCGCCCTCGTCGACCGACACCGCGACGGCGGCCGCCGCCCCGAACACCAGCAGCCCGGCGACCTGCACCCCGGCCGTCCGCAGCCCGCCGAGTTCCCGGCGGAACGCCCCGAACAGCAGGTAGCAGACGGGCATGACCACCAGCAGCGCGGCCAGGAACCCCCGGCCCGGCAGCCCGTCCGCGAAGGTGGCGGCGCCGAGCGCCAGCGCCAGCAGCGCGGGCCACCGGTGGGCCACCGCCCCACCGACCCGCGCACCGCGGGACGTCCTGTGGGCCGCGGACGGCGGGCTGGTGCGGCGGCGGGCGGAATCGGTCGTCACGGTGTCTCCCCGAAGGACGGGACGGGTCGGCGGTCACGCCCAGGGTGTGCCGGGGGCGGGCCCCGGCGCAGCCGCCGCGGCCGGTCCCGTCCGACGGCTTGGGGTACCCGTCCTTCCGGCATAGGGTCGGGCCCATGGGGGAGCGGCTCATGGTGGTGGTCGGCTTCGAGGCGGCCGAACTGCTGGACATCGCGTGCGTGACGACCGGGCTGGCCATGGCCAACCAGCTCGGCACGCCCGACCGGCCCTACCGCGTCAGCCTCGCCGCCCCGGGCGGCGCCCCGATCATCTGCGGCACCGGGCTGACCCTGCACGCCGGGCAGTCCCTCGAACGCCTCACCGGCCCCCTCGACACCCTCATCGTCTCCGGAGGCGTCGGGTTCGAACGGGCGGCCGCGGACGACCGGCTCGTCGGCCACGTCCGCCGCCTGGCCCGCGAGAGCCGCCGCGTCGCCTCCGTCTGCACGGGGGCGGCCGTCCTCGCAGCCGCGGGCCTCCTCGACGGCCGGCGCGCCACCACGCACTGGCGGTTCGCGGCCCGGCTCGCCGCCCGCTACCCGAAGGTCACCGTCGACGCCGACCCCATCTACATCCGCCAGGGGAACGTCTACACGGCGGCCGGCATCACCAGCGCCCTCGACCTCACCCTCGCCTTCGTCGAGGAGGACCACGGTCCCGAACTCGCCCGGCAGGTCGCCCGGGACCTCGTCACCTACCTGCAACGCCCGGGCAACCAGGCGCAGATGAGCCTGCACACCGCCGCCCCGGCCCCCGACAGCGGCGTCGTCGCCAAGGTCGTCCGGCACATCCTCGCCCACCCCGCGGACGACCTGGGCACGGCCCGCCTCGCCGCCCTCGCCGGGGTGACACCCCGCCACCTCACCCGCCTGTTCACCGAGCACCTGGGCCAGGCCCCCGGCCGGTACGTGCGCCAGGCCCGCACCGAGGCCGCGGCCCAGCTCCTCGCCGCCACGGACCTGCCCGTGGCGGGGGTGGCCGCCCGCTGCGGCTTCGGCACCACCGAATCCCTCCGCACCGCGTTCACCGGCCGCTACGGCATCTCCCCCTCCCGCTACCGCGCCACCCAGCAGCGCCGCCCCGCCTCGGCCCCGGACTGACCCCCGAGCGGGTGCGGGACCGCAGGCGCAGCCGTCAGGAACCGCCGCCGAACCCCCACGACTCGATGTCCCGGTAGCGGATCGGGCCCGGGCCGCGCCCGAAGTTGCTGCCCACCAGGTGCAGCCGCGCGGCCGGCCACGTCCGCCCGGCGAACCGGGCCAGGCCCGCCGCGGCGCCCGCCACGCTGCTCAGGTCGTCGCGGCGGGCGCGGGCCAGCGTCAGATGGGGCCGCAGCGGCCGTTCCGCGAACGGGATCCCGCACCCCTTGACCACGGCCCGGACGTCGGTGGCCAGCAGGTGCAGCCCCTCCAGGTCCCCGCCGACCCCGCTCCACAGCACCCGCTCGTCGAAGTGCCCGCCGCCCCGCAGCGCCAACTGCAGAGGGTCCCGCGCCGCGGCCAGCCCGGCCAGCGGCGCGCGCAGCCGCGGAACCGCCGCCGAGGGCAGCTCGCCGAGGAACGCCAGCGTGATGTGCCAGTCCTCGATCCGGTTCCACCGCATGCGCGGGTACGCCGCGTACGCGGGCGCCAGCTCCCGCTCCAGCTCCTGCTTGGCGTCGTCGGGCGGGGCGAGGGCTATGAACACGCGCACGGTCGGGGAGGGGCTCTGTTCCTTCACGGGCCATTCGTACACCACCGGCCGCCCGGCACTCCGGCGAGGGCCCGCCCCCCGGACCGCGTGCGCACTGCACCGAACCGCGGACGAGCCCGGCCCGCCCGTGCGAGAGTGTGCCCGGCGGCCTCCGCGCCGGATCCCCGCGAGAGGGCGGCGCCGGAGGACGCGGCGAACCGGACGGGGCGAGGGCGAGGGTGGGGCGGAAGTGGGCGGGCGCAGGCTGCTGTCGTTGTCGGACGCACTGGTGCTGCTCGGCGGCGACCCGCCCGCGGTCGCCGCACTCGACCGCGCCCTCGGCGGCGCCCTCGGCGCGGCCACCGGCGGCATCGGCGACGGACTGCTGCGGATCGCCGACGCCCGCGGCAGCATCGTCGCCCTCGGCCGCGACGCCGTCCACGGCCTCGGACGCCGCCTCGGACACGCCCGGGGGCGGGCCGAGCGCACCGAACTCCTGCACGCCGCCCACACCGTGATCGTCGTCGTCGCCTGGTTCGACGCACTGGACGGATCCGATCTGCCCTTCCGCGTGGACGACCTCGAACTGACCCGCGGCGAACAGCTCGCCCTCGCCGGCGCACCGGAGCGGAACGCCCGCGGAGCGGCGTTCGCCCACACCCTGGCAGCCGTCGACGCGCCCCGCCCCGCACCCCACCGCCCCTCCGAGGACGTCGCCGCCGAACTGCTGCGCTGGTACGCCGGGCTGTCGGACCGCTTCCTCTCCTTCGTCGAAGGCCTGCACCTGTGGAGCGGCCTCACCCCGTCCCAGCGCTCCGCCGCGGTGCGCGCCCTCGGCGCCGAACTCGCCCCCCGCGCCGTCGCCCGCTACGAGGACCTCTACGCCCGGCTCGCCGCGGAAGCCCCCGAATTCGGCTTCTGGGTCGGGCAGGTCGAACACCAGGCGACCCGCGACCGGATCCGGCTCGCCCTCGCCGGCATCGAGGAGCTGCTGTCCGGGGCGGCCCGCGGGATGCGCCCGCCCGCCGACGTGGCGGCCGCACTCGCCCGCGCCGCCGAAGCCGCGCTGACCCGCCCCGTCCTCGACGCCTCCGCCGCCCCCGACGGCATCCGCGTCCCCGCCCTGCGGGACATGTACCTCGACCCCGACTTCCGGGTCCGTGCGGCCGACGGAACCGGCGGCCCCGCCACCGAAGCCTGGTGGGAGGAGGCGCCCGTACGCCGCGACCTGACCGGCTACCTCGCCGGCGCCCTCACCGACCCGGGCGGGGCGCAGGCACCGCTCCTCGTCCTCGGCCAGCCCGGAGCCGGCAAGTCCGTCCTCACCCGCGTCCTCGCCGCCCGCCTCCCCTCCGCCGGCTTCCTGCCCGTCCGGGTGCCGCTGCGCGACGTACGCGCCGAGGACGACCTGCAGGAACAGCTGGAGCAGGCGGTCCGCGCCGCCACCGGCGAGCGGGTGGCCTGGCCCGAACTGGTGCGCTCCGCCGGCGGGGCGGTCCCCGTCCTGCTCCTCGACGGGTTCGACGAACTCCTGCAGACGACCGGCGTCCACCACAGCGACTTCCTCGTCCGCGTCGCCCGCTTCCAGCAGCGCGAGGCCGACCAGGGCCGTCCGCTGCGCGCCGTGGTCACCAGCCGCACCGCCGTCGCCGACCGCACCCGCTATCCCGAGGGGCTCGTCGCCCTCCGCCTGGAGCCGTTCCGCGCCGCCCAGATCCGCCGCTGGCTGGACCTCTGGAACGGCGCCAACGCCGCCGGGCTGGCCGCCCGGGGCCTGCGGCCGCTGCCGTGGGACGCCGTCGCCCGCCACGCCTCCCTCGCCGGACAGCCGCTGCTGCTGACCATGCTGGCCCTGTACGACGCCGCCGACAACGCCCTGCCGCGCAGCGCCGGCAGGCCGCCCGGCACCGGCCCCGACGGCGGCGACCCGCTCGACGAGGCCGAGCTGTACGAGGAACTGCTCACCTCCTTCGCGCGGCGCGAGGTCGACAAGACCGCCGGGGACACCCTTCCCGAGGACGGCCTGGCCGAACTCGCCGAACGGGAGCTCCAGCGGCTGTCCCTCGTCGCGTTCGCCCAGCTCAACCGGCGCCGCCAGTGGGTGTCGGCCGCCGAGCTCGACGCGGACCTGACGGCGCTCCTCGGCCGCCCGGCCGCCGAGACCGCCGGCTTCCGGGCGCCCCTCGGGGCGGCCGAGGTGGCGCTCGGCCGGTTCTTCTTCGTCCAGCGCGCCCAGTCCCTCCGTGACGGCCGGATGCTCTCCACGTACGAGTTCCTGCACGCCACCTTCGGCGAGTACCTGGTCGTACGGCTCGCGCTGCACGTGCTCACCAGCCTGCTCGCGGACCGGCCGGCCCTCTCCGCGGGCGCCAGCCGCATCGACGACGACCTGGCGTACGCGCTGCTCTCCCACGCCCCGCTGTCCTCCCGGCAGATCCTGCGCTTCGGCGGGTCGATGGCCCGGCGGATCCCCGACGGCGAGCGGGAGCGGCTGGGGCGGCTGCTGGTGCGGGTCTTCCACCAGCACGGCACCCGCACGGACGATCCCCACCCCGCCTACCGGCCCGCCCGGAACCGCACCTCCTCCCGGCACGGCACGTACGGCGCCAACCTGGTTCTGATGCTGCTCTTACTGTCCGGGCCCACCACAGCGGACCGCCTGTTCCCCGACGCGTCCGACCCCGCCTCGGCGTGGCACCGCAGCGTCCTGCTGTGGCGGTCGTCCTTCAACGAGCAGCAGTGGACGGACTTCGTCCTGTCCGTCTCCGTCCACCGCGGCTGGACGGACAGCGGCCGGAGCCTGGAGATCCGCCTGCGGGAGGAGGAGCAGCGGGCGCCCGAGCCGCTGGACATGCACTGGCTGTACCGCCGGCCGCAGCGCGACACGGTCCTGTGGTCGCGCACCTACTGGGACGACGTGTGGCACAAGATGGACGTCACGGGCGGCACGACCGACCTGCTGGTGCGGCACGCCGTCGACCCCGTCATGGAGCTGCTGGGCCCGGCCGTCACCCTGTTCACCTCCTCCCGGGAGGGCGGGCCCGCCACCTCCCTCGCCCACGACCTGCTGCGCCTGCTGATCGGCGGCAGCACCGGGCTGCCCGCCGACGAACTGGCCGACCTGTACCGGCGAGTGGGCCGCGCGCTCGTGCTGCTGCCCGACGACGCGCCGGTCCGGGAGCCGGTGACCCGGCTGCTGGCCGACGCCCTGCGCAGGGACGGCGCCGTCCTGCCGGGCAGCACGCTCCTCCAGCTGGACCGTGCCGGCCTGCGCGAACGCCGCCTGCGCGAGCGCATCGCGGAGGCCGTCCGGGCCCACCATCCGCACCTGCTGCGCATGCTGCTGGACCACTGACCGCACCTCGCCGCCGAGCGCCCTATCGTGGACGCATGGCCGGAGACGGACGGGCCGGCGCGGGCAGTCCCGAGGAGTTCTTCGAGGGCTGCGGCCGCGGCCTCGCGCTGTACGAGGCGGTCGCGCAGGCGGTCGCCGCACTCGGCCCGGAACCATGCGGGATCCGCGTGACCAGGAGCCAGATCGCCTTCCGGCGCCGCAAGGCCTTCGCCTGGGTGTGGCGGCCCGACCGGTACGTGCGGAGCTCCGTCCCGGCGGTACTGTCCGTCGCCCTGCCGCGGAAGGTGGATTCGGAGCGGTTCAAGGAGGTCGCGCACCCCGCCCCGCGGGTGTGGATGCACCACATCGAGCTGCACGACCCGGCCGAGGTCGACGCGGAGGTGCGCACCTGGCTGGCCGCCGCCCACCGCAACGCCGCCTGACAGGCGTACCTCACGGGTGTCCCGCGGCGGGTCGGCCCGGCACGGCCGGTCAGCGGGAGGCGCGGCAGGCGCCGCCCGCGACGTCCGCTGGGATGCCGGCCTGCTCGAGGCTCGCGACGCAGCTGGTCTGATTGCCGATGGAGCCCTCGTAGCACGCCTGGGCCACGGCAGGGGACGCCGGCTTGCCGTGCGAGGTGACGTACTGCTGGCAGTCCTGGACGCCGGAGGCGGAGGCGGAGGCGGAGGCGTGCGGGGCGGAGAGGAGGACGCCGCCCGCGGCGAGAACGAGACCGGCGAGGATGCCGGGGATACGAGCTGACGGACGCATGGGGGTGCACCTGCTCTTCTCGGGCGTCACGCGATCCGCGAGAGCGCCGGATCACGGGCGGGGGCGGCCCCTGGCGGGCGACATGACGCTCACCCCGCACCTCTCGACGCTAGTGCAGTGGCCGGCCCCCCGCACTCCGGCCGGGCGGTCCCGCGTCCGCCCTCCCGCCGCCGGCTACGGCGCGCAGCGGTAGGTGAACGCGACCTCCGCGGTGCGGCGGTCCGGCGACCGGAGTTCCAGACGGGCGGTGGCCGGGTAGTCGCCCGTGCCGTGGAAGGTCCACAGCAGGTGGAGCTTCGCCTCCTGCTGCCCCTTCACCAGACGCTCCGTCAGCTCCTCGGAGCGGGTGCCGTCGCTGCGGATCCACCGGTACGCGAGGGTGCCGGCGCGGCCGTTCGTCCGTACGGCCGCCGTGATGTCGGCGGTGCCGCCGCACGCCGGTCCGGCCGGATCGGTCGAGACGGCCACGTCGCGGACCTCGATGCCCGGGCCGAGGCGCTGCCAGCCCAGGTAGAGGAGGACGGCGGCGAGGATGGCCGCGGCGAGCGCGTACCGGCGCAGGCCGCCGCCCCGGCGGGCCGGGGCGGCGGGCACCGGCACGGGGAACGGGGCGAGCGCGGCCGCGGTGACGCCGGGGCCGAAGCGCAGCACGGAGCCGTCGACCCGGTCGGGCGCGACGAGGGTGCGGCCCTCGGCGGGGGTTCCGCTGATCCAGTGGCTGCCGAGGGCGGTGGCGCTGTAGTCGTCGTCGCTCATCGGATCTCGCACCGTCTCGTCAGGATCTGCTGGACCGCGGCGCCGGAGCCGGCGGCGGGCGTGGTGGTGGCGCGGACGCTCCAGTAGCAGCCGGTGCCCTTGAAGGACAGGGTCCGCGGGGTGCCCGCCGTGGACGCGGGGAAGGTCATGGATCCCTCCGACACGGCGGCGGTGCCGCGCCCGTCGCTGCTGAACCACTCCAGGCGGACGGTCGCCGGACCGGTGGCGTCGACGGCGAGCGTCACCTGGCCGGTGGTGAAGCCGGTCTGCCCGAACGAGGTCACGGCGACGGAGCGCACCTTCACCGCCGGGGAAGGCGGTGCGGAAGTCGGCGGTGCGGTCGTCGGCCCGCCCGTCGGCGTGCCCGGGGTGCCGGGGCCCGGCGAGCCGGGGCCGGGCGTCGGCCCGGACGCCGAGGCGGAGGCGGATGCGGACGGCGACGCGGACGGCGAGCCCGAGGCGGAAGCCGAGGGGGAGGCCGAGTCCGACGGGGACGCGGAGGGCGAGCCGGAGGCCGAACCGGAGGGTGCCGGGCCGCCCGTCGGCGGGGCGGCACTGGTCGTGGCGAAGGAGCTCAGCGCCGCCGCCCCGCCGGTGTGGTCCGTGGCGGCCGCCTGCTGGACGGCCAGCAGCAGGCCGAGGACGAGGGCCGCGCCGGCGCCCAGCCAGCCGCGGCGGCCCGGCGCCCACAGGGAGGTGCTCGCCGTGGCCGTGGTGGACGCGGCCGTGCCGCCCGCGGAGGGGAACAGCAGCGGCAGCAGGGCGGCGAGGGCGGCGAGCTTGCGCTGCCCGCGCTCCTCCCAGTCGGGCCCGTACGCCCCGCGGGCGATGCCCTCCAGCTCGGCGACGAACGCCTCCGCGTCCTCCGGCCGCTCCTCGGGCCGCTTGGCCAGGCCGCGGCGGATCAGCGGGCGCACCGGCTCCGGGGCCTCGCACTCCGGCACCGGGGCCTCGATGTGCTGGAGCGCGAGCTCGGCGAAGTTCTCCCCGGCGAACGGCTTGCGGCCGGTCAGGCACTCGAAGAAGGTGGCCGTCGCCGCGTACACGTCGGCGGCGGGGGAGGCGGGCCGGCCCTGCCACTGCTCCGGCGCCATGTACGCGGGCGTCCCGGCGACACCGGCCTCGGTGCCCCGGTCTGCGGCGATCCCGAAGTCGACGAGCTTCGACGAGCCGTCGGCCGCGACGAGGACGTTCTCCGGCTTGTAGTCGCGGTGGACGACCCCGGCCCGGTGCGCGGCGGCGAGGCCGAGGAGGGAGCCCTTCAGTACGACGAGCGCCGCCTCGGGCCCGGTCTGCCCCGACTCCCGCAGCAGCTCGCGCAGCGCGATGCCGTCGACCAGCTCCATCACGATGGCGGCGCCGCCGGGCGCCTCCACGTACTCGTACAGGCCCACCACGTAAGGCGAGTGCAGGCCCCCGAGCAGCCGCGCCTCGGCGCGGAACCCCTGGACGAACGCCGGGTCCTGGCGCAGCCGGTCGCTGAGGTACTTCACGGCGACGGGCGTGCCCGTCGCGTCGTGCACCGCGAGCACCACCCGGCCGCTGGCTCCCGCACCGAGCTCTCTGGTCTCCGTGTAACCGGGGACCACCCACGCTTTCATCTTTCCGTCCCCCCTGCTTCGGGCGTTTCTGTCCTGCTACACACGAACGAGCCCATTCCGGTTCCCGGACCGGTGGTGTGGGTGTCGTCGTCCCGACCGGCCGGGCCGGCGGGCGCCGCCGGCAGCGCAGGAAACGCCCCCGGGCTGCGGCGGGGTCATGATAGGGCCCGTCGCCGACACCGGAGCCCCCGGGCCGGACGCTGGCGCCGCAGTGGCCTGTTCGGGGCGGAGGCAATGATTCCGGCTGTGCGCGGACTGTCCCAGACCGCTGTTAGGGTGACGTGTGCTCGTCAAGGCGAGCTCCTTTTTCCATGCATCCACACTTCAACGGGGGTTGAACGTGAAGCTTCGCCATGCCCGCGCCGTAGCCGTCTTCGGCATCGTCGTCTTCGCTCTCACCGGCGCCCGCGGCTCCCACGGCGGCAGCTGCGGCGGAGGCCACAGCTCGTCCGGCTCCGGCAGCTCGGGCGGCAGCAGCTCCGGCGGGAGCAGCAGCAGCGGCACCACCAGCGGCAGCGACGGGAGCGACAGCAGCAGCACCAGCTCCTCCGGCAGCGTCTCCGGCGGCGCCAAGAGCGGCGACAAGGCCGAGCGCGACATCCGCATCAACGAGTGCAAGATGGACGCCACCGGCAAGAAGCTGGTCGCCCGCATCACCGTCACCAACAGCGGCTCCCTGGACGCCACGTACGGCTTCATCGTGAAGTGGAAGGGCGACCCGACGGCGAGCCCCGCCGTCGCCACCGTCACCGGCCTCAAGGTCAAGGGCGGCGCGTCGCAGACGACCGAGGCCACCACCACCTACCTCGGCAAGGGCAACGGCAGCGAGTACAAGGAGTGCGTGGTCTCCAGCGCCACGAAGAACACCTTCTGACGGACGCCCCGGCACTCCGCACCCGAGGCCGTCTCTTTCGGATCCCGCCTGGCGGCAAGACCCGAAAGAGACGACCTGGGTCCCGGCCGCGCGCAAACGCCGCGCGCGCCGGGACCGCGCCGTCGTCACCGCTCCGACGCGGCCGTCCCGTCCCGCCCGGCCCTGCTCCGCCGCCGCAGGTGCCACCACGCCCCCACGGCGGCGGAGGCCGCGGCCAACCCGATCAGCAGCGCGGGCCAGCGGCTGCCCGCCGTCCGCAGGTCCGCGAGCAGGACCAGCAGCACCACGCCCACCGGCACCAGCACCGACGACAGCACGCGCACCGCCCCGGCGAGCGCCCCCGGGTCCAGCCGGGACGCGGTGCGCCGCCGCTCCGGGGGCGGCACGCGCAGGAGGTAGGACTCGGCGGCCCGCACCAGCAGCCGCCGGGTGGCCTTCCGGTACGAGACCGCCATGTACGGCATCCAGACCAGCGGCACCACCATCCCCACCGCGAGGACGGCCAGCAGGAGCGCCCACTGGCCGACCCGCACCAGCCAGGCCCGCCCCCGGCTGCCGGTGCTCTCCTCGGCGGTGGTCACCAGGCCGAGCAGGCGGGCCATGCGCAGCGTCACCCCGACGAGGACCGTCCACCGGCTCCGCGACCGAGCACCGCCGGGCTGCGCACTCCTGCCCGCGTCCGCGGCGAGCGCCCGCGCCGCGGACTGCGCGTCCGGGTAGACGCCTTGCAGCACCAGCAGCTCCGCGGCCCGCTCCGGCGCGGTGGGATCCAGCCCGGACACCGCCGCCAGTTCCATGACGGTGCGCGCCTGCCGCAGCAGCGCCGCGCAGAACGCGACCGGGATGAACACCAGGAACGGGCCGCCGACGAAAGCCCCCTCGGCCACCGTCGCGCGGGTCCCGCGGGCGATCACCGCCGCCCCCAGCGCGGACGCGTCCGCATCCGGCAGCTCCTCGCGCAGCCGCGCCACGCCGCGGGCGGCCCGCGGCCCGTCGTGCCGCAGCGCGAACCCGGCCAGCAGCTCGGGCAGCCGGCCCGGCTGGGCGAGCACCTCCCCCAGCAGGTTCCGCGGCTCCCCGGCCGGCGTACCGCCCGGCGCGCGGCCACGATGCCGGCTCACGGCGCGGAATCCCTTCCCCCGCCGGGCCCGCCATCCTGTCGCGGCGACCCGTCACCCGGCCGCCGCGCGTCACCCGGTCGCGGCCCGGACCCGGCTCCGGAACCTGCCCCGGCCCCGGAACCCTCCCCTGGGCCGGGCCCTGCCCCGGGGCCCGCCCCGGCCGTCGCGCCCGGCGCGGGTGGTGTCCCCTCCGCCGGGGGCTCCGGGCGGCGCAGCAGCCGGGCGACGATGCTGGCCACCACCGCCGCGAACACCACGAGCGGGGTCTGGTGGTAGGCGCCCTGCCCCAGTAGCAGCACCGTCAGCACGGAACTCGTCAGCGGCAGGCCGGTGACCGCCGCGGCGGCCGCCGCGATGCCCAGCGCCAGCCCCGGCGTGGTGCCGAGCCCCGGCAGCCCCGAACACACCACACCGGCGGCCGCACCCACCAGGAGCGACGGGAAGATCGGACCCCCGCGCAGAGCGCCGAGACTGAGCCCCCAGGCCAGGCCCTTGAACAGGATCAGCGCGCAGAGCGCCGCGATCGGCCAGGCGTGCGGGTCGACGGCCAGCGTTCCCAGCGTGATCTGCCCGGACAGCGCGGCCTCCGCCGGGTCTCGGCCCGTCAGCAGCGCGTATGCCGCCACGCACACGCCCACCCCGACGGCGCAGAGCACCGTACGCGGCCCCGTCCGCGGCCGGACCCACTTCTCGGTGCGCCGGCCGAGCGCCATGCCGGCGGCGATCAGCGCCGCGATGAGCGCGGCCGCGGGGATCCCCCACAGGAAGTCGGCAGCGTCGGGGGTGAAGCGGGGCGGGGCGGTCGGCAGGGCGAGATCACCCGTCGACAGCCCCGTCCAGTCCCCGAACCCGGTGAACACCAGTGCCCCGGCGCCGCTCGCGAGCAGGGCCGGCAGCAGCACGACGACCATGCCCGTCCCGCCGAGCCCGGCGGCCTCGATGACCAGGACGGCCGCCACCAGAGGCCCGCCGAGGATCGTGGAGATCGCGGCGGTCTGCCCGGCCGCGGCGACGACCGCCCCGTTCATCGCGTCCAGGGGCTTCCGGGACAGCTGCGCGGCAAGCAGCGCAAGGCCCGAGCCGAGAGCCATCAGCGGTGCCTCCGGCCCGAGGACCACGCCCAGCGGCAGCGTCAGCAGCGCCGCCACGACCACACCGGGCAGCGCCTTCGGACCGACGGGCGGCCCGCCGAGGCCGTGCGCGGGGACGTGGCCCCCGCCGCCCGGCATCCGGGTGACGACCGGCGCCAGGACCAGCCCGGCCAGCAGCAGGCACGGCAGCGGCCACCACCACGGAGACCGGTCGAAACCGAGGTCCCTGGGCCAGTCGTCCCACACGAGATCCTGGAGTTCCTGCTGTGCGCTGACGAAGAAGAAGGACACGAGCGCGACCGGCACGCCCAGCAGGGCGGCGAGGAGCAGCAGCCGCCGGTACCCGCGGCTGGCGAGGATCTGCCGCAGCTGGGGGTCCGCGGCCGAGGTGGGCGCCATGCCGCCATCCAAGATCCTCGGCGCTCCGGCCGCTCGTCCGGCTGCTCCGACCGGACGAGCGGGCGCCCCGCCGAGGGCGGCACGGACGCGCTCCGGACCGGGCCGGGTTTGAAGCCGGGGCGACGGGTCAGACGCCGGGCATGGTGCGCATCGGATACACGATGATGACCGAGCAGGGCGGGCCGCGTGCGCTCGTCGACGACCTCGTGGGCGCCGAGGCCGCGGGCTTCGACTTCTCCGTCATCTCCGACCACTACTTCCCCTGGCTCGAAGAGCAGGGCCACTCGCCCTACGCGTGGAGCGTGCTCGGCGCGGCCGCGCAGGCCACCGAGCGGATACCGCTCATGACGTACGTGACCTGCCCTACCTACCGCTACCACCCCGCGGTCGTCGCCCAGAAGGCCGCCACGGTGCAGCTGCTGTCGCAGGGCCGCTTCCGGCTCGGCCTGGGCTCCGGCGAGAACCTCAACGAGCACATCACCGGCCGCGGATGGCCCGCCCCGCGCGAACGCCTGGAACGCCTGGAGGAGGCCGCCGTCGTCATACGCCGCCTCCTCGCCGGGGAGACCGTCGACCACGACGGCCGGCACTTCCGGATCGACGGCGCACGGCTCTTCGACCTCCCGGACCGGCCCCCGGAAATCGGTATCGCGGTCTCCGGCCCCCGCTCCTGCGCGGTCGCCGGCCGCCACGCCGACCTGCTCATCGCGATCGAGCCCAAGCGCCGGCTGCTGGAGGACTTCGACCGCAGCGGCGGCGCCGGCAAGCCGCGCGTCGGGCAGGTGCCCGTCTGCTACGACCCCGACCGCGACGCGGCCCTGGCCCGCGCCCACGAGCAGTTCCGCTGGTCCGTCGGCGGCTGGCGGGTCAACGCCGAGCTGCGCGGGCCCGCCGCCTTCGCCGAGGCCACCGCCGCGGTGGGTCCCGAGGACGTCGGCAAGGCCGTTCCCTGCGGCGCGGACGTGGAGGACTTCGTCGCGGCCGTACGCCCGTACGCCGAACTGGGCTTCACCGAGGTCGCGCTCGTCCAGATCGGCGGCGCCCACCAGAAGCCCTTCCTCCAGTGGGCCGAGGCCGAACTGCTGCCCGCCCTCCGCGAACTGTAGGCCCGGGCGGGGGCACCCCACCCACCCCGATCACCGACAGACACAGTGCGAAAGGAGCCGTGCACGATGGACGACATGGACCAGGGCGGCGCCGGCGGCGCCCCGCTCGACGACGACACCCCGCAGGACCGGCGCCGGCGCCCCGGCGGCCATGGCGCCCACCAGCCGGGAACGGGCCGCGGACGGCCCCGCGGAGAACGGGGCGCCGCGGACGAGGACGCCCGGGACGGCGAGGCGGGCGACGCCCTCAGCCCCAGCCCCCAGGCACAGCGCCGGACGGCGCACGGCCCGGGCCCCGGCCACGACTGACCGGTCCGCGCTGCGGCGCGGGCGCACAGCGCGACGCCCCCGGTTCCCGAGCCGGGGGCGTCGTACGGCCGGGTCCTCGGCGTACGGGGCGGGGCCTCCTCAGGCGGGCCAGCGGCCCGTCAGGCGCCGCACTCCCGTGGCGCCGGCCCGGTCCACGGCCGCCTTGACCGCGGCGAACACCGCGCCCTGCAGGGCCGCGGCGATGAGGATCTCCGACCAGGCGCGGTCCTCGTCCATCGCGTCGGGCGCGTCGCCCTGGCGGCCCACCAGCTTCCACACCTGTTTGAACACCAGCCCGGCGAGGAGCCCTCCCGCGGCGCCCAGCGCCATTCCGACGGGCCGGTAGGCGAGCTTGGCCTTGTTCACGTCGTCCTCGTTCCTTCCTGGGTCGGGCCTGTGCGGCCGCTCCGGTTGCCGTTCCTCAGGGCCGGTCCGCGATGTACGCGTGGACCGTCTTGCCGCCCTCCGGCGTGGGCCGCACGGACAGTTCCTCGGCGAGGTGGTTGACCAGGATCCAGCCCCAGCCGCCCGCCCCGTCCACATGCGGCGGCCGGCGGACGGGCGGGTCGGGGCTGGTGTCGCTGACGTCGATGCCGACGCCCGCGTCGTACCGGGCCACGTGCAGGGTGCACGGCCCCGCCGTGTGCCGCAGGGCGTTGGTGACGAGTTCGCTGACCACCAGCAGCACGATGTCCGCCGTCGCCGGGGCGACCGGCCGGCCCGCCCGCGCCGCGTCCTTGAGGAACCCGACCGTGGCGCTCCGGGCACTGGCCGCGGCTTCCGCGTCGTGCCCGGGGTCGAGGGACTGTTCCAGTTGGAGAGCCATCGCCTTCTCTCCGGTCGCGTACGGTCGGGCCGGCGCGGACCGCCGTGCCGGTACCGGCCGCTGGGGCCTGTCCGGCCTTGGATCCGCCGGATGGACCTAGTCCGGCGGTTCCACCGGCGGGGGAGTGGCCGGGACGTCGTCGGCGGGGCGCTCACGTCCGCCGCCCTCGCCGCTCTTGCCGCCCGCGCCGCTCCCGCCGCGTACGGCCTCGTCGGCGCGCCGGCGCTCCTCGCGGTCGCCTGCCTCGCCGGGCGCCTGGGAGGGCGGTGTCGGCTTGCGCTGCTCCGCCTCCGGGCCGGCACCGCGCTCCGGCTGCCGGTGTCCTCCGGGTTCTCGGGTCATCGTCTGGGGCCTTCCTGTCGGGCTGTGCACGCCGCATCGGGCAGCTCGCATCGGGCAGCCCGCCCGGGCCGGCATTGCCGCCGACCCGGCGGGCGCACGCGCGCCGCATCCTGTGTGCCTCACGGTGCGGCTGCCCGGATCCCCCGGCCGGAAACGGCCCGGCGCCCGCACGAGTGAGACGCGGACGGGCCGGGGTAGACGCCGGGCCATGAGAAGCCGACCACTCACCCCGCCGCTGTCCCCCGAGGCCTCACGCCGCCTGCTGCGCGCCGTGGAACGGCTCGAACAGTGGCCCGCCCCCGACCGCCTCGCCTCCGCCGTCCGCCGTGCGGTGCGCGCCGTCCCCCTGGGCCGGGCGCGGGACGTCCTGCACGGCCTGCCCCTGGGCCATCCGCTGCACCCGCTGCTGGTCCAGGTGCCCGTCGGCGCCTGGCTCTCCGCCGCCGTACTCGACTGCGTGCCCGGCCGCAGGAGCGAGCCGCAACTGCTGATCGGCGTGGGGCTGGCGGCGGCCGGGCCGGCCGCCGCGGCCGGATGGGCCGACTGGGCGGAGCTGCCGCCGGAGCAGGCCCGCGTCGGCCTGGTCCATGCCGCGTCGAACGCCGCCGCCGTGTCCCTGTACGCCGCCTCCCTGGCAGCCCGGCTGCGCGGCCGCCACGCCCGCGGCCGGCTGCTCTCCCTGGCCGGGCTGGCGGCCGTCGGCATCGGCGGCGCCCTCGGCGGGCACTTGGCGTACCGGCAGGCGGCCGGGGCGAACCACGCCGAGGCCGTCCCCCACCTGGTCCCGGAGGACTGGACCCGGCTGGGGCCCGTCTCCGACTTCCCCGCCGGCCAGGCCGTACGCGCCGACCTCGCGGGGGTGGAGCTGGTCGTCCGGCAGGCAGGAGGCGAGGTGCACGCCTTGGCGGGGCGCTGCTCGCACATGGCGGGCCCGCTCGCGGAGGGCGACATTGACGACGGCTGCGTACGCTGCCCCTGGCACGGCAGCGTCTTCCGCCTGTCGGACGGTTGGAACGTCCGCGGTCCGGCCACGGCGCCCCAGCCGTCCTTCGAATGCCGCACGGTCGACGGGCACATCGAAGCCCGCCTCCGCCGCCACCGCTGACGGCAGCCGCGGCCGGCTCGGGGCGGGGCGCGGGGTCAGCCGTCATCCAGGGCGGCCGCGGCCACGCGCAGGTCCGCCACCAGGCCGCGGTAGGCGGCGTCGCGGTCCGGGGCCCGGAGCACGGCCGAGGGGTGCACGGTCGCCAGGAATCGGGCGTCGGCCAGGGCCGCGGCCCCGCCGGGAGCCGGGAAGGGCTGCAGCACGCCCCGGTGCTCGCCGACGCGGAAGGGTCCGCCGAGCAGGGCCCGGCCGGCCGTGGCGCCGAGTGCCACCACCAGGCTGGGGCGGACCGCGGCCAGCTCGGCCGTGAGCCAGGGCCGGCAGGCGGTCATCTCGCGCAGGTCGGGCGCCTTGTGGATGCGCCGCTTCCCGCCCGCCGGCACCGTGAACTTGAAGTGCTTCACCGCGTTCGTCAGGTAGACCTCGGCCGCATCCAGCCCGGCCTCCTCCAGCGCACGGCGCAGCAGGCCCCCCGCCGGTCCGACGAACGGCTCCCCGGCCCGGTCCTCCCGGTCCCCGGGCTGCTCGCCCACCAGGACGACCCGGGCCCGCTCGGGCCCCTCCCCGAACACCGTCTGCGTGGCCGCCGCGTACAGCGGGCACCCGCGGCACCCGGCCGCGGCCCGGGCCAGTTCGCCGAGGTCGTCCGTACGGGGCACCCAGGGGCCGGCGTCGTACGCCTGCCCGTCCTGCCCGCCCGGCGCCCCCGCCCGTGTTCCGGCCCGTGCTCGCTGCGCCACCTCGGCCACCTCCTGCGGTCGCCCGGCGTCTTCACCGGCCGGGGCGGCGCCAAACGTCAGCGGGCGGCTGCTGCCCCGACGAGAGGGTCCGAGGGCATGGCGATCCGGGCGGTGAACCCGCTGCGGGGCAGTGTCGGGATCCGCGACAGCGGGATCGACAGGTCCTGCGCGGGTACGTCCAGCCGGCAGCGGGCCAGCTCCCCGGCCAGCGCCGCGAGCACGCTGACGGTGATGTCCTCGCCCGGGCAGCGGTGCCCCCGCGCCGCGTCCCCGCCGCCCTGCGCGAGGATCAGGTCCACGGGCGGCCGCGGTCCGTCGAACCGGTCCGGCCGGAAGGCATACGGGTCCCCCCACAGCGCGGGGTCGTGGTGCTGCCCGTACACGTCGAGCAGGACCGTGCAGCCCGCCTCGACGGGCTCGCCGTGCCAGCTCGTGTCCCGGGCGGCCCGCCCGCCGACGAACGGCGCGAACGGGTAGAACCGGCGCACCTCGTGCGCGAACCGCACCCGGTGCGCGCCGGAGTCGTCGTCCCGCAGGGCGGGGGAGAGGCCCGGCTGCCGGTGCAGGGCGTGCGCGGCGAAGACGGCGAACCAGGCGATCGCCACGGTCGGCCGGATGACGTTCAGCAGCTCGACGGCGGCCGTCCGCTCGTCCAGCGGCAGCCCGTCCGCATCCCGGTGCTCCGCCACCGCCGCCACCGCCGACCCCGGCGGGGCCTTACGGCCGCCCCTCCGGACGGCCCCCACCAGGGCCGCCAGACTGCGCTCCTGCCGGGCGCGGGCCCGCCTGGCCCGCAGGTGGCGGGGGCCCGGTGTCGCGAAGCCGTCGACCATGGCGACGCAGTCGGCCGCCATCCGCCGCGCGTGCGCCTCGGCGAGCGGCAGCCCCGCCCAGGCGCACACCGAGCGGGCCAGGACGCAGGAGGCCTGCTCGAACAGGGCCACCTGCTCGCCCCGGTGCGCGGCCACGGCGGCCCGCCACTGCCCGACGACGGTGTCTGTCAGGGCGGCGACCCCGTCGGCGTCCTTCAGCAGGGCCGTGAACATCGCCTTCCGCACGCGGTGCGCCTCCCCGTCGAGGGTGTGCACGGCCCCGCGCCCGAACAGGGTGTCGAGCACCGGGCCCGGGACGGCCGCGCGCCGCACGATGTTGTCGTCGTCGTAGAAGAACGGCACGGCGTCGGGCCCGTGCAGCGCGACGGCGGGGCGGCCCAGCAGCCGCGTCCGCACCAGCGGGCGGTCCTCGGCCCGCAGCAGGTCGGGCAGCCAGGCATAGCCGTGCAGCAGCAGCGGCAGCGTGCTGTCGGGCAGGCGGACGGAACGGTGGTGTAGTGGGTTCACGGTGCGGCGGCTACCCGGACCGGGAGGTTCCACACGCGGTCCGGCCGCACGTCCCCCCAATGCGTCGCCGCGGCCGCCCCGGGTAGGCGCGGGGCATGTCTGTTCCCATGCGTTCAACACCTCCCCTTCCGACTCCGGCGACGACCGTGTTCACGGCGGCGGGCGGCCCGCCCCGGGCCCGCCTGCTGCCCGGGAAGGCGGGGTGGTCGTGATGCGGGTCGTCGTGACGGGAGCCACCGGAAACGCCGGCACCAGCGTGGTGCGGGCCCTGGCCGCCGACCTGCGGGTCACCGACGTCGTGGGCATCGCCCGGCGCCGCCCCGCCCTCGACATTCCCGGCGTGCGCTGGGTGGCCGCGGACATCGACCCCGGCCACTCGGACCTGACGGGGATCTTCGAGGGGGCGGACGCCGTCGTCCACCTGGCCTGGAAGTTCCAGCCCACCCACGACCCCGTCGAGACGTGGACGACCAACGTGCTCGGCGGCATCCGCGTCTTCGAGGCCTGTGCCCGTGCAGGCGTCCGCACCCTGGTGCACGCCTCGTCCGTCGGCGCGTACGCCCCCGGCCCGCCCGACGGGCGGCCCGTCGACGAGAGCTGGCCCACCCACGGCTGGCCGGGCGCCGCCTACACCCGGGAGAAGGCCTACCTGGAGCGCTACCTGGACGGCTTCCGGCACACCCACCCGGAGATGCGGGTGGTCCGGATGCGGCCGGCCTTCCTGTTCAAGGAGGCCGCCGCCAGCGAACAGCGGCGGATCTTCGCCGGCCCGCTCCTGCCGTGGTGGCTGGTCCGGCCGGGCCTGCTGCCCGCCCTGCCGGACGTGACCGGCCTGCGCTTCCAGGCCCTGCACACCGACGACGCCGCGCAGGCGTACCGGGAGGCGGTGTTCCGCCCCGTGCGCGGTGCGTTCAACCTCGTCGCCGATCCGGTCCTGGACATGGCGGCCGTGGCCCGGCTCCTGCACGCCCGCACGGTCCCGCTGCCCGCCGGAGCCGCCCGGGCGGCCCTGTCCGCGGCCTGGCGGATGCGCCTCGTGCCCGCCGCCCCCGGCCTGCTGGACGCCTTCCTGCGGCTGCCGCTGCTCGACGCCGGCCGGGCCCGCGAGCAGCTCGGCTGGACGCCGACCGCCACGGCCACCGAGGCCGTCGCCGACTTCCTGACGGGTCTGCGCCGCGGGGCGGGCCTGGAGACACCGCCGCTCGCCGCCGCCGGAACCCCCGCCCGCAGACACGAGCGCTGACCCCCGCCGCTCGCGGACCGGACGGCTCAGGCGACCCACGCGGAGGTGAGGCCCTGGACCGCGGAGCCGTCCACGTCGGCCAGCTTGGCGCCGACGAACTCCCGCGCCCAGTCGGTGGTCTGGATCCGGAACGACGGCTCCGCGGCGGTCAGCGCCTCCATGACGGACTCCGCGGCCGCCTCCGGCGTCTGCGCGGTGCCGTCCAGGAACTGCGCGACCGTGCGGTCGACGTACGAGCGCAGGGCCCGGGTGTACGCACCGGCCTCCAGGCCGCCTTCCGGGTCGATGCCGATGTTGTTGACGAACTCGGTGGCCACGGCGCCCGGTTCGACCACCGACACGGCCACGCCCAGGGTGCGGGCGACGGGGGCGAGGCTCTCCATGTAGCCCTCGACGGCGAACTTGGCCGCGCAGTACGCCTCGTTGAACGGCTGGCCGACGACACCGCCCACGCTGGTCACGGTGACCAGGCGGCCGCCGGCCGCCCGCAGGTGGGGGAGCGCGGCCTTGGACACGTTCAGCACGCCGAAGAAGTTGACCTCCATCACCGCGCGGATGTCGGCGAGGGAGTCGTTCTCCAGGGTGCCCAGGTGGCCGGCGCCCGCGTTGTTGACGACGGCGTCGAGGCGGCCGTGGTCGGCGACCACTCCGGCGACGGCGGCGGAGACGGACGCCTCGTCGGTGACGTCGAGCTGCCGGATGTCGAGTTCCACGCCCGCATCGGCGGCGGCCTTGCGCAGCGCGTCCGCGCGGGAGGGGTCGCGCAGCGTGGCGACCGTACGCCAGCCGGCGCGGGCGGCGGCGACGGCCGCGGCGAGGCCGATGCCGGAGGACGTTCCGGTGATCAGGACGGTCCGTCCGGATCCGGAGCCGGCAGAGGTGTGAGCGGTGGCGGATATATCGGTACTCCTCGGGATGTTTCATTCTGTGCGTGCACACACAACATACATTCCTGTGTGTGCACACGCAACCCTCCCTATACTCGGATCCATGCCGAAGAAACTGACCCAGGCCGAGATGCCCGCCGAGGACTACGCCTTCTACGGCCTCGTGTGGGCCGGCACCGTCATGACCGAGCGCGTCGACCGGGCCCTCACCAAGGCGCACGGCCTGCCCGTGTCCTGGTTCGAGGTCATGCTGTGGCTGGCGTCCAGCCCGGAGCCGGTGCCCGCGTCCGTCCTCGGCAACAGCACCATGCTCAGCCGCAGCCAGGTCTCCCGGGTCGTGGACGCCCTCCAGGCCCGCGGCCTCGTCACCCGCACGCCCTCGGCGCGCGACGCCCGATCCGTCGAGATCTCCCTCACGGACGAGGGCCGCGAGGTCTTCGCCGCGGCCGACGACACGCGCCGCGCGGCCCTCGCACCGGTCTTCACCGACCTCCTCGACGACCGGGACCTCGAAGCCCTGGGCACGGTGTGGCGCAAGCTGAAGGCGGAGAAGGAACGTCTCGCCCAGGAGCCGCCCGCCGGCTCCTGACCCCGCCGCCCGGGGGAACCGCGGCGCCGGCCCGCCGGGGGAGCGCCCTGTCCGGGCCCGGGGATGGTTGGCTGCCCGGATGAAGTACTTCGTGGCGGTGCTGGCGAACCAGGCGGACTACGACGCGATGGAGGGCAGGGCCTCGCCCGCCTCCCCGGCCTGGAGCAGCGACGACATCACGGCGATGTTCGCCTTCATGAGCGGACTCAACGAGGAACTCGCGGCCTCCGGCGAACTCGTGGACGCCCAGGGCTTCGGGCCGCCCTCCGAAGCCCGGTTCGTCACCGGCGCCCCCGGCCGTGAACCGGCCGTCACGGACCGCCCCTACGCCGACACCGAGGTCGTCACCGCCGGCTACTGGCTCCTGGACTGCTCCGGCCTCGACCGCGCCACCGAGATCGCGGCCAGGATCACCCAGTGCCCCGTCCCCGCGGGCTCCCCCGAGTACCCGGTGGTCATCCGCCCCGTCGGCGAGGCCCCGTCCGCCTGAGCCCTTCTCCGTCCTGCCCCGCGCCACAGGGCGGGACGGAAGCACCGAGAGGGTTGCCGCGGGCCCGCCCGGCTGAACCGCAGTGGAGCAGGCGGTGTTGGATGGCGCCGTGGTGAGACGGAAACGAGCGAAGAAGCAGCCGCCCTTCGGCCTGCCGAAGGGCATCATCCTTCTGGCGACGGCGGAAGGCTGGCGCCACAGTGTCCTCACCGTGGAGGGCGGGATGGCCTGCGGGGCGCTCCCCGACGTGCAGGTCCATGCCGACCCCGCGTACGCGCGGGCCGCCGCGGCCGCCATGGTGGTGGGTCTCGCGCGCGACTTCCACCAGATTGATGTCGAAGTGACCTGGGACCCGCCTCGGGAGCCCTGGTCGTGGACCGGTCAGGTCACCCTCGCGGCACCGCCGCCGGACGCCGGTGGTGCCACGGGGGGTTGACCCGTCACCGCCAGACGGTGTTCATCAGGATGATCGCCGCCAGGTCGGCCAGGATGACCGAGAGGGTGGCGATGACCACGGCCCAGGCCCGCTGCGACTCGGTCCGCTGCATGTGGCGCCTCCCGACGGGACGCAG
Organism: Streptomyces sp. NPDC031121; assembly: GCF_055570615.1. Lineage (NCBI taxonomy): Bacteria > Bacillati > Actinomycetota > Actinomycetes > Kitasatosporales > Streptomycetaceae > Streptomyces > Streptomyces sp. NPDC031121. The sequence continues at coordinate 44,503 of NZ_JBVIGV010000007.1, forward strand.
GTCCCGGCCGGACCCTCCGGCCCGCGGCCCGGCTGCCTCCGGGTGTGGCGTCCCTGCATCCAGCCGACCACGATCCGCGCCGTCCGGCTCCCCGACCGGCCCGTTCGGGGCCCGGCGGCGGCCCTCCGCGTTACAGCTCGGGGCGGTGGCCCGGGTACAGGACCAGCAGCCATTCGTCGCCGCGGGTCTCCACGGCGAATCCCGCGCCTCGGAAGGCGGCCGCCAGCGCCAGGCCGAACGCGTGCCGCAGGCCCGGCAGGTCCGGCCGGGAGCGGTCCCGCCGCCGGGCGCGGGCCGGACCCCGGCGCCGTGCGCGCAGCCGGGGCAGTTCCTCCGGCATCCAGCCGACCATCACGCCGCGGGCGTGCCGGACGACGTGGACGCCCTCCGCCCCGGTCGTGGCCTCCGTGAAGCCCGCATCCGCCAGGACGGCCCGCACCGCGGCCGCGAACTCCGCTTCCTGATCTTCCACGCAGCGCACTGTAGCCGCGGGACGCTTCCGCACGGCGCACGGGCGGCCGGACCCGCCGCGTCGCGACCGGCTGCCGCCCCCTCCGCAGATCGGGCGGAAACCGGCATGGGCGCGCATCACCGCGGGCGCGCCGGGCAAGGGCGGACCGAGGGCGCCGACCGGTGCCCGCGGGGGCGGCGGGGCCGTGCAGGCCCCCGTCGACTCCCGGCGGATCAGACAGTTCGCGAGAATGGGGAGACACGCCATGTCGCATGTGAAGGAATCGATCGAGGTCGACGTCCCCGTCCGGACGGCGTACGACCAGTGGACGCAGTTTGAGTCGTTCCCGCAGTTCATGGACGGTGTGGAGCGGATCGAGCAGCGCACGGACACGCTGACCCACTGGGTGACGAAGATCGCCGGCGTGGAGCGGGAGTTCGACGCGGAGATCACCGAGCAGGTGCCCGACCGCAAGGTCGCCTGGGTGACCGTGGGCGGCACGGCCGAGCAGTCCGGCGTCGTCACGTTCGAGCCGATCGACCCGACGCACACGCAGGTCACGCTCATGATGGACTTCGAGCCCGAGGGGATGGCGGAGAACATCGGCGACAAGCTCGGCTTCGTCGACCGCCGGGTCAAGGGCGACCTGACGCGGTTCAAGCACTTCATCGAGGACCGCGGCACGCCGACCGGCGAGTGGCGCGGCCGCGTCTGACACGACCGTGCGGCCGGATCCGGCGCCCGCCCCCGCGGGCCGCACGCCGGATCCGGCCGCGGGCCGGGCTTACGCCGGGTCCTCCGGCCGGGCGGGAGGTTCCGGCTCCGAGCCCGCGGCGGACGGCTCCCCGGAACCGCCGGCCCCCGCCTCCGCGGCCCCGTTCTCGCCCGCGTGGGCCCGCAGGTGGACCACCACCGTGTTGGCGACGGCCACCAGCGGCACCGCCACGACCGCCCCGCCGATCCCGGCGACCAGCCCGCCGGTCGCCACGGCCAGGACCACCGCGAGCGGGTGGACCCGCACGGCCCGCCCGAGGATGAACGGCTGCAGCACGTGGCCCTCGATCTGCTGCACGACGAGCACCACCAGCAGCGTCATCAGCGCGGTGAACACGCCCTGCGTCACCAGCGCCACGACCACGGCGAGCGCCCCCGAGACGACGGCGCCGACCAGCGGCACGAAGGACGCCATGAAGATCACGACGGCGATCGGGACGGCGAGCGGCACGCCCAGGAAGTAGATGCCGATCCCGATGAACAGGGCGTCGATGAACGCGACGATCAGCGTCCCCCGCACGTAGGCGGTGAGCGTCCGCCACGCCAGCGGGCCCGCGCCCGACACTCCGGGCCGCGCCGCGGCCGGCACCAGGCCCAGCGTCCACCGCCAGATGCGCGGGCCGTCGTACAGCAGGAACAGCGTGCAGAACATCGCCAGGAGCATCCCCGTGATCACCTCGACGAGGACGGTCACGCCTTGCAGGCCGGTCGACGTGATTTCGCTGGTGCTCGTCCCGATCGCATCGCTCAGGCTCGACGCGACATCGCTGATCTGCTGCTCGGTCACGTGCAGCGGGCTGTTCAGCAGCCACCGCTTCAGCTCCTCGATGCCCTCCTGGAGCCGGTCCCCCAGGTTCCCCAGGTTGTCCGACACCTGCCAGGTGATGAACCAGCCGATCAGGCCCAGGACGCCGAACCCGCACAGCGCCGTCACCGCGGTGGCGAGCCCCCGCGACAGCCCGGCCCGGTGCAGCCGCGCGACGGTGGGCTGGAGCAGGGCGGTGACCAGCAGCGCCGCGACGAACGCCAGGACGACCAGCCGCACCGACCCGATCACCTGCATCACGACCCACACGGCGGCCGCGAGCACCAGGAACCGCCAGCCGGCCTCCGCCGCGACGCGCACCCCCCACGGCACCGCAGCCGCCGGGTCCGCGGCACGCGAACGGTCCCGGCGGGCCTCGGCCCGCGCCCGTTGCCGTGCCGCCCGCTCCTCGGCGTCGTAGCGGGCCTGCACCCGCGCCCGGCGTTCGCCGAGCGCGGTCGCGCCGGCCTTGACACGGCCGGGCCAGTTCCGGATTCCGGGCATTCCCACGCTCCTTCCGTCCGCCACCCGTCTGCCCCGCATCCATGGGATCAGGCGGCGGGCCCGAACCGGCCCGGGCGGACGGAGGAGTCCCCCGTCCGGCCGTCATCCGGGCGGGTGCCCAGCGGATGCCCGGCGGCCCGGCCCGCGTCAGGCTGCGGTCAAGGCCCGCCATCACCGCACAGACGAGGATCCAGCCATGTCCCACCTCCGGCGTACCGGCGTCATCTCCGGGGCGGCACTGCTCGTGCTCGCGGCCACGGCCTGCTCGGCCGGCAAGACCACCGTCGGCGAACTCACCTTCCGGGCCCACGACTCCCCGGTCGAGCTGACGTACTCCAACACCCCCGTGCAGGGCTGCCACCGGATCCGCCTCCCCCGCGGAGCGGCACACGTGGAGAACAACACCCTCGTCGACGTCATCCTGTACCGGACCCCCGGCTGCCAGAAGGTCGAAGGCAGCGACGAGGGCACCTACATCCCCATGTCCAGCGCGAACGTGACCGCTCCCGACACCCTGCCCTGGCGCAGCTTCACCGTCGTCCACTGACCGGCCGCACCACGCGGCCGACGGCCGCCGCGGACTGTCCCGACCGGGTGTTCCGGCGGGCCCGTCCGGGGCACTCCGCGGGGCGTCCGGATGCGGCGCCCGCCGGAGGAGGGGGATCCTGGCTGTGTGACCGGGAGAGAGGCGTGATCCGGCGCCGGACCACCGCCCGCGGGACTCCGTACCGGCCGGCCGGCCGACGCGCCCGCTCCGGTGCGCCCCCGGCCGCGGACGGGCCCGCGCACCGCAGGGAGCCCACATGAACGGGACCGCCGGCTACGAAGGCCTCCACGGCCCCCTCGACGTGTCCCGGGCGGCCGTGGCGGTCCTCGACGGCGAAGGCCGCATCGTCGGCTGGAGCCCCGCCGCCGCGGACCTGCTCGGGTACGCCCCGTCCGACGTCCTCGGCCGCCGCTTCGCCGCACTCGCCGCCGACCCCGGACCGCCCCCGCTCACACCCGGCCTCCGGGCCGTGATGCGGCTGCACCACCGCGACGGCGGCCCCGGCCGGCGGACCGCCGTCGCCGTCCACCCCCTCACCTCCGCGTCCGAGGACCACCGCGGACCCGCCGCCCCCGCCCGCCGGCAGCCCGCCCGCCTGCTCGCCATGGCCGACGCCGACGCCGCAGACCACTGGGACGCCCTCCAGTCGATGCTGCACGGCCTCGCCACCCAGTCGCCGATCGGCCTGGCCATCTACGACACCGACCTCCGCGTCGTGTGGACCAACGCGGCCCTCCGCAAGGAGATGGGACCCGCCGACTACGCCGGGATCGGCCCGGACGACATGGTCGCCGACGGGGCGGTCGTCTCCCCCGGAATGCCCGGCACCCTGGAGGAGGTGATGGCCCGGGTCCTCGCCACCGGTGGGCCCGTCACCGACCTGCACTACAAGGGCCGCCCGCCCTCCGCCCCCGACCGCGACCACGTCTGGTCGTGCTCCTACTACCGGCTCGAAGGCCCCGAGGGCACCCCCCTCGGGGTGTGCGAGGAGACCTTCGACATCACCGACCGCTACCTCGCCCAGCAGCGACTCGACCTGCTCGTACGGGCCGCCCGGCGGGTCGGCACCACCCTCGACATGGGCCGCACCGCACACGAGTTCGCCAACGTCGCCACCCCTGAGTTCGCCGACGCCGTCACCGTCGACGTACTGGAAGCCGTCCTCCGCGGCGAACGGCCGCGCCCCGAAACCGAGGGCGACACCGCCTCCGTCCGGCTGTGGCCGCCCGAGCACCCCGCGGCGCCCGCCGCGCCCGACCCGCACGAGCCGGGCACGCTGACCGTGCCCCTGCGCACCGAGGGAACCGACCTCGGCCGGGTCACCTTCACCTGGCGGCACCGCACCGGCCCCTTCGACCCCGGCGAGCTGGCCGTCGCCGGGGAACTCGCCGCCCGGCTCGCCGTGTGCGTCGACAACGCCCGCCGCTACACCCGCGAACACGCGGCCGCGCTCCTCCTCCAGCGCAGCCTGCTGCCCCGGCTCCTGCCGCAGCTGTCCGCCGTGGAACTCGCCTACCGCTACCTGCCCGCCGACATCGGGGCCGGCGTCGGCGGCGACTGGTTCGACGTCATCCCCCTGTCCGGAGCACGGGTCGGCCTCGTCGTCGGGGACGTCGTCGGCCACGGCCTCAGCGCCGCCGCCACCATGGGCCGGCTGCGCACCAGCGTGCGCGTCCTCGCCCGCATGGACCTGGCGCCCGACGAACTCCTCACCCGCCTCGACGACCTCGTCACCCAGGACACCGACGAGCGGGCCGCGCCGCGCACCGCGGGGGAGGAGCTGCCCGACGCCGGGGGATTCGGCGTCACCTGCCTGTACGCCGCGTACGACCCCGTGTCCGGGACGTGCACGACGTCGCGGGCCGGGCACCCCCTGCCCGCCGTCGTCCGCCCGGACGGCACCGTGACGTTCCCCGAGCTGCCCTCCGGGCCGCCCCTCGGACTCGGGGGGCTTCCCTTCGAATCCGCGGAGCTGACGCTGCCGCCGGGCAGCCTGCTCGCCCTGTTCACCAACGGCCTCGTCCAGGGCCGCGGCCGCGACCTCGACGAGCAGCTCGGCGTCCTGGGCACGGTCCTCGGCCGGCACGACCGGCCGCTGGACGACCTCTGCGACGACGTCGTCGAGGCGCTCCTGCCGGGACCGGCCGAGGACGACGCGGCACTGCTGCTGGTCCGCACCCGGGTCCTCGGCCGGCAGCAGGTCGCCTCCTGGGACCTGGACGACGACCCGCGGGCCGCCGGCCGGGCCCGCGCCGCCGCAGCCGCCCAACTGCGCGACTGGGGGCTCGACGAGCTGGTGTTCACCACCGAGCTGGTGGTCAGCGAACTCGTCACCAACGCCGTCCGGTACGCCTCCGGAGCCCCCGTCCGGCTGCGCCTGATCCGCGACCAGACCCTCATCTGCGAGGTCTTCGACAGCGGCCACACCTCACCGCACCTGCGGCACGCCGCCGGCGACGACGAGGGGGGCCGGGGCCTGTTCATCGTGGCCCAGACGACACAGCAGTGGGGCACCCGCTACACCGGCGCGGGCAAGGTCATCTGGGCGGAGCAGGCCCTGCCCCCGCGCCGGTCGGCGGAACCGGACCCGCCGCCCGCATAGCGGGCCGTCCGGGCCGGCCGGCAGCGCGCGCCGCCGGCCGGCCCGGACCGGGCCGGGCCGTCACACGAGGTCGAAGCGGTCCAGGTCCATCACCTTGGCCCACGCGGCGACGAAGTCGTCCACGAACTTCCGCTTCGCGTCGTCGCTCGCGTAGACCTCGGCGAGCGCCCGCAGCTCGGAGTTCGAGCCGAAGACCAGGTCCACCCGGCTGCCGGTCCACCTCAGCTCGCCGGTGGCGGCGTCCCGGCCCTCGAAGGTGTGCGCGTCCGGCGAGGTCGGCTTCCAGGCCGTGCCCAGGTCGAGCAGGTTGACGAAGAAGTCGTTGGTGAGCGCGCCGGGCGTCCGGGTGAAGACCCCGAGCCCGCTCTCCCCGTGGTTCGCGCCCAGGACGCGCAGGCCGCCGACGAGGACCGTCAGCTCGGGCGCGCTCAGCGTGAGCAGGTTCGCCCGGTCGAGCAGGAGCAACTCGGCGGGCAGCCGGTGGCCCTTGCCCAGGTAGTTGCGGAAGCCGTCCGCGACCGGTTCGAGCGCGGCGAAGGACTCGGTGTCGGTCTGCTCCTGGGAGGCGTCGACCCGGCCCGGCGCGAAGGGGACCTCCACCGCGAAGCCCGCCTCCTGCGCGGCCCTCTCGACGCCCGCCGCGCCCGCCAGCACGATCAGGTCGGCGAGCGAGACCTCCTTGCCGTCCGTCCGGCCGGAGTTGAAGGACTCCTGGATCCCGGTCAGGGTCCGCAGCACCCGGGCCAGCCGGTCCGGCTCGTTCACCTCCCAGCCGATCTGCGGCTGCAGGCGGATGCGCGCGCCGTTGGCGCCGCCCCGCTTGTCGCTGCCGCGGAACGACGAGGCCGACGCCCATGCCGTCGACACCAGCTCCGCGACGGTCAGCCCGGAGTCGAGCACGGCGGCCTTGAGGCCGGCGATGTCGGAGGCGTCGACGAGTGCGTGCGTCCGTTCGGGCAGCGGGTCCTGCCACACCAGGGTCTCGGAGGGGACCTCCGGGCCGAGGTAGCGCGCGACGGGGCCCATGTCGCGGTGCGTCAGCTTGAACCAGGCGCGGGCGAAGGCGTCGGCGAACGCGGCGGGGTCCGCCAGGAAGCGCCGCGAGATCCGCTCGTAGACCGGGTCGAAGCGCAGCGACAGGTCGGTGGTGAGCATCGTCGGGGCGTGCGCCTTCGCCGGATCGTGCGCGTCGGGGACGGTGCCCGCGCCGGCGCCGTCCTTGGGCCGCCACTGGCGGGCGCCCGCCGGGCTCTCGAACAGCTCCCACTCGTAGCCGAAGAGGATCTCGAAGAAGCTGTTGTCCCAGGCGGTGGGCGTGGTCGTCCAGGTGCCTTCCAGGCCGCTGGTGATGGTGTCGGCGCCCTTGCCGGTGCCGAAGGTGTTGTGCCAGCCGAGCCCCTGCTGCTCCAGCGGGGCGCCCTCGGGGTCGGCACCTACGTGGTCCGCCGGGCCCGCGCCGTGGGTCTTGCCGAAGGTGTGGCCGCCCGCGATGAGGGCGACGGTCTCCTCGTCGTTCATCGCCATCCGCCGGAACGTCTCGCGGATGTCGCGCGCGGCCGCGACCGGGTCCGGATTGCCGTTGGGGCCTTCCGGGTTGACGTAGATGAGGCCCATCTGGACCGCGCCGAGCGGCTCCTCCAGCTCCCGGTCGCCGCTGTAGCGGCGGTCGTCGAGCCAGGTGGTCTCGGGACCCCAGTAGACGTCCTCGTCCGGCTCCCAGACGTCCGCGCGACCGCCGCCGAAGCCGAAGGTCTCGAAGCCCATCGTCTCCAGGGCGACGTTCCCGGCGAGGATCATCAGGTCGGCCCAGGACAGGCTCTGCCCGTACTTCTTCTTCACCGGCCACAGCAGGCGGCGGGCCTTGTCCAGGTTGGCGTTGTCCGGCCAGCTGTTGAGCGGGGCGAAGCGCTGCTGGCCCGCGCCCGCGCCGCCGCGGCCGTCGCTGATCCGGTAGGTGCCGGCGCTGTGCCAGGCCATGCGGACGACGAACGGGCCGTAGTGGCCGAAGTCCGCCGGCCACCAGTCCTGGGAGGTGGTCAGCACCTCGGCTATGTCCCGCTTCACGGCCGGCAGGTCGAGTGCCCGGAACGCGGCGGCGTAGTCGAAGTCCTCGCCGAGCGGGTTGGCCACGGCGGGGTTCTTCGCGAGGATCTTCAGGTTGAGCCGCTCCGGCCACCACTGGCGGTTCCCGCCGCCCTGGGTCGGGTGCGGGGCGCGCCCGTGCGCGACCGGGCAGCCCCCGCCCCCTTCCGTCTTCGCGTCTACGACGATTGCGTCATCGTTCTCAGGCATGGGAATCCTTCCGGATCAGGTGGATCGCGGTGCTCAGGAACTGCCGGCGGTGGAACGGCGGGGCACGGGCTCCGGCGGGTGGCCTCGGCCCGGTGCGTCCCGGCAGGACGGCGCGGAACGCCCAACTCGGCCTGTCCGCCCGGGCCTTGGTTGTCGCCGGAAGCGATCCTACGATGGACGAAGTCCAAGTCAATGCGGCAACCAGATCCGAATCAACTCGGCATTCGGACATGCACATTTAGGCTGGTGGGGCATGAGCGACCTGGTGGGACGGCTGCGCGCACGCGGCTGGCGCATGACGGCGCAGCGGCGGGTGGTCGCGGAGGTGCTGGACGGCGAGCACGTCCACCTGACGGCGGACGAGGTGCTGGCGCGGGCCACCGCCCGGCTGCCGGAGGTCTCCCGCGCGACCGTGTACAACGCCCTCGGCGAACTGGTGGCGCTCGGCGAGGTCGCCGAGGTGGCGACCGACGGGCGCGCCAAACGGTACGACCCCAACGCCCGCCGCCCGCACCAGCACCTGGTGTGCTCGGGCTGCGGGGAGATCCGCGACGTCCACCCGGACGGCGACCCGCTGGCGGCGCTGCCCGCCTCCGAGCGGTTCGGCTTCGCCGTCTCCGGCGCCGACATCGTCTACCGCGGCCTGTGCCCCGCCTGCGCCGCGATGTGACGGGCGCGGCGGCGGGCAGGGCGGCGCCCCGGCCGATACCGCGTGCGCGCCCCAGGACGGTTCACGGCCGGCGGCTCTCCCGCGGACGGGCCGCGCTCAGCAGCGCCGCCGTCGACGCCATACGGCCCGGCGGCTCCCACGTCCAGGTGCGGACGGAGTCGAAACCGGCCACCCGTACGCTGTCCGCGAGCGTGGGCAAACCCCCGCGCAGCCACCTCAGGTGCGTACAGAGCAGGATCCGGCCGCCCGGGCGCAGCACTCGCCGGAGTTCCGCGAGCGCTGCGGGCACGTCCGGCCAGAGCTGAACGTTGTTCACGGCCATCACGATGTCGACGGAGCCGTCCGGCAGCCCCGTACGGTCGGCGGTGCCGGCGGCCAGGCGCAGCCGGCCCCGCGCGATCGCCCCGGCGCAGCGGCGCCCGGCCGCGGCCAGCATCACCGGGGAGGGGTCGACGCCGACCACGTGGGCCGAACGTCGGGCAGCGGCCTCCAGCCCCACCCCCGGGCCGGGGCCGACGACCAGGACGACGTCCCGCTCGGCCGGTGCGGCCACCAGCACGGCATGGCGCTCGGCGGCGGCGTTGCCGCGAGCCATCAGACGGCCGCCGAGCCGCCCCAGCAGCCCGCTCGGCCTGCCGAACGCCCGGACCAGGACCCAACGCACGACGCGTTCCACACCGTCCATCACAGCACTGCTCCGGGCGCGCGGCCCCTTCAGGTCCCCGCCGGCGGCGGTCAGTGGTGGGCGTGCACCACGGCGTGGCCCCTGCCGCGGCCGATCATCCACTTGTTGATCGGCGTGGTCACCACGAAGGCCACCGCGAAGCCGCCCAGCAGCGCCGCCCAGAACAGGCCGTCGTCCAGATGGGCGTCCATGGCGCCCGGCGTGAGGGCGATGACGGCGTTGTCGACGAACTCCATGACGGCGATCGACACGGTGTCGGCGGCCAGCGCGACCTTGACCGCGGCCTTGAGCGTCAGGCCGGACCTGACCACCGCGAACAGGGTGAACGAGTACCCGAACAGGAACGCCAGGGCGATGGCCAGCACCATCGTCTGCACGTTCCCCCAGGCCAGGGCGGTTCCGATGACCATGCCGAGGATCTCGCCGATGGCGCACCCCGTCAGGCAGTGGAGGGTCGCCCGGACAGCCGTCCCCCACGTCGCCCCGGCGTGGGCGACGGGCCCGGCGTGACCGGGGTGTGCGGCGTGTCCGATCCGGCCCGTGTGGCCGATCTGACCGACGTGGCCGATGTGGCCGCGGTCTCCACCGTGGTCCCTTTCGCTGCTGCCGTCCATGACGCAACCTTCCCCATCCCGTCCGACGGTCGGACACGCGGGTGCCCCGCGCCCACGCCGGAGAACGCAATACCCCGCGGGGGTATTCCGCTCGCAGGTTCACAGAGTCTCCGGATCCTCCGGCTCCGCGGGATCCTCCATGGCCAGGACGAGGGCCAAGTGCTGGAGGATCTGCTCGCTGGTCTCCATCGGCTCGCCGCCGTCGTGCGCATCGGCCAGCGCGTCGAAAGCGAGCAGGAAGCCGTTCACCAGGGCACTCAGCGGCTCGGACAGCTGCTCCAGGACCGCGCAGCCCGCCTCCGCCGCCGTCGCCCCGGCAGGGACGACGAAGCTGGCGGGCATGGCCTCTCCCAGCAGATCGGAGACCAGCTGCTCCTCGACACCCGACCTCACCGCCGTGATCGCGGCGATCGCCCGGAGCTTGACCTCGTTCTCCCTCATCGGCGGCCTACGTCCTGTCGTCCGCGGGGTGCGCTGCGAACCGCCGCGCACCCTCCTCGTCGGCGGTGCGCGCGTCCAACACCACGGTGATCGTCTTCCCGGCCCCGCCGGAGCCGCCCGCCCGCACGTCCAAGCGCTCCGCCAGGCTTTTGACCATCTGCCAGCCGAAACGGCCGGGAACCGACGCGGGGGAGGGCCGGTCGACGGGGAACCGGGGATCCGCGTCCGAGACCTCGACCACGGCCCGCGGCGGCCGGCAGCGCACCCGGAACGCGGTGGTCCCGCCGGCATGGCGCCGCGCGTTCGACACCAACTCGCTCACCACCAGCAGCACGGCGTCGATGTCGAAACCCACGACGCCGCGCGCGGACAGGACGGCCCGGGCGATGCGCCGGGCCTCCTCACAGGTGAGGCTGCTGTGCCCGCTGAGCGGTCCCATGCCCCAGTCCTCCCTCCGGCACGAAAAACCCCGGACGGCGCTGCCCCTGTCCCGCACTCGGCGGCGACCCGTCGGGCGCGCCCCTCGCAGGAGCGTCTGTCCTGACCGCCGGAGCCGAAACCGGCAACCGGCGACACGTGCGACAGCCGGTGGTTCGTCCTGCGGACGACGAAGGCCCGCTGTTTCGCTGCCGAGGCTGCGGGGCCTCCGCAGCGGCGCGGAGCATTTTCATTGTCGACCCCCGGACGGGTGGAGGTGGGATCCCGATGATCGCTCCGCTGCACCCCGACCACCGCGTTCAGGCCCCCGCGCCGGCCCGGATGCTCCTCACCCTCGACGGCCTGCCCGGGGGCCGCACCGCTGCCCTGGTCGTCGGCGAGATCACCGACACCACGGCACCGCCCCTGCGGCGCAGCCTGCTCGCCGCACTCGGCTCCTCAACCGGGGGCGTCGACCTCGACCTGTCCGCCGTCGCCTTCTGCGACATCGCAGGCCTCCACCTGCTGCTCAACCTGCACGCCCGCGCCCTCGAGAAGGGCGGCACCCTCCGCGTCACCGCGGCCTCCCCCCTCGTCCGGCAACTCCTCGAAGCCACTGCCCGCTGGACCCGGCTCGCCGCCGACCCCGCATCCGCGGGCCCCTCGCTCCTGCTCACCACCGAACTGCGCCGTGTCCTCGTACGGCCCGGGGGAGCGTCTCCGGTCCTGCGGGGCGCAGGCGGCTCCCTCAGGGTGCGCATCGAGGGGGCCACGGCGACGGTGACCTGGCCGGCTGTCCCCTCCGGAGCCACCGCCGACGGCACAGGACAGCGCCTCGCCCGAGCGGCGGTCGCCTCGGCCCTGCACCGGGCGGGCCTTCGCACCGTACGCCACCGCTCGGCGGCGGCCCCCGGAGCACGAACGGCCCTGTTCGGGCCGCCCGCGGCTCGGCGGGGGCCGAGATGACAGCCTGCTGCGGGGCGTGACGGCGCGGGCACACGATCAGCCGAAACGCCGCTTCCGGGGCCTCGGGCTGCTCATCAGCTGCCGCCCGGAGTCCACAGGTCCGCCAGGCGGGCCGTCCCGGGGCCGATCCCGTCCCAGGGGCGGGTCACGGTCAGCACGGCGACGGAGGACGTGGGAAACGCGTGGTCGAGGTGCTTGCGCAGCTTCTTGTCGCCGCTCCCCGCCAGGGCGGCCGCCAGCTCGTGGACGGCCGGATTGTGGCCGACCAGGAGGACCCCGTACAGCTCGGGAGCCTGCCGGCGCAGTACGGCGAGCAGCCCGCCCGCATCGGCGTGGTAGAGCTCCTCCGTGTAGTAGGCCGGCGGCGGGGCGGAGAGGTGCGGCAGCATCATCTGCCAGGTGCGGCGCGTCCGCAACGACGTCGAGGACACGGCCAGGTCCACCCGGTGCCCCGACTCTTCCAGCCACCGCCCGGCCTCGCCGGCGTTGCGACGACCGCGCGCGGTCAGATCCCGGTCGGGATCGTCCGCGGCATCCTTGGGCACGGCCTTCCCATGCCGCACGACGACGATCAGCCGCCGGTCACGCCCACCGCTACCACTCACGGCGCACCTCCGTTCCACCCCGGTGCTGGCGTGTGCCCGGGGGGCGGGGGGCCAAACGCGGGGTGGGGTGGGGGCGGGGGCCGTGTGGTCGGGGGCGGTGCATGCCGGGGGTGTCCCGGCCGATCCGACGCCCGAAGGCCTTCGCGAACCGGACAGCGCCTGCGAAGCGGCGGCTCACGCCGGTTGTTTCCCCGCCGCGGTCGGGTTCGTCGGGCGAAGCCCCGCAGGCGGTTGACGTCCCGGTCGCCGATCGGCGGCTCACCCGGATGCCGCATCCGCCGTGCCGGGGGCGGGTGGCGCGGGCAGTGTGGGCAGGGCCGCTCACGGCCCCGTCCGGCGCCTCGTGCCGTACGGCAGCCGTACGGCACGCCCGGGGTCGCGGCCGTACCGGCCGGCCCCGCGCCCGACCCGGAGGAGAACCCCCATGGCACCCTTGCCGGACCCCCGCTGGAGGCATGCCGTCGTCACCGGCGGCGCGGGATTCGTGGGCTCGCACCTGTGCGCCGCCCTCCTCGCCGAAGGCACCGACGTGACCTGCCTCGACGACTTCAGCACCGGCCTGCCCGACAACACGGCCGACCTGCACGGCCACCCGGGCTTCACGCTGCGCCGGGTCGACGTCAGCCGGCCGTTCACCGTCGACCGTCCGCCCGACCTGGTGCTGCACCTGGCCTCCCCGGCGTCCCCCGCCGACTACCTCCGGCTGCCGCTGCACACCCTGGACGCCGGCAGCCTCGGCACCCGCAACGCCCTGGAGCTGGCCCGCCGCAGCGGCGCCCGGTTCGTGCTCGCCTCCACCTCCGAGGTGTACGGGGACCCGCACGAGCACCCGCAGAGCGAGGCCTACTGGGGCAACGTCAACCCGGTGGGGCCGCGCAGCGTCTACGACGAGGCCAAGCGGTTCGGCGAGGCGCTCACCACCGCGCACGGCGCCGCCCACGGCACCGACACCTGCATCGTCCGGCTGTTCAACACCTACGGGCCCGGAATGCGCGGCCACGACGGGCGCGCCGTCCCCACGTTCGTCCGGCAGGCCCTCGACGGCGAGCCGCTCACCGTGACCGGCGACGGCCGGCAGAGCCGCTCCCTGTGCTACGTCGACGACACCGTCGCCGGGATCCTCGCCGCGGCCGCCCACGGCATGCGCGGCCCCGTCAACATCGGCAACCCGGACGAGATCACCATGCTGGACCTCGCCCGCCGCATCATCGAACTCACCGGCTCCGCCTCGCAGATACGCTTCATCGCCCGCCCCGTCGACGACCCGGCGGTCCGCTGCCCCGACATCACGCTCGCCCGCGGGAAGCTCCAGTGGGAGCCGCGCACCGGCATGGCGGACGGCCTGCGCCGGACCATCGCCTGGTTCCGGGCCCGCAACGGCAGCCCGGACCGCCGCTCCGCGCCGAGCCCCTCCGGAAACTGAAGGACGGTCAGCCATGCGCGTCCTCGGCATCAACGCCCTCTTCCACGACCCCGCAGCCGCCCTCGTCGTCGACGGCCGGACCGTGGCCGCCGCCGAAGAGGAACGGTTCAGCAGACGCAAACACGGCAAGCGGCCCGTGCCGTTCTCCGCGTGGGAACTCCCCGTCGAATCCGCCCGCTGGTGCCTGCGCAAGGCCGGCCTCCGCCCGGAGGACCTCGACGCCGTCGCCTACTCCTACGACCCGCAGCTCGCCCGGGCCGCCGACGCCATGGGACTGGACGACCCCTGGGACCACCTCCGCCAGACCTACGCCCGCGAAGCCCCCGGCTTCCTGGCGTCCGCCCTCCCCGGACTCGACCCCGCCAAGGTCCGCTTCGTCCCCCACCACATGGCGCACGCCGCCTCCGCCGCGTTCGCCGCCGACCGGGCCGAGCGCAGCTCCGTCCTCGTCCTCGACGGCCGCGGCGAACGCGCCTCCCACCTCGCGGCCCGGCGCACCGGCGCCTCCCTGGAGCCCCTCTGCGCCCAGGAACTCCCCCACTCGCTCGGCCTCGTGTACGAGGAGCTGACCGCCCATCTCGGGTTCCTGCGCTCCTCCGACGAGTTCAAGGTGATGGCCCTCGCCTCGTACGGCACCCCGCGGATGCTTCCCGAGCTGCGGCGCCACGTCCACCCGACCGGCGACGGCGGGTTCCGGGCCACGGCCGTCCCCTGGCACGAGTTCTGCCCGCCGCGCAGCCCCGACGAGCCGTGGACGCGCGAGCACGCCGACACCGCGGCCTCCGCGCAGGCCGTGCTGGAGGAGACCCTGCTCGACCTGGTGCGCTGGCTCCACGGCCGCACCGGCGACCGGACGCTCACCCTGGCCGGCGGCGTCGCCCTCAACTGCGTGGCCAACTCGCGGATCGCCCGCGAGGGCCCGTTCGACCGGGTGTGGGTCCAGCCCGCCGCGGGCGACGCCGGTACGGCGCTGGGCGCAGCCCTCCTCCTGGCCGCCGGCGCCGGCGACGACACCCGTCCGATGGACGGCGCCGACCTGGGCCGCGAATGGTCCGACGCCGAGCTCGGGGCCTGGCTGAAGTCCGCGGGCGTCCCCTTCGACCGCCCCCCGGACATCGCCGCCGCCGTCGCCGAGGCCCTCGCCGACAACGCCGTCGTCGCCTGGTTCCAAGGCCGCTCCGAGTACGGGCCGCGCGCCCTCGGGCACCGCTCGCTGCTCGCCCACCCCGGGCACGCCGGCAACCTCGAACGGCTCAACGACGTCAAGGGCCGTGAGCAGTTCCGGCCCGTCGCCCCAATGGTCCTCGCCGACCGGGCCGCCGAGCTCTTCGACGGCCCGCTCCCCAGCCCGTACATGCTGTTCGTGCACGACGTGCGGCCGGGCTGGGCCGAGCGGATCCCGGCCGTCGTCCACGTCGACGGAACCGCCCGCATCCAGACCGTCGACGCCGCCCGCGAACCCCTCGTCGCCCGCATGCTGGAGGCGTTCGAGCGGCTCACCGGGCTGCCCGTCGTCGTCAACACCAGCCTCAACACCGCCGGCCGGCCCATGGTCGACGATCCGCACGACGCCCTGGAGTGCTTCGGCTCCTCGCCGGTCGACCTGCTCGCCATCGGCCCGTACGCCGTCCGCCGCGGCGCCATGTTCCGCACGTCCCCCGAGGGGTGGTCCGCATGACGGCACCCGCGCCCCGCTACGCCGTCGTCATCCCGACCGTCGGCCGCCCCCAGCTGACCGCCTGCCTGGAGGCCCTGGCCGCCACCCGCGGCCCCGGCCCCTGCCGGATCGTCGTCGTCCACGACCGGCCGGGCCCCGGCGGGACCCTGCCGCCCCTGGACGTCCCCGAGGCACTGGCGGCGCGGACCCTCGTCGTGCCCGGGGCGGCCCGCGGGCCCGCCGCCGCCCGGAACGCCGGCTGGCGCGCCGCAGGCCCCGTCCCCTGGGTCGTCTTCCTCGACGACGACGTGGTGCCCGGCCCCGACTGGGCCGAGGCGCTCGCCCGCGACCTCGCGGCCGCCGGTCCGGAGACCGCCGCGGTCACCGCCCGGATCGAGGTGCCCCTGCCGGAGGACCGGCGCCCCACCGACTGGGAGCGCTGCACCGCCGGCCTGGCCACCGCCCGGTGGATCACCGCGGACATGGCGTTCCGCACCGCCGCCCTGCACGCCGCCGACGGCTTCGACGAGCGGTTCCGGCGGGCGTTCCGCGAGGACGCCGACCTGGCCCTGCGCCTCCAGGCCGGCGGCTGGGCGCTCGCCGAGGGCACCCGCCGCACCCGGCACCCCGTCCGGCCCGCCGACCGCTGGATCTCCGTCCGCACCCAGGCCGGCAACGCCGACGACGTCCTCATGGACCGGCTCCACGGGCGCGGCTGGCGGCGGCGCGCCGCCGCCCCGCTCGGCCGCCGCCCCGCGCACCTGGCCGTCACCGCCGCCGCCTGCGCGTCCGCGGTGTGCGCCCTCCTCGGCCGCCGCCGCGCCGCCGCCTGGTGCGCGGCCGCCTGGCTCGCCGGCACCGCCGAGTTCGCCGCGGCCAGGATCGCGCCCGGGCCCCGTACCCGTGACGAGGTCCTCACCATGGCCGCGACAAGCCTGCTGATCCCGCCCGCGGCCGCCTGGCACTGGGCCCGCGCGCTCGCCGCGCACCGGCGGGTCCCGCCCACCCCCGCGGCCGGCCCCCCGCCCGCCCCCTCCCCGGCCGGGCGGCACACCGCCGCCGCCCCGGCAGGTGCGCCGTGAGCGCCCGCACCCCGGCCCCGGCGGCACCGCCCGACCCCGGCCGGGGCGGACCCTGGCTGTGGACGGGGCCCCCGGCGGCCGGACCGGCGCACCGGGGCCTGCCCCAGGCCGTCCTCTTCGACCGCGACGGCACCCTCGTCGACGACGTCCCCTACAACGGCGACCCCCGCCTCGTCCGGCCCGTGCCCACCGCGCGCGAAGCCGTGGCGGTCCTGCGCCGGCTGGGCGTGCCCACCGGCGTCGTCAGCAACCAGTCCGGTGTCGGCCGCGGCCTGCTGACGCGCCACCAGGTCCGCGCCGTCGCCGACCGCGTCGACGCGATCCTCGGCCCGTTCGGGGCGTGGGCCGTCTGCCCTCACCGGCCCGAGGACCGCTGCCGCTGCCGCAAGCCGGCCCCCGGCCTCGTCCTCGCCGCCTGCACCGCCCTGGGCGCCGACCCCGACCGCACCGTCGTCATCGGCGACATCGGCGCCGACGCGGCCGCCGCCCGGGCCGCCGGCGCACACGCCGTCCTCGTGCCCACACCGGCGACCCGCCCCGAGGAGGTCCGGGCCGCCCGCCACACCGCCCCCGACCTGCTGGCCGCCGTACGCCTTGCACTCGCACTCGCCCTCCGCCCCGGCCCGGCCCCCGGCCGGTCGGCCGCCCACCCGGGAGGCAGGCCGTGGTGAGGCTCCCGCGCACCCTCGTCGTGCGCCTCGACAGCGCCGGCGACGTCCTCCTGTCCGGCCCCGCCGTCCGCGCCGTCGCGGCCGGCTCCTCCTACACGGCCATGCTGTGCGGGCCCCAGGGCGCCCCTGCTGCCGCGCTGCTCCCCGGCGTCGAGCGGATCCTCGTCCACCACGCGCCGTGGGTGGGGTTCGCGCCGCCGCGGACCTCCCGCGAGGAGTGCGACCTGCTGCTGGACGCGCTCGCCGCCGACCGCTTCGACCGGGCGCTGATCCTCGTCTCCCACCACCAGAGCCCGCTGCCCGCGGCCCTGCTGCTGGCGCTCGCCGGGATCGAGGAGACCGCCGCCGACTGCACCGACTACCCCGGCTCGCTGCTCTCCCTGCGCCACCGCCGCCGGCCCGGCCGCCACGAGGCGGAAGCCGCCCTCGACCTGGCGCGGGACTTCGGCTACCCGCTGCCCCCCGGCGACGACGGAGCGCTGCGGATCCTGGAGCCGCCCGAGACCGTCGGCCTCACCGGCCCCGACCCCTACCTCGTCGTCCACCCCGGCGCGGCCGTCCCGGCCCGGGCCTGGAGCCCGGAACGGGCCGCCGGAGCGGTGGCGGCGCTGCACGCCGCGGGGCACCGCGTGGTGGTCACCGGCGGGCCCGCCGAGCGGGAGCTGACCGCCCGAGTCGCCGGCCGGCACGCCCTCGACCTCGGCGGCGGCACCCGCGACCTGCACGAGCTCGCCGGAGTGCTGGCCGGCGCCCGGGCGGTCGTCACCGGCAACACCGGCCCCGCCCACCTGGCCAGCGCCGTCGGCACCCCCGTCGCCTGCCTGTTCGCGCCCGTGGTGCCCGCCGAGCGCTGGCGCCCGTACGGCGTCCCGCACGTCCTGCTCGGCGACCAGCAGGCCCCGTGCGCCGCGACCCGCGCCCGCACCTGCCCGGTGCCCGGCCACCCCTGTCTGGACTCCGTACGGGACGAGGAGGTCCTCGCGGCCGTGGCCTCGCTCCTCGGCGCCGCGCCCGGCCGCCCGTCCGACCGCGACCGGTGCGCGACCGCCGGCGTCCGCCGCGCAGCAGCCCCCGACCTAGGAGCAGCACGGTGAACATCCTCCTGTGGCACGTGCACGGCTCATGGACCACCGCCTTCGTCCAGGGTCCCCACACGTACCTGGTGCCCGTCACCCCCGACCGCGGCCCGGACGGCCTCGGCCGCGCCCGCACCTTCGACTGGCCCGAATCGGTCCGCGAGGTCACGCCCGAGCAGCTCGCCGGCACCCCCGTCGACGTGGTCGTCCTCCAGCGCCCGCACGAGTGGCGGCTCGCCGAGCAGTGGCTCGGCGGCCGCCGCCCCGGCAGGGACGTGCGGGCCGTCTACCTGGAGCACAACGCCCCCGACGGCTCGGTTCCCTCCACCCGGCATCCCGCGGCCGACCGCGACGACACCGTCCTCGTCCACGTCACCCACTTCAACCGGCTGTTCTGGGATTCCGGCAGCACCCGCACCCGGGTGATCGAGCACGGCATCGTCGACCCCGGGCACCGCTACACCGGCCGGCTGGCCCGGGCGGCCGTCGTCGTCAACGACCCCGTACGGCGCGGCCGGTACACCGGCACCGATCTGCTGCCCGCCCTCAGCGAAGCTGCCCCGCTCGACGTGTTCGGCATGCGCACCGAGGGCCTCGCCGGGCACCTCGGACTGGACCCGGACCGCTGCCGCGGCCGCGACCTGCCCCAGGCTCGGCTGCACACCGCCATGGCCGAACGCCGCCTGTACCTGCACCCCGTCCGCTGGACCTCGCTCGGGCTGTCCCTCCTGGAGGCCATGCACCTCGGCATGCCCGTGGTGGCGCTGGCCGCCACCGAGGCCGTGGCCGCCGTCCCGCCCGGCACCGGGGTCCTGTCGACGCGTCCCGAGGAGCTGGCCCGCGCGGCCCGCCACTACCTGAACGAACCGGAAGCCGCCGTGGAGGACGGCGCCCGCGCCCGCCGGGCCGCGCTCGACCGGTACGGCCTCAAACGCTTCCTGTCCGACTGGGAGCACCTGCTCACGGAGGTACGGTCATGACGCCCCCCGCCCGTTACGACCGCGGCCGCCCGCTGTCGATCGCCCTGGTCTCCGAGCACGCGAGCCCGCTGGCCGCACCGGGCACGGTCGACGCGGGCGGGCAGAACGTCCACGTCGCCTGCCTGGCCGGCGCCCTCGCCGACCGGGGCCACCGCGTCACCGTCCACACGCGGCGCGACTCCCGGGGCCTGCCCGACACCGCGGAACTCCGCCCCGGGGTTCGGGTCCACCACGTCGACGCCGGGCCGCCGCAGCCGGTGCCCAAGGACGAACTGCTCCCGCACATGGGCGCCTTCGCGGCCCGGCTGCTGGCCGACTGGAGGGCCGCACCGCCGGACGCCGTGCACTCCCACTACTGGATGTCCGGGGTCGCCTCGCTCACCGCGGCCGGCGCGCTCGGCGTCCCCGTGCTGCACACCTACCACGCCCTCGGCACCGTCAAGCGGCGCCACCAGGGCGCCGCCGACACCAGCCCCGCACAGCGGATCCCCCGGGAGCGCGACATCGGGCTGCGCTGCGACCGGATCCTCGCCACCTGCCGCGACGAGGTCGGCGAGCTGATCCGGATGGGCGTCCCCGAGGACCGCGCCGACGTGGTGCCCTGCGGTGTGGACCCGGCGCGGTTCCACCCCGACGGCCCGGCCGCCCCCCGGGACCCTGCACACCCCTACCGGCTGCTGCAGCTGGGCCGGCTGGTGCCCCGCAAGGGCGCCGCCGTGTCCATCGCCGCCCTGTCCCGGCTCCCCGGCGCCGAGCTCGTCGTCGTCGGCGGACCGCCCGCCGGGCACCTCGACCGGGACCCCGAGGTGATCCGGCTGCGCGCCGCCGCCCGGCAGGCCGGGGTCGCCGACCGGGTCCGCTTCGCCGGCGGCCTCAGCGGCGCCGACGTCCCCGCCGTGCTGCGCAGCGCCGACGTGGTGCTCTGCCCCGCGGACTACGAGCCCTTCGGCATCGTCCCGCTGGAGGCGATGGCCTGCGGCCGTCCGGTCGTCGCCAGCGCCGTCGGCGGCCAGCTGGACACGGTCGTCCACGGGGAGACCGGGCTGCTGGTGCCGCCCGGCGACCCCGCCGCCCTGGCCCGCGCCGTGTCCCGGCTGCTGACCGCCCCGCTGCTGCGGGCCGAGTACGGGACGGCCGCCCGCCGCCGGGCCGTCGCCCGCTACGGCTGGGACCGTGTCGCCGCCGCCACCGAGGCCTCGTACCGGTCGGTCCTCGAACGCCGCTCCCGGGCCGCCGCAGCCGCCCTCGGCGCACGCCGCCCCGCGCCCGCCTGAACCGTCCCGCGCGACCGGAAGGAGGTGAGGCCGACCGCGACCCGCGGGCCGGCCCCCACCATGAACCCGCACCCCCGCACGCAGCGCGAGCCCGAAGGCCCCGCGCGCCCCGGCTCCCCGCCCCCCACGGCCGTCCGAGCCCACTGCACCTCCCTGCAGTCCGCCCTGGAGCGGATGTGCCGCGACAGCACCGGCCTGCTTGAACGGTGGGCCGGCGAACTCGCCCGCGCCCTGCCGGCCGGCGCCCGGCTGCTCGCCGCCGGCAACGGCGGCAGCGCCGCGCAGGCCCAGCACCTGACCGCCGAACTGGTCGGCCGGTACCGCCGGGAGCGGCCCCCCTTCTCCGCTATCGCCCTGCACGCCGAAAGCTCCAGCGTGACCGCCATCGGCAACGACTACGGCTACGACCAGGTCTTCGCCCGGCAGGTCGCCGCCCACGGCCGGCCGGGCGACATCGCCCTGCTCCTGTCGACGTCCGGCCGCAGCGGCAACCTGCTGTCGGCCGCCGCCGCGGCCCGCGAGCACGGACTGCGGGCCTGGGCCCTGACCGGGCCGGCCCCGAATCCGCTCGCCGGTGCCTGCGACGAGGCGCTGTGCGTCGACGCCGACACGGCCGCCACCGTGCAGGAAGTCCACCTGGTGGCCGTGCACCTGCTGTGCGAGGCCTTCGACGAGGCCCTGGACCGGGACACCGCCGAAGCCGCGCGGCCCCCCGGGACCGTACGGGCCGGCCGGGCCGCCGCCCGCGCCGGGCGTCCCGCCGCCGCCCGCCCTGCCGCGCGCCCCGCCGCGGGCCCACCGGACGGCCGGCCCGTCCCCGCCGTGCCCGGGAGGACGCCGTGACCGCACCCGCGTGGGACGCCCCCCTGGTCGTCGTCGGCGACGTCCTCCTCGACCGGGACATCGACGGGGCCGCCGACCGCCTCGCGCCCGACGCGCCCGTCCCCGTCGTCGACGTCGCGTCCGACCGCTCCCGGCCCGGCGGCGCCGGACTCGCCGCCGCCCTGGCCGCCGCCCGCTCCGGGCGAGAGGTGGTCCTGGTCACCGCGCTCGGCCGGGACGCCGCGAGCCGCCGCGTCCGCGAGGCCCTGCGCGGCCGGATCCGGCTCCTGGAACTGCCCCTGGAGGGCACCCTCCCGGTCAAGACGCGCGTCCTGGCCGCCGGGCGCCCCGTGGTCCGCATAGACCGCGGCGGCGGCCGCGCCGGGCCCGCCCCCGAGGAGTGCGGAGGGCTGCTCGCCGCGGCGCACACCGTCCTCGTCGCCGACTACGGCCGCGGCACCGCCGAGGCTCTGCGGCCGCTGCTCGCGCAGGCCGCGCGGCGGGTGCCGCTGGTGTGGGACCCCCACCCGCGCGGCGGGCCGCCCGTCCCCGGCGCCCGCCTCGTCACGCCCAACGCGGCGGAGGCCCGCGCGCTGTGCCCCGAGGAGGGCAGCGGGGGATCCCTCGGCGCGTACGCCCGCCGCGGCGCGCTGCTCGCCGCCCGCTGGCGGGCCGCCTCGGTGGCCGTCACCCTCGGCGAGCGGGGCGCCCTGCTGACCCGTCCGCACGCGGACGCGCCGCTGCTCGTGCCCGCGCCGTTCCGGGCGTACGGCGACACGTGCGGCGCCGGCGACTGCTTCGCCGCGCACACCGCCGCCGCCCTCGCCGACGGCGCCCTCCCCGAGGAGGCGGTCTGGCACGCCGTCACCGAGGCGGCCGCGTTCGTGGCCGCCGGAGGGGCCGCCAAGGCCGCCCTGTGGCGCCGGCCCGAGCCGGCCCCCGCCGTCCCCGACGGCTCCGACGCCCTGGCCCTCGTACGGGAGGTCCGGGCGCGCGGAGGCACGGTCGTGGCGACCGGAGGCTGCTTCGACCTGCTGCACGCCGGCCACGTGGGCCTGCTCGACAGCGCCCGCCGGATCGGGGACTGCCTGGTCGTGTGCCTGAACTCCGACGCGTCCGTGACCCGGCTCAAGGGACCGGGCCGCCCCCTGACCCCGCTCGCCGACCGCACCCGGGTGCTCCAGGCGCTCGGCAGCGTCGACGCCGTCCTCCCGTTCGACGAGGACACCCCCGCCGAGGTGCTGTCCCTGCTGCGGCCCGACATCTGGGTCAAGGGCGGCGACTACGCGGTCGACGACCTGCCCGAGGCGGCCCAGGTGCGGTCGTGGGGCGGGCAGGCCGTCGTCCTGCCCTACCTCGACGGGCGCTCCACCACCGGCCTGGCCAGGCGTGCGGCGCGCGCCTCGGCGGCCGGGCAGGCCGGGGCCGGCGTCCCGTGACAGTCGCCCCGCCGCCCGCCGGGCCGGCCGCGGCCCCCGCCGCGACCGGCCCGGCCGCATCCCCGCCGCGGCGCCGCCGGCGGCGCGCCACGCCCCCCAGGGCCGCCGTGCTGCGGGCGCTGGGCCTCGGCGACCTGCTGACCGCCGTCCCGGCCCTGCGCGCCCTGCGGAACGCCCTGCCGGAGCACGAACTGGTCCTGGCGGCGCCGGAACGCCTCGCCGACGCGGTCCGGGCCCTCGGCACCGTGGACCGGCTGCTGCCCGCCCACGCCCCCGGCCGCGGCGTGCCGGCCGCCCTGCCCTGGCCCGGCCCCCCGCCCGACGTCGCCGTCGACCTGCACGGCTGCGGCCCGCCCTCCCGGATGCTGCTCGCCGGCCTGCGGCCCCGCCGCCTCCTCGTCTTCGCACCCCCCGACCGGCCGCGGGCGCCCGGCCCTCGCTGGCGCCCCGACGAACACGAACGCGACCGGTGGTGCCGCATGCTCCGCTGGTACGGCCTCCACGCCGACCCCGACGACCTCGCCCTCCCGCTCCCCGCCGAGCCCTCGCCGGCGCCCGGCGCCGTGGTCCTGCACCCCGGCGCGGACGCCCCGGCCCGCCGCTGGCCGGCCGAGCGGTTCGCCGCCGTCGGCCGGGCCCTGGCCCGGGACGGGCACCGCGTCGTGGTCGTCGCGGGCCGCGGCGAGGGCCCGCTCGCCCGCCGCGTCGCCGCCCGCGCGGGCCTCGGGCCCGACGCGGTCGCCGGCGGCGACGGGGACCTGCCCTTCGGCCGGCTCGCCGCGCTCGTCGCGCACGCCCGCTGCGTCGTGGCCGGGGACAGCGGCGTGGCCCACCTCGCCTCCGCGCTGCGCACCCCCTCCGTCGTCCTGTTCGGGCCGGTGGCGCCCCGCCTGTGGGGACCCCCGCCCGGCGGCCCCCACCGCGTGCTGTGGCACCCGTCCCCGTACGACGACCCGCTGCGCCCGGGCGACGCCCACGGCAGGCTGCCCGACCCCCGGCTGCTGCGGATCTCCGCCGCCGAGGCCCTGGCGGCCGTACGCGCACTCCCCGAGCCGCCGGCCCGGGCCTGACACCCGGCCCGGCCGGGCCCGGAGTCAGGCGGCCGCCGCCACCGCCGTCGGGGAGACCGCCGGCGCGGGGCACGCGGCCGGGACCGGCGTCACCGGCGCGGCCCGCCGGGCGCTGCGGTGGCGGGCCAGCCAGCCGGCGCCCACGACCGCCGCGATCACGAGGCCGCCGGCGACCAGCGCGGCCCGCACCCCCAGCTGCTCCATCAGCAGGCCCAGCAGGGGCGGCGCGGCGAGCCCCCAGCCCGTGCGCACCGTGGACCAGGCGCCGAGCACCCGCCCCCGCATCCGGGCCGGCGGGTCGGTCTGGAGCAGGGTCGACTGGGCGGTGTCGCCGACGGACTCGGCGACGGCCATCGGCAGGACCAGCACCAGCAGCACCGCCAGCGACGGCGACAGGCCCGCGAGGATCTGCAGGAGCGCCCCCAGCACGGTGAGTCCGGCGACGAGGCGGACGCCGGGGAGCCGCAGCCGCGCCCCGAGGACCGCGCCGACGATGCCGCCCGCGGCGAGCACCGTGGACACCGCGGAGAAGGACGCCGCGTTCCCGGCGAGCGGGCCGGTGACGAGCACCACCAGCGTCAGCGAGTAGTTCCGGCCGAAGAGGGCGCTGATGCCGTTGAGGCCGGCGAGGGCGACCAGCCGGCGCCGGCCGAAGAAGTACCGCAGCCCGGCCCGCATGCCCGCGGCGGGCTCCGCCCCTTCTTCGGACGGCCCGCCCGCGGCCGCCGCGGCGGGCCGCTCCGCACCCGGGGACGGCCGCAGGAACGGGATGACGCAGGCCACGAAGAGGAAGGACAGCCCGTTCACCGCGTACGCGGCCGCCGTCCCGAACGCCGCGACCGTCACCCCGGCCAGCGCCGCCCCGACCAGCCGCCCCGCGCTGTGCACCAGCGACCCGATGCCGATGGCGGACGGCACGTCCCGCGCGGGGACGAGGCCGTTGCCGAGGAGCGCGCAGGCCGGCCCGTCGACGGTCGCCACGACGCCCGTGACCACGGCCAGCGCCAGGAGCAGCGGCAGGTTCAGCAGGCCGAGGGCGACGAGCAGGCAGGTCGCGAAGGCGACCACGCCGAGCAGCGCCTGGCAGACCGCGGCGGTCGCCTTGTGGGGGAACCGGTCGACGAGGGAGCCGCCGGCCAGCCCGAGCAGCAGCCCGGGGGCCGCCTGGAGGGACACCGACAGGCCGGTGAGGGCGGCCGAGCCGGTGATCTGGAGCACCAGCAGGTTCTGCACCGTCAGCTGGGTCCAGGTACCCGCGTTGGAGACGAAGTTGGCGGCGGCCCACCAGCGCATCCCGCGGTGGCGCAGGGCGCGCCACGGCGAGCGGTCGGGGACCGCTGCGGAAGGCGCGGGAGCGGGCGCGGAGGCGGTCGCGGCGGGGGAGGGCGCGGCGGAGCGCGCCGGGGAAGCAGAGGGAGACACAGCGGTACCGGGGAACGGGGCCAGGACGGGTCACGGGCGGATCCGGCGTCTCGGCTCGGCCGGCGCCCGCACCGGGCGGCCGCGGGGCGGGCACCGAGGGAATCGTCCCGTTCGGCCCATGCTGGCAGACCGGATCCCCGAGGGGGGCGTGACCGCCGTCACCGGCTCCCCAATCCGCCCGTCGGAGAGGCCGGTTGGGGCCCGGGTGGGTTTGCTCACACCGGCCCCGGGCGCCCGGCCGGTGCACGGGCGGCGCAGCCCGGCGTGCCCGCCCCGCCCCCGCCCCGCACAGTGGAGGCGCAGACACCGCCGGGCTGCGCCCCCGTGCGCCCGGCGGCCGGTGTACCGCGACGAAAGGCGTGTGACCGCGATGGACAGCTCCTCGCCCCTCGACCTGCTCGGCAGGCAGGCACTGGTGACCGGCGGGGCGCGCGGCCTGGGCGCCGCGATCTGCCGCCGGCTGGCGGACGCGGGGGCCCGGGTGCTCGTGGCCGACGTACGGCGCGACCTCGCCGAGGACCTCTGCGAGGACCTCACGGCCCGCGGCGGGCAGGCCCGCCACCTGGACCTCGACGTGCGGGACCCGGCGCAGGCCGCGGACGCCTTCCGCACCCTCGACGACGCCGGCGAGGCACTGCACGTCCTGGTGAACTGCGCCGCGGTGGACGTCACGAAGTCCGCCGAGCACCTCACGGCGGACGAGGTCACCCGGGTGGTGTCCACCAACCTGCTGGGCCCGATGTACCTGTGCCTGGAGGCGTACCGCCGCATGGTGGCCCGCGGCGGCGGCCATATCGTGAACATCCTCTCCACCGCCGCCAACCGCACCTGGACGGAGGCCGGCCCCTACGCGGCCAGCAAGACGGGCCTGCGCGCCTTCACCCACACCCTTTTCAAGGAGGCGCAGCGCGACTGCCTGGGCATCGGCGTGACGGGCGTCATCGCCGGCGGCATGGAGACGGCGTTCATCACGGACCGCTTCCCCGACGCGGACATCTCGATGCTCCAGAGCCCCGACATCGTCGCCGACACCGTCATGTACGCGCTGTCCGTGCCGGGCGGCAGCGCGGTCCCCGAGGTGGTCGTCGTACCCCGCCGGGAGCCGTCCTGGCCGTGAGCGCCGCCGGCCCCGCCGGCCGCGCCGGTCAGCCGCCGAGCAGGCGCAGGACGGCCCGCTCGACCGCGCCGCGGGTGGCCGGCGTGCCCAGGTCGGCGTCCTCGCCGAGCCGCCCCAGGGCCGGCGCGATGGTGACGCCGTCCTCGTACCGCTCGAAGACCAGCGGATCGATGTAGGAGGCCCGGCACACCGCCGGGGTGTTGCCCAGGTAGTGGCTGACTTCGCGCACCGCCCGCGCCGCGGCCCGCCTGCGGACGGCCTGCGAGCCGTCGGCCGTGGGGGCCGACACGGCGAGGGCGACCGCGGCGAGGACCGTGGCGTGCCACGTCCGGAAGTCCTTGGCCGTGACGTCCCGCCCGGCCCGCTCCCGCAGGTAGGCGTTCAGGTCCGCAGCCCGCACCCCGTGCCAGGTGCGGCCCTCCCGGTACGCGAACAGCCGCGGGCCCGGCTCCCTGCGGCGCAGCAGCGCCCGTACGACGGCCAGGGCCGCATCGTCGACCAGGGTCCGCTCGACGTGGCGGCCGGACTTGGCCGGGAAGTCCAGGCACACCTCCCCGCGACTGCACCGGGCGTGCTCGCGCAGCAGCGTCGTCAGGCCCCGGCTGTCGTTGTCGCGGGCGTACCGCTCCCCGCCGATCCGGAAGAAGCCCAGGTCCAGCAGGCGCGCAGCACAGGCCAAGACCCGGTCCGGGCCGAGGCCGCGTCCGGCGAGGTCCTCCTCGACGGCCTGCCTCAGCCGCGGCAGGCTCCGCGCGACGCGGCGCACGTGCTCGTGCTTTGCCGCGTCGCGCCGCTCGCGGAACGCCTCGTGGTACAGGTACTGGCGGCGGCCCGCCGCGTCCCGGCCGACGGCCTGGATGTGGCCGTTCGGCCAGGGGCAGATCCACACGCCGGTCCACGCCGGCGGGATGGCCAGGCGGCGGATCCGCTCCCCCTCCCCGGCGGGGAGCGGGGCGCCGTCGGCGTCGAGGTAGCGGAACCCCCGGCCGTGGCGCACCCGCTGCCAGCCGGGCCGGTGCGGGTCGCTCGTGCGCAGTCTGGTCACGGGGCGGCCGGGTCAGCGGTCCAGGGCCCGCTGCAGTTCGGCCTTGTCCATCTGCGAGCGGCCCTTGATGCCCTTCTTCTTCGCCTCGTTGTACAGCTGCTCCTTGGTGGGGCCGCCCGCCCCGCTGTGCGAGCGCTGTCCGCCCCTCTGGGACGAGGGCATGTCCTGCGTGGAGGACCGGCTGGCGGTCTTCGACTCGCCGGACCGCGCCCGCTCCTTGTTCACCGTCCGCGCGGCGATCTCCTCGGCCCGCTTCTCCGACTCGCCGCGGTCCCGCGCGGACTCCTTGATGTGCTCGTACTGGCGTTCCCGCTTCGGGGACGATCCTCGGGGCATCGCCTGCTCCTTCCTGTGCCGTGGGGTGTGGGTGCGCCCGGGGGGTGCGACAGTCCTGTGCGCTGCCCGCGGTGCACGGTGCGTGCTCTCGGCGTGCCGGGCGCCGTGCGGGACTGTCGCAACGCCCCCTAGCCCTTGCGCTGTGTCTTCGGCGCGTCCGGCGAGCGGACGCCCGAGAACGCCGAGTCGTCCTTGGCTCCGCTGGGGCGCCCGGACCGGCCGCGCCGGCCCAGGTCGTGGTGGCCCTCCTGGGCCTGGCCCGCCATGTCCTCGCCGCGGCGGGTGGTGGACTCGACCGGGGTTCCCTCGTCGGCCGGGCCCGCCTTCGACCCGCTCTTGCGGCGCTTGCCGGGGGAGTCGAAGGAGCGTCGGGCGCTCGGGTTCTCCTGCTTGTGCGTCGCGTCGACGTCGCCGGACCAGCCGTGCTGCTCGGTGCCCTGGTGCCGGCTCGGGCCCTCGCCGTGCGGAACGTGTGACTTCGGGCTGGTGGACATGAGCCGATCCTCCTCGCCTCGTGGCCCCCCTCGGCCACCCGCCTGCCCCGTCGGCCCACGGCCAATCCCCCCGTACGGGGGGTGCCGCGTGTCCGCGGCGAAGGGCCGGGTAGGCGGGGCCGAGTGGTTTCCGTTCCCGACACGGGCGCACGGCCCGGAGGAGGAGTACCCCGTGACCGACACCAACCCCAGCACCGGCACCGAGACCGGCCGGGGCGGCGTGGCCCCGGACCCGACGACCCTGTACCCCCGTCCCGACTATCCGGCACAGGAGCAGCAGCCGCCGGGCGACACCCGGGCGATGGAGCCCCGGCCCGACCACGGGGAGGACTCCTACCGCGGCAGCGGCCAGCTCCTCGGGCTGAAGGCCGTCGTCACCGGAGGGGACTCCGGGATCGGGCGCGCCGTGGCGCTCGCCTTCGCCCGCGAAGGGGCCGACGTCCTGTTCACGTACCTCCCGGAGGAGGCCGAGGACGCCGACACGACGATGCGCCTGGTGGAGGCCGCCGGCCGCCGGGCGGTGGCGGTGCCCTGCGACCTGAGGGAGGAGGAGGCCTGCGCCGCCGTCATCGCGCACGCGGCCGCGGAGTTCGGGCGCATCGACATCCTGGTCAACAACGCCGCCTACCAGATGGCCCAGCCGGAGGGCATCTCCCACATCAGCACCGAGCAGTTCGACCGGGTGGTGCGCACCAACCTGTACGCCATGTTCTGGCTGTGCAAGATGGCCCTGCCGCACATGTCGGCCGGTGCCAGCATCATCAACACCGCGTCCGTGCAGGCCTACAAGCCGAGCCCGCCGCTGCTGGACTACGCCATGACCAAGGGGGCGATCGTCACCTTCACGCAGGGGCTGGCGCAGATGCTCGCGGAGGACGGGATCCGCGTCAACGCGGTCGCGCCGGGACCGGTCTGGACCCCGCTGATCCCGGCGACGATGCCGGACCCGCAGGAGTTCGGGAAGCAGAGCCCCCTGGGGCGGCCGGCGCAGCCGGCCGAGATGGCCCCCGCGTACGTGTTCCTGGCCTCGTCCCGGGCGAGCTACATCACCGCCGAGGTCCTGAACGCGACGGGCGGGACGCCGCTGCCCTGAGCGGCAGCGGCCCCGCCCGCCCGTCGGCCGCGTCCCTCAGGCTCCGCCCGGTCCTTCATCCTCCGTCTCGATGACGTGCACGGCCGCCTCCTCCGCGGAGGCGGCCCCGCCGTCGATCCCGGTGTCCCGGGCCACGACGGAGATGTGCCGCACCGGCATCTGCTCGTCGGAGGCGGTCATCCGCCCGGCGCGCTCGCGGCCCGCCGTGGAGCGGTCGCCGCCCGGATCGGCCGTGACGTCCTCGCCGCGGTCCCCGCCGCCGGTGCCGGCGGGCTCGGCGAGGTCCTCGCCCGGGCTCGCCTCCGACCCGCCGCCCGCCTCCGCGGAGGGGTCCGGTTCCGGCTCCTCCTGGGCGAGCCGCTGGTCCAGCGTCTCCCCCTCGCGCTGCTCGCCGGCGGTCGTGCCGTGCCGGGTGACCGCCCTCGGGCGGTCGGGCGGCGAGTAGCCGGTGTCGAGCGTGTCGTCCAGGTCGGGTTCGTCCAGGGCGTTCTCCATGTCCGGCTGCCACTCGCCGGGCTCCGCCTCCGCCGGCGGCTGGTAGACGCCGTTGCCCTGCGATTCGCTCGCGCTCATGCTCCGCCTCCTGTCGGGGTGTCCGCCGGTGCGGCGCCGCTGCCGGCTCCGGCCGGCCTCGTCCGCGCCGGGCCCGTCCCGGCCTCCAGCAGGCCGAGCATCTTCTGCATGACCCTGTCGAAGTCCTGCCACGGCCCCCGGGGAGCCCCGTCCGCGGGGCGGGCGGCGGGGCCGCCCCGACTGCTCGTCCTCGACACCATCGTGAACCACTCCTCCGCTCGGCTCGGCAGATTCCCTGCGGCGGCGCGACGGCCGCCCGGTGGGTATGCGCGTCTTCCCCGCAGGGCGGCGCCCATGTGCCTCAGCTGCGTGTTTCACCCGTTCGGACAGGCCGATCGGACCCGGCAGCCCGCAGGGGCCGCCCAGGTCCGATACGGCGTCCCCGGCGGGGGACGCGGTGCCGGCCGGGGGTCGGGGCAGGGAGCCCGGCCGGCACCGGGAAGGCCGCAGCCGCGGGTGCGGATGCGGCGTGGCCTTGCCGCCTGTGCCGCCTCGTCGCCTGTGCGGCGCCGAGGCCGCCCGCCGAAGGCTCCGGGAGATGCCGTTGCCGGTGGGCGCCGCGGCGCACCGGGCGTCTTTCCCGCAGCCGGCGGCGCAAACCGCCCGTGGCGCACCCCTGCTCGGCCGCATGCCGGACGGCAGGGACGTCCCGCGGGCGAAACGCCCCGCCGCGCGGAGCCGGCCGCGCCCTGTCCGGCCCCTGCCCGCGTACGGTGACCGCTCGTCGCGGCCCGCCCGCCGGAACCCGGTGGCGCAGCCGCGGCTGAGCCGCCGCCGTGCGGGTATGGGCGGCAGGCGTTCCGTTGGTTCGGTAGGGCCGGATACGACCGGAAAGGAAAGCCCCATGGATGCGATCGTGCTGCTGCGCGAGGACCACAAGACCGTCGAGAAGCTGTTCAAGCGCTTCGAGAAGACCGGCGACGAGGACACGGAGGAGCGCCGGGAGATCGCCGACAGCGTGATCGAAGAACTCACCGTCCACGCCTGGATCGAGGAGCAGATCTTCTATCCGGCCGCCCGGGAGGCGGCACCGGACACCTCCGACCACGTCCTGGAGAGCGTCGAGGAGCACCACGCAGTGGTGTGGATGCTCTCCGAGCTGAAGGACATGGACCCCTCCGACGAGCGGTTCAAGGCCAAGATGAGCGTCCTCATGGAGAACGTCCGCCACCACGTCGAGGAGGAGGAGAAGGACTGGTTCCCGGACGTCCGCAAGGCCATGGGCCGCAACCGGCTGGTGGAGCTGGGGGAGCGGATGGCGGCGGAGAAGGAGAAGGCCCCGCGCGACCCCCTGACCGTGCCCAGCGCCGACAGCCGCTGACCGCTCGCCGCCCGCACGCACGCACGCCCGCCCGCCCGCCCGCACGCGCGGGCGGGCGGGCGGGGCCGTGGAGCCGTACGCACGGCGGCTGCCGCCGCGGGTGTGGCCGGGCCGGATCCGGGTATCACCACATGTTCCCCGCGAGCGCCTTCACCGCCCCCCCGCCTCGCGGAACGGAGGCCGCACCATGTCCGACTGCAAGATCCCCGACTACCGCTCCGGGCGGCGCGGCCGACACTGGACGCACGCCCTGCGCAGCGCCGAGAAGACCGGCGCGGTCATCGTCACCGACGACACGGGCGAGCCGGTCCGGTTCGCGGCCGGCGGCACCGGCCCCGGCCGCTTCCGGCCGTGGGCCGGCCCCGACGGCCGCCGCTACGACAGCTACGAGGTGCACCCCGAGTGGTAGCCGCGGCGGCGCCTGCCACGCGTTGCCGGAGCCCGCGGGGTGCGCGTGCGCCCGCCCGGCGCGGGACCGGCGCGGGTCACTGCAGGATGCGCTGCTTGGCGCGCTGGAACTCCTCCTCGGAGATGTCGCCGCGGGCGCGGATCTCCGAGAGCTTCGCCAGCTGGTCCACCTCGCTGGTGCCGGACTTCCCGGCCGTGCGCCGGATGTAGTCGTCCATGGCCTCCTGCTGCTCCTGCACCTGCTGGAGCTCCCGCCGGCCCATCTTCCTGCCCCTGGCGATCACGTACACCAGGACGCCGAGGAACGGCAGGATGATCACGAAGACCAGCCAGGCGGTCTTGCCCCACCCGCCCAGGTCGTGGTCGCGGAAGATGTCGCTGATCACGCGGAAGAGCAGGAAGAACCACATGATCCACAGGAAGATCCACATGGTCGTCCAGAAGACCCCCAGGACCGGGTAGTCGTACGCCAGTGACACGGAACCGTCCATTGCTTCCTCCCAGCTGGGCGATGAGGACGGGATCGACTCTGCGGCTCCTGCCGCCGCCGCGGATCACCCCTGGCGGGTGAACCGGCCCGCGCGGCGCGGACGCGCGGCGGCCTCAGCCCTCCGCTGTCGTGACGCGTCCCGTGCGTGCGGCGTCCGCGAGCGCCGCGAAGTCCCGCTCGTTCTGGTCGGCGTACGACTCCGCGAAATCCGCGACCGCCCGGTCGAACGTGTCGGCCGAGCCCAGGTAGGAGGCGATCGCGATCGGGTCGCCGGAGCGGGCGTGGGCCCGGGCCAGCGAGCGGCCGCACACCCGGGCGAGGAGTCGCATGCCCGCCGGGGCCATCCCCTCCGTCGTCGCGGAGCCCTTCCAGTCCAGGAGCTGGCGCACGTAGAAGTCGCGCTCCCGGCCGTCGAGGCCCGTCAGGCGCTCCCAGCCGAGGAAGATGTCGCCGACGGCCTGCATCACCCGCTGCCCGGCCACGACCCGCTGCCCCTGGTTGTCGTACGCGGACGGCGCGGTGTACGGGGCGAGCACGGACGGGCCGGCCTCCTTGGCCTGGAGCAGCAGCGGGTCGCCCTCGTCCCGGCCGAGCAGCAGGAAGATCCAGCAGCGGGTGCCGACACTGCCGACCCCGACCACCTTGCGCGCCATGTCGACGACCTGGAACCGCTCGACCAGCGTGCGCAGTTCGGGCGCGAGGCTCTGCGCGTACGTGTCGACGAGCCGGCGCAGCCCGGTGTCCAGGTCCGTCGGGCCGGACCCGTCCAGCAGCTCCGTCAGGGGCACGACGAGCGGCGGGTCCGGGGTGATGCGCAGCCGCCCGCCGACGCGGCGGGTGAGCTTGGAGAACGCCCGCATGTGGTCGCGGGTGCGGGCCTTGGCGAAGACCTTGTCCGCGCGGGCCAGCATGGCCCCGCCGCCCTGGGCGGCCATCGCGCGCAGGTCCGCGGAGTCGTCCCGCGCGTACCAGATGTCCAGGACGCGCATGCCGGAGAAGTCCTGCATCCGCAGGCGGTACGCGGAGACCGCGTCGAGGACGACGGCGGCCCGCTCGGCGGCGTCGAAGCCGTTCTCCCGGCCGGCCGCGGCGAAACTGGCGGCGAGCCGTTTGACGTCCCATTCGAACGGCCCGGGGTGGGTCTCGTCGAAGTCGTTCACGTCGAAGACGAGGGACCTCTCGGGCGAGGCGAACAGGCCGAAGTTCAGCAGGTGCGCGTCGCCGCACAGCTGCACCTCCAGCCCCGTGTGGGGCGCCGTCCCGAGGTCGTGCGCCATCACAGCGGCCGCCCCCCGGTAGAAGCGGAACGGCGACTCCAGCATGCGGCCGCGGCGGATCGGGACCAGTTCGGGCACCCGGGCCGCCTCCTGCTCCAGCAGGATCCCCACCGGGTCGGGCCGGTCCGGGCCGGGCTCGAACCGGGCCTGCTCCGAGCGGCGCACGCTGGTGCGCGCCGCCTTGCCGCGCTCCGCGCGCTCCGACGGAGTGAGCGCGACCGGGCTTCCCCCTCCGGCACTGAGGGACCTCGTCACGGCGGTGCCTCCTCTCGGCCCGCGGCCGGCCGGGGCGCCGGGCCGGGTGCACGGGGTTCAGATGACGTGCAGGTCGCGGGCGCGCTCCACGGCGTCGCGGCGCCGTGAGACGCCCAGCTTGCGGAAGATGCCGCGCATGTGGGTCTTCACGGTGTTCGCGGACAGCCGGAGCTCTGCGGCGACCTCCTCGGTCGACATCATCCGCGCCACCAGGGCCAGCACCTCCTTCTCGCGCGGGCTGAGCTCCTCGACCGGCATGCCGTCCGCGGTGCGTGGTGCGACGGCCGTGACCCACTCGTAGGCGCCGCTGTGCCCGTTGAGGCCGCCCGCGAGGTGCCGCAGCCAGGGGCCGGCCTCCGCGAAGGGCCGCCGGAGCAGCTCCGGACGGGCGGTGTCCAGGGCGTGCAGGAGCCGGTCGCGGGCCCCGGCCTCGTCGCCGTCCAGCAGGGCGCAGTGGGCGCGGAGCAGGGTGAGCCGCACCCGGTCCAGAAGCGTGGCCTCCGCCGAGCCCTCGGCTTGGGCTATCAGCCGCAGGGCCTGCGCGGACTGCCCGGCGGCCAGGTGGGCCTGGGCGAGGAGCACCGTACGCGCGGGCAGCGACTCGGGGACGGCCCGCAGCGCGGTGAGCGCCGCGTCGCGGTCGCCGCGGGCCAGCGCGGCGCTCGCCTGCGCGACCGAGAGCCGGGCGGCCGCGCCCGGCGGGCCGGGCTGCCGCGGTGCGTCCAGGACGGCCAGGGCCGCGTGCCAGCGGCCGCCGGCAATCTCCAGCTGCGCCCGCAGGACGGAGTGCTCCGCCGCCAGGACGGGGTCGTGCAGGATGTCGGCGTGGCCGGCGCCGCGGTCCAGGTGGGCCGCCGCGCTCCGCAGATCGCCCCGCTCGACCGCCACGGAGGCCAGCGCCAGCCAGGCGGCCCCGGAGCGGTCCGCCTCGGGGACGCCGCCCCGGTCGGCGGCGTCCAGGGAGGCCGTGCCGTGCTCCTCCGCGGCCGACAGGGCGCCCGCCGCCGCGTCGGCGAGCGCGAGCCGGCCCAGGCAGCGGTGCAGCAGGGCCGGCGCCGCGTCGCCGCAGGCCCGCACCGCCTCGGCGAGGCCCTCCCGCGCCGCCGGCACGCGGCCGTCCCGCAGCAGGGCGCGGGCGCGCCCGTACAGGCGGAGCGGCTCGATCTCCGGATGCCGCGCCCGCTCCTCCTCCGGCAGCAGCGGCATGAGCTCCGCGACGCGCCGCGCCGCCCGCTCCGCCGCGGCCGAGCCGGGTGCGGACAGCAGCCTCAGCAGCTCCAGGGTGAGCAGCTCGGCCGGTCCCGCGGCCGGCTCGTGCACCAGGTCCCGTTCGGCGCGGGGGAGCCGGGCCAGGCAGCCGGCCGCGTCGTGGCGGGCCAGGCGGCAGGCCGCGGCCACCAGCCCCGCGGCGGCGCCGGGGGTGTGCTCGGGCATCCGGGTGAGGGCCGCGGCGGCGGGGGCGGCGGAGGGCTGCGCCCCGGGCGGCGGGGCGGCGGGAAGGCCGGCGAGCAGCGGGACCACCGCGAGGTGCCGGACGGCCTGCGCCGCCGCGTACGCCCATTCGCCGCCCGCGGCGGCCTCCTCCACCGCCTCCGCGGTCCGGCAGTGCGCCGCGTACCAGCGTGCGGCCCGGCGGTGCAGCAGGGCCTCCAGGGCCGGCTGCCGGCGGCGGAGCCGGCCGCGCAGCACCGCCGCGAACAGGGGGTGGACCCGGAACCACCGGGTTCCGGCCACGGGTTCCACGAAGGCGTGGCGGCGCACCAGCTCGTGCAGGACGGCCTCGCAGTCGGTGCGCCCGGTCAGCGCGGCGGCGAGGCCGGGGTGGACCCGCCCCAGGACGCCGGCGCGCAGCAGCAGCTCGCGGGAGGCGGCGGGCTGGACGGCCAGCACCTCCGTCAGCAGGTACTCGGATACGGCCTGCCGGGCGGCGGCCGCCGAGCCGGCGAAGGCGAGGGGGTCCTCGGCCCGCTCCATGGCCAGGGCGCACAGCCGCAGCCCGGCCGCCCACCCCTCGGTGTGTTCGAGCAGCAGGTCGACGACGCGCTCGTCGCGCGGGCGGCCGCCCGGTGCCTGGAGCAGGCGGGCGGCCTCGGAGCGGGTGAAGGCGAGGTCCCGCCCGCCGATCTCGGCGACCCGGCCCTCCACCCGGTAGCGGTGCAGCGGCAGCGCCGGCTCGGACCGGCCGAGGACGACGAGCCGGAAGGCGGGCCCGGCGTGTTCCACGACGAAGCGCAGCCCGGAGGCCGCGTCCGGGCCGCGGACCCGGTCGAGGCCGTCGAGGACGAGCACCAGCGGCGCCGGAAGCTCTTCGAGGGCGGCGGCGATCCGCACCGGCAGGCCCGGATCGGGGCCGTCGCCGCGGCCGCCGTGCGCGCCCTCGCCGCAGAGGGGGCCGCCGACGGGCGCACCGCCGCGGCGGAGCCCCTCCACGACGTGCGCCCAGAAGGTGTGCGGGGTGTCCTGCTCGTCCAGTGACAGCCACACCACAGGAGAGGAGGCCGCCCGCGACCGAGCCCAGGAGGCGACCAGCGCGGTCTTGCCGCTGCCGGCAGCCGCCGTGACCAGCGTGAGGGGTCCCTGCGCACCGCGGTCGAGCAGCCCGGTCAGCCGCTGCCGGCGCACCAGGCCGGGCGGCGGACCCGGCAGGGCGAACTTCGCACCCAGGACGGGGGCGCGCACGAGAGAGACGGTCATAGGCTCCAACTCCGTGGAGGCGGCTCACCGCGGTCGCGGTCCTGTCCGTGCACGACCCTCCGATCGTGTCCGCTCCGGCCGCCGGAGCCGCTGTTCGGCGGCGGGCGGAGCCCCCGGGCACCGGCCTCTCCATGCTCACGCCCCGTGCCCTTGATCGCCACGCAGCGCTCTTCGCCCGGCACGGGGGATGCGCGCCGGCCCGTCCGGACCGCCAATGGGCTCCACGTCCCGTACGCCCGACGGCGCGGAGGTCGACCACGTGAGCACCCAAGCCAAGGCGCGCCTCGCCCTGCTGTCCGGGGCGGCGGCGCTGCTGGTCATGCTGCTGTTCGCCGGCTACCGCAGCATCCTGCTGGTCGCGGCGGGGCTGGTCGGGGTGGCCGCCACGGCGGCCGCCGTCTGGCTCGTGCTCGCCCACCGCGGGCCGGTGCGCTGGCTCGCGCTCGCGGCCGCCGCGGCGGTGCCCGTCCTGCTCGTGGTCTCGTACGTGCACTCGGGGCTGCTCTGGGTCGTCCTGTGCTCGGCGGCCCTGTGGCTGGCGGCCGTGGCAACCGGGCGGTCGGCCCTGGCGGACGAGGCCCGCGCCCGCATGCCGGAGCATCCGGCGGCCCGGCCCGCACGACCCTTCCTGATCATGAACCCCCGTTCCGGCGGGGGGAAGGTCGGCGCCTTCCACCTGAAGGAGAAGGCGGAGAAACTCGGCGCCGAGGTCGTGCTCCTGGAGGGGCCCGAACCGCTGGACGTCGCCGCCCTCGCCCGCGGCGCGGTCGCCCGCGGGGCCGACCTGCTCGGCGTCGCCGGGGGCGACGGCACCCAGGCGCTCGTCGCCGCCGTCGCCGCCGAACACGACCTGCCGTTCCTGGTGATCAGCGCCGGCACCCGCAACCACTTCGCGATGGACCTCGGCCTGGACCGCACGGACCCGGCGGCCTGCCTGGACGCCCTCACCGACGGCGTCGAACTCCGGGTCGACCTCGGACGCGTCGGCGAGCGCCCCTTCGTCAACACCGCGTCCTTCGGCACGTACGCCGAAATCGTCCGGAGCCCCGCCTACCGCGACGACAAGATGCGCACGACCCTGGAGCTCCTCCCCGACCTCCTGGCCCGGCAGACCGGGCCCCGGCTCACGGTGAGCGCCGACGGCACCACCGTCGAGGACCCGCAGGCGGTGCTGGTCAGCAACAACCCCTACGGCGCCGGCGACCCGGCGGGCCTCGGCCGGCGCGCCCGCCTGGACGCCGGCACCCTCGGGGTGTTCGGCGTGAAGGTCGCCGGCGCCGCCCAGGCGGCCGGCATCCTGCGCGGCCGCCGCTCCACCGGGCTGGTCGCGCTCGACGCCCGGGAGGTCGTCGTCGACGCGGACGCCCCGCACATCAGCGCCGGCATCGACGGCGAGTCCCTGACGCTGCCCACGCCGGTGCGCTGCCGGATCGAGCCGGGCGCCCTGCGCGTCCTGGTGCCGCGCCGCCGCCCCGGCAACCGCGCCGGAGTGCCCCTCAACTGGGCCGAAGTCCGCAGACTGGCCCGGACCATGGGCCGAGCCGCCACCGGCGGCCAACCGGTGCAGGGCGGCGA
The DNA here is from genome assembly GCF_055570615.1 of Streptomyces sp. NPDC031121. NCBI lineage: Bacteria > Bacillati > Actinomycetota > Actinomycetes > Kitasatosporales > Streptomycetaceae > Streptomyces > Streptomyces sp. NPDC031121. The sequence goes on from NZ_JBVIGV010000007.1 coordinate 82,470, forward strand.
GCCGGACCACCCGGGAGGGCGCCGCCGCTGGCACCGGTACGGCACGGGCGAACGGCCGCGGTTCGACTACAGCGGTGCCGTGTACGGGTCGCTGCTCGCCGCGTCGGTCGTGGTCGGCTCCGGTGTCGGCGGCCCCTTCCCCCGCCTCCATCTGATCGTGCTGCTACTGGCCACCGGAGTGGTCTTCTGGGCGGCCCACGTCTACGCCCGCCTCTTCGGGGCGTCCCTCGCGAACGAGCCGCTGACCTGGCACGAGTTCCGTACCGTCTGCCGGGACGAAAGACCGCTGATCGACGCCGCGCTGCCGCCGGCGGCGGCCGTCGCCGTCAGTCCGCTGCTCGGTTTCGACACCACGGCGACGACCTGGTTCGCCATGGCGGTGGCGCTGGCCGGCCAGGTCGGCTGGGCGGTCCTCGGCGCCGTACGGGCGGGCGCGCCGCGGCGCCTGGTGGTCATCACGGCGGTGGTGACCGTCCTGCTGGGCGCGGCCATCGTCGCGGCCAAGGCGGGCCTGTCCCATTAGGACGTGCCCGGCCGGCCACGGCCGGGCCCGGCGGCCGGAACTCCGCGGGCCGGCCGCACGCCCTTCGGCCGTCACCCGGCGCGGGTGATGCGCCGGGGCGGCCGCGGGCCCACCGTCGAAGGGCGCACCGGCGCCGCGGGAAAGGATGGTCGATCATGTGCCGATGGCTCGCCTACTCGGGGACGCCCGTCCTCCTGGAACAGCTCCTGTACAAGCCGGCCCATTCACTGATCGACCAGAGCCTGCACTCGCGGCTGGGCGTCGAGACGACCAACGGGGACGGCTTCGGGATCGGCTGGTACACCCAGGAGCCCGACGTCCGCACCCCGGCGATCGTCCGCGACGTCGGCCCCGCCTGGAACAACCGGACCCTCCGCGAGATCGCCGATCACGTCCGCTCGCCCCTGTGCTTCGCCCACATCCGGGCCTCGACCGGCACGGCGGTCCAGCAGACGAACTGCCACCCCTTCCGCCACGGCCGCTGGATGTGGATGCACAACGGCTCCATCGCCGGCTTCCACGGGCTGCGCCGCGAGCTGAGCATGGCCGTCGACCCCTACCTCTACCTCGACATGGAGGGGACCACGGACTCCGAGGCGATGTTCTACCTCGCCCTGACCTTCGGCCTGGAGGAGGACCCGCCCGGGGCGGTGGCCCGCATGGTCGGCTTCGTCGAGAAGGTCGGCCGCGAGCACGGCATCGACGCCCCCATGCAGATGACCGTCGCCGTGACCGACGGCGCTGCCGTGTGGGCGTTCCGCTACGCCAGCGCGGGCGACGCCCGCTCGCTGTTCTACAGCACCCGCGTGGAGTCGCTGCGGGCGCTGCACCCCGACCTCGAGTACCTGCGGGAGCTGTCGGACGAGACCCGGCTGATCGTCTCGGAGCCGCTGGGCGACCTTCCCGGCGCGTGGAACGAGGTGCCCGAGCACTGCTACGGGGTGGTGCGGGAAGGGCACGACGAGATGCACTCCTTCACCCCGCTGCCCGTGTGAGCGAAAAATCCGGGTTTCGCCGTGCATGGCCGGGCCCGTCCCGGGCATCCGCGTGCCAGTGAAGCTCCTCGACCAGGAGGTGAGCGGAGCATGGCCGCAGGCAAGAAGGCCAAGAACGTCGGCAAGAGCGTCAAGGGCAAGGTGAAGGAAGCCACCGGCAAGTCCGTCGGCAACGAGAGCCTCGAAGCGAAGGGGCGGGCGGAGCAGACGGCTGCCGATGCCAAGCAGGCCGGTCGGAAGGCCAAGGACGCGCTCAAGCACTGACGGGCCACCCGACAAGCGGGGGCCGCCGTCACCGGACGGCGGCCCCCGCTGCCTGTGCGCATGCGGCCGCGGCCGCGCTCACCGGCGGGCGCGGCGGCGCGGCTGCGGCTCCTCCTCTTCTTCCTCCTCTTCCTCCTCGTCGGCGTCCTCGTACGCGCCCTCGTCCTCGTCCCCGTCCTCTGGTTCCTCGTCCTCGGGGCCGGCTTCGTCCTCGTCCTCGTACGCGTCCTCGTACTCCTCGTCCTCGGGCGCCTCCTCGTCGGCGTACTCCTCGCCCTCTTCCTCGCCCTCCGGATACTCCTCGTCCTCCGGCTCCTCACCGCCCTCCCCTTCGGCGGACTCCTCCTCCTCGACGGCCTCCTCGTGGCTGCGCACGACCTCGCCGTCCTGGATCTCGCCGCGCCAGCCCTCGGGCTCCTCGTCCGTCAGCGTCACGTAGCGGACGAAGTGCTTCAGGTCGAGGCGCAGGCGGCGGCCCTGGGCCCGCCAGAGGTTGCCGGTCTTCTCGAACAGGCCGGCCGGGTAGTACTCGACGACGAGGACGATGCGGGTGAGGGACGGGGCCAGCTCGTGGAAGCTCACGCAGCCCCGCGTGGTGCCCTTGGCGCCCTCGGACGTCCACACGATCCGCTCGTCCGGCACCTGCTCCTGCACGGTGGCCTTCCAACTGCGCGTGGAAGGACCCACCTTGACCTTCCAGTCACTGGTGGTGTCGGCGCCCTGGGAGACACTGCGGACGCCCTTGGCGAAGGAGCTGAACTTCTCGTACTGGGTCCAGTGGTCGTACACGGTGCGGACGGGGAGGCCGATGTCCACGGTCTCCGTGATGTGGGTCGGCTTGGAACCGCTCTTGCGGCCCTTGCCCTTGCCGCCGCCCAGCAGTCCGCCGCCGACCTCCTTGACCTTGTCCTTCAGGCCGCCGAGAGAGCCGCCGACGGCGGCCTTGAGCGGCGAGTCGCCCTTGAGGATGCGGCCGCCTATGTCGGCGAGGGAGCCCCCGTTCTGCGCCGCGTCCTCCAGCTGGTCGGTCAGGTCGCCGAGTTTGTCCCCGGCCTTGTCGGCGAGTTGGCCGGCCTGCGCGGAGAGGTAGCCGGCGAGTTGGTCGAGGAGCTGGTTGACGGGGGACGGGGATTCTCCGGAAGGGGCCCGGTCGGCCCGGTCGGTGGTGGCCATCGTGTTACCTCCGCGTCGACGGCTTGCGGGCCGACGCCTTCTTCGCCTTCTTCGCCGACGAGGCCTTCTTGGCGCTGCCGGAGCCGCCGCCGCGGGCCGGCGGACGGGACGCGGTCTTCTTGGCCGCTGTCTTCTTCGCCGCGGTCTTCTTCGCAGGGGCCGTCTTCCTGGCCGGTGCCGCCTTCTTGGCCGGAGGTGCCTTCTTGGCCGCCTTCCGGGCGGGCGGAGTCGCGGCGGCCTTCTTCGCGGTGCCCTTACGGCCACCGGAGCCGGAGCCGCTGCGGTCCGCGGCGGCGGACTTCCGGGCCGCCGGGGCGGCCTTCTCGGCCGGCTTGCTCCGGGGGGCGGCCTTCTTGGCGGGCTCGGCGCGGGACGCGGCCTTCTTCGCCGGGGGCTTGGCGCGGGACGGGGTGGCGCGTTTCGAGGGCTCGGCGGGCGTCCGGCGGGTCCGGGAGGCGGCACGCGCGGGGCGCGGCTCCTCTTCCTCTTCCTCCTCCGGCTCCTCTGCCTCCTCCTCTTCTTCCTCTTCTTCCTCCGGCTCCTCCTCCTCTTCCTCCTCCTCCGCTTCGGGCTCGGCCCCGCGGCCCTCCTCGTACGCCTCCTCGTCCTCTTCCTCGCCGTCGTAGGGCTCCTCCTCGGGCGCCTCGTCCTCGTACTCCTCGTACTCTTCGTCCTCGCCCTCCGCTTCTGCGTCCTCCCTGCCTCGCGCCGGTCCGCGGGTGAGGTCGAGGGTGCGCTGGTGGAGGGTGTCGGCGAGGTCGGCGATCTGCCGGTTGGCGGCCGCGGTGAGGGCCTTGCGGCCCGCCTGGAGGGCTTCGCCGCGCACCTGCTCGCGCAGTTCGGCGACCTGGGGCAGCTCGTTGAGAGCACGCAGTCCCTGCGTCATCAACTGGCCCGGCTGCAGCCCGAATCTGCGTCCGGCCAGGTACGTGGCCAGCGACAGGGCCATGCGGCCCTTCTTCGCCCGGCCCAGTACGTAGCCTCCCGCTATGGCGGCTGCCAGGGCGATCTTGCTCGTGTCCTGCATCAGCCCTGTCCTTCCGGAGGTGGTGGGGGGGGTGGCCTGGGCCCTGGGCTCCGAGGTGCGGTGCCCGCGGACGGCCCTGGGGCCCGGTGGTCCGCGATACCTACAGGCCTGCTCACACTGGCGCCCGATATGCACTGTTATGCGAAAAAAATCCATAGTGGAAGGTGTGCGGCGCGCCGACCGGGGGAGGGGCCGTGCAACGACGGAGACGACGTTCGAGGGGAGCCCATGACCGCGCCAGAACCCGCCCCCCGACGGCGCCGCCCCGTGCAGGACGACGGGGAAGCGCGGCCCGCCGCCAAGCCGGCGCGCCGGGCTCCCGCCCGCCGGGCGGGGGCGGCCTGGGTGCTCCGGGCCGCCATGGAGCAGCTGTCCGAGCTGCTGGGCCGCCACCCCGACTCGGTTTCCGCGCTGAAGCCGACGGAAGAGGGCTGGGAGGCCGTCGTGGAGGTCGTGGAACTGCCGCGAATCCCCGACACCACCAGCGTGATGGCCAGCTACCGGGTGGCTCTCGACGAGGAGGGCGAACTGATCTCGTACGAACGGACCCGGAGGTACAGCCGGGGCATGATCGACCGGCCCCGCTGACCGCGGCGGCCGGGAAGGGAAGCACCATGACGATGATGCCGCAGGGAACGGGCACAGGCGTCAACCGCGCCGGAGGCGGCGGCACGAGCAGCCTCTACGACGTTCTGGAGCTGATCCTCGACCGGGGCCTGGTCATCGACGTCTTCGTGCGGATCTCGCTCGTGGGCATCGAACTGCTCAAGATCGACGCGCGGATCGTGGTCGCCAGTGTCGACACCTACCTCCGCTTCGCCGAGGCCTGCAACCGGCTCGATCTGGAGGCGGGACGCCGCGCGCCCGCGCAACTGCCCGAACTCGTCGACAACATGATGGAGAGCGGCGGCCACGGAAAGGCCAAGGGCGCCCTGAGCGGCGCCGTGGAAGCCGTGACGGACTCCCTCTCCGGCGGCGGCAAGGGCAGGAAGGCCAAGGACGAGGACGAGGACCAGGCCGAGGAGGAGTACGCGGAAGAGGAGGCCCCGCGCCGCCGGCGGCCGGCCCGGCGCCCGGTCCGCCGGGAGAGGGAGTGACCCATGCCCGTCTACGTCTACGCCGTCACGCTGAGCGACCACCCCTGCCGCCTCGACGGCGCCACCGGAGTCGGCGCCGCGGCCGCGCCCCTGCGGACCGTACCGGCCGGGGACCTCAAGGCCGTGGTCAGCGACGTGAACGAGGAGATCAGCCCCCGCCGCCGCGACCTCGTCGCCCACCAGGCGGTCCAGGACCGCCTTCTGGAGGACGGGACGCAGCTGCCCCTCCAGTTCGGCTACACTGCCCCCGACGACGACGCCGTACGCCAGGTGCTCAAGGAGCAGGCGGACCTCTACCTCGGCGCGCTGGAGCGCGTCCGCGGCTGCGCCGAGTACAACGTCAAGGCCTCCTGGGACGAGGAGCACATCCTCCGCCGGATCCTGGAGGAATCGCCCTCGGCCCGCAGCCTCAACGAGCAGATCGGCGCCGGCACCGACGACCCGCGGCTGGCCCTCGAACTCGGCCAGTTCGTCGCCGACGAGGTGCAGCAGCGGCACTCCGAGGCGGCGGCCGGGATCATCGACACGCTGGTGCCGCTGGCCCGCGAACACGTCGCGCACACACCCACCGGCGAGGACTTCCTCAACCTCTCCCTGCTGGTGGCCCGTGGCGCCGAGGGCGAGGGCGCCCTCCAGGTCGCGCACGCCGACCTCGTGGCGGACGGTGGGACCGGGGTGGAGATCCGCGTGGCCGGCCCGCTGCCTCCGTACAGCTTCGTGGCGTAGCCCCGCCCGCCCGGGGACCCGGGCGCAGGCGGCCCGGCCGGCCGTGCCCGAGAGGAGGAGCCATGGGCCTGATCGGAAAGCTGTTCACCGCCCCCCTGCTCCCCGCCCGCGCGGTGGTGTGGGTGGCGCAGCGGGTGGCCGACAAGGCCGAGGCCGAGTACTACGACCCGGCGCCCGTCTGGGCCGAGCTCAGGCTGCTGGAGCGGCGGCTCGCCGAAGGAGAGATCGACCAGGAGACCTTCGACGTCCAGGAGCGGTTCCTGCTGGACCGCCTGATGGAGATCGAAGAGTTCCACCACCGCAACCCGTGACCTGCCCGCGCGACGGAGAGGCGACGACGTGACCGACCCCATGGCCCGCTCCTTCGGCTCGCGCCCCGCGATGGCCGGCTACCCGCCGAGTTCCTCGGCGAGCCTCGCCGACATCCTCGAACGCGTCCTGGACAAGGGCATCGTGATCGCCGGCGACATCCGCATCAACCTCCTCGACATCGAACTGCTCACCATCAAGCTCCGCATCCTCATCGCCTCCGTCGACAAGGCCAAGGAGATGGGCATCGACTGGTGGGAGCACGACCCCGCGCTGTCCTCCCGGGGACGCGAGGAAGCCCTCGCCGCCGAGAACCGGCGCCTGCGGGCCGAGCTGGAGCAGATGCGCCGCACCCCGCTTCCCCCGGACCGGGCCCGGCCGGACACCGCCCTGCCGGAGGCGGCCGAGGACGAGGAGGAGCGGCCCGCCCGCCGCACGACGAAGCGCAGGCCCCCGCCGTGAACGCCCCGTCCCTCGTCTACGCCTACGCCGCCACGCCTCCCGCGCCGGCGCTGGAGCACCTGCTGCCCGGCCTCACCGGCGTCGCCGGCAGCCCGGTTACCCTCCTCGCCCTCACCGATCCCGGCGGCGGGCCCGCCGCCGCGTTCGCGGTCAGCGACGTCCCCCGCTCCGAGTGGGACGAGGAGGCCCTCAGGGCCCGCTTCGAGGACCTGGACTGGCTGGAGGAGACCGCGCGCGCCCACCACCGCGTCATCGAGGAACTCGCCGCCCACACCACCGTCCTGCCCCTGCGCCTGGCCACCCTGTACGCGGACCGGGCGAGCGCCCTGGCCGCCCTGCGCCACCACGGCCAGGCCCTCGCGACCGGCCTGGCGCGGCTGAGCGCCCACACTGAGTACGGCGTCAAGCTGTACGTCCGCCCCGCCGCCCCGGACCCGCCCGGAACAGCCGCCCCGGCCCCGGCGGCCGGCGCCTCCGCCCGGCCGGGCGGAGGACGCGCCTACCTCCAGGCCCGGCGCGCCCAGCAGCACGCCCGAGACGACCACTACGCCCAGGCCCGCGCCGCCGCCGAGCGGATCGCCGCGCTCGCCGCCCCCCACACCGCCGACCATGTGCGCCACCCCGTCCAGAGCGGACCGCTCGCCGCCTCCGTGGCCGGGGAGAACGTCCTCAACGACGCCTACCTCGTCCCGGATGCCGAGGCCGAGGCGTTCCGGGAGGCCGTGCACACCGCCGTCCGCGGCCTGTCCGGGATCCGGCTGGAGCTGACGGGCCCCTGGGCCCCGTACTCCTTCGCCGCGCCGCCGCCCCCGCCGACCGCCGCCGCGCCGTGACCACCCCCGACCGCCGCGCCGCCGGCCTGCCGGACCGGCAGGTCGCCCTCGTCGACCTCCTCGACCGGCTCCTCGCCGGCGGGGTCGTCATCACCGGCGACATCGTCCTGTCGATCGCCGACATCGACCTCGTCCGGATCTCCCTCAGGGCGCTCATCAGCTCCGTCGCCACCGCGGAGGCTTCCCGCCCCGACGAGGACGGAACCCGCCATGGCCCCTGACCGCCCCGACGCCCCGCACCGCCCGCCCGCGCGGCCGCAGCCGCCCGCTCCCGGGCCGGAGGGGCCCGCGCCCGCCGCGCCGGAACCCGACCTCCGGCGGGTGGGCAGCGCGATGGCCGACGCGCTCCGGTTGCTCCCCGCGACGCCCGCCGAGGAGGCCGCCGACCGGGCCGGCGAGCCCGGCCACCGGATGCGCACCGGCCCCGACACCGTCGGCGACGACCTCGTCAAGCTCGTCCTGACCCTCGTCGAACTCCTCCGCCAGCTCATCGAACGGCAGGCGCTGCGGCGCGTCGACGCCGGAGGGCTCACGGAGGAGCAGGAGGAGGAACTCGGCGCCACCCTGATGGCCCTGCACGACCGGATGACGGAGCTGTGCACCGAGCACGGCTACACCCTCGCCGACCTGAACATCGACCTCGGCCCGCTCGGCCCCCTGCTGCCGCCGCCCGGCTGACACGCCCGCGGCGCCGCCGTCAAGCCCCGACTTCCAGGGGCGTGCCGGACGGGCCGCCCCGGGGCGCAATGGAGTCACGGGCCGCCCCGGACACCACGGCCGGCCCGGTTCGCCGACCCCGGGAGCCACCATGACCCGCCTGCACCCCTCCTCCCTCCTGACGGCCGCCCTCGCCGTCGGAGCCGTACGCATCGCCCCCGGCGCCCTCACCGCCCCCACCCCGGCCGCCCCCGGCACGGTGCTCACCGTCCCCGCACTGCCGCCGTACGGCAGCCGGACGGCCGACCGCGCGCGGCGATCGAGTACGGCCTCGTGAGGCCGAACGGGTCACGCAGCCAAGGGCTGCCGGGCTGTCAACTTTCGATGATGCGGAGATGGTCCCTTCGTCGTACGGGATCGCCGCCCCGCGTCGATAGCGTTGTGGGCATGACAGACGGAAAGGCGGAGGGGTCCGACGGCTCCTCCACACCCCTCAAGACCGCCGCGGGCGTCGCCGTCGGCGTCGCCGTCGGCATCGGCCTGATCGCCCTCCTGTGGCGGATGGGCTGGCGGGTGCCGTTCGTGACCGGGTGGCTCTCGCTGAAGATCGCCGTCAAGGCGGGCGTCCTCACGGTGGGCGGCCTGGTCGCGTTCGCGGCGTGGCGGCACAAGCGCCGCACGGACGGACGGGACGGCGCGCCGCCGTCCGACTGACCCGCGCCGGTTTCCCGCCGGGGGCGGCCCCGGGCCCCGGGCTTCCTCCCCGAGGCCGCCCCCCGCCCGTCAGGCGAGCTTCTGCACCACCAGCGCGGCCGCCCGCGCGACCAGGGAGTCCTCCCGCTGCGCCGTCGCGTCCGGCTTGGTGCTGAGGACGGCGATCACGACCGGCGGCCGGCCGGGCGGCCAGGCGACGCCGGCGTTGTTGTTGGTGGCGTACGAGCCCGCCCCGGTCTTGTCCGCGACGGCCCAGTCCGCGGGCAGGCCGGCCCGCAGCCGGTCCTTGCTGGTGGTGTTCCCGAGCAGCCAGCCGGTCAGCAGCTCCCGGTGCCGCGGCCGGAGGGCGTCGCCGAGCACCAGGCGGGCGTACGTCCGCGCGATCGCCCGCGGGCTGGTGGTGTCGGTCGACACCCAGGGCTCGGCCGAGTTCAGCTCGGGCTCCCACCGGTCCAGCCGCGTCGCCGGATCACCCAGGGACCGGCAGAAGGCGGTGATCTCTGCGGGCCCGCCCAGCTCCCGCAGCAGCAGGTTCCCGGCCGTGTTGTCGCTCTGCGCGATGGCGGCGGAGCACAGCTCGGCCACCGTCAGCCCCGCCGCGATGTTCTTCTCCTGCCGCGTGATCTCGCCGCCGCCCGCCCGGTCGACGTCCGCCTGCGTGTAGTGGATCCGCCGGGCCAGGTACTCCCCGTCCCGGTCGAACCGCCGCATCACCGCGGCCGCCGCGAGCGTCTTGAACAGCGAGCACTGGGGGAACAGGGCATCGGCGCCGTGCGCCGCCGTCCGCCCCGTGGCGGTGTCCCAGGCGTAGACGCCGAGCCGGGCCCCGTACTCGCGCTCCAGCGCGCGCAGCGCCGGAACGACCGCCCCCGCGCCGCCTCCCGCCCCAGCCGCGTGCGCCGCGCCCGCCGGTAAGGCGGCGGCCAGCGCCGCTCCCGCCCCGATGGCCAGGGCCGTACGGCGAGTCGTCGTCATCTGGACCTCCCTGTCGCTTCCTGTGTGATGTCGTACCGGGGAGGACACGAAAAAGATCAATCCGGTTCCGACCGGGCAAACGCCCGGGAATGGCCGGAAGGCGGCGTCCCGCCAGAATGGTGCACAGGACATGATTCCGTGCGACGACCGACGCGAGGACGACGAACTCCCGGGAGGCATCGTGAGTGACCGACCCGTTCTGCTGCCCTACGCCGACCCCGCCTTCACGGCGAACCCGTTCCCGCTCTACCGGCAGCTGCGCGAGGAGGGCCCCGTCCGCCGCGCCGTCATCGCCGGAGGCCTCGAAGCCTGGCTTGTCACCCGCTACGAGGACGCCATGGCGGCCCTGTCCGACGCCCGCCTCTCCAGCGACGTCCGCGACGCCGCCGACGCCCGCCTCCAGCAGCAGCTGCCCGCCACGGAACGCGAGTCCCTGCTCGGCACCATGCTCCGCAGCGACCCGCCCGACCACACCCGGCTGCGCCGCCTGGTCTCCAAGGCGTTCACCGCCCGCCGTGTCGCGGGCATGCGGCCGCGCATCCAGGCGATCACCGACGGGCTGCTCGACGCGGTCGTCCCGGCCGGCCGCGCCGACCTCGTCGCGGACTTCGCGCTGCCGCTCCCCGTCACGGTGATCAGCGAGCTGCTCGGCGTACCGGTGGACGACCGCCACGACTTCCAGCACTGGACCGACCGCATGATCATGCGGGGCGCCGAGCCGCCGGACCCGGCCGCCGTCGACGAGGCCTGGCGCCACATGCACGGCTACGTGACCGGCCTCCTCCGCGCCAAGCGGGCGCACCCCGCGGACGACCTGCTCAGCGCCCTCGTCGCCGCCCGCGACGCGGAGCAGCGGCTGACCGAGCCCGAACTCGTCGCGATGGTCTTCCTGCTGCTGGCCGCCGGCTACATCACCACCGTCAACCTGATCGCCGGCGGCATCGCCGGCCTGCTCGACCACCCCGACCAGCTGGACCTGCTCCGCGCCGACCCCGGGCTGCTGCCGGGCGCCGTCGAGGAGCTCCTCCGCTACGACGGACCGGTCAACCCCGGCATCGCCCGGTTCGCCCGCGAGGACCTCGAGATCGCGGGCACGGCCGTCCCGCGCGGCGCGACCGTGCTGATCGCCTCGGCCATCGCCGACCGCGACCCGGCCCGGTTCCCCGACCCCGAGCGCCTCGACATCACCCGCCAGGACAACCCCCACCTGGCGTTCGGGCACGGCATCCACTACTGCCTGGGCGCACCGCTCGCCCGGCTGGAGGGGCAGATCGCCATCGGCACGGCCCTGCGCCGGCTCCCCGGCCTCGCCCTCGCCGTGCCCCGCGGCGAACTCCGCTGGCGCCCCGGCGGCCTGCGCGGCCCCCAGGCCCTGCCGGTCACCTTCACCGCGGGGGAGCAGGCCGGCCCCCCGCCCGCCGGCTGAACCGGCCCGGCCGTCCGGGTGGTCCGCGGGCCGCCCGCAACGCCTCCCCGCCCCGCGCGGGCAGCGTGGTGGGAAACGGAGGAGAGGGACGCGATGCCGCTCTACCTGTCCAGGTTCAGCTACACACCGGAGACGTGGGCGAGGCTGACCAGGCAGCCCGAGGACCGGGCGCAGGCCGCCCGCTCGTACATCGAGTCCGTCGGCGGGAGGCTCCACGGCTTCTGGTACGCCTTCGGCACGCACGACGGCTACAACCTGTGGGAGGCCCCCGACAACGTGTCCATGGCCGCGGTCGCGTTGGCGATCAGCGGGGGAGGGGCCCTCAGCTCGTTCGAGACGACCGTCCTGCTGACCGTCGACGAAACACTGGAGGCCCTGCGCACGGCCGGGCAGATCGGCTATCGGCCCCCCGGCGCCGAGGCGTGACCGCACGGCCGCCCCGCGGCCGCCGTGCATCCGTCGGCCCCCCGTACGGCGAAGGGAGGGTGTACCGGGTCGCCGAGCGGACAGGAGCCGGGCATGGAGACCGCCGGAGCACGCGCCGCCGTCAGGCGGCCCCTGCCGCTGCTGCTCGGCCTGCTGGTCGTGACGTACGGCGTCGCCGCCGTCGGCGCCCTCGCCGGCAGCGGCTCCCGCGAGGTCTACGCCTCGCTGCGGCTGCCTGCCTGGGCGCCGCCCGCCTGGCTGTTCGGGCCCGTGTGGACGGTCCTGTACGCGACCATCGCCGTCGCCGCCTGGCTCGTCGTCCGCAAGGGCCGGCCGGAGCTGCGGCGCCCGGCGCTCCAGTGGTGGTCGGTCCAGCTGCTCCTGAACCTCGCCTGGACCCCGCTGTTCTTCACCGCCGGCCGGTACGGGCTCGCCCTGGTCGAGATCTGCCTGCTCCTGGCGGCGGTGGCTGCGACGGCCGCCGTCTTCGCGAGGGCCTACCGGCCGGCCGGGCTGCTCCTCGTCCCGTACGGCCTGTGGGTGGCGTTCGCGACCCTCCTCAACGCCTCGATCTGGCTCCTCAACCGCTGACCGCCCCGCCGGCCATCCGCGCGCTGCCGTCCCCCGAGCCGGGGAGCAGCACGGCGGCGGAGTGCGGGGTGACGCGGTAGCGCCGGCACGCGCTGGCCAGGAGCCTGCCGCGGCGGTCGGTGAAGGTGCCGCGCACCTCGTACGTGCCGCAGGAGGCGTGGCCCGACGGCAGGCGCTCGGGCCGCAGGCGGATCTCGTACGGGCCGCCGGCGCGGAAGCTCCCGAGGTGCGTCTCGCAGGGGAGGCCGGGGGTGCCCTCCCGGATGCGGACCTCGGTGTAGGTGAGCCCGTCGACGTCCCGGCCCAGGCGGAAGACCAGCGCCAGCGTGACGACGCCGCCCTCGGGCAGGTCGAGGGGTTCGAGGGGCTGGGAGTGCTCCGCCGGACGGATCCGCACGGACGCGCCCTCCTCCTGGAGGAGGACCAAGTCCACGAGTTCGAAGTCAGCAGCGCCGGGTCGGCCGTTCATGGCCGGCACCTGCCCGACGGCCGGTGCCGGAAACCCCGCACCGGCCGCCCGGGGGCCGCGCCGCGCCGCCTCAGCCGCTCAGGTGTCCTTCCCCCGGCCGCTCATGGCGTCGCGGAGCCGGTCGACGAGGCCCACGCCGGGGGCGAGCAGCTTGTTCGCCGGGGGGTGGTCGGGGGCCGCCGGGTGCGGCCGGGTCGGCGCCGTCTTCTTCGCCTGGCGGACCTTGTCGCCCAACTCGTGGAGCGTCTCCGCCGAGCAGGCGGTGCGCAGCCGCGGGAAGAGGTTCGCCTCCTCGTCCGCCACGTGATGGCGGATCTCCGCCATCAGATGCCGCACGAGCCCGTCGAACCGCGGGTCGTCGGCGGCGCACCCCTCCAGCTCCTTCATGGTCCGCTCGGCGGCCGCGTGCTCCTCCAGCTCCTTGTCGGCGAGTGCGTCGCCGGACGGGACGTGCTCGCGGACCGCGGGGTACAGGTAGGCCTCCTCCGCCACGGAGTGCCGCACCAGCTCGATCGTGACCCGGTCGACCAGGTCCTTGCGCCGGGGATGCCCCGACGGCAGCTCCTCGATGTCGGTGAAGAGCTCGGCCACCTCCTCGTGGTCGGTGGTCAGCTCGGTGATCACGTCCCCGCCGTGTCCCATCGTGGCTCCTCCTCCGTACGGGCGGCCGGCCCGGTTGCGGCCGCGGCCACCAGTGAAAGCCGCGGCCGGGCGCCCGCACGCCATTGCGCCGGGCGGGCGTGTGTCGCACCGCCGTGTGGCCGACGCCACCTTCCGACCAGTGATTTCTCCCATTCCGCTCCGGTTGTCCGGGCGGCTATCGTCGTCGGTCCCCCCTCTTCCGGCACCCGGATGGCCCCTGTGTCCACGACGTCCAGCCTCGCCCCGGTGATCACCGCCACCGCGCAGTGGCTCGCCCGCGCCTATCCCGCTTCCGACGGTGCGCTGCAGCACGCCCTGGCCGAGGCGCAGGCCCACCAGGCCGCCACCGTCGCGGCGTGGCTGCGCTACCCCACCCGTATGGACGCGGAGCTTGCGGCCCTCACCGGGGCCCGCGGGTCCGGCGCCCTCGACTGGGCGGGCGGCGCCGACGACGGGCTGCCGCTGCCGCCCCCGTACGGGGGCGCGCACGACGCCGACGCGCCCGCGGAGGACGCGGAGGCGTGGCGCAGCTGGGTCGACGAGGCGGTCGCCAGCTGGGCGGCCTGCCTCCTGGCCCGCCCCGACCTGGCGTCGGCCGCGGTGGACGCCCTCGCCGGCACCGAGCACGCCGGAGCGATACCCGTCGGCTTCCGCCGGCTGACCAGCCCGACGGAGGGGGACATCGCCGCCGCCGCGCTCCTGCGCCACCCCGACCTCCTGGAGCCGGTCGCCCGGCTGTACCGGGACGGGCTGCTGGAGCGCCTCGGCCGCCGGCCCGCCGAAGCCTGACCGCGAGCCGGCCCCGCCGCCGGCCCGCCGTCCGTACCTGCCGCGCCCGGGCGGCCGGCGACCGCCAGGCGGCGGACGCCCTCGGCCGGGCCGCCGGGGAGACGGGCCGCAACGTCGAGATGGCCCGGCCGGCGTGGCTCACCGAGGAGGCGCGGACCCTGCGCACGGCCGCGTCCTGACCCGCCCCCGGCGGCCCGGTGCGGCCCGGCGCAGGCCTGGCGGGCCGGGTCAGCCGGGCTCCCCGGGAGGCCGGCGCCGGCCGTCGGCTGCGGTTCCGTCCGCCGGGACGCCGTCCCATTCCGCGCGCTCGGTGTCCGACCACTCGCTGGTGTCGCGCGGCTCCACGTAGGGCTCCTTGTCGGCGGGATGCCCCTCCAGGATGGCGCGCTGGCGGGCCATCTCCGCGTCGAACTCCAGGCCCAGCAGGATCGCCAGGTTGGTGATCCACAACCACACCAGGAAGATGATCACACCGGCGAGGGTTCCGTATGTCTTGTTGTACGAGCCGAAGTTCGCGACGTACACGGCGAAGCCCGCCGAAGCGGCCATCCAGATCAGCAGGGCCAGGAAGCTGCCCGGCGTCACCCACAGGAACCCGCGCGACTTCGCGTTCGGCGCCGCCCAGTACAGCAGCGCGATCATGATGGTGACCAGCAGCAGGAGCACCGGCCACTTCGCGATCGACCACACCGTCACCGCAGCCTCCCCGAGGCCGAGCGCGGACCCGGCCTCCCGGGCCAGACCGCCGGTGAAGACCACGATCACCGCGCTCGCCCCCGCCAGCAGCATCAGCACCAGCGTCAGCACGACCCGCAGCGGGGTCAGCTTCCAGATCGACCGGCCCTCCGGCATGTCGTACACGGCGTTCGCGGAGCGGATGAACGCCGCCACATAGCCCGACGCCGACCACAGGGCCACGAGGAGGCCGACGATCGCGAGTACGCCGCCCGTCCCGCTGCTCGCCTGCAGCTGCTCGACCGCGCTCCTGATGACGTCCCGCGCCGCGCCCGGGGTCAGCTTCGCCACGGAGTCCAGCAGGCCCTGCGTCGCCGCCTTCCCCGTCACGCCGAGGAGCGAGACCAGGACGAGCAGCGCCGGGAACAGGGCCAGCACCCCGTAGTAGGTGAGCGCGGCCGCCCGGTCCGCCAGTTCGTCCGCCCGGAACTCCGAGAAGGTGCGGCGCAGCACCGCCTTCCAGGACTTCCTGCCCAGGTCGGTGGGCTTGTCGGGGCCGTTCTGCTCCGGCTCGTGAGCCGCGGCGGCCGGTCCGCGGCGCGGGTCCGCGTCGTCAGCGTCCCGCCGTGTGCCTCGTTCGGTCTTGTCCATGCCGGGCGCCTTACCCGAATCCGGCATCCGAACCGGGCTCCGGCCCGAACCGCGTACCGTTCGGCCCGCTCAGCCCAGTCGGCCGACGTGGAACAGGACGACGGCCCCCGCGGCGTCGAGGACCTCGTACAGCACCCGGTAGCGGCCCACGTGCATGCGGCGCAGCCGGGAGGAGCCGTACTCGACGGTGCCCTGCGGCCGCGGCCTGGCGGCCAGGAGGTCCACGGAGTACATCAGCTGCCGCAGCCCCTCGGGGTCGTCCGCCATGAAGCCGGCCGCCGCGTCGATGGCGGCCTCGTCCCAGTGGATGGCGTACGGCATCGCCCTCACCTGCCGGTCCGGCCCGGAGTCTCCCGCAGTCCCGCAGGAAAGCCTGCCCGACCCCGCGCGCCGTATGCCTGGACGCGGGGTCAGTGGCCGGCGGCCGCCTTCACCACCGCCACCGCCGTGCCGATCGCCGCGTCGACGGCGCCGGCCGCCAGGGCGAACACCGTGCCGCCGCCCATCCGGAGTCCGCCGTAGCAGCCCCACGCGAAGAGGGCGGCGATGTTCACTGCGGCCGCCGTCACCAGCGCCGTGTCCAGCCCCATCAACCCGAGCGCCGCGGCCGCGACCAGCAGCAGCGGGCCCACCGCGGAGAGCAGCAGCGGACTGCTGACGAAGAGCATGGCGCGCAGCTCCCGCCCGCCGGCGAGCCTGCCGTGGACCACTCGGTGGGCCTGCTGGTCGGCGACGACCGCGGCCAGCCACAGCCCTGCGGAGGCCGTCGCCACGGAGGCGGCCGCGCCCCCCGGCTCAACGTGGCCGCTCGCGCCGAGGCCGACGACGACCGAGATCATGGTGATCGTCGCGTACAGCCGCTCCTTGAGCCGGGCCGTCGCCGTCGCGGTGTCCGCTCGTACGTCCGTCACCCGGCCACCGTAGGGCGGCGGCCCGCGCCGGCCCGGGCAGGCGGGCGGCCCGCGCCGACCCGGTGTCACCCGGGTGGCGGTCGCGGCGCCGGGCGGGCGGGCAGACCGGGGTCAGTCCGTGGAGAGCGCCTGGACGAGGTCGCCCACCTGGGGGTCGGGAAGCGAACGGGCCACGTCCGCCTGCGCGACGATGCCGACGAGGGTGTGCCCGTCGATCACCGGCAGGCGGCGCACCTTGTGCTCCGTCATCGTCCGCAGGATCTCGGCGGTGTCGTCGTCGGCGCCGATGGTCACGGCCTCGCCCTGCGCGAGCTCTCCGGCCTTGACCTCGGCGGGGTCCTTGCCCTGGCCGAGGACCTTCACGACGATGTCGCGGTCGGTGAGCATGCCCTTCAGCTTGTTGTCGGTTCCGCAGATCGGCAGCGCACCGACACCGAGCTCGGTCATCTTCCTCGCCGCTTCCAGGACGCTCTCCTCGGCGCCGATGCAGGTCGCGTCGGGCGTCATGATCTCGCGAGCGGTTGTCATCGCAGTCTCCCTGGTCTCGCAGCAGCCGCCGGGCCGCAGGCGCCTCGGCGGCAGTCCGGTTGGTGATCCGCGCCTGCCCTGGGGAACGCGGGCCAAGCGTGCGGCGCGGGCGGATTCCGCGGCCGCAGCCCCCGGGGCGCGGGGCCCGGCGTGCCGGTCGTCGCTCTGCGTGTTCTCGTAGCGATGCGGAGGACGGTGCGCAACCATATAGAAGCTGACAAAGCTCGCCTATCGGACTCACGCGTTCGGAGGGGGAACACGGGGCACGAGACGAGGCGTGCCCGGCAGGGGCCGGGCGCCGGCAGCACAGCACAGGGAACCACCGAGACAGGAAGAAGGACCCGACGTGTCCGGCAGCGAGAGCGAGAACCCCGCAATCCCTTCGCCGACCCCGGCGCCGCCCCGGCCCCGGACGAACCGGGACTGGTGGCCGAATCAGCTGGACCTCCAGGTTCTCCACCAGCACTCGCCCCAGGCCAATCCGATGGGGGAGGAGTACGACTACAAGGAGGAGTTCCGCAGCCTCGACGTGGAGGCCCTCAAACGCGACGTCTTCGAGGTGATGACCACCTCCCAGGACTGGTGGCCCGCCGACTACGGCCACTACGGGCCGCTCTTCATCCGGATGAGCTGGCACGCCGCCGGGACCTACCGCATCGCGGACGGCCGGGGCGGCGGCGGGTCCGGAGCCCAGCGCTTCGCCCCCCTCAACAGCTGGCCCGACAACGCGAGCCTCGACAAGGCCCGCCGCCTCCTGTGGCCCGTCAAGCAGAAGTACGGCCGGAAGATCTCCTGGGCGGACCTGCTGGTCTTCGCCGGGAACTGCGCCATGGAGTCCATGGGGTTCAAGACGTTCGGCTTCGGCTTCGGGCGGCAGGACATCTGGGAGCCCGAGGAGGTGTTCTGGGGCCCGGAGGACACCTGGCTGGGTGACGAGCGCTACAGCGGCGACCGCGAACTGGCCAACCCGTTCGGCGCGGTGCAGATGGGCCTCATCTACGTCAACCCGGAGGGCCCCAACGGCAACCCGGACCCGGTGGCCGCCGCCAGGGACATCCGCGAGACGTTCGGGCGGATGGCGATGAACGACGAGGAGACGGCCGCGCTCATCGTCGGCGGCCACACCTTCGGCAAGTGCCACGGCGCGGTCGACCCGCAGTACATCGGCCCGGAACCGGAGGCCGCCCCGATCGAGGCGCAGGGCCTCGGCTGGAAGAACACCTACGGCACCGGCGCGGGGCCCCACGCCCTCACCAGCGGCCTCGAAGGCGCCTGGACGAACAAGCCGACCACCTGGGACAACGGCTACCTCGACAACCTGTACGGCTACGACTGGGAGCTGACGACCAGCCCGGCCGGCGCCAAGCAGTGGACCCCGAAGAACCCCGAGGCCCAGGGCACCGTGCCCGACGCCCACGACCCGTCGAAGCGGCACGCCCCGATGATGCTGACGACGGACCTGGCCCTGCGGGTCGACCCGGTCTACGGGCCGATCACCAAGCGCTTCCACGAGCACCCCGAGGAGCTCGCCGAGGCGTTCGCGAAGGCCTGGTACAAGCTGCTGCACCGCGACATGGGCCCGCTCTCCCGCTACCTCGGGCCGTGGGTGGCGGAGCCGCAGCTGTGGCAGGACCCGGTGCCCCCCGTCGACCACGAACTGGTCGGCGGCGAGGACGCCGAGGCCCTCAAGCGGAAGATCCTCGACTCCGGCCTGCCCCTCCGGCACCTGGTGACCACGGCGTGGGCGTCGGCGGCGAGCTTCCGCGGCACCGACAAGCGCGGCGGGGCCAACGGCGCCCGGATCCGGCTGGAACCGCAGCGGAGCTGGGAGTCCAACTCGGGCCCCGAGATCCCGGAGACGCTGGAGGCACTGGAGCGGATCCGCCGGGAGTTCGACTCCGCGCAGGCGGGCGGCAAGAAGGTCTCGCTCGCCGACCTGATCGTCCTCGGCGGCTGCGCCGCCGTGGAGCAGGCGGCGCGCAACGCGGGCCACGACATCAGGGTGCCCTTCGCGCCCGGCCGCACGGACGCCTCGCAGGAGCAGACGGACACGGAGTCCTTCGCCGTCCTCGAACCGCGCGCGGACGGCTTCCGCAACCACGTCAAGGCCGGGGAGAAGCTGCCGCCGGAGACGCTCCTGCTGGACCGGGCCAACATGCTCGACCTGACGGCCCCCGAGATGACGGTCCTGGTCGGCGGCATGCGGGCCCTCGACGCGAACGCCCGCCAGGCCCCGCACGGCGTCCTGACCGACCGGCCGGGCACGCTGACGAACGACTTCTTCGTCAACCTGCTCGACGCCGGCACCGAATGGAAGACGTCCGCGACCTCCGAGGGCGTCTTCGAAGGACGGGACCGGGCCACCGGCGAACCGAAGTGGACGGCGACCGCCGTCGACCTCGTGTTCGGCGCGCACTCCCAGCTCCGCGCCATCGCGGAGGTGTACGCCTCCGCGGACGGGCAGGCGAAGTTCGTCCAGGACTTCGTCGCCGCCTGGAACAAGGTCATGAACCTGGACCGGTTCGACCTGGCGTGACCGCCCCGCCCCCGCCCCCTCCCCGCCGCCCGGGCCGGCCTCCTCGGCCGCCCGGGCGGCGCCCTGCTCCGGGCCCCGGCTGCCGGGCGGCCCCGGTCTACTCCGGCCGGCCGGTCCCGCCGTCCCGGTCCTGCGAGCCGTCCGGCGGCAGGTGCGCCCGGTCCTCGTCGGCGACGTCGCGCCGGCCCTCGTTCTCGCGGCGCCCGTACTCGGCGATCTCGTAGTGGTGCAGGTCGAACGCCGGGGACTCCGACCGCACCCGGGGCAGCGTCACGAAGTTGTGGCGGGGCGGCGGGCAGGAGGTCGCCCACTCCAGGGACCGCCCGAACCCCCACGGGTCGTCGACGGTGACCCGCGGCGCGGACACGGCGGTCTTCCACACGTTGTAGAGGAACGGCAGCGTGGACAGGCCCAGGAGGAACGCCCCGACCGTGGAGACCGAGTTGAGGACGGTGAACCCGTCGGCCGCCAGGTAGTCGGCGTACCGCCGCGGCATGCCCTCCGCGCCGAGCCAGTGCTGGACGAGGAACGTGGTGTGGAAGCCGACGAACAGCGTCCAGAAGTGGATCTTCCCGAGGCGTTCGTCGAGCATCGTGCCGGTCATCTTCGGCCACCAGAAGTAGAAGCCCGCGAACATCGCGAAGACGACCGTGCCGAAGACGACGTAGTGGAAGTGCGCGACGACGAAGTACGTGTCGGTGACGTGGAAGTCCATCGGCGGCGACGCCAGGATGATCCCGGTCAGCCCGCCGAACAGGAACGTCACCAGGAAGCCGATCGACCACAGCATCGGCGTCTCGAACGACAGCGACCCCTTCCACATGGTCCCGATCCAGTTGAAGAACTTCACCCCCGTCGGCACCGCGATCAGGAACGTCAGGAACGAGAAGAACGGCAGCAGCACCGCCCCCGTGGCGAACATGTGGTGAGCCCACACCGTCATCGACAGCCCGGCGATCGCGATCGTGGCCCCGATGAGCCCGATGTAGCCGAACACCGGCTTCCGGGAGAAGACGGGCAGGATCTCCGTGATGATGCCGAAGAACGGCAGCGCGATGATGTACACCTCGGGGTGCCCGAAGAACCAGAACAGGTGCTGCCACAGCAGCGCGCCGCCGTTGGCCGGGTCGTAGACGTGGCTGCCGAACTTGCGGTCCGACTCCAGCACCAGCAGCGCCGCCGCGAGGACGGGGAAGGCGAACAGCACCAGCACCGACGTCAGCAGGATGTTCCAGGTGAAGATCGGCATCCGGAACATCGTCATCCCCGGCCCGCGCAGGCAGATGATCGTGGTGACGAAGTTGACGGCGCCGAGGATCGTCCCGAACCCCGACAGCACCAGTCCCATGATCCACATGTCGCCGCCGATGTACGGGCTCCGCTCGGCCCCGCTCAGCGGCGTGTACGCGGTCCAGCCGAAGTCCGCCGTCCCCTGCGGGGTGAACAGGCTCGCGACGACGATGATGCCGCCGAACAGGAAGAACCAGAACGACAGCATGTTCAGCCGCGGGAACGCCACGTCCGGCGCCCCGATCTGGAGCGGCATGATCGCGTTGGCGAACCCGGCGAAGGTCGGCGTCGCGAAGAACAGCAGCATCACCGTCCCGTGCAGCGTGAACGCCTGGTTGTACTGCTCCGCGGAGACGATCTGCAGGCCGGGCCGCGCCAGCTCCGCACGCATCAGCAGGGCCAGCACACCGCCCACGAGGAAGAAGAGGAACGAGGCGATCAGGTAGAGGTGCCCGATCTTCTTGTGGTCGGTGGTGGACAGCCACTCCACCATCACCTGCCCCCTCGACCGGCCCGGCGCCGGTACGGGCGCGACGGGCTCGGTGACAGCCGATGCAGACAACCCGGTGCTCCTCACTCTGGCGTTCCTTCCACCCGGCCGCGCGACGCCGCCGGGCGGCCGGGGCGGGCCGGCGGCGCCGTCGGCGCTCGCGCCGGGGGGTCCTCCACCGTCGCAGGAGGGGCCCCCGGCAGGCGGCCACCACGCGGGGCCGCGCCCGGTACGCGCCGCATTTGGGGGATGCGGCCCGCCGCCGGGCCACCGGGCGATACCGTGGCGGCGGCAAGCCGTCGGTGTCCCCTGGAGCCTGAGTGATGAGCGACATGCCGGTCCCCGCCGACCGCACCCCCCGGCCCCGGGCCGGTGCCTGATGGCCGCGCAGCGCGGACGCCGCGCCCGCATCGCCTTCTCCGACTCCGCGGCGAAGCAGCTGGAGGACATCACCAGCGAGGCAGGGCTCCACGCCCTGGACCGCGCCCTGGTCGTCATCTCCGTCGACCCCGACATCGGCGAGCCGATCCCGGGCAGCGGCCCCGGTCCCCGCCTGCTCCGGTACACCGACGACATCGAACCCGTCCGCGTCCTGTACTTCGTCACGGCCCTGCGCACGGTGGTGGTCGTCGCGTACATCGAGGTGTGACGCCCGGCGCCCGTCAGGCGCCCTCGCCGAGGACGGCCCCGATCAGCTGCCGCTGGTCCTCCGTCAGGTACGGGTCGCGCAGCCGCACGGCCAGGCCGTCGGCCTTCAGCACGTACGCGAACCCGTCGGGCACCGCCGGACGGTCGGGCGGGCACCCGCCGCGCAGCGCCCGCTCGGCCAGCGCCTCCAGTGCGGCGCCGTCGGTGCGGCACTCCGTGTCGAGGGAGCCGCTGCGCTCCCTGCCGGCGAAGCCGCCCGTACGCGTCACCGTGATGAGCATGGGTTCCTCCTCTTCGGCGCCGCCCCGCCGCCGGGCCGGCAGGCTCCGGCGAAGGCGGCGCGCCCTTGTCGGACCGGAACAGGGCGCCGCCCCGCCGCCGGGCCGGCAGGCTCCGGCGAAGGCGGCGCGCCCTTGTCGGACCGGAACACGGACACCGTCCCGCATGCCCGGGAATCCCGCCCTCCGACGCGCGGCCGGGCCGCCAGGCCGAAGAAGGCCGAAATCCGCCCGTGCTCGGCGCCTTCAGGAGCCGCCGCCGTGCGGCCCCGGCCTGCCGCGAGGGCCGAAGCACGCGGTGACGGCCTTGCCGCCGTGGACGGCGTGCACGTCGCAGGAGTCGGCCACCGCGCTCACGATCCCGAGCCCGCGCCCCGAGGTGGCGCCGAGGTCGGCGTCGGCGGGGCGCAGCCGCGGCATGCGCGGGTCGTCGTCCGCGACGCTGACGTGCAGGCAGCTGCCGTCCCAGGTCAGCACCAGCCGGGCGGAACCGCCCGCGTAGCGGTGGGAGTTGGTGACCAGCTCGGACACCGTCAGCAGCACCGAGTACGTCGCGTCCTGTCTGGTCTCCTCGTCCCACGGCACCGACTCCAGGTGCTCCGCCGTCCATTCGCGGGCCGCCCGTACTCCGCGCGACACCGGGAAGGAGCGGGCCCAACCCACTGCCCTGACCGTCACCATCCCCACCTCTGCTTCGTCTCGGCAGCCCGCCGTGCGGCGTGCCGTCCTGTCGGTGTGTCAGTGCTCGGGTACCCAGCCTCGGCCCCCGCACCCGCCCGGGAGCCGCACGCCCTCGCGAGACGAAGCGTCTTGCGCAGGCGCCGGCGATCCCGTAAGGTCGCGCACATCGACAAGACGATACGAATCGTCTCGCAAATGTCGTGCAGTACCGCCCTGTCGCCCACCCCGGGAGTTCCGCCCTTGTTCCGTGTCCAACTCGCCGACGTCACCAAGCGCTACGACGACCGGATCGTCCTCGACCGCGTCTCCCTCTCCGTCCGCCCCGGCGAGCGCATCGGCGTCGTCGGCGACAACGGCTCCGGGAAGTCCACCCTCCTGAAGCTGCTCGCCGGTCTCGAAGCCCCCGACAACGGCAGCGTTGCCGTCGAGTCGCCCGGCGGCACCGGCCACCTCGCCCAGACCCTCGACCTGCCGGACACCGCGACCGTCGGCGCGGCGATCGACCTCGCCCTCGCCGACGTACGCCGGCTGGAGCGGGCCATCCGCACGGCCGAGGCCGGCCTCCACCGCACCGGCGACCTGGAGGGCTATGCGGCCCTGCTCGCCGCCTACGAGGCGCGCGGCGGCGCCGGCGCCGACCGCCGCGTCGACAGCGTGCTGCGGCGGCTCGGGGAACGCGAACCCCTCGACCGGGCCCGCCCCCTCGGCACCCTCTCCGGCGGCCGGCGCTCCCGCCTCGCGCTCGCCGCGGTCCTCGCGGCCGAACCCGAGCTGCTCCTCCTCGACGAGCCCACCAACGACCTCGACGACGAGGCCGTCGGCTGGCTGGAGGAGCGGCTCCTCGCCCACCGGGGGACCGTCGTCGCCGTCACCCACGACCGCGCCTTCCTCGACCGGGTCACCACCGCCGTCGTCGAGGTCGCCCAGGAGACCCGGACCGTGCGGCGCTACGGCAACGGCTACGGCGGCTACCTGGCGGGCCGGGCCGCCGACCGGGCGCGCCGCGAGCGGGAGTACGAGGAGTGGCGTACCGGCACGGCCCGGTACGCGGCCCTCGCCGACAGCGGCATCGACCGGCTCGCCGCCATCCCGCGCAAGGCGCCGGCCGCGTTCAGCGGGGCGGGGGCCTTCCGGGCCCGGTCCCGGGCGCACGGGGCGATGGGCCGCATCCGCGCCGCCCGCGAACAGCTGCGGCGGCTCGCCGCACACCCGGTGCCGAAGCCGCCCGACCCGCTGCGGTTCGCCGCCCGGATCGAGGGCCGGGGGGCGGCCGTCGAGCTGGCCGGCGTACGGGTCGACGGGCGGCTGCGGCTGGACGCCCTGCGCCTGGAGCCCTGCGAGCGGCTCCTGGTCACCGGGCCGAACGGAGCCGGCAAGACCACCCTGCTGCGGGTCCTCGCGGGCCGGCTCACCCCGGACGCCGGAACGGTGCGCGCCCCGGCCCTGGTCGGCATGCTCGCCCAGGACACCGCCCTGCCCGAGGACCCGCGGACCCTGGCCGCCGCCTTCGGCGCAGGCCGCGAGGAGGAGCTCCTGACTCTGGGCCTGTTCGCCGAAGCCGACCTGCGCACGCCCGTCCGGTGCCTGTCCACGGGGCAGCGCCGCAAGCTGGAACTCGCCCGCCTGGTGACCGCCCCGGCGGACCTGCTCCTGCTCGACGAGCCGACCAACCACCTGGCACCCGGCCTGGTGGAGGAGGTCGAGGCCGCGCTCGCGCAGTACGCGGGCACCCTCGTCGTCGTCAGCCACGACCGCCGGCTGCGGGCGGGCTTCGCCGCCCGGCGCCTGGAGCTGGAACCGTGGCCCGGCGCCGCGGCTCCGGCGGCCGCCCGCCCCGCCGCGGCCCGGTGACCCCGCGGGCGTACGGCGAACGGCTCCTGCCCCCGGACAGGGAAGGAGCCGTTCGCCGATGCTGCGCCGATCAGCCGCGGCCGGGCGGGCCGGGTCAGGTGTGCCGGTGGGCGTGCCGGCCTCCGGTGGCCAGCCGGTAGAGGGCCAGGAGGATGACGGAGCCGATGATGGCGGCGATCCAGGTGGAGAGGTCGAAGAAGCCGTCGATCGAGTCGACGCCGAAGATGACCTTGCCGAGCCATCCGCCGAGCAGTCCGCCGGCGATGCCGATCAGTGTGGTGATGATGATGCCGCCGGGGTCCTTGCCCGGCATGAGCGCCTTGGCGATGAGGCCCGCGAGCAGGCCGATGAGTATCCACGCGATGATGCCCATGACGTGTCTCCTACCTCCCTGTGTACGACGTGCGTGACTTCCGTTTTGACGCTCCGGGACTTTTCAAACGTGCCG
This sequence comes from Streptomyces sp. NPDC031121, assembly GCF_055570615.1. Classification (NCBI taxonomy): domain Bacteria; kingdom Bacillati; phylum Actinomycetota; class Actinomycetes; order Kitasatosporales; family Streptomycetaceae; genus Streptomyces; species Streptomyces sp. NPDC031121. Next base: position 107,555 of record NZ_JBVIGV010000007.1, read on the forward strand.
GTGCGCGACTTCTCCGCGGCCCGCGCGGTCACACGAGTACGCCCGCGAAGAACATGGCCCCCAGCAGCGCGTACTGGGCGGCGCAGGCAGCCAGCAGCAGGACCTGCACCCAGCGGGGCAGGTGCCTGACCAGGAGGAGCCCCACGAACATCTGGGCGTGGTTGCGGTACCACGACATCTCCGCGCCGGCGAAGAACGGCGCCCAGAAGACGGCGAGGGCCAGGACCAGGGCGGCCCATTCCGCGGTGTCCAGCCGCCGGTGCCGCAGGAGCCGTACGGCGGCTGCCGCTACCACGAGCAGGACGAACGCCGTGTTCAGCCACAGCTGGCCGCGGTGCGCGGCGAGCGCGTGCTCCACGAGCCAGGGGAGGGGCCCGTCCGGCCGGTACCAGTCGGCGAACGGGAAGTCGTAGGCGTTCCGGATCTCCTCGAGGGGCAGGCGCGGGCCGCCCTGCCCGTAGCTGGACGCCTGGAGGGCCTCGTACGCGTCCCAGCGGCCCGTTCCCTGCCACATCAGCCACTTGGCCCACAGCACCCCGCAGGCGGCGAGGGCCGCGGAGCCCGCCGCCTTCGCGCACCGCACCGGGCGGCTGTCCGCGTGCCAGGCGAAGAACGCGCTCAGCAGCAGCATGCCGACGGCGGCGGCGCCGACGAGGTGGCAGGCCGCTGCCGCGAACCCGCCCGCGGCGGCCACGGGCCAGGAGCCCCGCCGGAGTCCGGCGACGCAGACGAGCAGGGCGAGGGTGCCGGCGGCGAGCGGGAAGAGGGCGTGGAAGTAGATCCCGCCGGGGAAGACCGCCCCGATGGCGAGGGTCAGGCCGGCGGCCCGGCCGGGCCCGGCTCCGAGGAGCCGCCACAGCAGGACGAACATGCCGAGCAGGCAGGCCTCGGTGACGACCGCGGCGGCGGTCTCGTACGGAAGCCCCGTGGCGGAGACGGCCCGCACGGCCATGGGGTAGCCGGGGAACCAGGCGGTGTTGCCGCAGAGGACGTCGGGGAAGTCCGGGTGCCGCTCCCGGCACGGGAACAGCTCGTAGCCGGCCCGTGCGACGGAGAGGTAGTGCTCGGCGTCCCAGCGGCGCCTGGCGGCCGTGGACCAGTAGGCGATCCGGGAGCCGTCGTTCGCCGCGGACAGGGCGGCGACCAGCCACGTGGCCAGGTTCGCGGCGAGCCAGGCCGCGACCGGCGGGAGCAGCCGGCGGACCCGGTCGCGTGATGCCGAACACGGCGGTCCGGCCGGGTCAGCGGCCGCGGAGCGGGCGGCCGCGCCGGTCATCGGCGGAACGCCGACGGGGCCCGGCGGGCTGCTCTTGCCGTCGGCGGGGGAGCGGCGGGCACGGCCATGTGCCCAGCATGCCCGCCGCCGCGGTCGCCCGCGGCCCCGGGCGGCAGGGCGAACGGGTGACGCGCCGGCCGGACGGCGGCGGGTGCCCGGCCGGCGCGTCCGGGGCGGTGCCCGGAACCGGGTCAGGCGTCCTGCGGGCGGCCGAAGAGCAGGTCGTATCCCGGCGGCAGTTGGAGCAGGACCCGCCTCAGGACCTCGTCGTCGAGGGTGTCGGCGACGACGCTGAGGACCGCGCTGACGTCCCACCGGGCCGTCGCCTCCGTCGCTCCCTCGATCCAGGCCGCGGTGGCCCGTACGAACCGCTGCGCGTCGAGCGGTTCGGCGGCCCGCAGCGGGTTGAGCAGGATCAGGGCGTAGGCCTCGGGCAGGCCCGCGGCGACCCGGGCCCGGTCCTCGCCCACCAAATGGGCGCCTAGCAGCGCGAGGACCACCCGCGCCGCCCGGTCGGCCTCGTCGCGGCTGCCGTACTCGCCGCGCTCGCGGACGCGTTCGAGGAAGACGTCCCATCGCAGGGTCATCGCTGGATCCTCCCGGCCCGAAGGGGCCGGCGGCCCGCAGGCCGCCGCCGTCAGCTGCTGATCTGCTTGCGGGAGCCGTCGCCGATGGCGATCTTGCGCGGCTTGGCGCGCTCGGCGATCGGGATGCGGAGCGTCAGCACGCCCGCCTCGTAGTCGGCCTCGATGCGCTCGGTGTCGAGGGTGTCGGCCAGCACTACCTGGCGGGAGAACACGCCGAGGGGGCGCTCGGACAGCTCGACCTGGGCCTGGTCCGACTTGGCCGCGGGCCGGCGCTCGGCGCGGACCGTCAGCATGTTCCGCTCGACGTCGATGTCGACGGCCTCCTTCGCCACGCCCGGGAGGTCGAAGGCGATCACGTACGTGTCGCCGTCCCGGTAGGCGTCCATCGGCATGGCGGACGGCCTGGACCACGTCCCCGGGCCGAGGAGCTGCTGGGCGAGGCGGTCCATCTCACGGAAGGGGTCGGTGCGCATCAGCATGGGAGAACACCTCCGGTCGTCTCGGCTGCGGTGCCAGTGCGCTTCGGACACCACCGTTGTAACATGTCATCCAACTGATGACAAGTGGCGACGTAACCTTGTGGATGACGGCGCTGTGCCGGAGTAGGCTCTCCGCCACCGGTGCCCGCGCCGTCCCCAGACCCGGGAGGAATCCGTGACCCCACCCCAGCAGCCCGCCGGGCCGCCCGGCTCCCCGGCCTCCTTCCTCGCCGCAGCGGCCGCCCTCGACGCGATCGGCAAGGCTGTCGAAGGCGCCCACGGCCAGGAGGCGGACGCCCCCCGCGACACCGACTCGGCCCTCGCCGCCCTGCTGCTCCTGCGCGAGGTCCGCGAGCAGCTCGCCTCCTGGGAGAGCGGGCTCATCGAGACGGCCCGCGCGGCCGGCGCCAGCTGGGCGGACCTGGCCGGCCCCCTCGGCGTCGCCAGCCGGCAGGCCGCCGAACGCCGCTACCTGCGGCTGCGCCCCGGAGCGGCGGGCACGACGGGCGAGCAGCGCGTCCAGGCCACCCGCGACTCCCGTGCGGCGCAGCGCAGCGTCGACACCTGGGCCCGGCAGAACGCGGGGGACCTGCGCCAGCTCGCCGGCCAGATCAGCGCGCTCACCGGCCTCGACCGGCCGGGCAGCGCCTCGATCGGCAGGGTCCGCAGCGCGCTCGCCGGCGACGACGCCGCCGACCTCCTCGGCCCGCTCAGCGCGGCCGAACCGCATGTACGGGCCGGCCACCCCGAACTCGCCGACCGGATCGACGCCGTGAACCGGCACACCGACCGCGTCCGCCGGGCCAGCGGCCTCCGCCGCCAAGGCGCCGAGTAGCCGCGGGTTCCGGCGCGCGCCCCGGCCCTGCCCGCCGGGCCCCGGTACGATCCCGGAATGGAACGCGCGGAAATCCTGAAGCGGGTCATCGCCATCCTGACGGAGGTGCAGGAGATCCGGCACGCGGTGGAGGCCGGCGAGGACCCCGACATCCCCGAGGCGGAGTCGCAGGTCGTCACGGAGCTGCTCAACGAGATGCTCCCCTCGATCCGCGTCCCCGCCGACGCCGCGCCGAAGGAGGTCGTCCGGCTGGTCGCGAACTCGCTCGGACCGGCCCTGCAGAGCATGGTCGCGGGCTTCAGCCTCGCCTTCACCAGCCTGGCCATGGCCCACGACAACGGCCGTACGGACCTCACCTCCACCGACGTCCTGCGCACCCTCGCCCTCGAAGTCGAACGCGGCACCTACGACGACGGCGCCCCCTGACCCCGCCAGGACCCGGACGGCCCGGGCGCCCGGGGAAAAAGCAGGCGGCCGGGGGCGGTTCCCGCCGCTACGATCGGGCCTCCACCCGAACGGACGCCACGGAGGCCATGATGGAGCCGGCTGCCCCGCGGACGCCCGCGCACCCCGAACGACCCGAACGGGGGCACCCGTTCCGGCAGCGGAAGGTTTCGTCCGCGCCCGGCACCGAACCCGGCCGCCCCCTCGCCCGGTACCGCCGGGAGGACAGGGCCGCCGAACGGGAGGGCGCCCGGCCCCCGTTGGCGTTCCTCGGCGGCACCGACTGGTCGCCCTACCCCAAGATCCCCTCCCGGACCCGGCCCGGGAGCGCGGCGCGGGCCCGCGAGTGGGTCGCGCAGGAGAAGGTCCACGGCGCGAACTTCGCCGTGCACTGCGACCGGACGGGGACGCGGCCGGCCAAGCGCCGCGAACTGCTGGGAGAGGGCGGCCTGGACGACTTCTTCGGCGTCGCCCGGATCTGGCCCGCCCTCGCCGTCGCCGCCGAACGGTGCGCGGCCGCCCTCCGCCGCCACTGCGCGGCGGACCCCTCCGCACCCGTCACCCTGTACGGCGAACTCGCCGGCGGACGCTACCCGCACCCCGATGTCCCGCCCGCCGTCGGCGCGGAGCCCGTCCAGACCGGCGTCTGGTACGCGCCGGGGCTGCTCTGGCTGCCGTTCGACGCCGTCGTCCGGACCGGCGACGGCGCCTGCTGGGCGGGCGAGCGGGCCCTGCGGGACGCCGCGGCGGCCGCGGGCCTGCACTGCGCCCCGCTCCTCGCGCGCGGCACGCTGGCCCGCGTGCAGGAGGCGTCGCCGGTGTTCGAGACCAGGGTGCCGGCGCTCCTGGGCCTGCCCGCGCTGCCCGGGAACCTCGCGGAGGGGCTCGTCGTCAAGCCCGCCGGCGACTGGTGGGTCTCCGGACCGGACGCCGCCGCGGCCGGGGCTCCCCGCCCGGTGGCCAAGGCCAAGCACCCGGCCTTCGCCGAGGACGGGCGCTTCGACGGTGCACGCCCCTACACCGCGCCGCCCGAAGGCGCGGCCGGGGTGCCCGGCTGGCTGCTCTCCGAGGCGGCCGCGCTCCTCACACCGGCACGGGCCGCGGCCGCCGTCGGCAAACTCGGCCCGCGCACACCGGTCGAGGAGGTCGCCGCGGAGATCGCCCGGGACGCCGCCCGGGATCTCGCCGAATCCGTCGGCGGCCTCGACGGCGCGCCGGCCGCGGCCCTGGAACGCGCGCTGCACCCCGGAGCGCTCGCCCTCGCCCGCTTCGACGCGGCCGACCGCCGTCCCCGGCCCTGACCCGGGCCGGCACAGGACCGCGCTCCCCTGGGGTCCCCCGGGGAGCGCGGCGGAGCGGGAGGGGCGGTGGTCAGCGGCGGCCGGCCTCGCGGCCGCCCCACGACCGGGTGTCGACGATGTTCCCGCGGGCGTCGCGCAGCGTGGCGGTGTCGCGCTCGTCCCAGATCCGGCGGTGGCTGCCCTGGTAGACGTCGGTGCGCGTGTCGCGGCCCTGGCCGGTGTGGACGCGGACGCTGGAACGGCCGTCGAGGCGGAGGCGGTCGAAGCGGTAGCGGTTGCCCTCGCGGTCGGTGAGGGTGAACCCGCGCAGGTCCACGGCCTGCCGGCCGTTGTTCCTCACCTCGACCCACTCGCGGTTCAGGTCGTTCACGGTGCGGCCGCGGCTGCGGCTGCGGCTCTCGTGCTGCACGTCGCCGATGGCGAGCGGGGAGTAGCGGGCCGCACGGCTGTCGCGCCGGTCGTCGTCGTGGGCGGCGGCCGGCAGCGCGGTCGCGCCCACCAGGGAGCCGGCGGTGAGGACCGCGGCGAGCAGACGGCGGGCGGGGAGGGAAGCAGACATGGGGGTGGCTCCTTCGAAAGGCGAGCCCGGACCGGGTGCGTGCGCACCGGCCGGACTCCGTCCGGTTCCCGGCATCGTGCCGAGGGGCCACACTCTGGCCACGTCCCACCCGCGGACGCCGCATCTCGGGCGCGTGTTTCCCTATGCGGACATTTCCGTAACGCTCCCGTGTAGCGGACAAGGGTCAACCGCGTTTGACGGCTCCGGGGTGCGGCCGCGCCACGGCCCGCCCGCCGCTTGGCCCGCCGGCCGGACGGCCGGCCCCCGGCCGCGCGGCGGCGTACGCCGAACGGGCGGGCCGCCTCGTAACAGGGGGTCCGCGCCGTTGGGGGTGCCGTCGGGATCAGGCGAACACGACGCAGGCGGCGGCCGGGACGTCCACCTGCCCGGAGCGGGTCAGCCGGCCGGTCCAGAGGTCCGCCTCGAACCAGGTGACGTCCCCCGACCACTCGTTGGAGACGTAGACCCGCCGCCCGGACGGATCGGCCGCCAGGTCCCGCGGCCAACTCCCGCCGCACGGCACGGTCTGGAGGAGCCGCGGCTCCCCGGAGTCGGCGGGCAGCGCGAACGTGTGCAGCAGGTCGCTGCCGCGGACCGCCACCCGCAGGAACCGCCCGTCGCCCGACACCAGGCCCACCGACGGGTACTCGCGTGCGCCCGCCGCCTCCGCCGAGCCCAGCGGCACCTCGCCGGCGGGATCGAGCCGGCCGGCGGCCGCGTCCCAGCGGCAGACCGTCAGCAGGGGCTCCAGCTCGTGCACGACGTACGCGGCATCCCCGCCGGGACGGAACGCCAGGTGGCGCGGCCCGCTCCCGGCCGGCAGGGCCGTCTCCGCGTGCAGCCGGAGCGCCCCCGTCGCCGGATCGAGGGCGCAGACGCGTACGGAGTCGGTGCCGAGGTCGACGCTGAGGACCCAGCGGCCCGAGGGGTCGGCCAGCACCTGGTGGGCGTGCGGCCCGCTCTGCCGGTCCGGGTCGGGGCCCGAGCCCTCGTGGGCGAGGACGTACGGGTCGCCGGCCGGGCTGCCGTCGGCGCCGAGGCGGATGCTGCTCACGCTGCCGGAGGCGTAGTGGGCCGTCAGCAGCCGGTCGCCGGCCAGGCCGAGGTGGGTGGGCCCGCGCCCGCCGACCGGTGCCGGCCGGCCGAGCGGGACGAGCCCGCCGGCCGCGGTCCGGTAGGCCGCGACGACGCCCTCGCCGTCGTCGCTGTCGCTCACCGCGTACAGGAACCGCCCCGCGCCGCCGAGTGCCAGGCAGGCCGGGTTCACGATCCCGTTCTCGGAGCCGGCGGGGGCCAGTGCCCCGGTCGCGGGGTCCACCGCGGCGGTGGTGATGCCGCGGCCGCCGCCCGTGGTGAACGACCCGATGTAGGCGCGCCGTCCGCGCGGTCCGCCGCCGTGGTCAGTGGTGCTCGCGCCGCCGTCCACCGAAGTGTCCTTCCCGCCGCCTGTGGAGTCGGGAAGGACGATAACAGGACAATACGGATGTCCGGATTGTTGACCGGACCTCCGGCGCGTCTGGAATGCTGAAGCGGACCGGGGGCTCGGGCCGGGGCCGCCGACCGGACGGGGCGGGGCCGCGGCAGGCAGAGGGAGGGCGTACATGCTGACCGGGGAGACGGGCGCGGACGGCCGCGGAGTCCGGATGACCCGTATGGGCGGCCGATGGCGGGTCACCCGGCCGTGGCCCGCTCACCTGCGCCCGTTCCTGCACAGCTACGCCGGCTACTGGGAGGCGGCCGCCACGCCCTACCGGGTGCGGCTCGTACCGACCGGCCGGGCCGTGCTGCTCATCAACCTCGGCGAGCCGTTCGCCCAGGTGCGGCGGCTCGCGGACGACACGGGCCTCACCGGCCGGGCCACCGGCGCGCTGGTGGTGGGCCTGGAGGACGGGCCCCGCGTGTGCGACCACCCCGGCGGACAGGAGGCGATCCGCCTGGAGCTGACGCCGCTCGGCGCCTACCGGCTGTTCGCCCTGCCCATGGGGGAGCTGACCAACCGGGCCGTCGGACTCGGCGACGTCCTCGGGCCGGAGGCACGGCTCCTGGTGGACCGGATGGCCGCCACCCGCAGCTGGACGACCCGGTTCGACCTGCTCGACGCCGCACTGACGGCGCGGCTCGACACCGGCCCCGTGCCTGCCCCGGAGGTCGTCCAGGCGTGGCGGCTGCTGCGCCGCAGCGGCGGCACGGTCCCGATCGGCCGGATCGCGGCCGATGTCGGCTGGAGCCAGGGGCATTTGGTCCGCCGGTTCACCCAGCAGGTCGGCCTCACCCCGAAGGCGTCCGCGCGCGTGCTGCGCTTCCGGCGGGCCGTACGCCTGCTCACCGGCGAACACGCCACCCCCGCCGACGTGACCGCCGCCTGCGGCTACTACGACCAGGCACACCTGAACCGCGAGTTCCGCGCCCTGGCCGCCACCACCCCCGGCCGGATCGCCGCGGCCCGGCTCGCGGAAGGGGCGCTCACTCTCTGAGGCGAGGTCAAATTCGTCCAAGCCAGGCCGCCCCCGCGGCCACTAGGGTCTGTCCGGCGGGCCCGGCCATGACCCGCCGGACAGGCCCTGGTGTCGCCTCCGTCGCCGAACGGGCACCCGGCCCGCGGAACGGGGGAGCGGCCGATGGAAGAGCTGCTGCGGATCCTCGTCGCCGGCGCGCTCACGGGCGCGCCGGTCGGAGCGGCCGGCGTCCTCGGGCGCCGCAGCCGCAGGCGCCGCGAGGACGGCGGCGGCACGGACCGCCGCTGACGGGCCCGGGCCCGGGCCCGGGGCCGGGGCCGGGGTCCGCCACGGGGGAGCGGACTCCGGCCCCGCCTCCGAACCCGTCCCGCCGGTCACAGCACTAGACGAGTAAGTCCGAAGTCTTGTGGCGCATGAAGCGAGGGTCTCGTTGATCCGTTTGTGACGACAGACCTCGAAACCCTCGCGACAGCACTGTACGTGAAGATCGATGACTCTCTGGCAGGAACGCGGCGGGCAGGACGGCCGCCGAGGCTGACGGACGCAGAGCTGTTGACGTTGGCAGTCATGCAGGCTGTCCTCGGGTTCGCCTCCGAAGCCCGCTGGCTACGGTTCGCCCGACGCCACCTGGCCGCCGAGTTCCCCTACCTGCCCGGCCAGTCCGGCTACAACAAGCGCCTGCGGGCAGCGAACACACTGATCAGCCGGTTCATCCGCACCCTGGCCCGGGACACCGACCTATGGCACGACGACATGTGGATCGTGGACTCCACCCCCGTCGAATGCGCCCGCTCACGCCCCACCGCCAAACGCTCCGACCTCGCCGGCTGGGCCGGCTACGGCTACTGCCCCTCCCACTCCCGCTTCTTCTGGGGCCTGCGCCTGCACCTGCTCTGCACACCCGGCGGCCTGCCCGTCGCCTGGGCCCTGGCCAACCCCAAAATCGACGAACGCGAAGTCCTGGCCGACATGCTCACCGGCGACGCCGACCTGCTGGCCGGCCGCCCCGGGCAGACGATCGTCGGCGACAAGGGCTACGTCTCCAAGCACCTGGACGCCCTCATGGCCAAGTACGGCCTGACCCTGCTGCGGCCCAGCTACCGCAACCGCAAGCCCCGGCCGGGCGAGCATCTCCTCAAACCGATCCGGCAGCTGATCGAGTCGGTCAACGACACCCTCAAAGGCCAACTCGACCTCGAACGCCACGGAGCCAGGACCCCTGCCGGGGTCCTGGCCCGCGTCGGACAACGCATCCTCACACTGACCGCAGCCATCTGGCACAACCGGGCCAACGGAACACCACTCACCCGATCCCTGATCGCCTACGACCACTGAACCGAGCACTTCGGACTTACTCGTCTAGCCCGCCGCCCGCTTCACGAGGGCGGCGATCCGCTCCTCCACCTCGTCCGTCACCTCGGTGAGGGCGAAGCCGGCCGCCCACATGGGGCCGTCGTCGAGTGCGGCCTGGTCGCTGAAGCCGAGGGTTGCGTAGCGCGCCTTGAACTTCTCGGCGCTCTGGAAGAAGCAGACGACCTTGCCGTCCCGGGCGTAGGCGGGCATGCCGTACCACAGCTTCGGGGCGAGCTCCGGGGCATGCGCCCTGACCACCGCGTGGACGCGCTCGGCCATCACCCGGTCCGACTCCTGCATGTCGGCGATCTTCGCGAGGACGTCGCGCTCGGCCGCCGCGGCCTTCTCCGCGGCCGAGCCGCGGCGGGCGGCCTTCTTCATCTCCTGTGCGTGGTCCCGCATGGCGGCCCGCTCCTCGGCGGTGAAACCGGCGTACGACGTGCTCTCGGTGGCGCTCATGGGATACGGCTCCTGGGGTGTGGGTGTGGGTGGTGGGTTGCGGAGGTGCGGCCCTGCGCGGGCTCAGCGGTCCTGGAGCAGGCCGACGAGGTTGCCGTCGGGGTCGATGACGGTGGCCGTCAGCCGGCCGCCGCCGACGTCGCCGACCGGGTCCTTCACGGTCGCGCCGGCCGCGGTCAACTCGCCGAGCTTCGCCTCGATGTCGGCCACGTGCCAGTAGCCCAGCGGCGCGGTCAGGCCCTGCGGACCGCCGGCCGGCAGCAGCCCGAGGTGCTGCCCGCAGGTCTCGAAACCGGCGTAGTAGGGGGCGTCGACCTGCGGCGGGACGCCCAGCAGGGCCGTGTACACCGCCTTGGCCTGCCCGAGGTCGGAGACGGGGACCAGTACGGTGCGGACTCCCTGGTGGTCGGAAGCGGTCGTCACGGCAACTCCTTGGCTCGCGGGTCGGATCGGCCCGGTCCGGTGCGTCCGGCGGGCCCGTTCTCGCTGTGACCCCAGCTTCCCCCGGCAGGCCTGCGGACCGCCTCCGTGCTCACCACGGAACGCACCACGGAGAGCACCGCGGTCCACGCGGCGGTGCCAGCCGCACGGAACCCGGTTCTCCCCGCCGGGAGTCAAGGAAGATCATCGGATAATGGTGCGGTGACCACGCCAGCCATCTCGTCCCGCGAAGCCGAAGTCCTCGACCTGCTCGGGGAGCACCTCAGCAACGCGGAGATCGCCGCCCGGCTGTTCATCTCCGTACGCACGGTCGAGTCGCACGTGTCCTCCCTGCTGCGGAAGCTGGAACTCCCCGACCGCCGCGCGCTCTCCCGCCGCTCGCCCGCCGGTCCGGCGGCCCGCCCCGCGGCGGCCGCGCTGCCCGTCCCGCTGACGGCGTTCGTGGGGAGGGCGCGGGAGCAGGCGGAACTCGCCGAGGCCGTCACGGCGGGCCGGCTCGTCACGGCCGTCGGCCCGGGCGGCATCGGCAAGACGCACCTCGCCCTGGCGGTCGCGGCCCGGGCGGCCGGCGACTTCCCGGACGGCGTGTACTTCGCCGACCTCGTCCCGGTCACCGACCCCGGGCGGGTGGCCGCAGCCGTCGCCGCCGCCACCGGTGTCGGCGAGCAGCCGGGCCGCAGCCTCGACGAGGTGCTCCCGGCGGCCCTCGCGGACCGCCGGGCGCTGCTGGTCCTGGACAACTGCGAGCAGGTACGCGAAGGAGTCGCCCCCTTCCTGGAACGGCTGCTCACCGCCTGCCCCGGCATCCACGTACTGGCGACGAGCCGCGCCCGGCTCATGGTCCCCTTCGAACGGCTCTTCCCCGTCCCGCCGCTGTCCCGTGTCGGAGGCGGCCGGTCGGAGGCGGCCGCCCTGTTCCTGGAGCGGGCCGCGGCGGTCGGAAGGGCCCCGGACCCGGCGGAGCACGACCTCGTGGTGGCTCTGTGCGAGCGCCTCGACGGCATGGCCCTGGCGATCGAACTGGCCGCGGCCCGCTGGTCCACGCTCGGCCTCGACGGCCTCACGGCCGGCCTCTCCGACCAGCTGCGAATCCTCGCCGGAGGGCCCCGCGCCGACGGCCGGCACCGGTCCGTGCGGGCCGTCCTCGACTGGAGCCACGACCTGCTCGCACCGGAGGACCGGGCCCTGCTGCGGCGCGTGTCCGCGTTCGTCGTGCCGTTCACGGCACAGGACGCGGCCGACGTGGCGGGCTTCGCCCCGCTGGATCCGGCGGCCGTCCCCGACGGCCTCGGACGGCTCGCCGAACAGAGCCTGCTCACCGTGGCGGCCTCCGCGGGCGGAACCCGCTACCACGCCCTGGAGACCATCCGCCAGTACGGCACCGAGCGGCTCGCCGACACCGGGGAACTCGCCGGCGTCCGGGAACGCCACCTCGCCTGGTGCCTGGACGCCGCGGCTGCCCTCGCCGAAAGCGCATCGGAAGCCGGAGGCTCCGCCCCCGGTCCGCCCGCCGCCGGCCCGGGCGCACCGCAGGGCGGCGCGGCGTGGCGGGCCCGCTTCGACGCCGTCGCCGACGACCTCAGGGCAGCCCTCGCGTGGGCCGCCAGCCTGCCGGAGCACCGCGCCGACGCCCACCGCCTTGCGCACGCCCTCGCCGGCTCGGCCCTCACCCGCAACATGCTCGGCGAGGCCCAGCAGCGCCACGAGCAGGCGGCCGGGCTCGCCGCGGACGACACGGGTGCGGCCGCCGCCCTGCGGCAGGCGGCCGGAGTCGCCGGCTGCCGCCGGCTGGGCGACGACATGTACCGGCTGCACCGGGCCGCCGGCGAAGCGGCCCGCCGGGCCGGCGACCATGCCGCGGCCGCCCGCGACCTGGCCGCCGCCGCCACCGTGGCCTACCGCTTCTCCAGCACGTTCGAACGGATCCCCGCCGCCGAGGAGGCGCGGGCCCTGCTCGCCGAAGCCCGCGGGCAGGCCGCCGCCGCCGGCGGGGATCCGGCCGCCGCGGCAGCCGTGGCGCTCGCCGAAGCGGCTGTCCTCGCCGACGCCTTCGGCGCCGTCCAGGGGGACGCCGACAACAGCGCGGAGGACACCGTGACCGCCACCGAGCGGGCGGTCGACCTCGCCCGCCGCACCGGCGACACCGCCGCCCAGTCCGCCGCGCTCGACGCACTGTCCGGCGCGCAGAGCTGGGCGGGCGACTCCTTCGCCGCAGCCGCCGCCGCCCGGCACCGCATCGGCCTCCTGGACCGGGACCCCGCCACCACACCCGCCGCCACACACGAACTGGTCGACGCCCTCGCGATGGCCGCCGCCACCGCCGTCGGCGCCGGCGAACTGCCGCAGGCCCGCGAGTGGGGAGCGCGCCTCGCCGGCCGGCCCCTCCTCGCCGAGGCCGGCGACCACGCGACGTCCTGGCTGCTCGTCGCCGACGCCCTGGCCGGCCGCGCCGACGACGTCCTCGCCACCAGCCCCCGCTTCCTCGACGCCTGGGAGCAGACCGGCCGGCAGCGCTCCTTCTCCCTCGGCCCCGCCGCCGCTTCCGTCGCCATGGTCCACGGACTGCGCGGAGACAGCGGCGCCCGCGCCCAATGGCTCGCGATCGCCGACCGCGCCGGCGCCGAGGAGGACCACCGGCACGGCCACGGAGCCGTCTTCGACAGCATCGTCCTGCTCCACCGCGGCGACCCGGCCGCAGCACTCGAACGGACCGCGCCCGAACCGGAATCCGTGTGGAAATGGGTCTGCTGGGTCTGGCTGCACTGGTACGCGGCCCTCCGGGCCGAAGCGTCGGTCCTCGCCGGACACCCCGAGGCCGGGGCCCGTATCGCCGCCGCCCGGGACCTCGTCACCGGCAACCCCGTCGCGACCGCCCTCACGGACCGCGCCCGGGCCCTCCTGGACGGCGACCGGCAGCGGCTCCTCGCCACCGCGGACGCCTTCGCCGCCGCCGGCTGCCCCTACCAGGCGGCGCGCACCCTCCTGCTCGCCGGAGACGGCCACGCCGCCGCCGGGGCGGCCGCCCTCGACGCCCTCGGCCTCCGGCCCGGCCCCGCCGCGGCGCGCTGACCCCCCGGCAGGCCGCCGGGCGCCGGCGGCTACGGTGAGCCGCACCACGACGCAACAGGGGGAGAAGCCGCCATGGCATTCCGCAAGCTGCTCAGCGCGCTGGGCGTGGGCGCGCCCGAGGTCGAGACCGAACTGGACCGGACGCGGTACCTGCCGGGCGAGGAGGTCACGGGAACCGTCACCCTGCGCGGCGGCGCCGCAGACGTCCGGATCGAGGGGCTGACCGCGGAGCTGGTGGTCCGCTTCGAAAGCCACATCACCGAGTCCGCGTACCTGCACCCCGTCGCCCGGTACGAGCTGCCCGGACCCTTCACGCTGCGGGCCGGCGAGGTCCGGACCGAGCGGCTCTCCCTGCCCCTCCCGCTGGCCGTGCCGCTCACCCATGCGGACGGACGCCCCCTCAAGGGGGCCTACTGCGCCGTCCGCACCGAACTCGCCGTCGACAAGGCCGTCGACCGGAGCGACCTCGACGGGATGGAAGTCCACGCCCTGCCCTCGCAGGCCGCCGTCCTGCGAGCCTTCGCCGAACTCGGATTCCGCTTCGACGAGGCCGAGGTCAAGCCGGGCATCGCCCTGGGCTCGCGGCAGGACGTGCACTGGTGGCAGGAGATCGAGCTGTCCGCCCCGCCCGGGTACGGGCTCGACACGGTCGAGCTGCTCCTCGCCGTCCTGCCGGACGAGATCGACGTACGCCCCGGGACGACCGTCGCGCCGCTCACCCTCCGGCACGAGGAGACCGCCGACCACACCGCCCTGACCGCCCGTCTGGAGGCCTACCTGCGGGACGTCTTCCCGCCGCGCTGACCCCGGCTGCCCGCGGCCGTCACCGGAACGGACCACACGGCGGCGTGTGCGGCGCGGCTGCGGGGCCGCCCGACCGTAGGTTTCGCTTGCAGGTTCCGAGGGTGGCTGCGGCAGGGAAGAGGTGCTGGCGATGGACGGCAGGCGGACCATCACCGTGTTCGGCGCGACGGGGCAGCAGGGCGGGGCGCTGGCCCGGGCCGTCCTGGCCGACGGGGACGGCACCTTCGCGGTGCGCGCCGTGACGCGCCACCCCGACTCCGACCGCGCCCGGGAGCTGGAACGGCTCGGCGCCGAGGTCGTCCGGGCCGACCTGGACGACGAGGCAAGCCTGCGGGCCGCCCTGGAAGGCGCCTACGGGGCCTTCATGGTGACCAACTTCTGGGAGCACATGTCCGCGGCCCACGAGAAGGAGCAGGCCCAGGCCCTCTCCCGGGCCGCCGGGCACGTCGGCATCCAGCACGCGATCTGGTCCACGCTGGAGGACACCCGCGAGTGCATCCCGCCAGGAGACGGCCGGATGCCGGTGCTCCAGGGCTCGTACAACGTCCCGCACTTCGACGCCAAGGCGGAGGCGGACCACTTCTTCACCGACGACGGCGTCCCCACCACCTTCCTGCGGACCACGTTCTACTGGGAGAACCTGCTGTCGATGTTCGCCCCGCAGCGCGGCGACGACGGCACCTTCGAACTCGCCTACCCCATGGGCGACAGCCGCCTCTCCGGTATCGCCGTCGACGACATCGGCAAGACCGCCCTGGCCGTCTTCAAGGGCGGCACCGACTTCATCGCCGCCACGGTCAGCATCGCCGGCGAGCACCTGACCGTCGCCGAGATGGCCGCCACGATGACGGACGTGCTCGGGCAGCCCTTCCGCTACCGGCCGCTCACCCCGGACGCCTTCCGGGCGCTCGGATTCCCCGGCGCCGACGAGGCGGGCAACATGTTCCAGTACTACGCCGACTGCGAGCACGCCTTCACCGCCGCCCGCGACCTGGCCGCCGTCCGCGCCCTCCACCCCGGCCTCCAGGACTTCCGGACCTGGCTGACCGCACACCGCGACCGGTTCGACCTGTCCTGACCGCGGGACGGGACCCCCGCCCCCGCCGATGACGTAACCTGCCCGACGGGGGCGGTCCCCCGCGCGGGCCGCGGCCCGGCCTCCGAGACCGAAGGGTGTCCCATGCCGATACGCCACGCGGTGGTGGTCGGGGCCGGAATCGGCGGCCTCACCGCGGCCATCGCCCTGCACCGCCGCGGCTGGGAGGTCACCGTCTGCGAACGCGCCCCCGAGCCGCCCGCCACCGGCGCGGGCATCGGCCTCGCCCCCAACGCGCTCCGCGCCCTCGACGCCATAGGCGTCGACGCGGCCCGCGCGGCCGGCGGCGCGATACCCGACACGATGGGCGTGCGCCGCTCCGACGGCCGCCGGCTGACCGGGGCCGGCACCGCCGCGATGGCGGCCCGCTACGGCACGCCCCCGATCGCCGTCCCCCGCCCCGCCTTCACGGCCGCCCTGGCCGCCGCCCTCCCGCCCCGCGCCCTGCGGTACGGGGCCGCCGTGACCTCCGTGGACGGCGCCGGGGGCCGCCGCCCCACCGTCCGCACGGCCGGCGGCGCGGACCTCCCCGCCGACCTCGTCGTCGCCGCCGACGGCATCCGCAGCCCGCTGCGCCGCACGTACTTCCCCGACCACCCGGGCCTGCACTACCTGGGCGAGACGGCCTGGCGGACCATCGTGGACGCCCCCGACCTCGGGATCCGGGCCATGAGCGAGACCTGGGGGCGCGGCGAGCGGTTCGGCATCACCCCGCTGTCCGACGGCCGCTTCTACCTCTACGCCACCGCGCTCGCCCCCTCCGGCACCCGGTCGGCGGACCCCCGCGCGGAACTCCTGCGCCGCTTCGGCTCCTGGCACGACCCGATACCGGCCCTCCTGGAACGGGTACGGCGCCTCGATCCGGCCGACGTCCTGCAGAACGACCTCCACGACCTGGCCGCCCCGCTGCCCCGCCTCCACCACGGCCGGATCGCCTGGATCGGCGACGCCGCCCACGCCATGGCGCCCAACCTCGGGCAGGGCGGCTGCCAGGCCATCGAGGACGCGGTGGTCCTCGCCCACCTCCTCCCCGCGGGCGACGCGCCGGATCCCGCGCCGGGGGCCGCCGGCCTCGCGGACCCCGTACCGGCCGCCCTCGCCGCCTACACCGCGGCCCGCCGCGACCGCACCGACGCCGTACGCGTCCGGGCCCGCCGGGTCGGCCGCCTCGGCGCCCTCCGCCACCCCCTCGCGGCCGCGGCCCGCGACGCCGCGGTCCGCGCCGTCCCCGACCGCCTGGCCCTGCGCGGGATGGACGGCCTCTTCAACGGCTTCCGCCTCCCCGCCCGGTAGCCGGCTATGCGCCCGCCTCAGGGGTCGCCGGCGCCGAGGAGCCTGCCCGCGTCGCAGACGCCGCAGGGCTCGACCTGCGGGTGGCGCAGGGCGTCGACCGCCTGGGCGCGGGTCGCGGGCCGGGTCCGCCCCGAGACCAGGGTGCAGTCGCCGGTGTGGATCAGCATGGGGGTGTTGGAGGCGCCGATCCCGTACTGGATCTGCCACTCGACGACCGGGGCCGGCACGGGCCTGGCAGCGGCGGCCTCCGCGATGCGTCCGGCGGTCTCGATCTCGCCGATCCGCTCCCGGACGAGCTCCAGCAGCAGCTCGCACCACCGCTCCAGGGTCTTCAGCCGGGCCAGGTCCGGCGGGAGCAGCCACCCGGTGTCCCGCCCGCCGCCCACCGTCACACCCCCCGCCGGCGCCCGGCGCACGGCGCAGCGGCGCCGGCGGCCGAGAGGCCCCCGACGCGAGGGGCGGACAGCAGGTCGTACGTACTCACCCCCCAATCGTAAACCTGTTCGATTTCGGTTTCGAACCCGCCTCCGCCACACCGATGAGTCCGCGGCCGCCCGCCGGTCCACCCTGGGACGGAGACCACCACCTCGCACCCCGGAGCACGCCATGGGCCTCATCCGCATCGCAATGTTCGCGACCCTCGACCTCGTCGGGCAGGCGCCCGGCGGTCCCGACGAGGACCCGGACGGCTTCCCGTTCGGCGGCTGGCAGGCCCCCCTGCTGGACGAGACCGCCGGCATGCAGATCGGCGCCGCGTACGAGGGCACGGACGCCCTCCTGCTCGGCCGGCGGACCTACGACATCTTCGCCGCCTACTGGCCCCACCAGAAGGGCGGCGAGGACGGCGCGATCGCCGAGCTCTTCAACCGGGTCCCCAAGTACGTGGCCTCCCGCGGCACCCCCGACCTCTCCTGGGCCGGCTCCACGCAGCTCGGCCCGGACCTGGCCGCCGCCGTGCGCGGGATCCGCGACCGCCACGAACACGTGAAGGTCGTCGGAAGCCTCGACCTTGTGCAGACCCTCCTGCGCGAGAAGCTCTTCGACCGCCTCGACCTCTGGGTGCACCCCATCGTCCTCGGCGTCGGGAAGAAGGTGTTCGCCGAGGGCGCGGTGCCGACCAACCTCACGCTGCTCGCACCCCCGGCGGCCGGCCCGAAGGGCACGGTGTACCTGCGCTACGGCCTCGCCGAGGGCGTCCCCGCCACGGGCGACATGAGCGCACCCGACCGCGGCCTGCCCCACGGCGGCTGACGACGGCCGACCGGGAGGCCCCCCGGCTGCTCCGCCGCCCCCGCCGAGGGGCGGCGGAGCCGCTACGCGGACGGCCCCCAGGCGGTCGTCAGCCCCTCCAGCCACGCGGGCGGCAGCTCGGCGGCCTCCCACTCCTCCCGCAGCGCCGCCGGCTCCGCCAGCAGGCGCTCCAGCACGGCGATGCCGGCGGGGGAGTGGAGCAGGGAGTAGCGGCCGTGGATGGCGATGGGGCTGCCCGGGCCGTACTGCGCGTACATCCGCTCCAGCCGCGCCCGGTGCTCCGCGGCGAACGCGTCCAGCCGCCCCGCGTACCCGGTCCGCTGCCGCGTGCTCATGGTGCCCAGGACGGCCGCGAGGACCGGCCCGGAGACGTCCGGGTCGAGGTCGGACTCCTCGGCGAACGACGGGTACAGCGACAGCACGGCCACCTTCGCCCGCTCCAGCTCCATCCGGCCGGCGGGCGGGCGCGCCTCCAGGGGATCCCCGGGCGCGTCGGCGCCGACGGCGTCGCGCAGCATCCGCTCGGCGATCCCGCCGAGGGCGTCGGTGACGGTGCGGGCGCCGTCGAGCCAGCCGGACGCGTAGGGCTCGCCCTTCGCCGCCGGGGCGTCCTCCGCGCGTCCCGCGACCTCCGCGGCCGCGACGGCGACCGCCCCGGCCGAGACGAGCCCGATCAGCTCCTCGGCGTCGCCGGGGTGGATACCGGCCCGGCCGAGGAGCCCGACGAGCGTGGTCTTCGCGTTGAGGACGCTGACCGCGTCCAGGTGCAGTGGCCCTTCCCCGGCGGGGTTCATCGGATCCTCCTCGGTCATAGGGGGTGCCGGTGCGAGCTTATGCGGCGGACCGCCGCAGGCAGGCCCCGGAGGGCGGCCGGGCGCAGCGGCGCCCGGACCCGGCGAGGACGCCCGGGCCCGCGGAGAGCCGGCGCCGGTGCCGGACAGGGCACCCGCACGGTCAGAGGCCTGCGACCTTCGCGGTCGCCGACACCTCGTACGCCAGGGTGATGCTGCGGCGGCCGCCCGGCGGGAGGGTCACGTCCCAGCGGGCGATGCCGTCGGCGTCGACCGTGTCCGGGACCGGGGAGCAGGCCTCCTTGCGCAGGCGCACCCCCACCGCGGAGATCTCCGAGACCGGGATCCGCTCGCGGACGGCGACGGTCCGCCCGCCCTGCTCGCCGGGGGCCGAGAACCGGGACAGGTGCAGCCGAACCGTGCGGGTGACGACCGTCCGCTGCATGATCCCGCCGGACTCGCGGGACTCCTCGGCCTCCCGCACCACCCGCAGGTCGTCGCAGCTGCCGAAGGCGAGTTCGGCGGCGGCGCCCGGCGCGGTGAACTCCAGCGTGCCCCGGCCGCCGAAACCGCTGCCGCGCACGAGGTCCACCGGCCCGGCGAGCAGGGCGTGCCCGGACCGGTTCGCGAACCGGACCACCTGCGTGACCAGCGGTGACAGCTCGGGCGAGGCGGCGTACTCGGAGGCAGCGTCCGCGGTGAACGACGACAGCGGGACCCGGTGGGCGCGGCCGTCCGACGGCACCGAGACCGGTGCGGGGGCGGCCAGCACGCGCGTCTCGCCGCCGTCGTCGACGCCCGGCAGGCCCAGCACCGGCGCCGGGCCGAGCTCCGCGACCTCCTCCTCCCGCAGCTCCACCTCGACCGTGCGGCGTTCGGCGGCGGTGCGCTCGGTGAGCACCAGCCGGTCCTCGCCGAGCCGCGGAGGCTCGGCCGCCAGCGCGGACCGGGCCGTCGACAGGGTCAGGCGCACGCCCGACCAGTCCTCACCGGTGCGCTGCCACACCATGGCGTCGCTCTCCAGCGTCAGCGAGCCGCCTTCCAGCACGGCCCGGTAGACGGGCCGCCACAGCGCGCAGGCGGTGAGGTGGACGAGCCGCAGCCGGGCAGGACCGGCCGCCGAGGCACGGACGGTCAGCTCGACGTGGGCCACCAGTTCGGCCGGCTGCTCCTCGGCGGCGGCCAGCCCCCGCCGGACGTCCGCGAGTTCCGTGTCGAGCGCGGCCAGCCGCGCCTGCGCCACGCGCAGCCGCTCGCCGTGCGTGTCGCGTTCGGCGTCGACCCGGTCCAGTTCGCGCGCCCAGCGGTCCGGGTCGCTCTCGCCGGCGCCGGCGCCTTCGCGGATCTCCCGCAGCAGGCGGTCGGCGAGTTTGCCGAGCAGGCCGAGGCGGACGTGCAGCCGGTCCCGCTCGTGCTCCACGGAGACCTGTTCCGCTTCGAGGGCGTGCAGGCGCTGCCGCAGCGCCGAGTCGTCGGCGGCCGGCAGCGGCCCGCGGGGCGTCCACGTACGGACGATCCGCACGTCCAGGACGCCGGCCGGCCGGTCGGCGGCCAGCTCGGCGTGGAGGGTGCGGTCGACCGCCAGGGCGCTGATCGGGCCGAGGCGCAGGCGCTGCACCCCGGCTTCGAGGTCGACCACGGCGGTGCGCTCGATGTGGGCGCGGTCCTCCAGGCAGGTGACGGCGGTGACCGGCAGGGCGATCGGCTCCCCGGCCGGGGCGGGGGAGGCGGCGTGCGACGCGGCGCGGAGCGTGTCGTCGGGCGTGTCGTGTGGCATGGCGTGTGTCAGCTCCTGCGGTTGCCGCCGACGAGGGCCTTGGCGGCCGGGATGCGGATCTCGTAGCGGCCGTCGAGGGCGGCGGTGCCGCCGGCCGGCAGCTCCACCCGCCAGATGCGGGTGCCCGGGGCGTGCTGCTCCGGTTCCGTGCCGGCGTCGGGAACCGCCCAGTCGGCCCGCTCCTCGATCCGGACGTCCGGGTCGGAGGTGACCGGAACCCGCTCGCGGACCTCGACGGTGACGGCCCTGGAGAGCCGGTTCGCCAGCTCCACATGGACGCGGTGGTCGAGGACGGTGGTGCCGCCCCGCAGCCCGGCCGCCGACTCGTGCAGGTTCGTGCGCCGGGTGACGCGGACGCCCTCGGCGGGGCCGAGGCCGAGCCGGGAGACGGCACCGGGCGCCAGCGTGGGCAGCGCGGCGGTCAGCAGGAACTCGTCGTCGACGGTGACCTCCACCGGCCCGGCGAGCAGCGCCTGGCCGGTGGCGTTGGAGAGCACCAGCGTCCCGTACACGGTCTGCTCGACGGACGGCGCGCAGAGGTACTCGGTGCGCAGCCCCAGCGGGATCTCCCCGACGGTGACGGTGTGCCAGGTGCCGTCCGAGGGGACGTCGGCGCGGGCGGCGGCGTCGAAGCGGTGGTCGAACGAGCCGGCCGACTCGCGGGGCCGTACGGCGTGCCCCGGCAGCGGCAGCGCGGCCACCGCCTCGGCGCGCCGGCGCTGCTCGGCGCCCACCGGGTCGGAGGGGGCGCCGGGGAACAGCCTGCCCCGGCGGGCTGCAACGTCCTCGGCACCGGCGAGGACGAGCGCGGAGTAGTCCAGTTCCGCCCCGCTCGGCCGCGGCGGGCCGACCGGCGGGGGCGGTGCCGCGGCCGGCGCCGGCGCGGCGGGCGCCCCGGGCGGCAGTCCGCCCGGGGCCGGCGGGGCGGCCGGGGCTCCGGTGCGCGCCCGCCGGGCGGCCGGCCGCGCCGGGACCTGCGGCGCGAAGTCGGGGGCGCCGCCGCCGAAGCCGGGCGGAGCGGGGGCGGGCGCGGCGGCCGGGGCGGGCATCGCCGGCGGCGGCGCCCCGTAGGCCTGCGGGACCGGCTGCACCGGCATCGGGGGCGGCGGCAGGGACGGTACGGGGCCGGTGGCCGCGCCGGCCCGCGGAGCCGCGGGTGCGGGGGCCGGCGGGGTCGGGCGGGGGCCCGCGGCCGCGTATCCGGCGAACAGGTCGGCGAGGCCCGCCGGCGGCTCGCGCCAGCCGGACGGCGCGGGCGCGGGCTGGCGGCGCCCGATCCGGACCGAGTGCAGCCGCGGCAGGTCGGTGCGGCGCCGCAGGTCCGAGGTGGCCAGCGCGATGCGTACGCCGTTCCAGTCCTCGCCGGTGCGCTGGGCGACCGAGGCGCGCAGCACCAGCGTGCCCGTGTCGTCTCCCTGTCGGTGGGCGAGGCGGTACGCGGGCACCCAGACCGCACCCGGAACCCCGTACTCCACTTCCAGTGCGACCTCGGCCCCGGCATCCGCGCCGGCCCCGCCGGCACCCGTGCCGGCCAGTGTGAGGACGGCGGACACGGTGGTGTCGACGTGCGGCTGCGGTGCGTCGCCGGAGGCGCGGGCGAGCCGGTCCTCGGCGACGGCGAGTTCGTGCCCGGCGCGCAGCAGCTCCTCCTCCAGCTCCGCCAGGCGCGCCTGGAGGGCGGCCAGCCGCCGGTCCACGAAGTCGGCGAGCTCCAGCCACGCCTCGACGGGCGTCCGCCGCTGCGCCTCCTCGCGCCGGCGGGCCGGCGGCGGTGCCGGGTGCAGGCTGCCGGCCTCCTCGATCAGCGCCAGCTGCCGGTCCCGGCGGGCCCGCACGGCCGCATGCCGGTCGCGCAACCGCTCGGCCTCGCGCCGCAGCTCGCGGGGAGTGCGGGGGTCGGCCGGCTCCGCCTCGACCTCCACCCGCGCCTCCACGACGCGCACGGGGGACGAGCCGAGGACGCGGGCCCGCAGCGAACCGGGGTCCAGCGAGCGGGGCAGCCCCGTCACCCGCAGCCGTCCGTCCGGCGGTACGGTGCCGCGGGCGAGCCGGCGGCAGAGTGCGCCCTGTGCGTACACCACGACGGAATCCAGGGCCGATTCCCACCGTGCGGTCCGAGCCGTCATACGTCCTGCCCCCCGACGTGCGTCCGTGCTGAGCGAAGCCTACCCACCCGCCGTACCGGCGCCTCCGGCGGTGCCGCTCACCTGCCGCCCGTGAAGGCACCGGCCGGTACCGACAGCTCGTGACCGGTGGCGAAGCGGATGCGCACCTCCGACTCCGTCCAGGTCGCGGACCGGATGCCTTCCGCGCCCATGGAGGTCTCGACGGGGAGCCAGTGCCCGTACGACGCGTCGGGCTCCCTGCCGATCACCATCCGGTACGAGTCGTCCCCGGACAGGTCTTCGACGTGCTCCATCCTCAGGAAGTACGGCGAGCCGTCGTAGGGCAGCGACGCGGGGGAGGCGCTGCGGTACACCACCTCGGTCCGCGGCCACGACGCGGCCACCAGCACGGCGATGCTCAGCACCACACCCGCCGCGACGCCCAGCAGGAGCATGCCGATGCCGCCCCGGCGGCGGGCGCCCGGGCCGCCGACGGCCGGGGTGTGGGTGTACGTGCTGCTGATGGCGTCCCTCCGAGTGCCGCACCGCTCCGGCCCCCCGGGCGGGGAGTCGGCTCAGCGGGAAGGACGCGGATCCGGGCCGATCGGTTGTCACCGGCGGTCACGCGGCCGGCCGGTGAATCCTTTTCGGCGGACGGCGCCTCTTGTACACGTGCCGACAGCCGTCGGACCAGGAAGCCGGAGGAAGAACATGATGGTGGGAATCGCGGTGGCCGTCGGAGCGGTGCTCGTGTGCACGTGCGTGTACGCGGTGTCGCGCAGGCGGGGGCGGACGCGTGGCTGAGTACGCATGGCCCGGTGAGCAGTTGGTCGCGGCCGCCCGGCGCGGCGACGTCGACTCGCTCACGGCGCTGGTGTCGGGATCGCACCCGAACGTGCAGCGGTTCGCCCGCTCCCTGTGCGCCACACCCGAGGACGCGCAGGACGCCGCTCAGGAAGCGCTGATCATCCTGTACCGGAAGATCGGGACGCTCCGCGCGTCCGGCGCCCTCGCGTCGTGGATGTTCCGCATCGTCCGCAACGAGTGCCTGCGGAGGGCCCGGACGATCGGACGGGACCTCGCACCGCTGCCGGACGAGGTCCGGCCCTCCGCCGAGGAGGAGGCCCTCCGGCGGTTGGAGGCGGGCCGTGTGGCGGCGGCGATCGCCGCGCTGCCCGCGGAGCAGCGCCAGGTGCTGATCATGCGGGACGTGCAGGGGTTGAGCGGGCGGATGGTCGCCGACGCGCTCGGGATCGGCACGGCGGCGATGAAGTCGCGGCTGCACCGGGCCCGGGCCGCGGTCCGGAACCGGCTCGACGACGCCGACGGCATGGACGGCATGGACGGCGTGCCCGGTGCGAACGGCGTCAACGGCACACAGGCGGGAGGCGGACGGTGAAGACGGCGACGACCGGGAAGGGCGGCGGACCCGACTACGCGAGCGCGTCCCTGCCCCGGCACCTGGCCCGCGGCGCGGTCGGCTTCGGCTCCCTGATCGGCGGGGCGGCCCTGGCGTTCACCGTCAGCCCGCTCGCCCTGCTGCTCCTGCCCGTGGGGCTGGTGGCACTCAGGGGATGCCCGATGTGCTGGACGATCGGTCTCGTGCAGACCGTCTCGCGGGGACGCCTCCGGCGCTCCTGTGAGAACGGCCGCTGCACGCTCACCGTCCCGTCGCGGCCTTCCTGACGGCGCCGCCCCGCCGCCGGCCGCCCTCCCCACGGGGACAGGGCGGCCGGCGGGCCGGGGGTCAGGACCGGGACGTGATGTGGTCGAGGACGGCGGCGAACTCCGCCGTCGGGGAGAAGTCCACGTACTCGCAGTCCTCCAGGGCCACGGGGGCGTGGCCGGGCGGCCAGAAGAACGCCTGCCCCGCCTCGTAGACCTCCTCGCCGCCCTTCGTCACCATCTTCAGCCGGCCCTTGAGCATGTAGCCCCAGTGGGGGCAGGGGCACAGGTCGTCGGGCATGCCCTGGAGCGCCGGGCGGAGGTCCGCCCCTCCGGGCAGCCGTACGAACGCGACGGAGAGGTCGCCGCCGGCCGGCTGCGTGCGGAGTTCGACGCCGTCGCCTTCGACCGCCACCGGTGTGTCGCCCCGTGTCATCGCCGTCATGGCCGCCTCGCTTCCTACGGGTGCAGCGGTGCCCCCTCTCCAGCGTGGCCGCGGCGGCCGGGCCGCGCCAGGCGGGCGCGGGCGGCCGGTGCGCGGCGTACCGGATGCCCCGGCGCCGGGGGCGGGGGATGCTGGTTCCGGGCGGTCCGGGACCGCCCCCGTCTCCGGACGGTGGCCGTACGGGAGCGGGTGGTCGCCCGTGTGGGGTGACGGCGAGGCGTACGAGCCGTACATCGGCCGGTGGAGCCGGTGCGTGGCCGAGGAGTTCACCCGCCGGCTGGACGTGCCGGCAGGCGTCGCCTGGTGGGACGTCGGCTGCGGTACGGGCGCCGTCACCCGCGCCGTCCTGGAGGCGGCGGACCCCGCCCGGGTCGTGGGCGCCGATCCGTCGGAGAGCTATCTGCGGTACGCGCGCCGGACCATCGGCGACCCCAGGGCCGGCTTCGTGCGCGCCGACGCCCGCCGGCTGCCCGCACCGGACGGGGCGGCGGGCGCCGCGGTCAGCGGACTGGTCCTCAACTTCGTGCCGGACCCGGCCCGTGCGGTCGCCGAGATGCTCCGGGTGGTGCGCCCCGGCGGCCTGGCCGCGGTGTACGTGTGGGACTACACGCAGGGCGGGATGGGGCTCCTGCGGCACTTCTGGGAGGCCGCCGCGGCACTGGACGCGGACGCCGCGCCGCTGGACGAGCGCGCCCGCTTCCCGCTGTGCGCGCCCGAACCGCTGCGGCTGCTGCTGCGCGGATCCGGGTGGGCCGGTGTCACCGTCGGCGAGATCGCGGTGCCGACCCGATTCCGGGACTTCGCGGACTACTGGGAGCCGTTCCGGGGCGGGCAGGGGCCCGCGCCCTCGTACCTGGCCTCCCTGCCGGAGGCGCGCCGCGACCTGCTGCGGGAGCGGCTGAGGTCGACCCTGCCCGCCGCGGCCGACGGGTCGATCACCCTGTCCGCCCGGGCCTGGACGGCCCAGGGCAGGCGCCCGCCCCGCTGAGGCCACGCCGGGCGGGGGCGGGGCGGTCCGTCGGGGCGCCGCACCCGCCCCCCTTCCCGGGAAGCGCCCGACGCGACATCGGTCGGACCTGCCGCGGACCGGCCCACGGGCGGGCCGCTGACCGGCCTGGCTCAGGCGGGCGGCGTGTGCCGACCGGCCGGCCCACGCGGGCGGGCCGCATCCCGGGCCGGGCCCCGCCGCCGGGGCCGGCAACCGGCCGCCGCTCAGTCCGCGGCGGCCGGCCCGAACGAGAACAGCTCGACCGCCCCGGTCAGTTCCAGCAGCCGCAGCATCTGGTGGCTCGGCGCCGCGAGCCGCACGGCGTGCCCGTCGGCCCGGGCCTTCTCCCTCGCCTCCAGCAGGACGTTGAGGCCCGAGGAGTCGCAGAAGGAGGAGTTGCGGAGGTCGACCACCACGTCCGCGCGGTCCGGCGCCCGGGAGATGGCCGCGTCGAGCGCCGTGCGGAGCTCCGCCACGTGGCCGAGGTCCATCTCGCCGCTCACACGCACCACGCACCGCGCCCCGGGCGGGGGAGGGGCCGCGGGAACCGTTGTGCGCTCTTCGTCGACAGCCATGGCGCACCTCCTCGTACGCGGCGCATCTGCCCCGCGGACCGTGCGCCATGCCCCGCGCGCCCGCGTACGCGCCCGCCGCCGCCCGCCCGCCGCGCCTCCGCGCCCCGCCCGCCCGCACCGTGCTCCGGCTCCCGCAGGCCGCTTCCGCGGAACCCCCGCGGCGTCCTCCGCGCGGCCGTAGCCTGGCGGCGGTCCGCCCGCAGGCGGCTCCCGCACGCCGCCCGCGCCACTCACCGGGAGGATCCGTGACCGACGCCCCCACCGCACGACCCGCCGACGCACCCGCCCGTGACGCGAGCAGCACCCAGGGCTACTGGGACTGCTACGCCGCCGGCTGGGGCGTCCCCGACTGGCCCGACGACAGCCTCTGGCGGGGCTGGACCCAGTACCCGGGCCACGGCCCCGGCCCCGAGCACCTCGGCGACCCGGCCGACATCCTGGAGCTCGGCTGCGGCCCGGCCCTGGAGCTGGTCCACTACGCCCGCCGGGGGATCCCGGTCACCGGCGTCGACCTCGCCCCCGCCCACATCGACGCCGCCCGCGCCCGCTGCGCCGGACTGCCCGCCGAGTTCCACCGGGCCGACGCCGCCGCCTTCCTCGCCGGCACGGAGCGCCGCTGGGCCGCGGCCGTGTCCCGGTTCGGCGCCGTCTGGTTCCACGACCCCCGCCGCCTGCTCCCCCTCATCCGCGACCGGCTCAACCCCGGCGGACTGCTCGCCTTCAGCCACGCGCCCGCCGTACCCGGCTGCCACGGCCCGCAGGGCATGTACCCCGGCGGGCTGCGCGGGCGTCCCATCGCCGTGCGCCGCTGGTCCTACACCCCGCGCACGTGGGCGCGCCTCCTGCACGCCGCCGGGTTCGAGCGCGTCGACGCCGCGGTGCTCCCCGCGCCCGACCCCGCCGACCTCGGCACCCTCGTCGTCCGCGCCTGGCTCCCAGGATCCCCGTAGCCCGGTAGCCCCCTGCTCACCCGGTGCGCAGGTGCGGCCCCGGGACGTACGCCGCCGCGACCACCAGGAGCGTGCCCGCCGTCAGGAGCAG
This sequence comes from Streptomyces sp. NPDC031121, assembly GCF_055570615.1. Lineage (NCBI taxonomy): Bacteria > Bacillati > Actinomycetota > Actinomycetes > Kitasatosporales > Streptomycetaceae > Streptomyces > Streptomyces sp. NPDC031121. Next base: position 134,645 of record NZ_JBVIGV010000007.1, read on the forward strand.
CAGCCCGGACACCGGCCACCCGGCGCGGATCCACAGTGCGCCGGCCAGCCCGCCCGCGAACATCGCGCCCACCGAGGCGGCCCGGCGCGCGGTGGCGGCCGTGCCGCGGGCGAGGAAGGAGTCCCGGCCCAGCAGGGACCCGGCGAGCAGGGCCGTCATGGCCCGGGTGACCAGCGTCGTCGGCAGGTCCGGGACCTGGAGGCGCAGGCTGGTTACGTTCCGGACGCCCATGGCGGCCGACAGGACGCCGACCGCGGCGAGATGCCGGCCCGTGGGCGCCCGGTGGACCGCCGGGACCCCCCACGCGGCGGCGGCCGCCGCCCCGACCAGGACCGCCTCCACGACAAGCGAGAGGATGAACCAGCGGCGCCGGTCGGCCTCCAGCCGGGTCTCCAGCCGGGCGCCGGCCACGGCCCCCGCGAGGAACGCGCCCAGCGACGTCGCGGGCGCCACCACCGACAGGCCGCCCTCGCCGGCGAGGCCGAAGGAGAAGAACAGGACGTTCCCCGTCTGCATGGAGGTGAACACCGGCCCCAGCGCGAGCAGGCTCGCCGCCTCCACCAGCCCCGTCGTCAGAGTGAGCACCACCATGAACGGGGCCAGCACTGACGCGGTCTTCGGCTCCACGGCCCCTCCCGGTCCCCGGGCCCGACGCGCGGCCCGACGCCCCCAGTGTCCGCCGCCGCACCGGCGGCGCGGCGCCGCAACGCCGTCGCCGCGGACGTGGTCCGGTCGGGGCGCATCGCACCGCGCCGCGGCGCGCTTCCCGACGACGGCCGCCGGGAGCGGTCCACGCTCGGACGGGCACACGGACCGGACGCACGGGCGGACGGGTGCCCGGACGGACGGCAGGCCGAACGCCCGCGGAGCGGACCGCGGACGGACGCCCGCAGGCTCGGCACGGGAGGTCGGCACATGGCGGGTCCCCACCCCGTCCCCGCGGTGGGGCGGCCGCGGTGACGGCGCACCGGCTCCGCGGCGCCTGCCGCGCCCACCTGGTGGCGGCCCTCGCCGGCTGCCTGGTGGGCCTGGTCGGAGGGGCGTTCCGGTGGTGTCTGCAGCGGGCCGACGCACTGCGCGGCCGCCTACTGGAGACCGCCGCCGGGCTCGGCGGCCCCGGATGGCTGGTCCCCGTCGCCCTCACCGCGGCGGGAGCGGCCCTCGCCTGCGCCATCGCCCGGCGCGTCCCGTACGCGGCGGGCAGCGGCATCCAGCACGTCGAAGCGGTCTGGCGGGGGGAGAGCGAGGCCCGTACGCCGTGGCTGCTGCTCCCCGCCAAGTTCGTGGGCGGTGTCCTCGCGATCGGCTCCGGGCTGGTCCTCGGACGGGAGGGCCCCGCGGTGCACATGGGCGCCGTGATCGGAGCCGAAGCCGGCCGGCGCACCGGCCTGGGGGCCGACGACACCCGGCTGCTGCACACCTCACTCGCCGGCGCGGGCCTCGCCGTGGCGTTCGCCGCGCCCCTCGGCGGGCTGCTGTTCGTCTGCGAGGAGGTCACCCGGTCCGTGCGGCCGCGGCTCGTGCTGATGACCCTCGTCGGCACGGCCGCCGCCACCGCCGTCTCCGCGCTGATCGCCGGCGGCGCGCCGATCTTCCCCTTCCCCGACGCGCCCGCCCCGCCCGTGTGGCTGCTGCCCGTCTTCCTGCTGTTCGGAGCCACCGCCGGGCTGCTCGGAGCCGCGTACACGGGCCTCGTCACCGGCACGCTGACCCTGTCCGACCGGCTCGCGACCCGGGTGCCCGCCGTCGCCCTCGCGGCCCTGATCGGGGCCGCCGTCGGACTGCTGATGGCGTTCGACCCGCTGCTCGCCGGCGGCGGCGACCCGCTCGGCGGACGGCTCCTGGCCGGCTGGAGCCCGGCCGTCGGCGTCCTCGCCGCCTACCTGGCCGTGCGCTTCGTCGCCGGACCGCTCAGCTACGCCGCCGGCACGCCCGGCGGACTGTTCGCCCCGCTGCTGGCCGTCGGCGCACTGTGGGGCGCCCTCGCGCACGCCGCCGCCGGGCCGCTGCTGCCGGGCCGGGCGGCGGGGTCCGCGGCGTTCGCCGTGGTCGGGATGGCCGCCCTGTTCGCCGCCGTCGTACGGGCGCCCGCCACGGGCATCGTCCTCGTCGTGGAGATGACCGGCGCCACCTCGCTCGTCCTGCCGCTGCTGGCAGCGTGCTTCGCCGCCACGCTCACCGCGGACCGGCTGGGCAGCGAGCCGGTCTACGACCGCCTGCGGCGCCGCATGCGCGAGCGCCCCTGACGCGGGCAAACCCACTGGCGCCGACGCGGTGCCGCGGGTGATCATGCGCCCATGACAGAGCAGCCCGAGCGGTGGACGAAGGCGACCGTTCACCCCGACATGTGGGCCGATCCCGCCGACGACCCCCGCAACAACGAGTCCAGCGGGGACGGCGAACTCGCCACCCTGCTGGACTTCCTGGCGAACTACCGCATCACCCTGCGCATGAAGTGCGAGGGCCTCGACCCCGGACAGCTCGCCCGGCGCTCGGTCCCGCCGTCGACGATGTCCCTGCTCGGCCTGGTCCGGCACCTCGCCGAGGTGGAGCGCGACTGGCAGAACTGGATCACCGACGGGGAGCCGCTGCCCCGGCTGTACGGCCCGAAGGACGCGGACTTCGAAGGGGCTGTCGCCGAACAGCCGGTGGTCGACGCCGCGTACGCCGACCTCGCCCGCGAGCAGGCCGCCACCGACGCCGCACTGGCCCGCCACGCGGACCTCGGCAAGCGGGTCGGCCGCGAGCGGATCGCGGTAAGGGAGCTGATGGTGCACAGGATCGAGGAGTACGCCCGCCACTGCGGGCACGCCGACCTGCTGCGCGAGTGCGTCGACGGCAGGGTCGGCCAGTGACCCGGCCCTGACCGGTTCGCGGCCGACCCACCCGGAGCGGGGTCCGGACGGCGGGCGCCCGGCCGCGCCGCACCGGCGGGGGGCGGCGCCGCGGTCATGGGCGCTCCCGGGTCTCCTCGACGACCGGCACGACCGCCGAGACGCGCCGCCGCCGCAGGACGCTCGCGTACACCGCCAAACCCAGGATGCCGACGCCCATCATGAGCAGTCCGACGACGTCCAGGTTGACGCCCTCCATCTTCCAGTCGCTGGCGAAGGTGAGGATCGCCCCCACCAGGATCAGTGCGATGCAGCCGCCAATGCCGCGCATGGGGTGCTCCCTCCGCGTTCGGGCGAGGTGGTTGGGCCGGCACGCCGGCCGCCGCGGCGGACCGCGGGGGCGAAACGCTGTGCCGAACTGACTTCACAGCCACGCTCCTGCCCCGGAACGGCCGCCCGATGCAGGCCGATCCGGGCCGAGTTCAGCCCGTGGCGGCGCAGCGCAGCCGTCCGGCGTACTGGCGCATCCGCGCCACGTCCTCGGGAAACCAGCCGACCCGCCCCCGCCGCAGAAGTCCACGCCACGGCCTGCCCGTCCTCGGGAACGAGCGGGACCGCCCCGTCCACGACCGCCGCACACGACAGGCCGAGACACGCCGCCACCCCACCGGGGACGTTGCCGCTCCCAGGCCAGGGGGGCAGCCAACGTACCCAGCCCTGCGGCCCCTTGCCGTCGAGCGCACTCCAAGTCCTAGACTGGCGCCGCCCCCACCCCCCACCTGCGACGGAGCACCGGCATGCGCTACCGCGTCCTCGGCAAGACCGGCATCGAGGTCAGCACCCACTGCCTCGGCACGATGATGTTCGGGGGTGTCGGCAACCCCGACCACGAAGACGCCGCCCGCATCATCCGCACCGCCCTCGACGCCGGCATCAACTTCGTCGACACCGCCGACATGTACTCGGCCGGCGAGAGCGAGGAGATCGTCGGCAAGGCGCTCAAGGGAAGACGCGACGACGTCGTCCTCGCCACGAAGGTGCACTTTCCGCTGGGTGAGGGCCGCAACCGCAGCGGCAACTCCCGCCGCTGGATCCTCAAGGCCGTCGAGGACAGCCTGCGGCGCCTGGACACCGACTGGATCGACCTCTACCAGGTGCACCGCCCCGACCACACCACCGACATCGAGGAGACGCTGTCCGTCCTCGGCGACCTGGTGACGGCCGGGAAGATCCGGACCTTCGGCTGCTCCACGTTCCCCGCGGAGGACCTCGTCGAGGCGCACCACGTCGCCGAGCGGCGCGGGCTGATGCGGATGCGCACGGAGCAGCCCCCGTACTCGATCCTCGCGCGCGGCGTCGAACGGTCCGTGCTGCCGACCGCGCAGCGCCTCGGCATGGGCGTGCTGACGTGGTCGCCGCTCGCGTCCGGGTTCCTCTCCGGGGCCGTCCGGCAGGGCCGGCCCGTGGACCTGACCGCCGGCCGCGCCGCGCGCACCCCGCACCGCTTCGACCCCGCCCTCCCGGGCAACGCCGCCAAGTTCGCGGCGGTCGAGCAGCTCGTCGCCCTCGCCGAGGAGATCGGCTGCACCCTCCCGGAGCTGGCCGTCGCGTTCCCGCTCGTCCACCCGGCCGTCACCTCGGTGATCATCGGCCCGCGCACGGGAGACCAGCTGACCTCGCTGCTCAAGGGGGCCGACCTCCTGCTCGACGACACGGCCCTCGACCGCATCGACGAGATCGTGGCGCCCGGCACCGACCTCTACCGGGCCGACGGCGTCTGGCAGCCGCCGTCGCTGACCGACACCGCCGCGCGCAGGCGCCCGCCCGCGGACCGCCCGGCCGCCGCCTGACGCATGCCTGCGCGTCCGCGTCCGAACCCGGTCAGCCGTCCCGGTGCTCCGGGGACCGGTGGGCGTGCCAGTCCGCGAGGCCGCCGGCGCCCAGCACGCCGACATCGGCGGCCAGTTCGGCGCGCGTACGGGTGCGCAGTTCGCGGCGGGCGATACGGGCGACCACCACCGGGAAGAGCGGTCGCAGCGGCTGGCACCACCGCAGCCAGGGCGGCGCGTACACGGCCGGGGAGCGGCGGGCGATACCGTCGGCCAGCCAGGCCGCGACCTCCTCGGGCGGGTGGACGCGGCGGGCGATGCCCGGCTGGTGGCGGCGCAGGGCCCGCAGGACGGGGTGGTCGTCGATGCCGCTGACCATGTCGGTGCCGGTCCAGTGGACGTAGGCGATGCCGACCGCCACCCCGTCCGGCTCGACCTCGCCCCGCAGCGCCAGCGCGAACGACTCGACGCCCGCCTTGGACGCGCAGTAGGCGCTCATCATGGGCGCCGAGCCCAGCGCGGCGGTCGAGGCGACCTGGAGGAAGTAGCCGCGCGTGCGCGTCAGGTGGGGCAGGAAGGCGCGGGCGGTGTTGGCGGAGCCGGTGAGGTTGACGTCGATGACCCGCTGCCACAGGTCGGCGGCGGTGTCGGCGAAAGGCCCGCCGACGGCGATGCCGGCGTTGGCGGCGACCACACTGGCCGGGCCGAGCCGCTCCTCCACGTACCGGGCGGCGGCGCGGAGGGCCGCGTCGTCGGTGACGTCCGCTTCGAAGCAGACGCTCCGGTTCGGCAGGGCGGCGGCCGTGGCGCGCAGGGACGCCTCCTCGCGGCCCAGCAGCGCCACGTGCATTCCGGCCCCGGACAGGTTCCGCGCCAGCGCCGCCCCGATCCCGCGCGCGGCGCCGGTGACGACCGCGACCCGCCCGCGCAACGGCGAACCGTCCCGGTGCCGACCGCCGGAGAGGGTCTCGCGCATCCCGTCCTCATTTCCTCCGCGGGGGATCCGACGGACGCCGATCGTCCCCCTCCACCGCCCGCCATCCCGGCACGACACGCCCCCGCTTCACCCCGGCCGCCCGAACCACCCCTCGTTCCGCCGACCGGGCCACCGAGCCCCCCGGAGAGAAGCCCGGACGCGCCTGGGAAGATCAGCGGATGCCCGAGGAACCGAACCTGCTGTCCCGCCTGTGGCCGCTCGCGCCGTCCGGGGCCACCGACTGGCTGCCGGAGGTGTGCGGTGACGGACTGACCGGGTTCATGCCTCCGGCGATGCCTGACGCGGTGTGGGTGCTGAACGCCATGTACGAGCACGAGCAGGGGCCGACCGAGGTGTCGTACGACGAGTACCACCGGGCCCGCCGTGCCGACGGGAGCACCCGGCCGCACCGTCTCGGAGGCACCGACCTCGACGCCGTGGGCATCGCCACGGGGGGAGGCCTGGGCCGTGCCCGGCACCCGGGCCCCGGCTGGCGCCGGCTGCGCTGGGCCGAGCTGGCGCGACGGACCGGCGATCCGATGGTGCCCGACGGGCTCCTGCCGTCCCACCGCTGCTTCCCCTCGGCCAGGAAGAACGGCAGCTGGCCCGTGGGCATCGTCCCGCCGACCGAGGGAAGCCTGGACCGGGAGACCTGGAGCCGGCTGGTTGCCGCCCTGGCCGCGCACAGTCCCGCAGGCCCGGACACCCGCTGCCTGGCCTACTACAACCCGCTGGTGCTCGGAGCCACCGACTTCGACGACCTCCGCGTGCACGCGGGCCGGCTCGGCGACGCCGAAGCCCTGTACGACCTGTCCGAGGCGGACTTCAGCCCGTCCAACCTCTGGGCGGAGGACCGCTCCTGGATCCTCTGCACCGACTACGACCTGTGGGGCACCAAGGTCGCCGGTCCCCCCGCCGTCGTCGAGGCCCTGCTGGACGACCCGGACATCGAGGCGGTCCGCCTGCCCTGGGCACACTGACGGCGAGCCGCGGCCCGACCGCCCCGCAGGGGGGGCGGTCAGCCGAGGGTGACCACGCGGGCCCAGCGCGGCGGCTCGTCCGGCCGGTGGTCGGGTCGTCCTCGTACGGGGTGCCGGGCGGCATCGGGCGGGGGAAGGGACCCGCCACCGTCCGGCACGGCGGGGGGTCGGGCGGCCGGGGGGTCTGGCCGTCGGTGAGGGCCACGACGACGTCGGGCCGGGGGCGGTAGCGCAGCGCCTGCCTGAAGCCCCGGCGGAGGTCCGTGCCCCCGCCGCCGACCAGCGGGATCCCCTCGGCCCGGCCCAGGGGCCCCACCACCCGGGCCGCGGCGTCGAAGGTCGGTACGGTCACCAGGCCCCGGCGGCCGCCCACGGCCCGGCAGATCGCGGCGACTTCGAGGAGCGCACTCCCGAGTTCGTCGTCGCTCACCGGACCCGGCGTAGACCGCCCCGGCCGGATCCGCCAGGCATGTCCGGCGGGGCGGGGAAGGCGACCGGCAGGAGTGGCTCATTCTCGACGCAGCGCCGGCGGGCATCGGAAGAATCTCACCTCGCAACAGGCGGTGATCGAACACCCAGCCGGGCCGCGGTCGAACGCGCGCCCGGGGCCAGGCCGTTCACCGATCCCCCCAGCAAGGTGAAGAGGTACCTCGATGACAACTTCCCGCGTCAAGCGCCACACGGCCCGCGCGCTCTCCGTGGCGCTGTCGGCGTGCGCGGTCGCCGCGGCGACGGCCCTCCCGGCGGCCGCCGCGGACCAGCCCACCCGCGAGCTGCTCATGGCGGACTGCCGGTCGGGCGAAGGCAAGTGCTCGTTCAACTCGCCGAAGCTCGGCGAGGCGTACCTGGGCGAGTTCCGCCAGGTCTCGAACTCGCTCTACAACTGCAGCACGTCCGACGCGACCCAGTCGATGACCTGGGACGACACGGTCGGTGCGACGGACTCGCTCGGCGTCTCCGTCACGGCGGGCGGCAACATCGCCGGGCTCGTCGACCTGAGTGTTACGGCGAGTTACAGCCACAGTTGGTCGAGCAGCCACTCCGAGAGCAGCTCGCTCAACATGACGGTGAAGCCGGGCGAGGTGGGCTGGATATCGCGCGCCCAGGTGATGCAGAAGGTCACCGGCACGTGGCAGACCCACTACGACAGCCCCAAGTGGGGCCACTACTACTGGTTCTTCCAGGACACGGTCACCGGCCCGGCCAAGAACGGCACGGACGGCAAGAGCAACGCGGTCGTGGTCAAGACCCGGAAGATGACCGCCGCGGAGAAGCGTTCCTGCACGGACGGCTCGGCCAACGGCAAGGCGTTCGTCCAGGCCCGCTAGGCAGAAGGCGGCGCAAAGGCGGCCCCGGCCCTGCTCCCCGCAGGACGGGGGCCGCCCCCCGCACCCCGGACGGCCGCATGGTGTGCGGGCGGCGGGGCGCCACTCCGGGGGCCGGCGGCCGCGCCCCCGCCAGGGCGAACCCATCCGTGTGTACCGTGCGTGATCGACGACCGCGCACGGTGATGCGGAGGGGAGTCCTCATGTCCGTGCTGAAGGACCCGTCGGCCCAGTCCACGGCCGTCTGCCACGTGTTGCCCAGCGGCTTCAGGGTGTCCGAGTAGCCGTTGCCGGCCACCATGTACGGCACGCGGCCCACGGAGGCGCATCCCCGGAAGGTGCCCTTCGCGTCCGGCTGGGTGATCCGGGCGATCGGCGTCCAGTCGCCGGCCGACCCGTATGGTCGGCCCGGACGGCGTTCCCCGCCCGGGCCGGGGCGCCATCTCGCACCGGGCCGCGCGCCGTCCGGAACCGGGGCGTCACCTTCCGGCAGCGGCTGGCGGCTAACGCTCCGTCAGGCCTGCCTCCCGGCGGGCCACCAGCCGGTAGGCGTTCGTCAGCCCCCACCGCTCCGCCGCCGGGCCCGCCAGCGTCCGGTCCAGTACGGTCGCCGCCACCAGCAGCGGCACCCCCGCCAGCAGGGTGGCGCCCCGCAGCGCCCGCCGGGCCGGACCCGGCGGCTCGGGAAGCCACGGCAGGTCCTCCCGGGGCGCCACCGCGTCCAGCGCCAGCCACGCCGCCGCCACGAGGTCCACCGCGTCGTGCGCCGGTGCGTGCTCCTGCGCCAGCACCGAGAACCCGCTCGCGCCCAGCCTCCGGCGCAGGTTGGCCGCGGGCGCCAGGTGCAGGTGCTGCGGCTGGAGCCACGGCAGCCACCAGCGGCCCAGCAGCCGCGCCCAGCGGCTCTCCGGGTCCGGTACGTCGACCACGAGCAGCCCGCCCGGCCGCAGCACCGCGTACGCCGCCTCCAGCTCGGCGAGCGGGTCCGGCGCGTGCTCCAGGTAGTGGAACATGCTCACCACGTCGTACGACCCGGGCGCCTTCTCCGCCAGCTCAGCGAACGTCCCGCGGTGCCAGTGCCGGACCCGCCCCGCGAGTTCGGCCAGCTCCACCCCGTCGGAGCGGTCGAGGCCGTCGAACACCACGTCGGGCAGGAGCTCCGCGGCGGTCGCGCAGAAGTGCCCGTGCCCCGTGCCCACGTCCAGCCACTCCGCCGGTCCGGACAGGTGCGGGCGCACCGACTCGGTGCGCGCCCGGTAGGAGGCCGTACGCCCCGCGAGGATTCCGTCGAGGCGCTCCTCGCCCAGGCCGTCGTAGAAGTCCCGGTAGTAGAAGGCGAGTCCGCGCTCGTTCAGCCGGGGGTTCTGGAAGACGTGCCCGCAGTCGTGGCACCGGTCCAGGGCGAACTCGCCCGGCTTGTGCTGCACCAGGTCCGAGGTGCGCAGCCGGCCCCCCAGCCGGCCCGACCCGCACCACGGGCAGCGGTGCGCGCGCGGTTCGAAGAACACCGCCGTGCCGTCCGCGAGTTCCTCCCGGTACGCCGCCCGCAGCGCGGCCACCCGGGCCGCGCGCTCCCTGCGCCCGCTCATCCGTCCTCCCCTTCCGCGGCCCGCTGCCGGGCCAGCCGTTCCAGATGGTCGGCCGCGGCGGCCGCGCCCCCCGCCGCCCGGAACGCGGCGGAGACACCCGCGGCCGCCGCCCGGATCCGCGGCTCGCCCAGCACGGTGTCGAGGGCCGCGCCGATCGCGGCGGCACCGGCCCGCCCGAAGCGGATCCGGACGCCCGCCCCGCACTCCGCGACCTGTGCGGCGACCACCGGCTGGTCGTCGCGGATCGGCGCCACGACCAGCGGGACGCCGTGCCACAGCGCCTCGCACACCGTGTTGTGGCCGGCGTGGCAGACCGCGGCCGCGGCCCGCTCCAGCAGGTCGAGCTGCGGCACGAACGGCAGCGCGATGACGTCCGGATCGTCCTCCCGTACGCCGAGCACGCCGTCGGGATCGGCGAACACGCCCTGCACCGCCCCGGCCCGCGCCCGCACGGCGCCCGCCGCCTCGGCGAGGAAGCGCCCGCCGGCGCCGGCGTTCGCCGTCCCCAGAGTCACCAGCACCAGCGCGCGCCCCGGATCGAGCCGCTCCCACGGGAACGCCGCGGGGCGCGGCCGGGCCGCCAGCGAGGGCCCGACCCAGGCGATCCGGTCGCCGCCGCGCAGGGCCGGCCCGGCCAGCTCGGGGGTGCTGAACGCGAGCACGAGGTGCGGGGAGAAGCGCGGATCGCAGCTGCCGCCCGGACGCCCGATCCGCCGGCGCAGGCCGCTCAGCAGCGCGTCGTTCCAGGCGGCGACCCGCGGCATCGGGGCGAGCGCGTCTGCGAACTCGGCGGACGTCGTCGCCGACGTCGCCCATGGGATCCCCAGGTCCTCCGCGACCAGCGCCGCGGCCAGCGCCTGCTGGTCGGCGACGACGACATCCGGGCGGAACGCCGCGGCCGCCTCGCGGACACCGGGCGCCATGGCCTCGGCGAGCGGCACCAGGAAGCGCTCCCACAGGAAGCGCAGCGCCTCCGGGCCGCGCATGCCGGGCGGGCGCACGGGGTCCGCCCCGCCGCCCCGGCCGCTCCCACCGCCTCCGTCGCCGCTGCCCGGTCCGCCGGGGCCGCTCCGGGCGCACGGGTGGACGGCCGCATCCGGCCCGGCCAGCCGCCGCACCAGCTCCGGGTCGCCCGCCCAGGCCACCCGGTGGCCCCGGGCGGCCAGTTCGGACGCCACCCCCACCAGCGGGTTGACGTGCCCGACGAGCGGCGGGACGACGAAGAGGAAGGCGCTCACCGGGCGCGCCCCCGCTGCCCGGCGGCAGCCGCCCGCCGGTCCGCCGCCACGGGCGGGGTGTGGCGGCTCACCCAGTCGAGGACCGCGTCCCGCACCCGCGCCGGCGCCTCCACCAGGACCGAGTGGCGCAGCCCCGGGACCAGCTCCGCGGTGCAGTGCGGCAGCAGCGCGCGCAGCCGGGGCGCCTGCTCGGCGAGGTCGGACTCTGCCCCGTACAGGGCGAGGACGGGGCAGCGCAGGGCCCGGATCGCCGCCTCGTCGGACACCGGGCTCGCCGGGATGTCCGCGGCGATGCTGGTGTCCCGTACGAGCCGTCCGGCGGCCTTCGCCAGGCGGGCGGTGTGCCCGCCGTGCCGGGCGGCGATCCAGGCGAGCGCGGCGCCCTCGTCGGCGGTCATCTCGTGGCGGACCCGGCCCAGCAGCCCGGCCAGCTTGACCGCCCACGTGGCGGTGGCGGGCTCCGACTCGACGGCCACCAGGCTCGCCACGCGCTCCGGGCGCCGCAGCGCGTACGCGAAGGCGACCGTCCCGCCGTACGAGTTGCCCACCAGGTGCACCGGCCCCGGCACCCCCAGCCCGGACAGGACGGCGTCCAGGTCCCCGGCGGCCTCGTCGAGGCCGTACCCGCGGGCGGGGCGCTCACTGCGGCCGTGGCCCCGCTGGTCGTACATGACGACGTCCAGCCCGGCCGCGGCCAGCGCCGGGGCGACGGTGAAGTAGTAGCTGGCCAGGCTGTCGGTGAGCAGGCCGTGCACCAGCACCACGGTGGCCCGGGCGGGGCGCCCGCCCGGGGGCGCGAGGCGCTGCACGTGCAGCCGGACCCGGCCGGTGTCGAGGACGGTCACCGGGTCCCCGCCCCGTCCGCGGCCTTCAGGCATCGGCGGATGTGGTCCACGAGCCGGCCCACGTCCAGCTCGATGATCTCCTCGAGGTCCAGGTCGGCCACGAACTCGGCGAAGTTGACCGCGCCGCCGTACCGCTCCTCCAGCAGCCCGGCGAGCGTCACCAGGTCGATGCTCTCCAGTTCGAGATCGGCGCCGAAACGGGTGCGCATCGTGACCTCGCCCTCCTCCACCTCGTAGCCCTCCAGCACCTGTCGGATCATGGCGGTCAGTTCGGCGAGGATCTCCGCCTCTTCGGCTCCGTCGGACGTGCCGGGCCGGCTGGTCGTCACCCTTCGCTCCCCTCGTCACGGTCGGCGCCCGGGCCCGGCGGGTCCGGGTCCGGGCCGGTCGTCCACGCCACGACGTACGTGCGCGCCGGCAGTCCCGGAGGGTTGGCCACCTCCGTGCAGGCGACCCGGTACACGCCGTACGGGGCCTCCTGCGCGCCCGGCGCGTCCGGGGCGCCCGGCGCCCCCGTGTGGCGGCGGACGCGGACCGTCAGCCGGTCCGGCGCCGCCGCCGTCACCTCGATGTCCCGGGGCCGGCCCCGCAGCCCGGTGCCCTCCGCCTTGGAGACGGCCTCCTTGGCCGCCCAGAACCGGGTGAACCACACCTCCGGAGCCTCCGCGGAGCCCGCCCGGCAGGCCGCCAGGAGCGCGAGCTCCGCCGCCCCGAACACGGCCGCCGCGGTCGCGCCGCCCGGCTCGGCGATCTCCTCGATGTCGATGCCCGGCCCCGGCCCGCCCGGGGCGTCCGCGGGGCGGGCGAGCGCGACGCCCGCCTCGGCCCGGTGCGCCACCGACACCCGCAGCGGCGGCAGCGTACGGCCGTACCGGCCGGTGACGCGGGGCCGCCCCGACGGCTCGTTCTCCACGAGGAGTTCGGCGGGGAATACGGGTCCCTCGCCGGCCTCCCACAGCAGGCGGCGCACGGCGTCCTTCGCCGCGATCCGGCCCAGCAGCCACTGCCGGCGGCCGCGCGGCGGCCGGGCGGCGTACGCGGCGCGCTCCGGCCCGCCGAGGGCGTTCCGCATGATCAGCTCGCGGGACGCCAGGTCGGGCCAGCGCTCGAACACCAGCGACCAGCCGCCGGGCCCGGCCACCGAGAGGGTGTGGCGGTCGGGGAAGCGCTCCACCGGCCGGGTGTGCGGATCGTTGTCGAAGCGCCGGTCCTGCCAGCCCGACAGCTCCGCCCACATCCGGCCCGCCACCGTCAGCACCGCGTCCGCCTCCAGCACGGCGTCCGTGAGGGACGTGACCCGGACCGTGCACTCCACCGGGGTGCCGGGCCGCGGGTCCGGGCCGTGGAAGCGCATCTGCCGCACCCGCACCGGGAAGACGACGGTCCGCTCGGTCCGCGTCGCCATGATCCAGTAGCCGAGGACCTGCCCCACGTTGTCCAGCAGCGCGCCCGGTGCGGTCGGCACGGTCAGGACGGCGCGCACGTGCCGGTCGCCGATGGCGGTGAGCCGGCTCAAGCCCCGGTAGGCCGGTCCGTGGAACATCCAGCGCTCGCGGTAGACCTGCTCCGCCGTGTGGTCGGGCACCCGCTCGCCCGCCGCGTCCGCGGGCACCGCGGGCGGCGGTTCGGCCGGCCACCGGCCGGCCAGCTCCACCACGGCGCGCGCATGCGGCCCGAACGACACCGCCACCCGGTCCGGGCCGCACGGGGTGACGTCGACCGGGACGTCCACGGGCTCGGCGGCGGTCAGCCACCGGTCGAAGCACGCGTCGTGCACCGCGACCGCCGCCCTCCCCGGGGCGGCGCGCTCCGCCGCCGCCTTCATCAGGGCGACGATCGTCGTCGCCGGTACCACCGGCCACCGGTCGGCCACGTCCGGCCAGTCCGCGCGCTGCGGGAAGAAGCAGTGGTCCAGCAGGTACGGCATGCGCTCCACCGACACCCACACCGTCTCCCGGCGCGCGGCCGGACCCTGCGGCGCGTGACGGCGTACGCGGGGGCCGGGCCGCCCGGCCCCGGCGAGCAGCGCGGCGGCCGTCTGCGCGGTCCGCGCCGTCTCGTCCAGCAGCGCCGACAGTTCGGCGGCGACGGCCCCGCCGGACGCGGGTCCCGCGGCCGCAACGGCCGTGGCGGAGGTGTGCGGTGCGAGGGGCGGACGGGCCGACGGGGGCAGCGACACCAGCGCCCCGCCGAGGTCCAGCCGGACCGGGCGCCCGCCGCGCGCCCCGGCGGCGCCGGGCCGTGGACCCGGGTCCGGCGCGTCCACGGCCTCGGGGTGCGTGGCGGCGCCGGCCGTCCACAGCGCGGCCGCCGCCCGCCGCAGCTGGGCCAGGCCCCCGCGCCGCGGCGAGTTCGCCGCGACGACCAGGTGGTCGCGCCCCGCCAGGCAGTCCCCGACCAGGGAGCCGAGCTGTCCGGGGCCCGCCTGGACGAAGACGCGGAACCCCGCCTCGTACAGGGAGCGGATGAGGACGCGGAAGCGGACCGGCTCCAGCAGGTGGCGTACGAACAGCTCGCGGACTCCCGCCGCGTCGGCCGGGAAAGGCCGCCCCGTCGTGCCCGACCACACCGGGGTGTGCGGGGCGCGCAGCGGCAGCCGTTCGGCGGCCTCCCGGAAGGGCCCGATGCACGGCGCGAGCATCGGCGTGTGAAAACCCGAGCGGAACGGCAGGGTCCGTACCAGTACGCCGCCGGCGCGCAGGTCCGCGGCGAACCGCTCCACCGCGTCGGGCGGTCCGCACACCATGCACTGGCCGGGCGCGTTGTCGTGCGAGACGACGACCTCCGGGTGGCCGCCCCCGGCCAGCCGTTCGGCGACCCGGTCGGCGTGCGCGCCGACGGCTGCGTACGCCAGGTCGGCGGCCCGTACCGCCTCCGGGTCCAGGGCGGCCATGAACGCGTCCACCGCCTCCTCCTCGTACAGCCCGCCCGCGGCCATGGCCGTCCACTCGCCGACGCTGTGCCCGGCGACCGCGTCCGGTACGGCGCCGATACGGCGCAGCGCGGCGTCGAGGAGCCGGCCGACGGCGACGACGCCGAGCCCGTGGCGGCCCAGCCCGCCCGCGGCCGGGCTGCCCGGTGTGGGGCCATCCGGTGCGGGGGCGGGCGGGGCCGGAGGCCGGGGCAGGCCGAACCGGTCGGCGACCTCGTCGACGCGCGGGGCGAACTCGGCCTCCAGACCGGGGAACAGGAACACCGTCCTGCCGTGGCCCGGTGCCGGCACCCCGAGGAGGGGGCCGGGGCGGAACCACACGTCGCCGCGGCCGTGCCACGGCTCGCCCCTGGCGACGGCCCGCCGGGCCAGGGCCAGCCGCTCGGGGCCGGGCCCGACGACGGCCAGCCGCACCGGCCCCGCCTGCGGGGCGGCCGGCTCCGGGGCGAGGGCCGCCGCGCCGGGTGCCTCGAGGAGGCGGGCGAGGCCGTCGGGCGTGTCCGCGGCCAGGCGCAGGACGCGCTCCGGCTCGTCGACCACCGCCCGCGCCCGCGGCCCCGGCGGGGCGGGAAGGGCGGCCGCCGCGCCGGCGGGGGCCTGTTCGAGGACGACGTGCGCGTTGATCCCGCCGAAGCCGAACGCGTTGACACCGGCCCGGCGCGGCCCGCCCGGCCCCTCCTCCCAGGGTGCCGCCTGCGCGAGCGGGCGGAAACGCGTCCCGGCCAGCGCCGGGTGGGGGTCCTCGCAGTGCAGGGTGGGCAGCAGCACACCGTGGTGGACGGCCAGCGCCGCCTTGACGAGCCCGGCGATCCCCGCGGCCGGCATGGCGTGCCCGATCATCGACTTCACCGACCCGAGCACGGGCGGCACCGCCCCGCTCGAGGTGTGCGGAGGCCCGAACACCTCGTGCAGTGTGGCCAGTTCGGCGGCGTCTCCGGCCGGGGTGGCCGTCCCGTGCGCCTCCAGCAGCCCGAGCGAGCCCGGCGCGGCCGGGTCAAGGCCGGCGGCCCGCCAGGCCGCCCGCACCGCCCGTGCCTGCCCGGCCGGATCGGGGTTCACCAGGCCGGAGGCGCGGCCGTCGCTGCTGACGCCCGTACCGCGGATCACGGCGTAGACGCGGTCCCCGTCGCGCTCCGCGTCGGCGAGGCGCTTCAGCACCACCACGCCGGTGCCCTCGCCGATGAGCAGCCCGTCCGCGCCGCGGTGGAACGGGCGGATCCGCTCGCTCGGCGACAGGGCGCGCAGTTGCGAGAACACGCTCCACAGCGTGATGTCGTGGCAGTGGTGCACGCCTCCGGCCAGCATCACGTCGCACCGCCCGGCGGCCAGCGCGGCGACCGCCTGGTCCACGGCCAGCAGCGACGACGCGCACGCCGCGTCCACCGTGTACGCCGGCCCCCGCAGGTCCAGCCGGTTCGCGACCCGCGAGGCGGCCAGGTTCGGGACCAGCCCGATCGCGTCCTCCGGCCGGTCGGGGCCCAGCCGCTCGGTGAACGCCCGCCGCACCTGCTCCAGCCGGTCCGCGTCCAGGCCCGGCACCAGCTCGCCGAGGGTGTGCACGAGTTGGCGGGCGGTGCGCACCCGCTGGTCGAGGCGGACCAGCCCGGGCGTGAGGTAGCCGCCCCGCCCCAGGACGATCCCGACGCGCTCCCGGTCGGGCAGCCGGCCGGGCCCTCCCGCGTCGGCCAGCGCGTTCGCCGCCACGTGCAGGGCGATCAGCTGGTCCGGCTCGGTGCCGGGCACGGACGACGGCATCACCCCGAGGCGGGCCGGGTCCACCTCCGCGACGGCGTCCACGAACCCGCCGCGCCGGCAGTAGACCCGGTCGGCGGCGGCCGGATCCGCGGCGCTGCCCGGACGGTAGTAGGCGGCGTCCCAGCGGCCGGCCGGCACCTCCCCGACGAGGTCCGCGCCGGCGCACAGGTTGCTCCAGTACGCGGCCAGGTCGGGCGTCCCCGGCAGCAGCACGGACATGCCGGTGATGGCGACGGGCACGGCAGGCGTGCCGCCCCCGTACGGGGCGCGGGCCGGGGCGGCCACCGTCACCACTCCGAAGCGGTCAGGATGACGGCCCGCTCCGCCGGGTCGCCCCACGCCAACTCCCGCAGCAGGGCCAGCGCCCCCTCCTCCGGGTCGATCAGGCGCACCCCGCGCCGGGCGTAGTGCCGGGCCAGCTCCGGCCCGACCATGCCGCCGTGGACGGGCGACGGGGCCCACGGCCCCCAGTGCACGGTGAGCGCCCGCCGCCCCGTGCGGGCCGCCCACACCGCCCCGTACGCCTCCAGTGCGTCGTTGGCGGCCGCGTAGTCGGCCTGCCCGCGGTTGCCGAGGACGGCGGCGATGCTCCCGAACAGCACGGCGAACCGGGGGCGTTCGCCTTCGGGGAGCTGCTCGGCGGCCGCGAGGAGCGCGGCCGCGCTCTGCGTCTTCGTGCCGTGGACGCGGCGGAAGGACTCCGGCGACTTGTCGGCGATCAGCCGGTCCTCGACGACCCCGGCGGCGTGGACCACCCCGTCGATCCGCCCGTGCTCGGCGTGGATCTCCTTGACGGCCTGCAGCACGGCCGGCGCGTCCCGGCAGTCCACGCTGCGGTAGCCGGCCCGGCCCCCGGCCGCCCGTACGGCGTCCAGCGCGGCCGCGACCTCCCGCCCGGCCGCAACCAGATCGGCGGCGCGCTCGACCTCGGCGGGCGAGGCGTACCGGCCGCTGCGTGCGAGGACGCCCCGCAGAGCCGCCCGGTCGGCCGCGGCCGCGGTCAGCGGGTCTTCCGGCCCGACCGGAACGGGGGTCCGGCCGAGGAGTTCGACACGGCAGCGGGCCGCCGCCGCGAGCACGGACACGCAGCGGGCGGTGATGCCGCGGGCGCCGCCCACCACGACGAGAACGGCATCCCGGTCCAGTCCCAGCGCCTCCGCCTCCGCGGCGCCCTCCCCGGCCGGCCCCGCACCCCGGCCGGCGAGCGGCCCGAGCGGCGCCTCGACCGGCACCGGCGCGAACCGTCCCGCGGACGTCCGCACCACGACGGGCCCGCCGCCGTCCGCGGCGACCTCCTCCAGCAGGACCTCCGCGGCGGCCTCGGGCCCCGGCGCGGCAGCCGCATCGAGCGCGACGCAGCGCACCACGGCGTCCGGGTACTCGCGGGCCGCTGCCCGCACCAGCCCGTCCACCCCGGCCGCCCGCAGCCCGTACCCGGCCTCGCGGACGAGGAACAACCGCCGGGCGCCGGCACGCAGGACGGCCCGTACGACATCGAACCCGCCCGGCAGGAAGGCCTGCCCGCCGTCCTCGCCGAGCGCACCCAGCACGACGACCCCGTCGAAGGACCCGCCGGCGGCACCCATGTCGGATCCCGCACCCCGCAGTTCTACGCTCCGGGTGCCCAGCAGGCCCCGCAGCCGATCAGCGGTGCCGCGCCGGTCCCCCGCCCCGTCCCCGAGGATCACCCACCGACTCCCGGCGAGCCCCGCGGCCCCGAGCCCGGCCCCGGCAACCTCGGCGTGCACCACCCGGTACCGCCGCGGCGCACCCACCACGGGCTCCGGCGCCGCACCAGCGGCGGCAAGGGCTTCCGTACCGGGGCCCGCGACAGGGACGGCACCGGCCGGAGTACCGCCGGGGGCGCGGCCGGACTCGGCAGCTGTCGCGCGGTCGCCGACAGCGACCGCGTCGGCGTCGGCGTCAACCGGAAGGCCCGCCTCCGCCGGACGGGCCCCGGCGGCGGCAGTCCTGCCGTCCTGCGCCGACTCCCCGCCGCCGGCCGTGTGGCCGGTCGCGGCGGTTGCGCGGCCCGTCAGCCAGGTGGCGATCGCCGTCGCGGTACGGGCTCGCGACAGGTCCTCCAGCTCCGCGTCGTCCAGTACGACAGGCGCGGCGGTGCCCGCGCGGCCGAGTCTGCGGGCGAGTTCGCCGGCTATCTCGGCGCGCTTGATCGAGTCGATGCTCAGGTCGGCCTCCAGGTCGAGATCCGGCTCGACCATGTCGAGGGGATAGCCGGTGCGTTCGGCGATCAACTCCAGGACCGCCCGCAGAATCGTTTCCCCCGAGGGCTCCGCGGCCCGAGGCGAAGCCGCTCCGGGCGCGCCCGCCGCGCTGGTTTCCGGGGCGCGCGCAGCACCCGGCCCGGGACCCCTTTCGCGGTTCCCCCGGTCGTCCCCGGCATCGGCCGCCTGACCGAACCGGTGCTCCGGCAGCGGCACCGGCGGGGACACGGGCCCGGCGGCCACCGGGGCCGTCCCTTCCACCGTGCCGCCGAAGTAGGCCAGCAAGACGTCCCGTTGCGCGGCGATCACCTCCCGGCTGCTGCGCAGGAACTCGGCGACCAGCGCGTCCGGGGCTCCGGACGCCGCCTCTTCGGGACTCGTCGACACGGGTGCCTCCACAACGGGTCGGGCCGGCGCGAGGGCGCCGGGGAGCGGCTCGCCGGACGCGGTGCGGACGAGGTGCCCGTCCACGGTCCAGCCGGGGGTGCGCGGGGCGGGGGCCCGGTCGATGTCGACGGCGTCCCGCCCGCGGAACATCCAGTCGGCGGCCACCGGCAGCCCGGCGGCCGCGAGCCGGGCGACCGCGTCGAGGAAACCGGCCAGCCCGCTGTCGGGCCGCGGCTCGCAGGCGACGGCCCGGTGCGGCCTGCCGCCCAGGACGTCCGAGACCAGCCCGGTCAGCACCCGCCCCGGACCGACCTCGACGAAGGTCCGCGCCCCGGCCGCGTACATCGCCTCGATCTGCTCCGCGAACCGCACCGGCGCCCCGATCTGCGCGGCGAGCTCCCCGCGCACCGCGTCCGGGCCGGCCGGGTAGGGGCGGGCGGTCCGGTTCGCCCACACCTCGAACTCCGGCTCGTACAGGAGCTGCTCCCCGAGGACGCGGCCGAAGGACGGCCCGGCCGCGGCGACGAGCGGGCTGTGGAAGGCGCACGCCACCGGCAGCCGCTTCACGCCGAGCCCGCTTTCCCGCAGCCGGCGTACGGCCGCCTCGACCGCGCGCGCCGGCCCGGACAGGACGCACTGCCGGGGCGCGTTGTGGTTGGCGACGACCAGCCCGCCGGGCAGGGGCGGGCCGCCCAGCACCCGCCCGACGTCCTCCGGTGCGGCCGCCACCGCCGCCATCGCCCCGGGATCCGCGCCGGCGGCGTCCAGGATGGCCTCGGCCCGGGCGGAACTCAGCCGCGGCAGCGCCTCCGCGTCGACGACTCCGGCGGCGCAGAGGGCGACCAGCTCGCCGTAGCTGTGTCCGGCCGCCATGTCGGGACGGATCCCGCAGCGCGCGAGGAGTGCGTACGCGGCGAGCTCCACCATGCCGAGGGCCGGCTGCGCGGCCCGCGTGTCGGTGAGGGCGCGCCGGAACGCCTCGCGCGCGGCGTCGTCGAAGGCGGCCGGCGGATACAGCGCCGCCACGGCCCGGCCGCCGCCGTCCGCGCCGGTGCCGAGCAGCCGGCCGAGGCCGGGGAACGCAGTGAAGAGGTGCGCCGACATGCCGGGCCGCTGGCTGCCCTGCCCGGGAAAGAGGAAAGCCGTACGCCCGACTCCCGAACCGCCCTCCTCCGCCCGGTACACCCGGCCCCCCTCGGTGTCTCGGCCCCCGGACCCCAAGGCGGCTCCGGCCGGGGTCCAGGTTTCGGGTGCGGCTTCGGCCCGGTCGGCTCGGGCCCGGGGCCCCGCGGCGGCTTGGAGCCTGCTCCCCGAGGCGGCTCCGGCGCGGGTGTCCGCCGCGGCCCCCGGCGCGGCCCCGGCGGAGGTCCAGGTTTCAGGTGCGGCTTCGGCTCCGACGGCTTCGGCTCCGGCATCCGCCTCGGTGTTCGGCCCGGCCTCCGCGGGCCCGGGTTCCGCATCGGCCGCGTGCACCGCGCTGCGCAGCAGTCGGCACAGGTCCGCGGTGTCTCGGGCCGTGAAGGCGATGCGGATGGTCCCCCGCGCCCGTGCGGCCCGGGCCGCCGCCGTCGCGGCCAGGTCGCGCAGGCGCCACGGGGCCTCGCCCCGCGCGGCCGCGTCGGCGGCCTCCAGCAGGTCGGCCGCCGCCCGGCGGGCCGCCGCGGTGTCGGTCCCGCGGAACAGGAACAGCTCGGCCGGCCACTCGTCCCGTCCGTGCTCCGGGGGCGGCGCTTCCCCGCCGTGGCCGGCCAGCACCGCATGGAAGTTGGTGCCGCCGAAGCCGAAGGCGCTCAGCCCCGCGTACCGCCGCCCGGGGGCGGCCGGCCAGGGCAGCGCCTCCCGGTGGAACACGAACGGGCTCGCCCCCGCCCGCCAGGCGGGGTTCGGCCTCTCCAGGTGGAGGGTCGGCGGCCGCACCCCCGTGTACAGGGCGAGCGCCGACTTGATGAGGCCGGCCAGTCCGGCGGCGCACTTCGTGTGCCCGATCTGCGACTTCACCGACCCGAGCACACAGCTTCCCGCGCGGGCGCCGGCCGCCTCGAACACCTCGGTCAGCACGCCCAGTTCGGTCCGGTCGCCGACCACGGTGCCGGTGCCGTGCGCTTCCACCAGCCCGACGTCGGCCGGGGAGACACCGGCGCCCCGGTACGCGCGCTCCAGTGCGGCGCGCTGCCCCTCCGGCCGCGGCGCGGTCAGCCCGAGCGAGCGGCCGTCGCTGGACGCGCCGACCCCCACCACCACCGCGTACACCCGGTCCCCGTCCCGCTCCGCGTCCGCGAGGCGCTTCAGGACGACGCAGGCGACGCCCTCGCCGAGGGCGATGCCGTCGGCGGACCGGTCGAAGGCACGGGAGCGGCCGCTCGGGGACAGGGCGTGCACGGAGGTGAAGAGGGCGTAGTCGTTGATGCCGTTGTGGAGGTCCGCGCCGCCGCACAGCATCATGTCGCTCGTCCCGAGGACGAGTTCCTTGCAGGCGGCGTCCAGAGCGGCCAGCGACGAGGCGCAGGCCGCGTCCACGGTGTGGTTGGGGCCGCGCAGGTCGAGGCGGTTCGCAACCCGCCCGGCGACGACGTTGGCGAGCACGCCGGGGAAGGTGTCCTCGGTGAGCCGGGGCAGCTGCCCGTCCAGCCCGGCCGGCACCCGCCCGTAGTAGGACGGCAGGACGGTCCGCAGCGTGGCGGCGTTCGACAGGTCGCTGCCCGCCTCGGTCCCGAACACCACCCCGGTACGGGTCCGGTCGAACGGCCGGCCGTCCTCGCCGTGGCCGGCGTCCTCCAGGGCGCGCCGGGACACCTCCAGCGCGAGCAGCTGCACCGGTTCGATGCTGCCGAGCGAGGCCGGGGGGATGCCGTAGCGCAGCGGGTCGAAAGGGATGCGGGGCAGGAAGCCGCCCCACCGGGAGGCGCTGGCCGGGCCGCTGCCGTCGGGGCCGGGGGCGCAGTGCACGTCCGGATCCCAGCGTTCCGAGGGCACTTCGGTGACGGCGTCGCGGCCGTCGAGGACGTGCGCCCAGAACGCGGCCAGGTCCGCGGCCTGCGGGAACACGCAGGCCATGCCGACGACGGCGATGTCCAGCGGTGCGGGCGTACGCTCGGCCGGCCCGGCGCCGGCCGTATCCTGCGCCGCAGCCCGCAGGGCGGTACACCGCCGCTCCAGGAAGGCGGCGGCACCGACGGTGACGGACTCGTGCAGCTCGGCGACGGTCGTGGCGGAGTCCCGCAGCACCGCCGCCTGCCCGGCCATGAACATGCCCTCGGCGTACTGCCGTTCCTCGTCCACGGGCGCCAGCCCGCCGGCGGCGGTGCGTTCGAGTCCCTTGCTCGCCAGCCGCAGCCGCCCGACGTTCAGCCGCTCGAGCCGCTCCCAGACCTCCCGGTCGGGGGCGCCGCCGGCGCGCAGCTCCGCCGCCAGCTCCCGGAAACCCTCGCTGAACGGGCTCGGTACGCACCGGGTGGCGTGCCCGGGTGCCGTCCGCAGCAGCGCGGTCCGCTCGGCGGCCAGCACCTGCCGCTGGAACAGCGGCCGTACGGCGCCGTGGACGACGGCCTCCCGGGTGAACAGGTAGGCGGTGCCCATGAGGACGCCGACCGCGCAGCCGCGGGCGGTGAGCGGGGCGGCCAGGACCGCGACCATGGCGGCGGAGCGGGCGTCGTGCACGCCGCCGGCGAAGAACACCTCCAGGGCGGGCGCGGCGCCCGGGTCCTCGGCCAGGTGGTCGAGGAGGACGCGGGTCTGCGCCTCCCACAGCGGGAAGCTGTTCCGCGGTCCGACGTGGCCCCCGCATTCGGCGCCCTCGAAGACGAACCGGCGCGCGCCCTCGGCGAGGTACTGGCGCAGCAGTCCGGGCGAGGGGGCGTGGAGGAACGTCCGTATGCCGTCGGCTTCCAGGGCGCGGGCCTGCGCGGGCCGGCCGCCGGCGATGACGGCGTGGCTCGGCCGGTGCGCGCGTACCGCTTCGAGCTGCGCGGCGCGGGTGTCCTCCGGGGCGAAGCCGAGGATGCCCACCCCCCAGGGGCGGCCGTCCAGCGCGGCGGCCGCCTCGGCCAGCAGGGCGGCGGCCTGCTCCCGGCCGGCCAGGGCGAGGGCGAGGAAGGGCAGGGCGCCGCCGTCGGAGACGGCGCGGGCGAAGCCGGCCCCGTCGCTGACCCGGGTCATCGGCCCCTGCGCGACCGGCAGGCGGGTGCCGAGGGCGCGGCTCATGGGGGATCCGGCGGTGAGGGCGCGGCCGGCGGTGCCGTCGGCGGCCGCCGCGCGGACGGCTTCGACGACGGCGCGGACGGCGCCGGCGGCGTCCCGGTGGCGGTCGGCGAACACGGCGGCCAGGGGGGCGTCCTGCCCGACCGGGAGGAGCCGGCTGTCGGGGTCGCGGCCGCCGAGCAGGGCGGCGATCCGGTCCGCGTCGTCGGGCAGGTCGCGGGGCGGCGCGCCGGGCGGCGGGGCCGCGGCCCGGCGCCGGCGCAGGAAGCGGTGGCCGCCCAGCTCGGTGGTCTCGGAGCCGTCCAGCGGGCGCAGTACGGCCGCCACGGCCGCGGGCAGCGCCGACTCCGCGAGGAGTGCCAGCTGCGTGTCGAGGACGACGCCGGCGGCTCCGCCGGCGACGGCCGCGGCGGCTGTGCCCGGCGCCATGCCCCCGCAGGCCCACACCGGGGGCCCGTCGGGGCCGGCGGCGTCGAGGAGCTGCTGCAGCAGGACGAAGGTGCCCAGTTCGCCGATGCGGCCGCCGCATTCGCTGCCGCGGGCGACGAGGCCGTGCGCGCCCGCGTCCAGGGCGGCCCGCGCCTCGGCCAGGCCGGTGGCCTCGGCCAGCACCCGCACCCCGGTCGGCAGGTCGGCGGGCCGCACCGCCGTTCCGGCGGCGAGGAGCACCGTACGGGGGCCGCCGGGTCCGCCGAGCAGTCCGGCCGCGTCCCGGGGGCTCAGCCGGCAGTGCGGGCCGACCCTCACCCCGAACCGCCCGGGCAGCCAGTCCCGCAGGTCGGCCAGGGCCGCGCGGGCGGCCCCGTCGCCGGACCCGAGGTCCAGGACACCCAGTCCGCCGCCGCGGGTGACCGCGGCCGCGAGGCGGGCATCGGGTCCGCCGAAGGGGGTCACTCCGATGACGTGCTCTGCCGGCGTCATAATTCTCCGAATATGCGATGGCGTTGCCCGGTGGGGGAATGTCGGCCATGACGAGGGCCGCGGGAAGGCACAAGGTCGCGCGGGCCCGGAACGGGAATTCGGGCCTTTCGGTGAACGAAGCGAAGCTAGCGCCAAGTTACTGAAGGGTCAACGCTGCGTACCTGATCCGAAGCGGTCGGCGCCGCGGCAGAGGGGCCGGCGCGGCGCCGGAGCGGGCAGTGGGGGCACACTCGGGGAAACGCCCCCCGGCGGCGCCGGGAGCGGGCGATCGGCGAGAATTCGCCGTTGCGCCGCAGGCGCGGCAAAAGCGCGAAGTGACTGGTCGGTAGCCGGAAATGCCGGACACCGCGGCAGCCGTGGGCAGCCGCGGTCGTCCGAAGGGAGACGGCCGGATTACATCGGGTCCATGGTCGCGCTTTCCGGACCGCTCTCCCGCTCGATCCGCTCGCGGATGCGCAGGGCCTCGTCGGCCAGGCGCCGGCGTACGTCCGGGTCGGTGGTGTGCTGCGCCGCCTGCTCCAGCTCCTCGGCCTTCTCGCGCATCCGCCGGGCGGGCGCGCCGGGCTGCTTCTCGTCGCTCATGGACATCCTCCTCGGGTGGGCGAGTCCTGCCCCCCCCACCCAACCAGCAACGGCGGCCCGCCGTCCGCCATCGGCCCCGGGACGCAGCCGTGTCGCGCCGAACCGGACGGCGTTCCGCGGCTGCGGTCGCACGGGCCGACCCGCCACCGGCACCGCTCGCATGCGGTGTCCTCGGAGGGCGCCCGTCCCCGGGCCCGCAGCACGGGTTCAGGCCGCCCCGCCTCCGGCCGCCCCGCCGTCCGCCCCCGCCCCCGGCACGGCCGGCGGCCCGGCCTGGGCGCGCCTGACCTCCGTGAGGTAGTCCAGCGCCTGCCGCCCGGGCACGGCCGCGAGGAGCCGGTCCTCGTGCGACCCGCGGCGCGCCTCGTTCCGGGCGTTGACGAGCGCCTCCGCCCGCAGCACCAGCAGCGCCGCGAACCCGAGCACGACCACCAGCCACCAGGGGGCGTCGGCCAGCACGCCCGCTCCCGCGGCCGCCAGGCCGCCGACGGAGGGGAAGGCACGTGTCACGGTCGCGGGCAGGCTCATGGGAACTCCTCGGTCGGCAGCGGTTCTTCCGGACTTCGCAACAGGCCGTACAGACGGCGCCGCGATGGCCAAGATGGGTGGGTCGAAGCGGGACGCGGACGCCCCGCGCAGCGCATCGCGGACTGCCGCGGTGCCTGCGCCGGCCGGCCCCGACGGGCCCCGGCGACCACCGTTCTACGGCCCGCCGCACCCCGGCGGCCAGGCCTTCCGGGCAGCGGTGAACGAAGGAACGGCAATGAACGGCAATGAACGGCTCGTGAAAGAGGAGAGCGGATGACAGGACGTGCCGGCCCGCGGCCCCGGGGGCCGCAGCGCCCCGATCCGGCCGCGGCAGCACCCGGGCTGCGGGTGTGGGCCGAACTGATGCGCCGTGTCCACGACGAGCTGTACGAGCCGCGGGAGCCGTCCGACCGCCCCACGGTCACGGCCCTCGCCAGGGCCGCCAACCTCAGCCCGCCCTACGTGTCCGAGTCCTTCTCCGGCAAGCGGCGCCCCCTCCTGGTGCCGTTCCTGTCCATGGTCACCGCGCTCGGCGGCGACCCCCGCACATGGGAGCCGCGCTGGCACCGCGCCTGGGCGGAACAGGACCCCGCCCCCGGCGAGGACCAGGCAGCCGAAGGGGCGCCGGCGACCCGTACCGCGGCACCGGCCGCCCCGCCCGCGCCCCTGCCCGGCGTCGACGACGAGGACGACCCGGCCCCCGCCGCCCAGGCGGAGCCCGCGGCCCCCGGCGAGGCCCCCGCCGCGGACCTGCGCCGCTACCCCCTGCGCCGGCTCCTGCGGGCCGGCGCGGCCTGGGTCCTCGCGGTCCTCGCCTGGCCGGCCCGCTCCCGCAGGGACGCGTACGCGGCACAGCTGCGCCGAAGGCTCGTCAAGCAGGTCAGGGACAGGGCGGCCGTCGACCTGGGGCGCGCCGAGGCACACCACTACCTCACCCCGCGGTTCGCGATCCTCACCGCGCCGGATCCCCACCCCGGCCAACCCGGCCGCGCCCGCCGGTCCAGACGGGCGAGGCGGGCCGAGCCCGTGGCCGTGCCCGCGGGGGCGACCACCGTCCGCGCGCTCTACGAGGACACCGACGACCTGGTGGTGCTGGGCCGGCCCGGCATGGGCAAGACCACGCAACTCGCCGCGCTCGCCCACCGGCTGGCCGTGGAGGCGCTCGACACACCCGACGACCGGGGAGGCGGGCACGTCCCCGTCTACCTGCGGCTGGACACGTACCGGGGCGAACCCGTCGAGGAATGGCTCGCCGCGGCCATGGGCCAGCAGTACCGGGGCGTCTCGGGCGTCCTCGTGCGCACCTGGCTGCGCGAGCACCGGCTGCTCCCCGTCCTGGACGGACTGGACGAGGTACCCGAACCGGAACGGAGCAGGTGCGTGGCCGAACTCCGGCGGCTGCGCCGCTCCTGCCCCGGGATGGCGGTCGGCTGCCGCACGGACGAGGCCGACCTGCGCCGCCTCGCGCAGGACCTGCGCGCGCTGCGCTACGTCGAGGTGCTGCCCCCGTCCCGCCGGGACGTCCAGGACTTCCTCGCCGCCGACCGGGACGCCCTCGCCGACGTGCACGCCGCGCTGGAGGGCGATCCGGACCTGTGGCCGCTGTTCCAGTCGCCGATGATGCTGAACTTCATCCGCCTCACCTACCGCAACCGGCCGGCCGACGACCTGCGCGCACCGGGCAGCCTCGTCGAGCGCCGCGGCCGCATCTTCGACGCCTACACCCGCGAATGCCTGCGGCGCGACCGCCCCCGCCCGGACGGGGACCCGGAGCGCACGCTGGCCTGGCTGGCCTCCCTCGCACGGATGCTCACCGCGCGCAAGGAGCACGTGCTGTACCTGGACCGGCTGGACCTGGGCTGGCTGTCCCCCGTGGAGCAGATCCTGCCGCGGATCGTCCCGAACGTCGTGATGGCGGCGACGGCCCTGGGACTGCCCGTGCTGTGGCTGGCGGCGGCCGTCCGCGCCGGGATGCTGGACACGAGCGTGCGGGACGCGGCGGCGCTCGCCGCGGCGATGGCCGTGAACGTGGCGGCCCAGGCGTACCAGTCGGAGAAGCACCACCTCGGCAGCGACGGCCCCCGCGTGGAGCAGCGCGGAGCAGTCGCCCTGCCGATGATGGCCAACGTGCCCGCGATGTTCCTCATCCTGTGCTGGCTCGTCTTCGTGGAGGCCGACCTGACCGCTCCCGGCTGCTGGATCGTCGGGCTCGCCTACGCGTGGGTGGCCGCCACCCAGCTCGAAGCCTCGTTCACGCCCGTGTTCCAGCCCGTGGAGCAGATGCGGTGGACGTGGTTCCGGCAGGAGCTGATGATCTACTCGTCGCCGCTGAAGTACCACCTCACGCGCGGGCTGCTGTCCGGGTTCGTCTGGGTGGCGCTCGTCTGCCTGCTCGGGTACGTCGTCCTGCTGCTGTGCCCGCAGCCCTCGTGGATCGCGCCGGCCGCGGCGGTCTTCGTCGGCCTCCTGTACGCCTTCGGCAACCAGTTCGAGCCCTCGCTGCAGGACCGCCGCCCCCGCCCGAACGAGGGCGTCCGCCGCTCCGTCCGCTTCTGCCTGGTCCACGGCTTCGCGGGCCTGGCCGTGGCCGGCCTCGGCCTGCTCGCCCTGATCGCGGCGGCCGCCCCCGGCGGGGACGCGCTGCGGAGAGCCGCGTTCGCCGCGTCCCTGCTCGGCGCGCTGTTCGCGGTGATCCGAGGCTTCCGGTTCGGCGGCCTGGCCGTCCTACGCCACTGGACGATCCGCGCGGTGCTCGCGCAGCGCGGCCGCACCCCGTACCGCTACCGGCGCTTCCTCGACACGGCGGAGCAGCGCGTCCTCCTCCACCGCACCGACAGCGGCTACTTCTTCCCGCACCGGCTGCTCCAACTCCACCTGGCCGCCGCTCCGGAGGACCTCCTCCCCAGGGTCCTGGCCCCGCCGCCGTGAGCGGAGCCGGAACCGGGGGGTCCGGAGCCGCCTGCGTCACCTGCGCCAGAACAGGTGGTGCACCACCCCGCTCGGGCTCGGGACGGTCTCCAGGTGGAAGCGGTCGAGGAGATCCCGCGGGGAGTCCCACAGCCGCAGCCCCGAGCCCAGCTCCACCGGCGAGACCGCCACGTGCAGGGTGTCGACGAGGTCGGCGTCCAGGAACTCGCGGATCGTGCGCACTCCGCCGCCGAGCCGCACGTCCTTGCCCTGCGCGGCCTTCCGGGCCAG
Source organism: Streptomyces sp. NPDC031121 (assembly GCF_055570615.1). Classification (NCBI taxonomy): domain Bacteria; kingdom Bacillati; phylum Actinomycetota; class Actinomycetes; order Kitasatosporales; family Streptomycetaceae; genus Streptomyces; species Streptomyces sp. NPDC031121. The sequence goes on from NZ_JBVIGV010000007.1 coordinate 162,986, forward strand.
GTCGAGGACGGCCGCCGGCTCACCGGACACGAAATGGAAGGTGGTGTCCGAGAGGGTGAACGAGGGCCGCGGGTGGTGGGTCAGCACGAACACCGGCGTCCGGAACGGCGGCTCGTCCCCCCACCAGCCCCGCCACTCGTGGTCCTGCCAGGGCCCGCGCTGCGGCCCGAACTTGTTGCGGCCCATGATCTCGGCGCCGATGTTGTGGGTGAAGTCCCGGGTGAAGTAGTCGTCCAGGCCCCGGCTGCCGCCCGGCTCGGTGCGGTTCGGCCAGCTCGCCGTGGCGCCGGCCCAGGCGAACATCCTCCCCGGGTCGACGTGCCCGAAGGGCCGCTCCAGGCTCTGGTCCTCCCCGGCGCCGATCCCGTCGCCCGACACGGTGAAGTTCTGGACCCTCAGCAGTTGGGCCATGTGCACGTCCTCCTCGGCTGGTCGGCAGTGTGCCGTCAGGCCGTTCCGGGCGCCGCACCCCGTCGGTGCGGCCGCGGCAAGGCCCGGACCCGGGCCCGGGTCCGGCCCGGGCCGGCCGCCAGTCTGGCAGGGACGGCGCGCACCGCCCGGAAACGGCGCGGGACCGACCCGGGGAAACGGAATTGAACGCGTTCAGAGCTGTGGCAGTATGAAGCCTGCGGCGCGAACCGGACGGGCGACCGCGTCCGCCCGGCGTGCCGGGGGAGGGGACCCAGCCGTGGAATCCGCAGAACCGGTGCCGAGGCGCTCCTACGGCCGCGTCCTGGTCGTCTCGACGGCGGTCCTGTTCCTGGAGGCGCTGCTCGCGGCCGTGCTCGGAGTGCTGTACGTCCTGACCCGGGAGCCGCTGCGCATCGGCCGGACCGCCGACGCCCTGGCATCCGTCCTCGCCGTCTCCCAGCTCGTCCTCGTCGCGGCGTTCCTGCTGTCGCTCGTCGCCGTCCTGCCCGCCGTGGCGCTCGCCGACCTCCTCGGACGCGTCTTCGGCGGCCGCTGCGCGTGGCCCTGGGCCGTGGCCGTGCCCGCGGCACTGACCGCTCCCGCGGCCACGACCGGCCCCCTGGCGGCCTGGGCGGCGGCCACGGCCGTCCTGTCCGCCGCCGCCCTCATCTGCCGGCTGCGGCGGGAAGGGCTGTTCGGCCTGGTCGTGCTACGGGGCAGCGCGCTCGTGGCGGGCATCGGACTCCTCGGCTCCCTCGCCCTCCGGACCGACATCGTGCCGAGATACCGGCCGCCGCTGCTCACCGCCGCGTCCGCGGCGGGGACCTGGTCGGACGGCAGGGGCGGAACCGTCACCCTCGCCGCCGACGGCACCGCCACCGCCTCCGCGGTCAAGTACTTCCGGACCGGCGAGGACTCAAGCTGGGGACGCGGCTGCTCGGGCCCCGGCACCTGGACCCTCACCCCCGGGCGGCGCAACACCTGGGGCCAGCGCGTCCACATCCGCATCCCGGGGTGCCCGCTGCCCGCGTGGCGGGTCGCCGGCAGCCCGGAGCGCCCGGAGCTGTACCACCACGTCGGCGACCCGGACGACGGCGACCTGTACGAGCTGCGCAGGAGCCGGTGACCGCCACCGGCGCGGTGCGGCCCCGGACGACGGCCGCCCCGAAGCCGCCCAGGGGGAGTCCACCCCGCCGGCGTCCCGTCCATGGGTGCAGCCGTTCGCAGCGACGCACATGGGAGTGATCCGGGCCGCGGCGCGGCCACCCGCCCGCGGCACGACCGTTGTACCGGCTGTCTGCCCGGACCCTCCCGCCACAGGAGCAACACGTGACCCGCACTTCGCTGTCCGCCGCCGCACCCGGTCTGCTACGCCGCACCCTCGGTGAACAGCGCATCGGCCTGGTTGCCTGGAGGCTGCTCGTCCTGCAGACCGCGCACCCCGCCGTCGCGGCCGGCACCGCCCGGTACTCCACCTACCGGGCGCACCCCTGGCGGCGCATGCAGCACACCATGGACAGCGGCGCCCGCCTGTTCTTCGCCTGCCCCGAGGACCGCGAGCGCGAGGCCGCCCGGCTGGCGCGCACCCACCGGCGCATCCGCGGCACCGACGACACCGGACGGCCCTACGCCGCCGAGGACCCCGACGTCCGCGCCTGGGTCATGGTGACCCTGTACGAGTCCATGACCGCCATGCGCGAACTCTCCGGCGACCCCCTCACCCCCGCCGAACTCGACACCTTGTACGCGGAGTTCAAGGACGTCTGCGCGGTCCTCGACATCCCCGGGGAGGCCCTCCCGCCGACCGCCGCCGACGTGCCGGCCCACGTCGACCGGACCGTCCGCGAGGTCCTCGAATACGGCGAACAGGTCCGCTACCTGCTCTTCGACATGCTCCGCGAGGCACCCGCACCCCGCCGCCTCGGGCGGCTGCGCCCCCTCTGGCCGCTGCTGCGCGCCGTCGCGGCCCGGACGCTCACCGCGCTCACCGTGGCCGACCTGCCGCCCGCCTGGCACGAGCGCTTCGGCACGCCCCGCACCCGCAGCGCCGCGGCCCTCTCCTGGGCCGTGCACCGCGGCATGCGGCTGGTCATGACCCGCCTGCCCGACCGCGTACGGTACCGGCACCACTCCGCAGGCGACACCGGCGGACGCCCCGCCGGCCGGGCCCGCCCCCGCCGCGAGCCTGCCCTGCGCCTGCCGCGGCCGCGCGCCGCCGACTCCCGGCCGGCCCGCCTGGAGGCCTTCTTCCGCCAGGTCCTCGACCAGACCGGCGACGGACGAGTCGACTCCGCCGACCTCCAGGCGATGGTCCACAACGTGTGCTGGCAGCTGGAGCTTCCCGCCGAGCGGGAGGACGTCCTCTACGCCGCGTTCGAGGCATGGTGGCGGCACCTGCGCGCGGGCATGGACGCGGACGGCGACGGCGGGGTGGACTGCGCGGAGTTCGTCACCGCCATGCTGACGGGACTCGACCGGGACCCGGACTACCTGGAGCAGGGCCTCGGCCCGGCGATGCGCGCCCTGTTCCGCGCCGCCGACACCGACGGCAGCGGCCACCTGTGCGCGGACGAGTACCGCACCCTGTTCGGCGGGAAGCGCATCCACCCGGCCGAACTCAACCACGGCTTCCGCCAGCTCGACGCGGACGGCGACGGCCGCATCGCCGAAGCCGAGTTCGTCGCCGCGTTCACCGACTTCTTCACGGCCCGCACGGACTCCGCGGCCGGAACGGCCCTCCTCGGCCGGCCCTGAGGCACCCCGCGCACCGGCCCGCGCACCGGCCGTCCCGCGGCCCGCGCCCTCAGCGCGCCGTGCGGGCCCGGATCTCGTCCGCCGTCAGGTAGGCGTCGGTCTGCTCGAACTCCCGCAGCGTGGCGGGCCGGCGCTCCTGGAAGCCGGTCCGCACGAAGTCGTCGCCCGCCACCGCGTTGAGCAGCCAGTTCGTCAGGACGCGGGTCTTCGCGACGTTCGTCCGCAGCGCCGCCCAGTGGTAGCCGCGCGCCACCAGCTGCGCCGGCAGGCCGCGCAGCGGCACCCCCAGCGGCTTCGACACGGCGTCCGCGCCGCCGAGGTCCACGACGAGCCCCAGATCGCGGTGCCGGTACGGGCGCAGCGGCTGCCCGCGCAGGGCGGCGATCACGTTGTCCGCGGCGGTGCGGCCCTGCCGGGAAGCGTGCTGCGCGGTCGGCGGGCAGACGGCCCCCTCGGCGTCCTGTGCGAGGTCGGGCACGGCGGCGGCGTCCCCCAGCGCGAACACCCCGGGCGCCCCCGGGACGGCCATGTCGGGGGTGACGACGAGCCGCCCCCGCTCCGTGGGCGTCCCGAGGGTCGCGACCAGCGGGCTCGCCGCTACCCCGGCCGTCCAGATCAGCGTCCGGGTGGGCAGGACGCGCCCGTCGGACAGCGTCACCTCCGTGGCGCCGGCCTTGGCGACGCTCACCCCGAGGGAGACCTCGATGCCGCGGCGGCGCAGCACGTCCATCGCGGCGCGCCCCAGGGCGCCGCCCAGCTCCGGCATCAGCCGCGGGGCCAGGTCCACCAGGTGCCAGCTGATCTGCCGGGCCTCCAGGCGCGGGTAGCGCTTGACGGCGTGCGTGGTCAGGCGCTGCAGGCAGGCGGCCGTCTCGGTGCCCGCGTACCCGCCGCCCACCACGACGAAGCGCAGCCGGCCGTCCTGCTCGGCGGGGTCGCCGCACGCGTCCGCCAGGTCGAGCTGCGCGATGACGTGGTCGCGCAGGTACGCGGCCTCGGCGAGGGTCTTCATGCCCCGCGCGTGCTCGGCGAGCCCGGGGATGTCGAAGGTCCGGGTGACGCTGCCGGGGGCCAGGACCAGGTGGTCGTACCGCTGGTCGGTGAGGTCCCCCGTGATCGTGCGCACGACGCACACCTTCGCCGCCGGGTCCACGCCGACCGCGGTGCCGGGCAGGATGCGCGTGCGGTGGCGCTCGCTGCGCCGCAGCGACACGGCCACCGACTGCGGGGTCAGCACCCCTGAGGCGACCTGCGGCAGCAGCGGCAGGTACAGCTGGTACGAGTTCGGGGTGACGACCGTGATGTCCGCTTCCCCGGGCGCGCGCCGGCGCTCCAGCCGGCGCACGCACTCGACGCCGGCGAAGCCGGCACCGACCACGAGGATCCTCGGTCGAGCCATGGTGTCTTTCCTTCGGGAGGGGTGGGGCGGGGGAGTGGCGAGCGGCCTGCGCGGTGCGCCGGCCGCGGGTCAGATGCCGAGGTTGGCCAGGTTGGCGCCGACGGTCCGCAGCGCGGCGGAGACGGACGGATGCCGCGCCTCGAAACGCAGGGCGGCCTCCTCCAGCGACTCTGCCAGCCCGGGGTCGTCCCGCGCCCCGTCCCGGCCGGCCCGGTCCAGGAGCCGCCGCAACTCCTCGCGCTCCGCCGTGGCGAGCCCGTGCTCGCCGGTCGCCGCGAGCCGCGCGCGCAGCGCGTCCAGGTGGTGGTCCGCCGACCGGTTCGGCATGGTGCCTCCTCGTCGCTGGTCGTCCCCGCCGTTCGCGGGACGGATACGGGCCGGTTGCCCCGTTCGCGCGCCCGTACGCGCCCCACCGGCCGGCGCGGTCACACGGGCGGCCGGTCCCCGCCGCCGGCCCCGGCTGCCCCGGTGCCCCCGCGGGGGCGGAAGCCGGGCAGGCGGTGCCACCAGTGCCGGCGGCACGGATGCACCGCCCGGCTCATCCGGCGGCCCGCGAGGAGGAATCCGAGCAGTGCCCCCGCGGTGTTGAGGATCACGTCGTCGACGTCGAATGCGCGCCCCGTGACCAGGGCGCCCTGCACCAGCTCCACCAGGGCCATCACGACGGCCGTCACCGCGGCGACCCGCAGCAGGCCGCGCGTCTGCGGCAGCATCACCGGCAGCAGCAGGCCGAACGGCACGCCGAGCAGCAGGTTTCCGCCGAGCTGCCGCGCGGCGTCCCGGGCGGACGCCTGCTCCAGGTACAGCCGGATCGAGGCGCCCGGATGCACGTTGCTGTGCACGAGGCCCGCCGAAGCGGCCGACGGCTCCAGCGTCACCCGGGCCAGGGCCAGGCTGAACACCACCGTCCCGGCGAACGCGGCCAGCACCGCGAGCGCCCGCACGACCCGGCGCCGCCCCGGCTCCGCCCCCGGCGGTGGACCCGGACGGTCCGGCCTGCCCGCCCGCAGCCGTAAACCGGTGGGTTTCCTGCGCATCTCCATGACGGACTCCTTCCGGGGGCTCCTCAGGCTCGGCCGGTCGTGTACCCCGCGACGCACCGCCGATGCGGCGCCGCGGGCGGCAGGAGGGCCGGCCACCGGCACGCCGCCGGCGGCACGGGGCGAACAGGCACGCGGGTGGCTGCCGTACGGATTCCGCGTGCCCGGGGACGGCGGTCCGAGCGCCGTGGCCGGGGGCTTGCCGGGAGGCGGCCCCCGCCCGCCCGGGGAGGAGGGCGGGGCGGGGCGCAGCCCGTGTGCCGTGCGGATCCCGTTCGGCAGCCGGGTCTTCCCCTCGGTGCCCGTGATGCCGACGGGCCCTGGGCCGCTGGTGAGCACGTGCACGGCCCAGGCCCGGCGGGGCCTTGCCGGAGTCCGGGTGCACGCCCCGCCGTCCACGCGTGTGACCCGTCCCCGCACCGCCAAACCCCGCCCGCCCTGAATCCCCGTCACCCGGCGCCCCCGGCCCCGCGCATGGCCGCGACGCATGAACCGGCGGCGCGGAAGCAGACGACACCCATGGAATGCACGCTGTACGACGAACGGACCGGCCGCACCGACTCCGTGCGGTGCGGCCTCGGGGACGACGCCTGCCAGGTGGTCCTCAAGGAACTGCGCGAGCTGGAACCGCACCGCTTCGGCTGGGTGCGCCTCGACGACCCAACCGAGGCCGAACTCGCGGGCCTCGCCGCCGAGCTGGGCCTGCACCCCCTGGCCGTCGAGGACGCCCTGCACCCGCAGCAGCGCCCCAAGGGCGAGTCCTTCGGCGACGTGCTGGCCATCGCCCTGAAGACCCTGTGGTACGTCCCCCGGGGCAACGCCGTCGAGACGGGCCAGCTCATGCTCTTCGCCGGCCCCCGCTACGTCCTCACCGTCCGCCACGGCCCTGTCGACCCCGCCGCCGAAGCGGCCCGCCGCCTCGGCAGCGACCCGGCGCTGCTCCGATACGGCCCGCTCGCCGTCGTCCACGCCGTCCTCGACGTCGTCGTCGACGCCTACGGCGACGCCGCCGGCAAGGCCCGCGGGGCCCTGACCCGGCTGGAGGACAGCGTGTTCTCCGTCGACCGTACCGACGTCACCGAGGACATCTACTCGCTCAAGCGGGAGGTGCGCGAGTTCCGCGACGCGGTACAGCCGCTCGTCCCCGTCGTCCACGGCCTGCTGAACCGGGGCGAGGAGGCGTACCCCGCGCAGGCGCTGCCGTACCTCCGCGACGTCGCCGACCACCTCGCCCGCACCGACACCGAGGTCCGCACCCTCGACGAACTGCTGAACGCCGTCCTCGACGCCCAGCAGGCACGGGTGTCGTCCTGGCAGAACGACGACATGCGGCGCATCTCCGCCTGGGCCGCCATCTTCGCCGTGCCCACCATGGTCGCGGGCGTGTACGGGATGAACTTCCGGCACATGCCCGAACTGGGCTGGAGCTACGGCTACCCCCTCGCCCTCGGCCTGATGGCGGGCGCATCCGGGCTGCTGTACCGCGCCTTCCGCCGCAACGGGTGGCTGTAGCGGTCGGGCGGGCGCGAGGTCACCAGCCGAGTTCGGTGTACACGCGGCCCGCGCGGATGCCGTCGATCGCGGCGCGCGTGTACGGGACGACCCGCTCCGGGAGGGCGTCGGCGGGCCACCAGTCCCAGGACAGGCACCGGTCGGGCTCCCGCACCTCCGGCGTGCCCGTCCAGGCGCGGGCGCGGAAGACGAGCTGCATGCGGGGCCGGTCGTCGGGCCCGTCCACGACGTGCACGACGTGGACGAGTTCCGCGTCGGCGGGGTCGATCCCGAGCCCGGCCTCCTCCTCCGCCTCGCGCACCAGGCAGGCGACGGCGGACTCCCGCTCGCAGTGCCCGGCGAGGAAGTGGTGCGTGTTGCCTGCGAACGCCGAGTCGGGATGGCGCAGCCCGAGCAGGACGCGGCCGTCCCGCTCCAGGTAGAGGTGGACACCGACGACGTTCAGGACACCGCGGGAGTCGAGCGCGGCGACCACGCGCGGCTCATCGGAGGGGTTCACACAGGCTCCTCGGCAGGTCTCGGACGTACGGACGACAGGTGCCGGACGGACGTTCCGGTCCCGTCCGGCGGCTTCCGGCGAGCGGCCGACCAGTCTGGCACACGGGGATGCCGTGTTCCGGGCGTCAGGCGAGGGCCAGGGCGTGGACGGTGACGACGGACACCACGGCGATGGCCGCCGCCGCGGCGAGTGCCGCCGCCACCGCCAGGACGGCGATGCCGGCGCGTTCGGCGCCGAGTCGGTGGTCTGCGGGCTTCCATTCACGCTGGTGCATGGGAACACCCTGCCGCACCGGATCGGCCTCGGCCTGAGTACGCGTACTCATCACCACGCCCGCGAGGGAGGGCCGGGACGCCGGGCGCATCCACGACCCGCCGCGTCCTCGTCGCGGCCTTCCTCGGTGCCGACCTCCACGAGGTCACCGGCCCCGCCGAGGTGTTCACGCCGGCCGGCATCCCGTTCGCCCGCGGCCCTGACCACCATCGCCGACCTCTTCGGGAAGGAGCCCCCACCGGCGTTGTCGGACCCGCCCGCTACGGTGCCGCCATGGCGAACTTCATACTGGTGGCAGGCGCATGGCTCGGCGGATGGGCGTGGGACGAGGTGGCGCCCGCACTGCGCCGGGCCGGCCACGGCGTGCACCCGTTGACGCTGTCCGGCCTGGCCGAGAAGCGGCACCTGCCCGTCGGGCGGCAGACCCACGTCCGCGATGTCGTCGACGAGGTCGAGCGCCTCGACCTGCACGATGTCGTGCTGGTCGGGCACAGCTACGCGGGCATCCCGGTCGGCCAGGCCGCCGGGCGGATCGGCGGCCGGCTGACCCGGGTCGTCTTCGTCGACTCCGACGTTCCGGCCGAGGGCGAGTCCTTCGTGTCCACGTGGTGGGAAGGCCCGGCGAAGCTGGAGGCCGCCATCGCCGCGGACGGCGGCTTCTGGGGGCCCGTCTCCGCCGCGGACTGCGCGGGCCAGGACCTCACGGACGAGCAGATCGCCCGGTTCACGTCCCGCGCGACCCCGCACCCGGGCGCCTCCCTGGCGGACCCCGCCGTGCTGGCCCGCCCGCTGGAGGAGCTGCCCGCGACGTACGTCAAGTGCCTCCTCGACGGCCCCGAGCCGACGGACGACGTGGCCCGACTGCTGGCCGGTCCGCGCTGGCGGTTGGTGGACATGGACACCGGCCACTGGCCGATGTTCTCGGAACCGGACGGACTGGCACGCCTCCTCCTCGAAGCGGCCGAGGCCTGATCCCTCCCGCAGGACCGCCGCCGCGGGCAGGGGGCCGGCGGCGGGCCCGGCGGCGGTCCTGCCGGTCAGTCGGCGGGCGGCGCGGCCGAGGCCGGCCGGGTCCGGTCCCCTGCCGGCTGTGCAAGGCGTTCCAGGACCCGGGTGCGGAGGAGCTCGTACTCCTCTCGGAGCCGGAACGGCTCCCCTCGCGGCGGCCGGGGTATGGCCGTGGCGCCCACGACGGTCTCCTCGGGGCCGAACTGCTCGCGCGTCAGGTCGACTTCGATGCCCGCGCCGAGGCGGTTCCACCAGTGGTAGTCGACCCGTTCGCCGCCGACGCGGACCTCGCCGCGGATCAGCTCGCCGCCCAGGAGGTCGTTGAGGACGAGGGCGGTCACCCCGCACTGGTCGCGGGCAGGGTTGTCCCCGGTCCACTGCGAACGGAACTCGGGGGTGCAGGTCTCGGCACTCCAACTGGCGCGGACGGCCCGTTCGATGTCGGTGAGAAGCAGCGGTGTCATCCCGCCAGTCTGTCGACCGCCACTGACAACGGGCCGTCACGGGCTCCCGGCCGGAAGCGAACAGACGTTCTCCGCTCACCGGGCGGATCGGGGACGGCGGGGCGGCGGAGGCCCGTGTTGCGGTGCGTGCCGGGTCGGCCGCCCGTCTACCCTTCGAGCCATCGTCCCCGAAGGAGCGGCACCCATGACCGATGCGGCGTTTATCGACCTCCGCCCACAGGCCCGGATCGTGGCGCGGCTCGCGGCGGACGTTCCGGACGACCGGCTCGCCGACCCGACGCCCTGCCCCGGATACCGGGTCGGCGGCCTGCTCGGCCACCTCGCGGGGCTCGCGGCCGCCTTCCGCGACGCCGCCCGGAAGGACCTCGGCCCGACGACCGCCACCGCTCCCGGCCCGGGCTCCGTGCCCGCCCTGCCCGCGGACTGGCGGGAGGAACTTCCCCGTGCACTGGCCGAGATGGCCGTGGCCTGGCGGGACCCGGCCGCCTGGACCGGCACGACCCGCGCGGGAGGCGTCGAGCTTCCCGGCGGCGTCGCGGGGGCCGTCGCCACCGACGAGCTGGTGATCCACGGCTGGGACCTGGCCCGGGCCGCCGGCCTGCCCTACGACCCGGACCCGGCCGCGCTGCACGCCTCGTACGCCTTCCTCAGCGCGGCCGCCGAGGAGGGCGAGGCCGGCAGGGAGGGCGTCTTCGGGCCCGTCGTCCCCGTAACCGACGACGCGCCGCTGCTCGACCGGGCGGTCGGGCTGAGCGGACGCGACCCCCGCTGGACGCCGCCGCAAGCCCCCTGAGCCGCCCGGATCACCCCCCCGGCACCCGCACGTTGTTGGTCGATACGGGGGCCCTTCACCCGCTTGTTCGTGTCATCTGCCAGTGCAGCGGCGCGACTCGGCCGCAGCAGACTTCTGCCGACGCCGCGCCCGGCCCTCCACCGCACTCCGCGGCGGCCCGGTGCGGCCTGCGGACGGGACGAACCACAGAGGGGGCGCACGTGAGCGTGCAGCAGCAGTACGACGGCATCGGCGAGGCGTTCGAGGGCTTCAAGTCCCTGCCGCTGATCCGCTACGGGGAGGTGCCGAGCTTCCTCGGCATGGTCGGTGACGTCAGCGGCAGGTCCGTCCTCGACGTGGCGTGCGGAACCGGCTTCTACAGCCGCGAGTTCAAGCGCCGCGGCGCCGCCGACGTGTTCGGTGTGGACATCTCCGGCGAGATGATCGCCGCCGCGCGGCGGATCGAGGAGCAGGACCCGCTGGGCGTGCGCTACGAGGTGGGCGACGCCGCCGAACTGAGGCAGTCGGAGCGGCCGTTCGACATCGCCGTGGCGGTGCAGTGCCTCAACTACGCCTCCGGCATCGCGGAGATGGAGCGCATGTGCCGCAACATCCACCGCAACCTGGTGCCGGGCGGCAAGTTCTTCGTGTTCGCGCAGAAGCCCGACTACCGCTTCGACTGCCCGACCCTGGACACGTACGGCTTCCGCTGCGAGCCGACGGGCGAGGAGCGGGAGGCCGGCCCGCTCGTACGGGTCACCGCGCTCCTCGACCCGGAGCCGATCAGCATCCTCGGCACGGTCCCGCGCCGCGAGGTCTACGAGGAGTGCCTGCGGCGGGCCGGGTTCAGCGGCCTCGAGTGGGTGCCGCTGCACGTGTCCGAGGAGGGCGTCAGCGCGTACGGCGCGGACTTCTGGGCCGACGTCCTCGCGCACCCGCCGCTGGAGATGCTCCGCTGCCGGGCCTGACCGGCGGACCCCGGCCGCGGCTCGCGGCAGGGGCCGCGGCCGGGTGCCGGGGCCTTGGGGGGGGCGACGCCCGCCTCCGCGGCCGCCGGAGCAGCCCGCGATCCGGGTCCGGTGACCACCCCGCCGGATCCGGGGCGCCCCGGGGGGTGTCCGCGGCCCGTTTCCGGGGACACGCCGAGCGTGAGCGGCCGCGGCGCGCGCACTCGCGCGGCGGCCCGGACTGCATGGACGAAGGGAGCCGACCGATGACCGACCCCCAGGGCAAGGCCCGCAAGGACGAACTCAACAGGCGGCGCCGGCAGGAACAGGAACAGGAGCGCGAGCGGGCCCACGCGCACAAGCCCGGCCCCTCCCGCGATGCGCGGACGGAGAACCAGCCGCGCCCGCAGGACGGGCCACATGCCCGCAGGGAACACGACGGCTGAATCCGGCGGGGACTACCCGGCCCCCTCACCGTCGACGGGGACGCCCAAGCGGTCGGCCACCGAGGTCAAGGCCGCGCCCAGGGGGAGCGCGACCCGCGTGACGGCGTGCGGGTCGCCGCGGGTGGCGTCCCGGTTCACGATCAGCACCGGCTTGCCGGCCGCGGCCGCCTGGCGGACGAACCGCAACCCAGACATCACCGTCAGCGAGGAACCGAGGACCAGCAGCGCGTCCGCCCGGTCGACCAGCGCCCGGCAGTGCTCGACCCGCGATCGGGGCACGGCCTCGCCGAAGAACACCACGTCCGGCTTGAGGACGCCCCCGCACCGTGCGCAGGGCACGACCCGGAAGCCGGCGACCTGCTCGTCGGTGAGGTCGGCGTCACCGTCCGGGTTCATGGCGGCGGCCACCGGCGCGAACCCCGGATTGGCCTCCTCCAGCCGCCGGGCCAGCTCGCGCCGCGGCGTGGAGGCGTTGCAGGACAGGCAGACGACCCGGTCGAGGCCGCCGTGCAGCTCGACCACCCCCTCACTGCCGGCGGCCTGGTGCAGGCCGTCCACGTTCTGGGTGATCACGCCCGCGAGCAGCCCGTGCCGCCCGAACGCCGCCACGGCCCGGTGCCCGGCATTCGGCCGCGCCCGGCCGAACGTACGCCAGCCGAGGTGGCTGCGCGCCCAGTACCGGCGCCGCGCCTGTGCGCCCGAGACGAAGTCCTGGTACGTCATCGGAGTGTGCCGGGTGAGGCTGCCGCCCTCGCCGCGGTAGTCGGGGATGCCCGACTCCGTGGACAGGCCCGCCCCGCTGAGCACCAGCACGCCGCCCGCGCCCAGGGCGTCGACGACCGGCCCCGTGTCGGCGGTGCCGGGCGGCAGGTCCCCGGCGGGGGTCCAGCTCAGGGTAGGACGCATACGCATGCCGCCAGGCTACGCACCCCGGCGCCCGTGCGGGGTCCGGTAGCGTCCGGCTCATGATCAGTCTCGATGCGCTCGTCCGTCTCTGCCCGCCGCCCGCCGAGCTGCGTCACGCGGTGGACTGGGCGGAGGCCGAGCGCGCCCTCGGCACTGCTCTGCCCGCCGACTACAAGCAGCTCGTCGACACGTACGGCGACGGGGTCTTCGACGAGGCGGTCTGGCTGCTCGTCCCCGGCTCCCCCCACGCCGACTGCGACCTGATCGCGCAGGCCGCGGAGCGGGACGAGATCCTGGACGGCCTGTGGGAGTTCGAAGCCAAGCCCGCAGGCCTGGAGGAGGCGGGGGCCAGGGTGCTGCCGTGGGCGTACGAGGAGGGGACCGGGGCGTTCCTCTACTGGCTGGTCCGGCCCGGCCGGCATCCCGACGAGTGGACCGTCCTGTACAACGAGGGCCGCGGCCCCCTCTGGGAGCCCCACGCCACCGGCTGCGTGCCCTTCCTCCTGGCGGTCCTCGGCGGAACGGCCGGAACGGCCTACTTCGGCTACCTCCACGAGGGCGCGGAGCCGCCCCAGCACCGCTTCACCCCAGCCGGCGAAGCCCTCGACCAGGCCACCCCGCGATGACCCCGGTCGCGCCCCCGACCCCTGACCGGCCCGGGCCGCGAGCTCCCTCCCCTGCACTGCGAGGCCGAACGCCCTGCGATCATGGCGGCATGACGGCGACACCCGACTCCGACCGGCCACCGGCGGTCGACGCGGAACTCCTGATCGACCACCTACGGGCCGTGGACGACACCGAGGCGACCGCAGCCGTTCGCTGCATGCGCGGGCCGGTCCGCCTCGGCGCGCGGTTCCGCCTCATCCGCGACACCGCGGCGGCGATCGACCTGGAGCTGGCCCGGATCCTCTTCTACGGGCGCCCGGTCGACGCACTGGATCCCGCCTACACGGCCCTCGTCACCCTTCGCGGCGCAGGAACCACTGTGCTCACCCCGGGCGACGACACCAGCGGCCGGTACACCATCCAGGGCACCAACCCGGCGCCATGACGACGCCACCCACAAAACGGGCACCGGTCGCTCCATGACCGTGGCCGGCGGTCCGCGATCCGGGTCTGCGTGGGACCATCTCGGTATGCGCCTGGTAGCTGACGGAGCCACGCCGATCTCGCGGGCGGTGCTGGTGAAGGATTTGACGACCGACGACGGATACGCGTTCGAGCTCGCCGGCGCGCTCTTCCTCGCTGCCGGTGACCGAGTCGGCTTCGAAGGCGGCGCGCTTGTCGTCGCCCGGGCCGCAGGAGAGCGACTGTCGGTGTCCGGCAACTGGTCCACGCGGTGCGGACCGGGATCCTTGCGCAGCCGGTAGGGACCGTCCTCCGCGGCGCGGCGCGGCACGGCCGGTGGTGGCGGGGCGGGGGGCGTCGCCGCGGATCACTGCGGGGGCAGGCCCATCGAGATCATCACCGAGGGGTTCGCCGTGGGCTCCACGCCGGATCGGGCACGTTCTCAGCGTTCCGGCCGGGCGCGCTGGCCCGCCAGGGTGGCGGACAGGGCCGGGGCGAGGCCGGTGACGAGCTCGTCCGGGGTCAGGGCGGCGATCGGGGGGAGTGCCAGGAGGTAGCGGGTCAGGGCGAGGCCCAGGAGTTGGGCGGCGACCAGGCCGGCCGCGCGGGCGGCCCGCTCCGGGCCGAGGGCCGCCGCCAGGGCGGGCGCGACCTGGGTGGCGAACACCTCCCGCATGCGGGCCGCGGCCTGCTCGTTCGTCACGGCGGAGCGCAGCAGGACCAGCAGGGTGTCGTCCGCGGGGTCGCCCTCCCACCGCTCCACGAAGTGCCGCACCAGCGTGGCCGGCAGCTGCTCGGCCGGCACCGCGCCCAGGTCGGGCAGGCGCAGGTCGACCGCGAGGGCGGCGTCGAACAGCTGCTCCTTGCTGCCGAAGTACCGCATGACCATCGAGGGGTCGATCCCCGCGTCGGCGGCGACGGCGCGGATCGTCGTGCGCTCGTACCCGTGGGCGGCGAAGTGTTCCCGCGCGGCCCTCAGGATCGCGGTCTTGGTCTGGTCGGAGCGTCGCGGCGGCGTCATGCCAACAAGCGTAGGCCAACAACTGTTGACAAGCCAGTCGCGCTGGCGCACTCTCATGTCAACAGATGTTGGCCAACGGGTGTTGGCCCGCCGGAGGAGGTCCGCCATGACCAGCACCGCCGCACTGCCCTCCCGCACCGAGGTGGCCGTCGTCGGCGCCGGGCCGACGGGGCTCGCCCTCGCCGTGACCCTGGCCGAGGCCGGCGTCGACTTCGTCCTCCTCGACCGGCAGGCCGAGGGCGCCAACACCTCCCGCGCCGCAGTCGTGCACGCCCGCACCCTGGAGGTCTTCGACGAGCTCGACCCGAGCGGCGCCCTCTCCGCCGACCTCGTCGCCCGCGGCATCCCGGTCTCGCGCTTCCGGATCCGCGACGGCGCCCGCCCGCTCGCCGCCGTCGACTTCGACGGCCTGCCGACGGCGCACCCGTACGCGCTGATGGTCCCGCAGTACGAGACCGAGGCTGTCCTGCTGAGCCGCCTGCGCGCCCTCGGCCGGGACGTCCACCGCCCCCACGAGGTCGTCTCCGTCACCCAGGACGCCGACGGCGCCACCCTCACCACCGCCGCCGGCGAGACCCTGCGCGCCGCCTACGCGGTCGGCGCCGACGGGATGCACAGCACGGTCCGCACGGCCGCCGGCATCGGCTTCACGGGCGGCGCCTACGGCGAGTCCTTCGTCCTCGCCGACGTCGTCATGGACTGGGCCCCCGGGCCGCGCGAGGTCTCCCTCGCCTTCGGCGCCGCCGGCCTCACCGTCATCGCCCCGCTGCCCGGGGACGCCGGACGGGCCGCCGCCGGGCGCTACCGCATCGTGGCCACCGTCGCCGAGGCCCCGCCGTCGCCGGACCTGCCCTTCGTACGGGCCCTGCTGGACGAGCGCCTCCGAGGCGAGGCCCGCGTGCACGAACTCGTCTGGTCCTCCCGGTTCCGGATCCACCACCGCGTCGCCGACCGCTACCGCGCCGGGCGGCTGCTGCTCGCCGGGGACGCCGCACACGTGCACAGCCCGGCCGGCGGGCAGGGCATGAACACCGGCATCCAGGACGGCCACGCCCTCGGCCGCGCCCTGGCCGCCGGCGGCCTCGACGCGTACGAGGCCCGGCGCCGCCCCGTCGCCCGGCGCGTGGTGGCGCTCACCGACCGGATGACCCGCGTCGCGACCGCCCGCGGCCGGACGCCGCGCGCACTGCGCAACACCCTGCTGCCCGCCCTCCTCCGGATCCCCGCCCTCCGCCACCGGCTCGCCCGCGAACTGGCCGAACTCGACTACCGCTGACCCGCCGCCCCGGAAGGCGCAACGGCCGGCCGCGGTGAGCGCGGCCGGCCGGAGCGGCGTGGAGCGGGAGCGGGCTTCAGGAAGCGTTCGCGCGCGCGGAGCCCGTGCTCGTGCCGGTCGGGTTGCCGAGGAAGCAGGTGACCGTGCGGTCGCCCAGCGCCCAACTCGCCGCCTGCGGGTAGTAGTAGAACACCTCGAGCGACTTCGGCAGCTTCGCGGCGTCACGGCCCACGTAGTCCGTCAGCGCCTTGCCGCCGCACTTCTCGTCGGCGCTCGCGACGATCTTGTCCGCCCCCGGGAACGTGCTGCCCTCCAGAGTGATCACGGCGTACACCTCGCCCTCGTGGGGCTGGTCGCACGACACCGTCCGCACCGACTGGCGGGCCTCGGTGCCCCCCTCCTCGGTCTTCGCCAGGTCGTCCTCGGTGTTGAAGCAGTCGCCCGTGCGGATGTCCTCCACGTCCCTGCGTCGCTCGCGCGGGCTCGGGCCGGTGCTTGCGCCGGGGCCGGCGCTCCGCTCCGGCACGGTGACCGCCCCGCCGGTGTCGCGCCGCGGCGCCGATTCCTCGTCCAGGGCGCCGGAGATCCCGAGGGCGAGCATGATCGCGTAGAAAGCGATCGTCGCTCCGTGGATGGCGATCGCCGCGATCGCCAGCCCCTTGCCCTTCTCGCCGTTCCTGCGGATCTGCGAGAGGGCGACGAAGCCCAGGATCAGCGGAACGAACGGGAGCGCACAGACCACCGACATCACGAACGCCACGATGGCGGCCACGTTCGTCCTCTGCGGCTGCGGCGCGTACCAGCCCTGCGGACCGCCGTACGGGGACCCCTGCCCGGGCAGTCCGGGCTGCCCCGGCTGACCGGGCCCGCCGTACGGGCCCTGCGGCGGGTACGGCTGCTGGTACGGGCCCTGCGGCGGCTGCGGGGGTATAGACATGCGCGTGGTGCTCCTCGAAAGTGGGCAAGGCCAACAGCCGGGCGGGAACACCGCCGGGTGGGGGACTGGTGGGCGGATGATGTTCGACCAGCCGCGCCCCAGTATCACCCGTCCGCAGACCGGCTCCCGCCGCATTACCGGCCACGGCCCGGCCCGTCGCCGCCCCGGCCCCGCCCCTGCCGCACCCGGCTGCCGCCCCGGCCGTCAGCCGCCGCCCTGCATGGCCTCCCGGGCCCGCCGCTCCATCTCCTCGTCGGGCACGTCCTCCACATGCGAGGCGAGGCTCCAGCGGTGCCCGTACGGGTCCTCGATCTGGCCGGTGCGGTCGCCGTAGAACTCGTCGCGGACCGGGCGCAGCTCCTTCGCGCCCCGGGCGATCGCCGCGGCGAAGACCGCGTCGACGTCCTCGACGTACACGTGCAGGGTGACGGGCGTCCCGCCGACGGACTTCGGCGAGCGGAATCCCATGTCCGGGTACTCGTCCGCGAGCATGATCACCGAGTTGCCCAGCTCCAGCTCGGCGTGGCCGATCCTGCCGCCGGGCGCGGGCATCCGCGTCCGCTCGGTCGCGCCCAGCACGGACACGTAGAAGTCGATCGCCTCCGCGGCTCCGTCGCAGCACAGGTACGGCGTGATGCGCGGATACCCCTCGGGAACGGGCTTGACGGCCACAGGCTCCCCGCCTTCCTCTCACCGGCGGCCACGGCGACCGCCGCCTGCCCCCACTGATATCCCGCACCCGCCCCGTTCGCGGGACCGCCGCGCGGCAGCCGCCCGGGCATGCCCCGAAGGGCCGCGCCGGCGACCGCGGTGCCACACTGGGGGAGTGGCGGACAGCGGACGGTCCACGGGCCGGCGCCTGGAGCTGGCCATCCTGGACCTGCTGGAGCGCCGCGGCCCGGCCGCGACGATCTGCCCCTCCGACGTCGCGCGTGCGGTGTACGCAGGGGACGGCGACGGCTGGCGCGCGCTGATGGAGCCCGTCCGCCGCGCGGCGAGGCGGCTCGTCGCGGCCGGCGAGGTCGAGATCACCCAGGCGGGCCGCCCCGTGAACCCGTCGGAAGCCCGCGGCCCGATCCGCATCCGCCGCACCGCGACCCGCTGACCGGCCACCGCCGGGTCCGGGCTGCGGTCGTCAGGGGCTGAGCCGGCCGGACCCGGTACGAGGATCAGCCGTCAACCGGGGACCAGGGCCTGTTCTGGGTTGCCCCGCGGCGTCGCGACGCCCGGCACGCACCCTCGGCGCACGAGCCGAACGCCGCTCCTTGCTCCACGGGGCAACCCGATACAGGCCCTGGCAGCCCGCCGAAACGACGCCCTTGGACGACATCCGGACAGCGGACGGCTGCCTCTCGGCCGTCCGAAGCCGCGCCGGCGGGCCGGCATCTGCGTCGCGGCGGTCTCGGCCCCGGGCGGGACGACGACCCGGACCCCCGGTGCACACACAGTGCGGAACACCTCATTCCTGTGTAGTGCAGGCCCATCCGGAAACGTCCGAATTTCGCCCCCGTTCGAGGGAACACCCGTTGCCCGTCGGCCAGTTCACCGAAGGGAGCCGGGACGGGCCCGCCGTGGCCCGTTGCGTGCGGCCCGTCCCGGACCGCCATACCTTGGGCAAGGAGAAAGCGTGCGCATACTCTTCACCGGACCGGCTGCGGCCGGCCACCTCTTCCCGATGATCCCCACCGCGCAGGCCCTGCGGGCCGCCGGCCACGAGGTCCTGTTCGCGAGCGCGCAGCCGCTGGACCGGCTGCGCGAGGCCGGCTTCCCCCTCGTGGAGATCGGCGACGGCCGCACCCTCCGGGAGGTGTTCGAGCAGGCCACCGGCGAGGAGGTGCGGTATGTCGCCCACGATGTGACGCCCGAGCAGATCCTCGACCGGGCGGCCCGCGGCTTCGCGCTCGCCGCCCGCCCCACCGTGGACGGCCTGCTCGCCGCCGCCGAGGACTGGGGCGCCGACCTGCTGGTCTACGACTCCTTCCAGGCCTCGGCCCCGCTGGTCGCGGCCAAACTGAAGATCCCTTCCGCGATCCAGAACTTCGGCGTCTCCTCGGGCCTCGACATGGTCGGCCGGATCGCCGCCCACTTCACCGAGGCGTACGAGGCCCACGGCGTCGAGGGGCCGGCCGGGGCCACCCCGCTGAACGTGGTCCCCGCCTCGCTCGGCGGCGACCCGGGCGGCCTGCGCATGCGCTACATCCCCTACAACGGCGGCGGCACCGTCCCCGCCGAACTCCTCCGCCGCGGCCCCCGGCCGCGCATCGCCGTCACCCTCGGCACGGTCCTCACCGAGCTGGACGGGGTCCGCGCCATCGTCCGCCTCATGGAGGCCGCCGCCTCGGTGGACGCCGATTTCCTGCTCGCCGTCGGAGACGCCGACCTCACCCCGCTCGGCACCCTCCCCGACAACGTCCGCCCGCTGCCCTGGGTTCCGCTCGCCGAGCTGCTCACCACCGCCGACGCGCTGGTCCACCACGGCGGCTCCGGCACCATGCTCACGGCACTGCAGGCCGGCCTGCCGCAGCTCCTGCTCCCGCAGGGCGCCGACCACTTCGTCAACGCGGACGCCCTCACCGCCACCGGCGCCGCCCTGCGCTCCACCTCCGACGGCGTCGACGCCGCGCTCCTGGCCCGCCTGACCGGCGACGTGGCCCTCCGCGAGGCGGCCGCCGCGCTCCGCGCGGAGAACGCCGCCCTGCCCACCCCGGCAGCGACCGTCCCCGCCCTGGAGGCCCTCGCGGCCGCCCGCTGAGACCGCCACCGCCGTCGGCGGTCGGGGTGCCCGGCCGCCGCCGGCAGCCGCACGCGGCACGTCACAACTCGGTCACACCGTGTGCCCGCCGGTCGTGCCCCCGCGAGCATGGCCCGATGCGGACCCACCACATCACCGCCGCCGTCCTGGCGGCCGTCGCCGCCCTCGCCCTCACCGCCTGCGACCAGTCGCCCGCCCCCGGCGACTCGAAGCCCGGTACGCCGGCCCCGTCCGGCACCGCCGGGGCGACGGCCGTACTGCCGGACCTCGTCGGCATGGGGCTCCAGGCCGCGCAGGACGCCGCCCAGGCGGCCGGATTCCACTCGCTCACCTCGCACGACGCGCTCGGCCGCGGCCGCGGGCAGGTCCTGGACCGCGGCTGGAAGGTCTGTTCGCAGACCCCCGCCGCCGGGAGCGGCGTCGACACGGCGACGAAGGTGGACCTCGGTGCGGTGAAGCTGGAGGAGGAGTGCCCCGCCCGGGAGCCGGCGACCCCGTCGGCTCCCGTCGGCGCGGCCATGCCGAACTTCGTCGGCCGGAGCATGAAGGTCGCCCGGCAGGCGCTCCCCGGGAACACGAGCATCACCGTCAAGGACGCGCTGCAGGAGCGGATGGTGCTCCAGGAGTCCAACTGGCGGGTGTGCACCCAGAGCCCCCCGACCGGCACGCCGCTCACGGGGCAGCCCGTGGCGTTCCACGTCGTCAAGTTCGAGGAAATCTGTCCCTGAACGGGGGGCAGCCGGCTACGGCGCCAGTTTCTGCCCGCAGCGGGCGCAGAAGCGGGCCTCGGGGTCGGCGGCCATGCGGCCGCAGGCGGCGCACACCCGGTCCGCCAGGCACGCCGGTTCGCCGGCGCCGGCACGCAGCCCCGTGGTGATCCCGAGGGGCGGGCGGCGGCGGTGGGAGGTGGTGTACGTGAGCCCCTCCGCGCCGGCCCGGACCGAGCGGGTCGTGCCGGCGGGCAGCCAGGCGACGGCTCCCGGCGCCAGCGCCACCGTCCGGTCGGGCGTGCGCAGTTCACCCGAACCCGCGACGACGACGAGCAGCACGCCGAGGACGGTCTCCGTGTGCTCGCCGATGTCGGCCCCGGCCCCGAGCCGGACGAGGTTCGCGTCCAGGTCGCGGCCGGCGCCGCCGAGCGCCCACAGGACGCGGATCCGGCCCTCGCCGACGGCGTCGGCGGACGGCGGCGACGGCAGGAACACCGGTGTGCCCGGCGCGGACGGCTCCATGGCTTCTCCCACTGCGGAAAGGGGTCATGCTCCTCGACGGCCACCACTATCGCAGCCTCCCGGCCCGGCCGGGGTCCTCTCCTCGGGCCGGCGGTCGCGCGGCCGGCCCCGCCGCGCCGCGCCGCGCGGCGGGGCCGGGCGGCCGGGGTCAGTTCTGCGGCTCGTAGGCCTGCCTGCTCGCGCACGTCCACACCGTGGGCGTACCGAGGCCGCCCGCGTCGAGGAGGGTCCCGCCGACGCGGTCGTCGTCCGCGACCGTCCGGGCGGAGCCGCGGCGGGGGCCGCTGCCGCCGGGCAGCGCGAGCACCGGGCCCGTGCCGGGCCAGTACGCGGGCTGCGAGCTCCTCGCCCAGCCCTCCTCGTACGAGACGGCCCGGCCGACCACCGCGCCCGACTCGGGGCTGATGCCCTCCAGGGACAGCTCCGCCTCGCCGGCCAGCCGGCCCGGCTCCACCGGAAGGGCGTCGTAGGGCCGCTTCCAGGTCGCCGGGCTGTGGTGGGACAGCTCGCGCCAGTTCTCCCACTCGTGCCCGACCACCCGGCCGCGGTTGTCGATCCCGGTGGCGATCACGTCGAAGGCCGGGTCTCCCTGGTTCCGGACGGGGAGGGAGTACGGCGGGTAGCCGCCGGCGGGCCAGACGACCGGGTGGGCGCGGGTGGCGGTCTCGTCGGTCGCCGGGTCGTAGGACTCGCCGGAGACGTGGCCCAGGATGTCACCGCGCTTGTTGACGGCGTTCACGGAGACCCTGCTGCCCGGCAGGGCGTCGTCCGGCAGCGGGAGTTCGCGTACCACCCGGCCGTTGACCCACTCCTTGCCGGCGCCGTCCTCGCTGGTGGCCATCCGGCCGCCCTCGTTGACGGCGGCGGCCGCGTGCTGCGTCGCGCCGGTCAGCAGCCGCACGGCGGCGTCGCCCGGCCGGTAGCTGAAGGCGGCGGCCTCGAAGCCGCGCCGCAGCGTGCCGACCATCAGCCCGCCGCTGCTGACCGATCCGACGCTGCCGCCCGTCCAGCCGTCGGGCAGCGGCACCGCGTGGACGGTGCTGCCGTTCCAGTACGCCGGCAGGCCCCTGCTGGCCCCCACCGCCAGGTCGCCGCTGCCGAAGCCGTACACGGTTCCGCGGTCGGCCCACGGGCCGGAGGACAGCGCGTCCAGGCTGCGGATCTCCGGCGTGCAGCCCGTGGCGCCGGCGGGCGCGGCGGCCGTGGTGAGCCCGGCGACGGCGGCGGCCGCGGCGACTGCCGCGGTGCTCTTCCTCATGGGTGCTTCCCCCCTGATCATGGCGCGGACGGGCTCCATACTGCCGGGCAACCGGCCGGAATGCGGTACCCCCACTTGTGGTCACCGGACCGGGTGCCGCGGCTCCCCGGGGACGGCGCCCTCCGCTCCGCCGGCCGGGCCCGCGGCTTCCGCCGGGGCGGCTTGCCACGGCGGTCCGGTCCGGGCCTCGGTCCACGCGGCGAGGGCGTCGCCGTCGACGCAGACGATGCCGCACGCAGCGGCGTACTCCGCGGCCGGGGCGGTGAAGTCACTGGTCGTCACGACGACGGCCACATCGGCCTCGTGCACGGCGAAGCAGGTCCCGCCGAAGCGCTGGAGGTCCTGGGAGCCCACCCGGTGCCCCTCGCCGTAGTGCTTGCACTGGACCACCACGCGCCGGCCCTCCGGCGTTGCGGCGATCACGTCGGCCCCCAGATCGCCCGCACCGCCCACCACCTCCACCTGGGTGCAGCCGTCGCGGGCGCACAGCGCGGCCACCGCGTGCTCGAAGCCGTCGGCGTCCACCGCTTCGTGGTCCAGCGCGTCCGGGCCCACCTCGGGGACCTCGGGGGCAGGCTCCGGCGCGCCGAGGGCTCCGCCAGCCGCCGGCGCGCCGAGGGCTCCGCCAGCCGGAGGGGCGGCCCGAGGACGGGGCCCGGGAGCCACGCTCCACCGGGCGAGGGCCGTACCGGCCGCCAGCGTGGCCATCGTCAGGATCGGCATCACGGGCACACCGCCGCCCGCCCCCGCGGCCGTCCTGACGAAGACGACCGCCCCGCCCAGGCAGATCGCCACCAGCCCGACCGCCAGCACGAGGTCACGGCCCACCGATGCCGTACCGCCGCCCCCGCCCCGCCGGCGCCCTCCCGATGCCGCCATCGCGGCCCTCCTCCCCTCGCGACCTGCACGTCTCCCTCGTCTGGACGCCGACCGCCGCCTTCAAACGCCCCCATCGGGCGCGGCGGGAGCCGCCGTCGGCCGCGCATGGCCGGTGCCTGCGTGGGCACCAGAGGCTGCGGGAGCGGCCGTTCCGCGGTGACGAGGGGGTTGGCATGGCGAGGACCGGACTGACGGCGCGTGAGGCCGCGGCGTGGGACCAGCTGGCGGCGCAGCTGTCCGACACGGACGCCCCGCCGCCCGCCGCCCGCACCTCGGGCAGGACCGGGCACCGGGCGCCTCTGGCGGTTGCGGCGGCGCTGCTGCCCACCGCGCTGCTGCTGCTCGTCGCGGGCAGTGCGACGGGTTCCGGCGCCCTGGCGTGGGGCGGCGTGAGCGCCTGGATCGCCGCCGTCCTCACCGTCTCCCACGTCCTCGGCCACGGCCCCCGGCTGCCCTGGCGCCCCTGACCGGCAGCGGCCGCGCAGGCGCCGGGGCCGCTGCCGGTCAGGGGCGGTCCAGGCCCCAGGTCTGGAGGGAGAAGGGCCGGCCCTTCTCCTCGCCCTCGATCAGCGGTACGTCCAGCAGCCGGAAGCCCGCCTTGCTCGCCACGGCGACACTGGCCGCGTTCTCCGCCTCCAGCTCCAGGATCACCCGTTCCACGCCGAGTTGCTCGAACGCGTACGCGGCCATCACCCGCACCGCCCGCGCCGCCAGCCCCTGCCCGCGGTGCGCCGGCCCGACCGCGTAGCCGATCTCCGTACCCTCGGGCGCGCGCCGCAGCATGACCTCGCCGAGCGGTGCGCCGCCGTCCACGGTGATCGCGAGGAGGACGGTCGTGCCCTCCGCGCGCAGCTTCCGGTCCCGCTCCAGCCGTACCCGGGCGGCTTCCGCGTCGAAGGGCGAGACGATCGGCGTCCAGTACGCGATGTCGGGGTGGTCGAACAGCTCCGGCATCGCGGCCAGGTCGCCCTCCGTCCAGTCCCGCAGGACGAGTCCCTCCCCCCGCAACTCCATGCGCTCGGGAAAGGACGACGTGGTGCCGCTCATGGTGGGGGACCTCCTTGGCCTGCGGTGTGGGACGAGGCAGGATAACCGCGGCCGGGCCGGAACCCGCTGCCGTTTTCCCCGGGCCCGGCCGGCTCCGGAAGCGGTCGCTGTGCGGAATGCAACCGCGGGCGGGCGCACGGTGTGCAGAGGTGGGCCGAAGCCGGCTACCAGGGCGAGGAGACCGCCAGGGGCCCGGCGAAGCGAAGTGGGAGGGGTCCGGCGCGCCTACCGCGCCCACCTCGAGAACGTCGCACGGGTGCTGCGCGACAACCCGCCGCGCCGGTGACCGCGGCGCGTGAGCCGAGCCGTACGGGGTAGGAGCCGGGACGGCCGAGTGACGAGAGGTGCCACGTGATTCGAAAGCTGCAAGCGGTCGCACTGGACTGCGACGACCCCGTCCGGCTCGCGCGTTTCTACGCCGAGCTGCTCGGGGGCCGCGTCGTCGAGGACCCGGACGACCCCGACTGGCTGGAGGTGCACGGCTTCGAGGGGACGCCCCTGGCCTGCCAGCGGGTGGACGGCTACCGGCCGCCCGAATGGCCCGGGCAGCAGCGGCCGCAGCAGGTCCACCTCGACTTCGACGTCGACGACCTGGACGGCGAGGAGAAGCGCGCGCTGGCCCTCGGCGCGACCCTGCTGGAGCGGACGGACCAGATCCGCCCGGAGGCCAACTGGCGCGTCTACGCCGACCCGGCCGGCCACCCGTTCTGCCTCTGCCTCCACTGACGCGGCGCCCCGCCGCACCGTCACCGCACCCGCCGGCCGGCTCCCGCTCAGGCGGAAGGGCCGGGCGCCGGCCGGCGGCGCCGCGGGGCGGTGTCCAGGACGGCCCACATGCGCCGGCCGTCCTCCCCGGTGTCCGTGCCGGCGGCGTCGACCGCGGCCAGCGCCGCGACCCGCGCGAGCACGCCGTCGTCGGGCGCGCCGAGGACATGGCTGAGCACGGCCACGAGGATCTTCCCGTCCTGGTCGCCGAGGTGCACGGACAGGCGCTTCCCGCCGTCCGCGGCCGCCGCCCCGACGAGGGCCCGCACCGACTCCTCCAAATCCCCCTCGGGCACGGCCCCGTACCCCCAGTCGCGCACCGTGTCGACAGCCTGGCGGGCCGCCTTCCCCGCCGCCCACCGGTCCGCCCGGAACACGAGCGCCGCCGTACGCCGGTTCCGGACCACCATCCGCGGACGGGCCCGTACCGCCACCTCCTTCGGCCTGGTGGCGGGCTGCGGACGCGGCGCCTCCACGGGCCTCTTCTGCGGCGGCGGCGTCTTGGGCGGGTGGGTCGGCGGCAGCTTGGGCCCCCTGGCCTCGGGACTGGTCAACTCGGCCTCCTCACAACAGGGAACAGGCAGACGGGACAGCGCGTGCCCCATCCTGGCACGGCGCGGCCCCACACCTCCCCCGTGCGGCCGGAAGGCCGGTCGGCGCCGCGCCGCCCCGCGGCGGCCGCTCCGCTCCCCGCCCCCGCGTGGGACCGGCAAACGCCGTGCTGACGGATTCCCGCTATCGGCCCCGGCCATGTTCCCGGCGCCCCTGCCGCCGCGGGCGATCGTGCGTAGCCTGGTGGCCGATCGCAGACGTGTCCGCCGAACGGCGTGGGGAGACTCCGCCGGCACCACCCGCCCGGACACGCCCGGGGCTCCCGCGCGAGCCCGGTCCCGTCGCCGTCCTCACGCCAGGAGCTGCCGCATGTCCACACCCGCCGGTCTGATCGACGTCCACCACCACGCCGTGCCGCCCCTGTACGCCGAGGCCCTCGGCGACCGGAAGGCGATCCCGGGTGTCGACTACCCGGACTGGACCCCCGAGCGGAGCCTCGAGTTGATGGACGCGCACGGGATCGCGGCGGCCGTCCTGTCCATCACCGCCCCCGGCGTCACCTTCCTCGACGGCGCGGACGCCCCCAAGATGGCCCGCCGGGTCAACGAATACCTGGCCGGGCTGGTCCGCGAGCACCCCGCCCGGTTCGGCGCCTTCGCGATCCTCCCGCTGCCCGACGTGGCCGCCGCCCGCGAGGAACTCCGCTGGGCCATGGACGAGTTGGGCCTGGACGGCGTGGGGCTGCTGACCTCGTACGGGCAGCGCTACCTCGGCGACCCGGAGTTCGAGCCGCTGCTCGCGGAGATCGCCGAGCGGGGCGCGGCCGTCCACGTCCACCCCGCCACCCCGCCGAGCCGGGACCTGGAGACCTTCGACCTGCCCGCGTCCCTGTACGAGTTCACCTTCGAGACGACCCGCACCGCGGCGAGCCTGCTCTTCAACGGCGTCCTCGACCGGCTGCCCGACCTGCGGCTGATCCTGTCGCACGCGGGCGGCACCCTGCCGTTCCTGGCCCGCCGGCTCACCCACGGCCCCACCATCGGCGCGTACCTGAAGGACCGCGCCCCGGCGGACGTCATCGGCACGCTGGGCCGGCTGCACTACGACATCGCCATGTCCGCCAACGAGTTCGCGCTGCCCGCGCTGACCCGCCTCGCCGGCGCCGGCCGCATCCTCTACGGCAGCGACTACCCCTTCATGCCCGCCTCGCACACGGCCGAGAACACGGCCGGCTTCGCCGCGTACGACGGATGGACGGAGGCCGAGCGGGCCGAGGTGGGCCGGACGAACGCACTCCGCCTGCTTCCCACCCTGGCGGCCCGCCTCGCCGGCTAGCCTCCCGTACGGCGGGACGGCCGGTCCGGAGGCACCGGACACCGTACGCCGGGCGGCTTCCGCCGGGCCGTCAGCCGTCGCCGTCGGCCGGGCCGCCCCGGTGCGGGCGGGCCCCGCGCAGGTCGGAGTCGGCGAGGGGTTCGAGCGTGCCGCGGGTGTCCAGCCGGTAGAGCAGGGCCACGGCCGGCCCGATCAGCAGGAGGGCGACGAGGCTGACGAGCGACAGCCACGCGAGGGTCTGGGGGTCGCCCGCGGCGTCCGCCACCGTGAGGGAGGTGGGGATGAGGTAGGGCCGCTGGGCGAACCCCCAGGCGAAGACGGCCGTGCCGACGGCCGCGACGGCGCCGAAGCGGGCCCATCCGGCCTTGCCCCGCACGATGAGCAGCCCGGTGGCGGCGAGGGACGCCGCGGAGGCGGCGGCGAGGGCGAGGCCCGCGCCGTGGGTGAGCCCCTGCCAGACGTACGGGGCGTCGCTGCGGGTGGCGAGGAGGACGCCGCCGGCGGTGACCGCGACGGCGCCGAGGGCCGTGAGGGCGCGGAGCCGGAAGTAGCCGACGAGGCCGGGGGCCTCGAAGCGGCCGGCGTCGGCGGTCAGGAACACGGCTCCGAGGAGCGCGGTCCCCGCGACGGTGAAGAGCCCGAAGGCCAGCGGGGCGGGCCCGGCCCAGACGCGCGCCGCGGCTTCGGTACCCGGTGCGGCCCGCCCGGAGGCGATGCCTCCGACGGCCACGCCGAGGCAGAA
Source organism: Streptomyces sp. NPDC031121 (assembly GCF_055570615.1). NCBI lineage: Bacteria > Bacillati > Actinomycetota > Actinomycetes > Kitasatosporales > Streptomycetaceae > Streptomyces > Streptomyces sp. NPDC031121. Next base: position 190,281 of record NZ_JBVIGV010000007.1, read on the forward strand.
CGGCGTCAGCAGGGAGGCCCCGGCGAAGGCGGCCCCGTAGAGGCGCCGCCGGGACAGCCGCCGGACGGGCTTGCGCAGCGCGAAGCCGGCGCCGCGCACGACCATGCCGAGGGCGGCCAGGGCGAGCGGGAGCCACATCGCCGTGAAGACGGTCTGGAACAGCACGGGGAAGCCGGTCCACATCAGGACCAGGACGAAGACCAGCCACACGTTGTTGACCTCCCAGACGGGCGCCATGGCGTGGTCGATGAGCCGGCGCGGCCGCCTTCCGCGCGCGGCCCCGCCGGCCGCCAGGTCCCAGAACCCGGCGCCGTAGTCGGCTCCGCCGGCGCAGGCGTAAGCGGTGATCGCGAGCAGCAGCACGAAGGCGACGAGCCCGGCCATCACCGCCCGCCCTCCCCGGAGGGAGCGGAACCCCCGTCTCCGGGGGCGCCGGCCCCCGGAGATCCGCCGGCGCCCGCCGGGACCGGCGGGCGGGGCCCGTAGGGGGTCGCCGCCTCGGGGGCCTCCGCGCCGTCCGGGTCCGGACCGGCGCCGGACGACTCGTCGGCCAGGCGCCATCGGTCGCGCATCTTCAGCAGGACGGCGACGAACGCCGCGAAGACCAGTACGTACACCACGGCCACCAGCGCGAACATCGTCCAGAGGGTTGCGGAGCGGGTCGGTGTCACCGCCTCGGCCACCCGCATGTGCCCGTACACGATCCACGGCTGGCGGCCCACCTCGGCGGTGATCCAGCCGCATTCGACGGCGACGACCGATCCGGCGCCCGCGCCTGCGGCCCCCCGGTAGAACCAGCGGGAGCGGGGCGGACGGCGGTGCCGCAGCCAGGCCAGCCCGTACCAGGCGGCGAGGAGCGCCAGCAGCGAGCCGATGCACACCATGGTGTCGAAAGCCCAGTGTGCGATGGTCGCCTGGGTGGCGTTCGGCCGGTCGCCCGCCGGGACGGCGGTCAGGCCCTGCACCACGGTGTCCGGGCTGAAACCGGCGAGGATGGAGTCGAGCTGGGGGAACTTGATGCCGCCGGTGATCGATCCGTCCGGGTGCAGGCGGCCGAAGAGGTACTCCGGAACGCGGCTGTCGGTCTCCCAGACGATCTCCATGGCCGCGAACTTCACGGGCTGCTCGCGGAAGACCGCCCGGGTGATCGAGTCGCCCAGGAACAGCTGCACCGGGGTGGCCGCGGCGGCGAGGGTGAACGGCACGGTGAAGCCGAGGCGGTGGTAGCGGTCGCGCCGCCCGCGGAGCCATCCGACGGCGTAGACGCCGGCCACGACGTAGCCCGCCGTCATCAGCATCGCCACCACGAAATGCCAGTACTGGGGGCCGAACATCGGCGTGAAGATCGCCTTCCACACGTCCACGCCGACCGGGTCGCCCCGCGAGTCGAGCGTGAAGCCCTGGGGCGTGTTCATCCAGGCGTTCGCGGACAGGATGCCGAAGGCCCCGAGCAGCGCCGCAGCGGGCAGGGGGAGCCCCAGCAGGAAGTGCGTGCGCGGCGGCAGCCTGCGCCAGCCGTACAGGTAGATCGCGATGAGCACCGCTTCGAGGAAGAAGGCCCAGGCCTCCACGCCGAACCCGACGCCGAACACGTCGCCCCACCGGCCCATCAGCCCCGGCCAGAGCAGCCCGAACTCGAAGGACAGGACGGTTCCGGTGACGACGCCGATCGCGAACTGCACGGCCATCACGGCCGACCAGCGCCGGGCCAGCAGCAGGGCCACCGGGTCGCCGCGGCGCAGCCCGCGGTGGTGCATGACCAGGGTGATCAGCGGAAGCGCCACCCCCATCGGCACCAGGATGATGTGGGAGGCGAGGGTGAATGCCATCAACTGCCGGGCCGGGAGGAGCTGGGCGGGCGCCTCGGCCGCCAGAAGGTGGACCGTGGTGTGCATCGCGCTCCTCGCCTCCCCGGACTGCCCGCCCCCGACCGGAGAGGGGCGGCCTGGTCGCAGCCCGGGGCCGGTACGCCACGGAAGCACCCCCCCGCGCCGATCGGGCACCCGGGCGGCGTGGTCTTGGTCCGCGCGGCCCAGCAGCAACGCCCGGCCGGAGTAACCCGCGGGCGCGGCCGGCGGCGCGGGAGGGGTTGCGGGGCGCGCCGTCGGCGTCGGACCCGCCCTCGGCCCCGCGGTCCACACGGAAATCCGACACGGAAGTCTCGTAAGGTGCGACAGATCGGAAATCAGCCCCTAAAAAGGGGCGAAACCGTATCCCGATCGGAAGGACCGTCGTGACCGCCGAGCCCCCGACCGCCGGCCCGCACACCCCGCCGCCCGCGCCCGACGGAGGCGGGCGGGCGCCCACGGGCGGGCGCCCCGGGCACGACCACACCGCGGACTGGATGTTCTGCGGTGTCTACGGCACGGTCCTGGCCAGCGGCCTGCTCGCCGCGCTCGACGAGAAGGGCGCCACGTACACGCCCCTCAGCGACGCGGCCTGGGTGCTGGTGACCGCGATCACCGCCGCCCTGGCCCACGGCTACGCCCACCACATGTCCGGGCACCGGCAGGGCCCCTCCCGGCGCTGGCTCCGGCTGGCCGCCGAGCTGTGGCACGAGTGGCCGATGGTCGCGGCCGCCCTGCCGACCGTGCTGCTGCTCGTCCTGGCAGGGGCCTTCGGCTGGGACGCCCCCGGCACCACCGCCGTGGGCCTCGGCCTCAACACCGCGCTGCTCTTCGGCTGGGGCACGGTCCTCTCGCTGCGCCGCGGCTCCCGGCTCCTGTCCGCCGTCGCCGTGGGCGCCGCCGACGCCGCCATCGGGTTCGCGATCATCGTGGCGAACGCCCTGATCAAGTAGCGGCGCGACCGCCCGACCCGGCCGGGCCGTACGTCAGTCCAGCGGCACCACGGCGACGGGCGCCGGGCTGTGGTGGATGGCGGCGTGCGCCACGGGCCCGACGTGCGGGCCGAGCTGCAGCTTCCGGGTCCGGCGGCCGACGGCCAGCAGCGCCGCCCCCTTCGCGGCGTCCACGAGCCGGGCGCCCGCCGACCCGGTGACGGCCTCGTGGGCGACCCGGACCCCCGAGTAGGTCTTCCGCCACGGCTCCAGGAGCTCCTCGAGGGCCTCGGCAGCCCGCTGCCCGAGCTCGTCGCCGATATGGGGGTCCATCACCCCGGCGTACACGTAGACGGGGGGCAGGCTCCAGCAGTGCAGGAGGTGCAGCGCGCCGCCCCGGCGCGCGGCCTCGGTGAAGGCGAAGCCGAGCAGCCGGTCGCTGTGGTGCGCGAGGTCGATCCCGGCGACGACCCCGCCGTCCGGGGACGGCCCGCCGGCGTCGCCGTCCGGGGCGCGCACCAGGACGACCGGGTGGCGGGCCGTGCCGACCACGCCCAGCGAGACCGAGCCGGCGAGGAACCCGCCGAGGCTGCCGAGCCCCCGCGAGCCGAGCACGGTCAGCTCCGACTCGTCGGCGGCGCGGCCCAGCACCTCGTCGGGCCGGCCCCGGACGCAGCGCGCGTCCACCTCCAGCGAGGCGGCCTCGCCGCGTGCCTGCTCCGCGGCGGCCGCCAGGAGCGCCGTGGAGCGGCCGTCCGGCTCCCCGGCCCGCGCTCCCGCACCCGCCTCCACGTGCAGCAGCTGCAGCGGCACATCGCGCAGCACCGCCTCGCGCGCCGCCCACGCGACCGCTGCGAGGCTCTCGGGTGAGCCGTCCACGCCCACCGTGACCTGGGCCGTCATGGCATGCCTCCTCCGGGTGTCCGTGCTGCATCCAGCCTGCCGCGGCCGCCGCCGCCGCGCACAGGGCCCAAGGGGGCCGCAAGGGGCCCGAAAGGCCCCTCCCCGGCTGCAAGGGATGGCAGCCGGGGACCCCCGCGCGCGTGTCGCGTACGGCCCCGGCCCGCCCCGCTGGCGATAGTCGGCGCATGGATACCGCAGTGGCGGTGGTGGCCGCTCTGCTGTCCGCCGCGGCCTTCGGCTTCGCCTCCGTCCTCCAGCAGAAGGCGGCGCAGCAGGCGCCCGCGCAGGAGGCCCTGCGGCTCAGCCTGCTGCTCGGGCTGGCCCGCCGGCCCGCCTGGCTGGCCGGCATGGCCCTCGTCGTCCTCTCGTACGCCCTCCTCGGCCTCGCCCTGGCCTTCGGGCCCCTGGTGCTGGTCCAGCCGCTGGCCGCCACCGACCTCGTCTTCGCCCTGCCGCTGCTCGCCCGCCGCCGCGGGATGCCGCTGACCCGGCGGGACACGGCCGGGATCGCCTGCACCGCCGGCGGCATCGCGATGTTCCTGGCGGTGCTGCCGCCCGCGGAGCCCGCTCCGGTGCCGACCGCCGGAGAGTGGCTGCCGGTGCTGCTCGGCCTCGGCGGTGCGGCGGTCGCCCTGGCGGCCGTCGGCCGCAGGAGGCGCGCGCCGGCCCGGACGGCCCTCTACGCGATCGCCGCCGCCCTGATGTTCGCGCTGCTCGACAGCCTGACCAAGAGCGCGGGCGTGCTGTTCCGCGGCGAGGGGCTCGGCGGGCTCGCACACTGGGAGCCGTACGCGGTCGTCCTCGTCGGCGTGATGGGGCTGGTGCTGTCCCAGAGCTCCTACCAGGCGGGCTCCCTCGCGATCAGCCTGCCGATCATCGACTGCCTCGAACCGGCCGGCGCGGTGCTGATCGGTGTCGCCCTCTTCGGAGAGCAGCTCGCCACCTCGCCCGGGGCGCTCGCCGTCCAGGCGGTCGGCGCCGCGACCGCCATCGCGGGCATCGTCGTCCTCGACAGGTCGCCGCTGGCGCGCGCGTGACCGCAGCGCCGGCGGGCGGCCGCCGGGCCGGTCAGGCCGCGGCGGGGGCGCGGAGCCGGCAGCGGACGTCGACGACGCCCTCGACGGTGTGCGCGAGCCGCTCGGCCACGGGGATCAGGCGCTCGTCCCGCACCTCGCCGGTCAAGGTGGCGACCCCGTGCACGACCGACACCCGGACGGCCCCGTGGGACAGCGGGAACAGCCGCTCGACGACGGTCCGGCGGATCTCGCCGGCCAGCTCCTCGTCCGGCCGGAGGAAGACCTTCAACAGGTCGGACCGGCTGACGATGCCCCGCAGGGTGCCGTCGGCGTCGACGACCGGGAGCCGCTTGACGTGCCGGACGGCCATGAGGCGGGCCGCCTGCGGGAGCGTGGCGTCGGGGCGGACCGTCGCCGCAGGGCTCGTCATCAGCTCCCCGGCGCGGACCGAGCCGGCCTTGGCGGTGTCGGAGAGGCGGCGCATCTGCTCGATCATGCCGGGGCCGCGCTCGTGGAACTCCTCCTTCGGCAGCAGGTCGGCCTCGGAGACCACGCCGACGACCCGGCCCTCGCCCTCCACCACGGGGAGGGCGGTCACCTTCCAGCGCCGCATCGCGGCGGCGATGTCCTTGAAGCCGGTCTCGGGCGTGACCGCAACGACCTTGGCGGTCATCACGTCTGCGACGGTGTACGGGCTGGAGCCGGAGGTCATGGCGCGCTCCTCGGCGTGCGTGCGGCGAGCGGGGCTCGGCTGCCGTGTGGTGCGGACACACCCACCCTGCCCCGGCGGGCCGCGGCGGGGGAGGGCCGCCCGGGGCACACCGCGGGGCCGTCCGGCCCCGGCCCCGCCGCCCGCCCCGGTTGCGGCGGCGCGGGGGCGCGACACCCTGGAAGGGCCCACCGGTCCCCGGAGGGGCCCGACCGGCCCAAGCGCGGCGGCGGTCCCGCTGGACAGCCTGGCATCGACACCTCCGCGCACACGACACTTCCGCGCACAAGATCCGCGCACAAGAGAGAAGGCCGCGCCATGAAGGCACTCGTCTTCCACGGGCCCGGACAGACCTCCTGGCAGGACGTCCCGGACCCCTCGGTCAAGGACGCCGGCGACGGGATCGTCCGCGTCGACGCCGTCACCATCTGCGGTACGGACCTGCACATCGTCAAGGGCGACGTACCCGAGGTGGAGCCCGGCCGGATCCTCGGCCACGAGGCCGTCGGCACCGTCGTCGAGACCGGCGGCGACGTCCGCAGCGTACGCCCCGGAGACCGGGTCCTGATCTCCTGCATCTCCGCCTGCGGCCGGTGCCGGTTCTGCCGCGAGGCCCGCTACGGCCAGTGCCGAGGGGGCGGCGGCTGGATCCTCGGCCACCTCGTCGACGGCACCCAGGCGGAGTACGTGCGGGTCCCCTTCGCCGACCTCTCCGTCCACCCGCTGCCCAGCACCCTCGCCGACCACGAGGCCGTCCTGCTCGCGGACATCTTCCCCACCGCCTACGAGGTCGGCGTCCTCAACGGCGGCGTCCGCCCCGGCGACACGGTCGCCGTGGTCGGCGCCGGCCCCATCGGCCTGGCAGCCATCGCCACCGCACGCCTCTACAGCCCCTTCCGCATCATCGCCGTCGACCTCGCCGCCTCCCGGCTGGACGCCGCCCGCCGGCTCGGCGCCGACGCCACCGCGACCGCGCGGGAGGAGCCCGAGCGGCTGGTGGCGGACCTGACCGACGGGCTCGGCGCGGACGTCGTCATGGAGGCCGTCGGCCTGCCGGAGGCGTTCGAGCTGTGCACCCGGATGGTCCGCCCCGGCGGACGCGTCGCGAACATCGGCGTCCACGGCAAGCCGGCCGTCCTCCACCTCGAAGACCTGTGGATCAAGGACGTCACCCTCATGACCGGCCTCGTCGACACCCACTCGACGCCGATGCTCCTGCGGATGGCGGCGGCCGGCCGCCTGCCCGGGACCGATCTGGTCACCCACCGCTTCGAACTCGGCCGGATGGAGGAGGCGTACGACGTCTTCTCCCGGGCCGGCGACACCGGCGCCCTCAAGGTCGTGCTCGGCGGACCGCAGCACGACACCGTCGCCGTACCGCCACGGGAGCAGTGATCACCGTGCAGAGCAGCCCGCGCACCCCCCGCCCGGCCTCCGGCGCGCCCACCGGCCGCACCGACCTCGGCCGCCGCCTCGCCGCCCGCCGCGCCTCCCTCGGCCTGAGCCGCGAGGAACTCGGCCGGCTGTGCGGAGCGGACGCCAACTACATCGCCTACCTGGAGGAGCACGCCGCCTCCCCGTCCATCGGCACGCTCATCCGCGTCGCCGACGCACTCGGCGTGACCGTCGACGACCTGACCGGCGCCAGCTCCGACCGGCCGCCGGGCCGGGCCGAATCCCGGCGCGACTCGGCACTCGTCGCCCTGGACGAGGCCGAATGCCGGCGGCTGCTCGGCACTCACGGGGTCGGGCGCATCGCGGTGTTCACCTCCGAGGGCCCGTCCGTCCTCCCCGTCAACTACATGACGGCCGGCCCGGCCATCGCCTTCCGCACCGCCGCCGACACGGCCGCCGCGCGGGCGGGCGGCACCGAGGCCGCCTTCGAGGTCGACCGCATCGACGACGTCACCGCCGAGGGCTGGAGCGTGCAGGCCGTCGGCCTGCTCGAAGCCGTCACCGACCCGGACGAGCGCCAGAACCTCGTCGTCACCGCCCGCACCCACCCCTGGGCCGGCGGCGTCCGCGTCCACTGGATGAAGCTGACCCCCGTCCGGCTCACCGGCCGCCGCGTCGTGCACGGGTGACGGGGCCCGGCGCCGGGCCCGCTCGCCTGGCGGGGCGCACCCGCCTCGCCCACGCTGGACGTAGGGAGTCGGAAGGAGTGAGGCATGGGCACACAGCATGAGGCTCCGCGGATCGTGGTGGGCGTGGAAGGATCGCCCTCCTCGCAGGCCGCCCTGCGCTGGGCGGTGCGGTACGCCGGCCTCGTCGGCGGCAGGGTCGAGGCCGTCACCGCCTGGGAGGTCCCCGGCGAGGCGTCCTGGTCCGCCCCCGCCGTGGACACGGCGTTCGACGAGGAGGACGCCGAGCGGCGCCTGGTCGAGGAGGTCCGCACCGTACTCGGCGAGGACGGCGCCTCCCTGGTCCGCGAGCGCCTGGTGCACGGCCACCCCGTCGAGGTCCTGGTCGACGCGGCGAAGGGCGCCGACATGCTGGTCGTGGGCAGCCGCGGCCGCGGCGGCTTCCGGCGGGCCCTGCTCGGCTCGGTCAGCCAGCAGGTGGCGCTGCACGCCCCCTGCCCGGTGACCATCGTCCGCCCCGAGGCCCCAGCGGGGTGAGCGCCCGGCCCGCCGCCTGAGCGGGGCGGTCCGGCTCCCGGTACGTACGCAGCGCGGAGGTGCGCCATGGACGACCGGACGACAGGAGCGGGGGCGAACCCGCTCCTGCGCAGCTCCGACCGCGCCCGCCGGTGGCTGCGCCGCGCCTTCGCCGCGGCCTGCCTGGTCGCCGCCGTCTGCGGGGCCGCCGCCGGGCTCGCCGCCTGGACCGACGGGACCCGCGACGCCGAGGCGGTCGCCCGCCAGCGGCACGCCGTGACCGCCACCACCGTCGGCACGACCGGCTACCGGGCCGGGGACTGGCCGAGCGACCGCACCTCCACCGCGGCCTCCGCCACCTGGCAGTACCCGCCCGGCCGCGCGCACACCGACACCGTGCCCGTCCCGCCCGGCACACAAAAGGGGGACACGGTGCGCGTGTGGGTCGACGACCGGGGCCGCGCCGCCTCCGCACCCCCCGGCACCGCCGAACTGGCCCTGGAGGCCTTCCTGCTCGGCGCGGCCGCGCTCACCGGGGTCCTCCTCGTCTCCGGGGCGCTCGTCCGCATCGGCCTCCGCGCCGTCGACGCGCGCAGCGCCCGCGCCTGGGAAGCCGAGTGGGAGGACGTCGAGCCCCGCTGGAGCGGCCGCCTGCGCCCCGGTCCCGGCGACGGCTGACGGCGGTTCACTAGCCGCCGATCAGCCTGTTGTCGACGTCCACGACGCCGTCGACGCTCTGGCAGAGCCGCTCGACGACCGGCAGCAGTTCGGCCCGGGGGACCGTCCCGCTGAGGACCACCACCCCGTCGTCCACGTCCACGGTGACCGACGAGGGGGCGATGCGGAGCGTGCGGACGAGGACGTCCTCGACGATCTCCGCCCGGATGGCCTGGTCGCGGCGGAGGAACAGCCGGACCAGGTCGCTGCGGCTGAGCACGCCGATGAGCCGGCCGTCCGCGTCGACGACCGGCAGCCGCTTGACCCCGTGCCGCTGCATCACCCGGGCCGCGCGGACCACGCTCCACTCCGGGCGGGCGGTCACCGCCGGGCTCGACATCAGCTCGCCCGCCGTGGACATCCCGCCGGCCCGGCGGCGCAGCAGGTCGGCCTCCGAGACGACGCCGACGGGGCGCCCGCCCTCGTCCACCACGGGCACGGCCGTGATGTCGTACTCGTGGAGCAGCCGGGCGACCTCCTTGAACGCCGTGGCCGCCCGGACGCCCACGGGGTGCGGCGTCATCAGGTCCGCGACGCTGCGGTGCCGGATGCCCGCGCTCCCCCCGGGCGGGCCGCCCCGCGCGGCCTGGTCCCCGGAGGCGCCGTCAGTCATGCGCGACGACGGCGACGGGGGCCGCGGCGTGGTGCAGCACCGCGTGGGCGACCGATCCCAGGTGCGGGCCCAGCCGGGAGCGGCGCCGGCGGCGCCCGACCACGACCAGGGCCGCACGGCCGCTCTCCTGGACGAGCCGCTCGCCGGCCGACCCGCGGAACACACCGGCGGTGACCGCCACCTCGGGGTACTTCTGCCGCCAGGGCAGCAGCATGTCCTCGACCATGCGGGTGATGCTGCGGCCGATGTCCCGCTCGTTGTCCGGGTCGAAGAAGGGCACGTACGTGTAGGCGGGGGGCATCTTCCAGCCGTGCACCGCCCGGAGCGGGCAGCCGCGCCGGGCCGCCTCCTCGAACGCGAAGTCGAGCACCCGGTCGCCTGCCTCGTGGATGTCGACCCCGACGACGATCTCGGCACCGGCGTCGGTGTCCGCCCCGTCCGGGGCCTCGTCGGCGGTCCGCACGAGCACGACCGGCGTGTCGGTCGCCACCACCGCGGACAGCGCCACCGACCCGAGCAGGAAGCCCGCCAGGCCGCCGACGCCGCGCGAGCCCAGCACCAGCAGCGCCGCGTCCGACGCCTCCGCCGCCAGGGCGGCCGCAGGGCGCGCCGTCGGGCAGCGGGTCGTGATCGCCAGCTGGGGATGGCGCCGGTGCAGCTCCTCGGCCGTCTCGGTCAGCGCCCGGTCGGCCCACCGGTCCGCGTCCTGTCCGCCCACCCCGGGGAACAGCGGGTCGAGCGGCCAGTCGACGGCGTGGACGAGCCGCAGCGGGACCCGCCGCAGTACGGCTTCACCGGCGGCCCAGCGCGCCGCCGCCCGGCTCTCGGGGGAGCCGTCGACGCCGGCCGTCACGTGGTCGTCCATGGGGTGGGGTTCCTTCCTGCGGGGGCCGGGCGTCACCACGGCATCGCCTGCCGTGTCCGCCCGGCGGGGGTGCTTGCGGTGTCGTCGGAGAGGGCCGTGACGTGCGAGGCGACGGCGACGACCCCGTCGAGCCGTTCGACGAGGTCGAGCAGCAGGCGGAGCCGGCTGCGGCGGGCCACCGTCCCGTCCAGGGTGACGACGCCGTCCACGACGTGCACCTCGACGTCGCCGTCCGGGACCTCCGCGGTGTCCGCGAGGATCTCGCCGACCCGGTGGCGGATCTCGGCGTCCGGCCGCAGGAACACGCGGAGCAGGTCCCGGCGGGTGACGATGCCGACGAGCCGGTCCTCCACGTCCACGACGGGCAGCCGCTCGATGCCCCGGCGCGTCATCAGGCGCGCCGCGTCGGCGGCCGTCTCATCGGCGCGCACGGTGACCGCGGGCGCGGACATGAGGCCGCCCGCGGCCGGCGGCCCCGCCGCCCGCCCGTCCGGCGCGTCCGCGGCTTCCTGCGGGCCGGGCCGCAGGGCCGGGGCCGAGCCGGCGAGGAGATCGGTCTGCGAGACGACGCCCACCACCCGGTCCTCCTCGTCCAGGACGGGGACCCCTGAGACGTCGTACTGGGCGAGCAGCTTCGCTATGTCCTTGAAAGCGGTGTCCGGAGTGACGGAGACGACCTCGTCGGTCATCAGGTCCGCCACCTTGATGTGCTTCATGAGGCCCTCCTCCTGCCCTGCCGTCGCGGCACGCGGCCGACGCCCGTGCTGATGTGCCACCACCCTCCGCCGGAGCACGGGCGCACGGCGAGGGCCGAACGGGCCCGTCCCGGGGCCGGACGGGCCAGCCCCCGGACCGGACCGGCCGGACGGCGGCCCGGCAGCGGCAGTGGGCCGTTCGGCCCCGCCGGCGGTCCCGGGCGGCCCTCCTGCCGCCGCGCTCCGGGTGCCAGCGTGGACGGTGTCCCATAGGCTCCTCGGTCGGGAGGCACCGTGGAAAGCACCGTCCGCACCCCGGACACCAGCACCGTCGCCGTCGGCGTTGACGGCTCGGACCCCGCACGCCGCGCCGCGCTCTGGGCCGCGGGAGAGGCCGAACGCCGCGGCGTCCCCCTGTTCGTGGTCCACGGCGCCGACACCGACAGCCGGGCCCTGTACGCGTCAGCGGAAACCCTGGAGAGGGTCCGCGCGGCCGGCCGGGCGATCCTGGACGACACGGCGCGCGCCGTGGCCGCCGCCCACCCCGGCCTGCACGTGTCCACCGAGTTCAGCCGCGCGGACGCCGTCACCAGCCTCCACCGGGCCGCCGGCCTGCACGGCACGATCGTCGTCGGCAGCCGCGGTCTCGGAGGCTTCCAGTCGCTCATGCTCGGCTCCATCGGCCTCGACACGGCGGCCGGGGCAGAGGTGCCGGTCGTCGTGGTCCGCGGAGCCGACGAGGCGGAGGACCGCGGCACCGTCCTCGCGGCCGTCCGCGACGAGCACGACCTCGTGTCCGCCCGCTACGCCGCCAGGGAGGCCGAACTGCGCAAGGCCTCCCTTCGGCTGCTGCACGTGTGGCACGTGCTGCAGTCCGCGGGCAGCGTCGCCCCGATGCTCGACGACGTCGACGCAATCGCCGGCCGGCACGCCGCCGTCCTCGAAACCGTCACGGACGCGATCCACGAGGAGTTCCCCGGCCTGGACGTCGAGGGCGCCGCCGCCAAGAGCGTCTCCGTGGCGGGCGCGCTCGTCGAGGCGTCCGCGGAAGCCGACCTGCTCGTCATGGGCGGCCGCAGGGCCCCCACCGCGCTCGGCCTCGGCCGCAACCTCGGCAGGGCGACCCACGGCGTGCTGCACCACGCCCACTGCCCCGTCCTCCTCATCCCCCGCACGGGGACCGGCCCGGGGAGCCGGACGTGACCGCCGGGCCGGAGGCCGCGCACGGCGTCCTCGTGGGCGTCGACCCCGTCCGCGAGTGGCACCTCGCCGTCGCCTGGGCCGCCGACGCGGCCCGTCGGCGCGGGCTCCCGCTGCGCCTGCTGCTCGCGGTCCCGCCCCCGCACGACACCCACCGCGCCGACGACTCCCCCCGGCAGGCCGCCCTGCGCCGGGCGGCCGGCGACCGGCTGGAGCAGGTACGGGACTGGGTGCGCGAGCGGTACCCCGACCTGCCGGTCGACGGCGACCTGCGGGACGGCTTCCCCGCCCCGGTGATCGCAGGGGCGTCCCGGCACGCCCGGATGGTCGTCCTCGGCTCCCGCCACCTCGGCCGGTTCGCCGAGGTGCTCAGCGCCGGATCCCTCGCGCTCCCGGTGACGGGGCAGGCCGCCTGCCCGGTCGTCGTCGTGGGCGAGGCCGGGCACACGTCCCAGGATCCGCCGTACGTCGTCGCCGGGATCGACGGCAGCGACGCCTCGGCCGCGGCCCTCCGGTTCGCCTTCGACGAGGCGGACCTCCACGGCGCGGCCCTGCGCGCCGTCTCCGTGTGGCAGCCGCCGCTCTTCCCGCCGCACAGTGAGGAGTCTGCCCTGCGGACGCAGCGGGCCCTGCTGGCGGAGGCCACCGCCGGACTGTCGGAGAAGTACCCGGACGTGCGCCTCACCCACGAGGTGCCGGTCGGCCACCCGGTCGAGGAGCTGGCCCGCGCCGCCGAGCACGCCCTGGCCGTCGTCGTCGGCCGCCGCGGCCGCGGCGGCTACTCGGGTATGCGGGTGGGGTCCACCGTCCACGGCCTGCTCCACCGGGCGCACTGCCCCGTCGTGACCGTCCCCGCCGGATGAACAGAGCCGGATGAACAGCGGCCCGGACCGCACCGGTCCGGGCCGCTGCCGGCCTGCGCGGGGCCGGCCTGCGCGGGCACGAGGCCGGCGCCGCCCGGCACCGGCCGCGCGCCCGGCGCGGCGGCGTCAGACGACGCTGCCGCTGCCGTAGGGGGCGTACAGGTCGAGCAGCCGGATCCGCGTGGCGTGCAGGCGGTGGGCGAGGACCTGGCCCACCCAGTGGCCGATGGCGTACCCGAACGCCGGGTCGTCCTGCATCAGCGCCCGTACCTGCTCCGCGTCGAACTCGTAGGCCCGTACGGGCGTCATGGCCTCGGCGCCCAGCCGCCAGGTGCACGGCTTGAACAGCCACGAGCAGCCGACCAGCTCGCCGGCGCCGAGGCTCTCGACGACGGCCGCGCGCCGTCCGGGCACATGGACGTCCAGCGTCACGGTGCCCGAGCGGACGATCCAGAACCGGTCCGCCCGGCCGCCCTCGCGGAAGATGCGGGTGCCCTCGGCGAAGTTCACCTCCCGGGCCGCCTCCATGAGACGGGCGCGGTGGTCGGCGGGCAGCGCCGCGGCGATTCGGGTGGGAGAGGGGGTGCTCATGGGACGGCCTCCCTGGCTCGGGTCACTCCAGTCTCGGCCCTGCGCCGCCGCCCCGCATGGGCCCTGCGGCCCCTCCCCGGGTCCGAACGGCCCCCGCGGCCCGGCCGGCACCCGCCGGACCGCCTGCCCGCGCGGCGGCGGGGCCGGTCGGCCCTGGCGGGAGCCGCGCGGGCAGGGCAGCATGGCAGTCACACCACCACTGCTGCCGAGGTGACTGACATGGCATCCACGACATGGACCACCACGGGGGTGTTCACGGGCCCCGGAGGCGTGCGCACGGCCGAGGCCGGGACGCTGGCCGGAGAGCTCGCGGTGCGCACCACGTGGGAGCCGCAGCAGGCGCACGTCGCCGTCCAGTACGTCGGGGACACCGAGTGGTACCCGCTGGCCGGCAGCCCCGTGCCGTGCCCCACTGCGGACGTCGGCCGCACCGTCCACCAGGGCGCGGTGGACGCGGTACGGGCCGGCGGGGCGGTTCCCTTCACGCTCCCGGCGGCCGTCCGGGCCGCGTACGGCACGCCCACCCGGCCCGGGGGCTGAGACCGCCCGTCCGCTGAGCCGGCGGGGGACGCCGGCTCAGCGGACGCGGCGGTGTTCCCCGTCCTCCCGCTGCCGGTCGTGGATCTGCGCGGCGATCACCGCCGCCTGGACGCGGCGCTCGACGCCCAGCTTCCCCAGCAGCCGGGAGATGTGGTTCTTGACGGTCTTCTCCGACAGGTAGAGCCGCTTGGCGATCTGCCGGTTGGTGAGGCCGTCGCCGATCAGCTCGAGGACCGCCCGCTCCCGCTCGGTCAGCGCGGTCAGCCGGGCGTCCTCGGGGTCCCCGGCGGGTTCCGGGGCGCGCAGGGACCGCATCAGGCGCGCCGTGGTCGACGGATCCAGCAGGGACTGGCCGGCGGCCACCGTCCGCACGGCGGAGACCAGGTCCGAGCCCTTGATCTGCTTGAGCACGTACCCGGCGGCCCCCGCCATGATCGCGTCCAGCAGGGCGTCCTCCTCGTCGAACGAGGTCAGCATCAGGCAGGCCAGCTCCGGCATCGCGGAGCGCAGCTCCCGGCAGACCGTGATGCCGTCGCCGTCGGGGAGGCGCACGTCGAGCACGGCGACGTCGGGCCGCAGCGCGGGCCCCCGGGCCAGCGCCTGCTGCGCGGTGCCGGCCTCGCCCACGACGGTGATGTCGGGCTCCGCGCCGAGGAGGTCGCGCACACCCCGCCGCACCACCTCGTGGTCGTCGAGGAGGAAGACCTTGATCGGTGCCCCGCCGGGGGCGCTCGGTGCGTCGTCGGACATGTCCCAGCCACCTGATCCGAGCCGATTCGCGTCATGTATATGCTTCCTCCCGCATTGTCGCAGCAGTGCGGGGGTCCGGAAGCCCGCCCCGCCGTCACGTCCCCGGCGCCGTGCGGACGGCGCCGAGGCAGCGGGCGGCCTGGGCGGCCAGGGCGTCGGCCAGTTCGGGCGGGGCGACGGCGAGGGTGAAGTCGGTGTCCACCGAGGTGATCATCCAGGCGAGGTCGCGGGCGGAGTCGGCGCCCAGGTGCAGCAGGCAGCTGTGCTCGTCGACGGGTTCGACGACCCCCATCCCGGGCCAGACGCGGTCGGCGGCCACGGCGGCGGGCTCGTGCAGGACGACGGTCGCCTGGAAGGGCCAGGTCTGCGCCGACAGGCGCAGCGCCAGATAGGCCGCGGCGTCGTTGCCGGGCAGCTCGCGGGGCGTGAACCGGGGGCCGGTCGGGGTGCGCGGTACGAGACGGTCGACGCGGAAGGTACGCCAGTCGGCGCGGTCGGTGTCCCAGGCGACCAGGTACCAGTGCCGGTCGAAGCTGACCAGGCTGTGCGGCTCGACCGAGCGGACCGCGGTGCCGACGCGGGGACTGGCGTAGTCGAAGCGCAGCCGCTCGCGCCGGCGGCACGCCTCGGCGACGGCGACGAGGGTGTCGGGGCGGACCGCGGGGGCCGGCGGCGTACCGGCCCGGACGGTCGCGGCGTGCAGGGTGGCGACCCGGTGCCGCAGCCGGGACGGCAGCACCTGCTCCAGCTTGGCCAGGGCGCGCCCGGCGGCTTCCTCGGCGCCCTGCACCGAACCGCCGACCCCGGTGCGCAGGCTGAGGACCACGGCGACGGCCTCCTCGTCGTCGAGGAGCAGCGGCGGCAGCTTCCCGCCGGCGCCCAGCCGGTATCCGGCGGTGCCCTGCGTCGCCCGGACCGGGTAGCCGAGGTCGCGCAGCCGCTGCACGTCGCGCCGCAGGGTGCGCCTGCTGACGCCGAGGCGTTCGGCGAGCTCGCCGCCCGGCCAGTCGCGCGGCGTCTGCAGCAGGGACAGCAGTCTCAGCAGCCTTCCGGAGGTCTCCCGCATGGCTCCAGGGTGCCGCACGCTTGGGACAGTACCTGACCCAAGCGGTCCGTAGCGTCGCCGCCATGACCACCGAAACCCCTGCCGGTATCCGCCCGTTCCGCATCGACGTCCCCGAGGGCCGGCTCGACGACCTCCGCTCCCGCCTCGCCGCCACCCGCTGGCCCGACGAACTGCCCGGTGTCGGCTGGAGCCGCGGTGTCCCGTCCGCGTACCTGCGGGAACTGGCCGGCCACTGGCTCACCTCCTACGACTGGCGGGTCCACGAGGCCGCGCTCAACGCCCACCCCCAGTACCTGGCGGAAGCAGAGGGGCAGACCGTCCACTTCCTGCACGTGCGCTCCCCCGAGCCCGGCGCGACGCCGCTGGTGCTGCTGCACGGCTGGCCCGGCTCGGCGGCCGACTTCCTGGACGTCGCCGGCCCCCTCGCCGACCCGCGGGCGCACGGCGCCGACCCGGCCCGCGCCTTCCACCTCGTGATCCCCTCCCTGCCGGGATTCGGCTTCTCCACCCCGCTGGCCGGGCCCGGGATGGACGCGGCCCGCATCGCGGCCGTCCTCGACGGGCTCATGTCCCGCCTCGGATACGGGCGTTACGGGGTCCACGGCTACGACACCGGCTCGTGGATCGCACCGCAGATGGCCGCGCGGCAGCCGGAGCGCGTCATCGGCGTCCACGTCAACGCCATGATCACCTTCCCCGTCGGCGAGGACGGCGAGTTCGACGGGCTCACCGAGGCCGACCGGCGGCGCTGGCAGGCCCTCCAGGACGCCGACGACAGCTACCTCCAGTGCAACTCCAAGCGCCCGCAGACGGTGGCGTACGCCCTGACGGACTCCCCGGTCGGCCAACTCGCCTGGATCGCCGAGAGGTTCAGGGAGCTCACCGACCCGGCCGGCGGCATGTCCGAGGCCGGCGCCGACCGGGACCGCCTCCTGACCACTGCCTCCCTGTACTGGCTGACCGGCACCGCCGCCTCGGCAGCCCAGATCTACTACGAGGAGACGACCGCGAAGAGCTGGGGCGGCGGCGCGGACACCGCGGACGGCGCCGGCCACGGCGGCTGGGACGCGGCACCCGTACGCGGCACGGTCCCGACCGCCGTGCTGCTCTCCACCCGGGACGTGACCGTCCGCCGCTGGGCGGAACGCGACCACCACGTGACCCGCTGGACGGAACTCGACCGCGGCGGGCACTTCCTCGCGGCGGAAGCCCCCGGAGCGCTCGTCGCCGACCTGCGCGCCTTCTTCGGCGGCCTGCGCTGACGGGGGAGCGGAACGCCCGGATCAGCCGGCGGCCGCGCCCTCCGTACGCTCCAGGGCCCAGCGGCGCAGGTGCCCGTCATCGCCCCCGGTGAGCCACGTCCCGTCGCCGAGGACCGTCACGTCCGGGCCGACGGCGGCCGGGTAGGCCAGCCGCCCGAGCGGGCGCAGGGACGCCGCGTCGACCAGCCAGTGCCGCGTCTGCGGCGGCCCGCCCGCCGGGAACACGCGGCCAGGCACCAGGATGTGGCGCCCGTCGAGGACCTCGGCGGAGCGGAACTCGTCCTCCTCCGGGTCGAGGGCCAGCTCCGCCAGGTCGAGCAGGGCGACCCGTCCGCCCGAGCCGGGCTCGTACACGGCCAGCTCGTCGCGGTCGTCGTCGGGCCACACGTGCTCGGCGTACCGCTGGGTCAGCGTACGGGAGCCGGGGAGGAAGCCGGCCAGCGAGTGCATCCACGTGCCGCCGGCTATGCGGATGCCCTCGGCGGGGTCCGCGGACCCGGTCGGCTCGGCCCACCACGTCGACCAGCTGTGCCAGGCGGTCCAGCAGGACACCGCCACGGCGCCGCCGTCCGGACGCCAGCCCAGCACCGCGCCCGACGCCAGCGAGCGGAGCTGCTGCCGGCCTACGACCGCGCCGGTCGCCGCGTCCAGGAGCAGCAGCCGGTCCCAGGTGTAGTTGCGCCCCGGCTCGGCGTCGTACACCAGCGCCGCCTGCGCCCCGTCGGGCTCCGCCGTCGGCACGACGACGCCGACCAGGCGGCCGTCCGGGCTGAGGGCCGGCGTGGAGTGCGCGCGGGCGGCGCCGTGCCACGGGTCGTGGGCGAACTCCCACCGCGTGCCGCCGCCGGGATCCACCGCCCGCACGGAGGCCGCGCCGGCCACCAGGAACCCGCCGTCGGGTGTGGCGGCCGCCCGCTCCTGCTCCTCCACCCGGAGGGAGGCGACCGGGCCGGCGGCCCCGCCGGCGAGGAACTCCTCCCGGTCGTACGCCTCCAGCAGCCCGCCCGAGCGGACGAGGAGCCGCCCCCCGGCGACCGCCTCGACGTCGCCCCGCGCCCGTACGGTGCCGAGCGGCACCACGTCGATCAGTTCTCCACCGGCTCTGTCCACCCCCGCATGCTCCCAAGCCGTCCGAGCCCGCCGCCAGCGGTTTCCCCACCCGGGCGTCAACCGCGTCCCGCTGCCGTCCCCCCCGGCACGCCGTGCCCGCCAACCGCCCCGAAGGGGCCCGCCCAGTGGCGGCCAGGCGCGCCCGGGCGCGGAAGGCGCCGTGCGCGCGGGAGCGCGCGCTCCGCCGCGCCTCGGGCTCCGCGTAGCGGCGGGCCGGGGCGGGTCCCCCGCCCCGCCGGAGGACACCCTGCCGCCGCCGCGCTCACCGGCCCGCTCGCCGAGGAGCTCCGTCGGCTTGCCGCCCGCCGCGACGACCACGCCCTGACTTGGGAAGCGTGGCAGCCGGGCCTGCTGCGGGCCGCCCGCAGGGTGGTGGCGTGCGCGGCCGCGGCCGAGGACACGCTGCTCGGCGAGATGCTCCGCAGGGCCGCCGAGGCTGCGGGCAGCCACGCCTACGAGGGCCGGGCGGCCGCCGTGCACCGGCGTCTCGCGCCCTACCTGGCCGACCCGGACTCCGACTCCCTGGCCGCCGTCCAGGCTCGCCCGGCCCCGGGCCCCGCCGTGCCCGCCGCCCGCGCCGGGGACGGCCGCCCGTGCGGGTCGGTCCGGTCCGGAGAGGCGCTGGCGCACACCCTGGCCGTCGTCTCCGAAGCGGCCGTCACCACCGCCCTCCAGGCGCTCGCACTCACCGCCGCGGGCATGCCGGGAGCGGCCGGCGGACCGGCCGCCGCCGTGGCCCTCGCCCTCGACCGCTTCCCGCCCGTCGGCGCCGCCGTGCACCCGGTCCGGACGCGGTCCGCGTGGGAGGCAACCGCCGTCGACGCGGGCACCGAGATCCTGGCCGCCCCGGGCTGGCTCCGCAGCGCCACCGACGCCGCCGGCGCCCCCGGGGAGGACCCGCACCCGCTGCCGGGCGGCGGGCCGTCCCCGCTGTGCGGATCGCCCACCGGCTGCGCCGCCGAGGGCGGGAACCCTCCTTCCCGAACACTGCCTCCACCGCCAACGGCGGCGAACTCGGTGTGATCACGAGGAGCCCGCGAATCCCGGAATCGGCTCTTGGTTCGACCCGTCCCCCGCGAACGAGGCGCGGTAGGCGCGCGGACTGGTCCCCAGGCGGGACGCGAAGTGCTGGCGCATGGTGACCTCGCTGCCGAACCCGGCCCGCCGGGCGACCTCGGGCACGGGCAGGTCGGTGCGCTCCAGCAGCCTCTGCGCGGCGGCGATGCGGTGCTCCAGGAGCCACCGCAGAGGCGTGGTCCCGGTGGCCGCCGCGAAGTTCCGCGCGAACGAGCGCGGCGACATGCCCGCGCGGGCGGCGAGCGCGGCGACGCCGAGGGGCTCGTCGAGGTGCGCGAGCGCGTACGCCCGTACGCCGGCCAGCGCGTCCGCGCCGCGGTCGGTGCGGGGCGTCGGGCGCTCGGTGAACTGGGCCTGGCCGCCCGTCCGGAACGGCGCGGTGACCATCGACCGGGCGATGGCCGCGGCCGCCTCCGCCCCGTGCGCGGTGCGCACCAGGTGCAGGCACAGGTCGATGCCCGCCGCGGTGCCGGCGGAGGTCCACACCTTGCCGTCCTCGACGAACAGCGCGTCCGGCCCGACCAGCACCCGCGGGTGCCGGGCGCGCAGCAGGTCGGCCAGCGCCCAGTGGGTCAGCGCCCGGCGGCCGTCGAGCAGCCCGGCCTGGGCGAGGGTGAACGCGCCGCCGCACAGGGCGGCGATGGTGGTGCCGCGCGCGTGGGCGCGGCGCAGCGCCGCGAGGACGGGTTCGGGCGCCGGGGCGGTGTGCTTGTCCAGGCCGGGAACCAGAACGAGTTGGGCGCGGGGCAGCCAGGCGAGGGTGCGGTCCGGTGTGAGGGCGAGCCCGCCCCGCATCGGAACCGGCTCGGGACCGGCGGCCACCCGGCGCAGCTCGAAGGCGGGCACGCCCCGGTCGGTGCGGTCCACTCCCCACACCTCCGTGACGACCGAGACGTCGAAGGCCCGGATGCCGGGGAAGGCGAGAAGGGCGATGCGGTGGGCCGGCGCCGGTCGGTTCATGCCCGGCAGTAAACCATCGATCGCTGTCTTTCCGCCTCCTGGAAGCGGGACCGCGGGCGGGGCAGGATGGCGGCATGGAGATCACGCAGAACACGGCGCTCGTTGTGGTGGACGTCCAGAAGGGCTTCGACGACGCGGCCTTCTGGGGCACCCGCAACAACCCGGCGGCAGACGACAACATCGCCGCGCTCGTCACGGCCTGGAAGGACACGGCCCGGCCCGTCGTCTTCGTCCGGCACGACTCGGCCAACCCGGACTCGCCCCTGCGGCCCGGGTCCGCGGGCAACGCGTTCAAGGACTACGTCGAGGCCGGGCGCGGCAGGGGCGGCGGCCCCGAGCTGCTCGTCACGAAGTCGGTGAACTCGGCGTTCTACGGCACCCCCGACCTCCACGCCTGGCTGCGGGATGCCGGCGTCACCCGGATCGTGCTGGCCGGCATCCAGACCAACATGTGCGTGGAGACCACCGCCCGCATGGCGGGAAACCTCGGATACGACGTCCTGTTCGCCCTCGACGCCACCCACACCTTCGACCTGTCCGGCCCGGACGGCCTGCACCTGACGGCCGACGAACTGGCCCGCGCCACAGCCGTCTCCCTCCACGGCGGCGGCTTCGCCCGGGTGGTCACCACAGCGGCCCTGACGGCCGCCGCCCGCGCCTGAGACGCACTGCGCTCCGGGGACAGCTGCCGGGCACGCAGGGTCAACTCCCCCCGCAGGAACGCCCGTACGTTCGTGTGGTGCCCGCCGCGGGGAACCGCGCGGCGGGCACGGACCGAGCCATCCGACCCTGCACACAGCAGAGGGGACCCCCATGTTCGACGCCACCCAGGTACACGCCGCCCCGAGCGCAGACCTCCTCACCCCCGACAACGCCCTGATGCTGTTCGTCGACCACCAGCCGCAGATGTTCTTCGGCACCGGCAGCGGCGACCGTGCCGCCATCGTCAACAGCACGGTCGGCCTGGCCAAGGCGGCGCGCGCCTTCGGCGTCCCGGCGGTCCTCACCACCGTGGCCGCCGAGTCCTTCTCCGGCCCCCTGCTGCCGCAGCTGGCCGCGGTCTTCCCCGACCAGAAGCCGATCGACCGCACGAGCATGAACGCCTGGGAGGACGAGGCCCTGGTCGAGGCGGTCAAGGCCACCGGTCGCAAGAAGATCGTCCTGTCCGGCCTGTGGACCGAGGTCTGCCTGGTGCTGCCCGCGCTGTCCGCTCTCGCGCAGGGCTACGAGGTGTACGTGGTCACCGACGCCTCCGGCGGCGTCACCCCCGCCGCCCACGAGCACGCGATCGCCCGTATGACGGCCGCCGGCGCCGTTCCGGTGACATGGCTGCAGGTGCTGCTGGAGCTCCAGCGCGACTGGGCCCGCCAGGAGACCTACGGCGCCGTCATGGAGGTCGTCAAGGACCACGCGGGGGCCTACGGCCTGGGCGTCGTGTACGCGCAGAGCATCCTCGGCGCCCACGCCGCCGGCTGACCCCCTTGGACACCGGCCTGCTGGCCCTGCGCCTGCTCGTCGGCCTGCTCCTCGCGGGCCACGGCGTGCAGAAGGTCAGCACGCACCTCGGCGGCAAGGGCCTGGCCGGCGGAGCCGAGGAGTTCCGCGCCGACGGGTTCCGCGGCGGCGCCCTCACCGCACTCGCGGCGGGCGGCGCCCAGATCGGCTCCGGACTGCTGCTCGCCGCCGGACTGCTGACGCCGCTCGCCGCGACCGGGGCCATCGGGGTGATGACCGTCGCCCTCACCGTGAAGCGGCCCCACGGGCTGTGGGTGCAGAACGACGGATACGAGTACCCCCTCGTCCTCATCGGCGCAGCCGCCGCGCTGGCGGCCACGGGCCCCGGAGCCTGGTCCCTCGACCGGCTGCTCGGCCTGGCGCCGTACCCGCTGTGGTGGACCGTCCCCGTGCTCGCCGCGGGCGTCGCCGGCGGCCTGCTCACCCGGCTCGTCCTGCACCGGCCCGCCGCCTAGTCGTTCTGTCCCGGGCGGGTTCACCGGGCCACGGCGCCCGGCACGGCGCCTCGCCGCGCTGTCGGACCGCGTACGCCCAGTACGCGCCGCGGCCCTCCGCCTTGCGATGCACCGCACCGGACGCCGCGACCCGGCAAACCTTCCCGCCCACAGCACCGGAGACGGCCCCGGGCCACGGCCACACCCGGACAGGGTCCGGCCGCCCGCCTCCCCGACCAGGGCGCGGACACCAGGTCGTCCACCCTCGCGGACACGCCGGTGCCGCGGCCCTGACGCAGGCGCACGGAGTACCGCCCCCAGGCCCCTTCCCGCCCGCACTACTTCCTCCACCGACCCCCCCATCCACCGTCCGCCCGCCCGCAGCGGCGGCCGGACACGCACCGAAGGACCGCCCATGCCCTCCATCGACGTCGCCGAAGGCAACAGCGCCCCCGTCCGCCTCCACTACGAGGACCACGGCGCCGGCCGCCCCGTCGTGCTCATCCACGGCTGGCCCCTCAACGGGGCCTCCTGGGAGAAGCAGACCGCCGCACTGCTCGCCGCCGGCCACCGCGTGATCACGTACGACCGGCGCGGCTTCGGCCGCTCCGACCAGCCGGCGGACGGCTACGACTACGACACGTTCGCCGCCGACCTGCACACCCTCCTCACCACGCTCGACCTGCGCGACGCCGTGCTCGTCGGCTTCTCCATGGGCAGCGGCGAAGTCACCCGCTACCTCGGCACCTACGGCTCGGAGCGCATCGCCAAGGCCGTCGTGATCGGCGTCGTCCCGCCGTTCCTGCTCAAGACCGAAGACAACCCGGGCGGTGTCGACGGCAGCGTCTTCAAGGGGATCGAGCAGGCCATCGCCGCCGACCGGTTCGCGTTCATGACCTCCTTCCTCGCGGACTTCTACAACACCGACGTGCTCGGCGGCGAGCGCATCAGCGAGCAGGCGGTCCAGGCCAGTTGGCAGGTCGCCGTCGGCGCCTCCGCCAAGGGCACCCTCGACTGCGTCCAGGCCTGGCTGACCGATTTCCGCGCCGACCTGCCGCGCATCGACGTGCCCACCCTGATCATCCACGGCGACGCCGACCGCATCCTGCCCGTCGACGCCACCGCCGTCCCGCTCGCGCAGCTCGTTGAGGGCGCCGAGCTGACGATCGTGCCCGGCGGCCCCCACGGCCTGCTGTGGACGCACGCCGACGAGGTGAACGCCGCCCTCCTCGCCTTCCTGGACTGAGCGGACGCAGCCCGGGGCGCGTCGGAGGCCGGGTCCCGCCCGGGAGCGTCCGCCGGCGCGCCCCGGCGCCGGACCCGCGCCCACCCCGGCGCCCTCGCACCCGCGTGCTTCCCCGCCGCCGCCCCTCACCCCCTACCGCCGAAGGAGTTGCCCATGCCCCGCGTCCCCGTGCTGGAGCCCGCCGCCCAGGCCTTCGCCGACGCAACGGCCCTGCCGCCCTACCTCTACGAGATCCCCGTCGCCGACGGCCGCAAGGCCGTCGACGGCGTCCAGAACGGCGAGGGCGTCTCCGCGCCCGAGACGGACGAGGAGTGGATCAGGGTGGAGGGCGGGCCCACCGGCTCCGTCCGCGCCCGTATCGTCCGGCCCCGCGCCGCGGCCGGCCCCCTCCCCGTCGTCCTCTACCTCCACGGCGCCGGCTGGGTGTTCGGCAACGCCCACACCCACGACCGGCTGGTCCGCGAGCTGGCGGCCGGCACCGGCGCGGCCGTCGTCTTCCCCGAGTACGACCTGTCGCCCGAGGCCCGCTACCCCGTCGCGATCGAGCAGAACTACGCGGTCGCCCGCTGGATCGTCCGCGACGGCGCCGCGAAGGGGCTCGACGCCGGCCGGATCGCCGTCGCCGGGGACTCTGTCGGCGGCAACATGAGCGCCGCCCTCACTCTCATGGCCAAGGAGCGCGGGGACGTCGCCCTGCGGCAGCAGGTCCTCTTCTACCCGGTCACCGACGCCTCCTTCGACACCCCCTCCTACGAGGCCTTCGCCGAGGGGTACTTCCTGCGCCGAGACGCCATGCGCTGGTTCTGGGACCAGTACACGACCGACACCGCCGACCGCGCCCGGATCACCGCCTCCCCGCTGCGCGCGACCACCGAGCAGCTCGCCGGACTGCCCCCGGCCCTGGTGATCACCGCCGAGGCCGACGTCCTGCGCGACGAGGGCGAAGCGTACGCGGCCGCGCTCCGGGCCGCCGGCGTGCCCGTCACCGCGGTGCGCGTCCTCGGCACCATCCACGACTTCGCCATGCTGAACGCCCTGCGCGAGACGCGGGCCGCCGGCCTGGCGATCCGGCTCGCCGTCGACACCCTCCGCGAGGCCCTGGCATGACGGGCGCCACCGTGCACGGCACGCCCGGTCCGAGCATGCCCGTCGCCGGCGCCGTCCCGGCCCCCGGCGCCGTCCCGGCCGCCGCCGACCTGCTGCTGCGCAACGCCAGGATCCACACCGGCGACCCGTCCCGGCCCGCCGCCACGGCCCTGGCCGTCCGCGACGGCCGGATCCTCGCCCTCGGCGACGACCACGACCTGGCCCCCCACCTCGGGCCGGCGACCAGGATCGTCGACGCCCTCGGCCGCCGGGTCGTCCCCGGACTGAACGACTCCCACCTCCACGTCATCCGCGGCGGCCTCAACTACGTACTGGAGCTGCGGTGGGACGGCGTGCCCAGCCTCCGCGAGGCCCTGGCGATGCTCCGCGAGCAGGCGGGCCGCACCCCCAAGGGGCAGTGGGTGCGCGTCGTCGGCGGCTGGACCGCCGAACAGTTCGCCGAGCGCAGGATGCCCACCGTTGCCGAGCTGAACGCCGCAGCACCCGACACCCCGGTCTTCGTCCTGCACCTGTACCAGTCGGCGCTGATGAACCGGGCCGCCGTACGGGCCGCCGGCTACACCCGCGAGACGCCGGACCCGCGCGGCGGGCAGATCGTCCGCGGCCGGGACGGAGAGCCGACCGGGGTGCTGCTGGCGGCGCCGAGCGCGCTGCTCCTCTACTCCACCCTCGCCAAGGCGCCCGTCCTGGACGCCGCCGACAAACGGACCTCCACCCGCCACTTCCTGCGCGAACTCAACCGCTTCGGCCTCACCTCGGCCGTCGACGCCGCCGGCGGCTTCCAGAACTTCCCCGACGACTACGAAACCGTCGTCGACCTGGCCCGCTCCGGCGAGCTGTCCCTGCGCATCACCTACCACCTCTTCCCGCAGACCGCCGGACAGGAACTCGCGGACCTGCGGCGCTGGACGCAGTCGGTACGGCCGGGGGACGGCGACGAGTGGCTGCGCCTGGGCGGCGCCGGAGAGAACCTGACCTGGGCGGCCGCCGACTTCGAGAACTTCTCCGAACCGCGGCCCGAGCTTCCCCCCGGCTACGAGGCCGAGTTCGAGCAGGCCGTGCGGCTGCTGGCCGAGCACGGCTGGGGCTTCCGCCTCCACGCCACCTATGACGAGACCATCCGCCGCGACCTCGCGGTCTTCGAGAAGCTCGCCGCCGAGGGACTCTTCCCCGCCGGCAGCCGGTGGCTCTTCGACCACGCCGAGACCGTCTCCGACGACAGCCTCGACCGGATCGCCGCCCTCGGCGGGGCCCTGTCCGTGCAGAACCGGATGTCCTTCCAGGGCACCGCGTTCCTGGAGCGGTACGGGGCCGAGGCCGCCTCCCGCACCCCGCCCGTCCGGGCCATGCTGGAGCGCGGGCTGACCGTCGCCGCCGGCACCGACGCCACCCGCGTCTCCTCGTACAACCCGTGGGTCTCCCTGCACTGGCTGGTGACCGGCCGCACCGTGGGCGGCACCGCCCTCCGCCCGCCTTCGAACCTGCTCGACCGGCAGACCGCCCTGGAGCTGTACACCCTCGGCGGCGCCCGCCTGACCGGCGAGGACGACACCAAGGGCATGCTGCGCGAGGGCTTCCTCGCCGACCTCGCGGTGCTGTCCGCGGACTACTTCACCGTGCCCGAGGCCGCGATCCCGGACATCGAGTCCGTCCTCACCCTGGCCGGCGGACGCATCGTCCACGCGAGCGCCGAGTACACCGGCCTCGACGAGCCCCTGCCGCCGGTCAGCCCCGGCTGGAGCCCCGTCGCCCGCTTCGGCGGCCACCGGTCGGCCGGCGCCCGCCAGGCCGACGCCATGGCCGAGGCGGTCGCCGAGTCCGAGGAGCACCGCCGCTGGCGGGCCGCCCGCGGCACCCCGCCCCCGGTGCAGCCCGGGCCCGCCGCCGTCGACCCCTGCTTCGCCCCCTGACCGAGAGTGGTCCCGCCCATGAGTACAGACACCCCCTCCGGCAGCGGGCCGGGGCGCCGATTCGAGCCCGACCTGCGCGCGATGACCCGCATCAACCTGCGCCCGATGGCCTCCCCGATGCCGCTGGGCTTCTTCACCGTGGCGATCGCCTCCGTCATGACCGGCTGCCTGCAACTGGGCGTGTTCGAGGACTCGGAGCGGCGCGCCGTAGCCCTGTGCGTACTGCCGGCGTTCGCCCTGCAGTTCCTGGTGAGCATCCTCGCCTTCAGTGCCCGGGACGTCGTCGCGGCGACCCTCATGGGCGTCTTCGCCGGCAGCTGGCTGGCCTACGCCCTGGTCGTGGGCACCGGCGCGGCCGGCGGGCCCCGGGTGCTCGGCGTGTTCAACCTGGCGTTCCTCGTCCTCGGGGCGCTCATGGCCGCGGTCACCCGCCCCAAACGCGCCCTGTGGCTCGTCATCGCGGTCTCCCTGCCCCGGTGGGCCGCCACCGGCCTGGGCGGACTGACGGGTGCCGAGGCCCTTACCCGGACCGCCGGCGCCCTCGGTCTGGCCGTGGCGCTCGCGGCCGCCTACGCGGCCTTCGCGCTGATGCTGGAGGACATGCGCAGCGAGGAGGTCCTCCCCATCGGCCGCAGCGGACCGGCCCACCACGCCGTCGAGGGCGACCTCGCCGTGCAACTGCGCAACCTGGAGCGGCAGGCCGGTGTCCGCCGCACCCTCTGAGGCGCCCCGGCGCCCGCGTACCGCCCGCCCGGCGCTGCCGGCTGCGGCCGGGGCGCGGCACGCTCCGCTCAGCCGGTGCCGGCCGGCCCCCGGGACGCCGCCTGCCACTCGCGCGGCGTCATCCCGTACGCGGCGCGGAAGGACCGGCTGAAGTGCGAGGGGCTGACGAACCCCCAGCTCTGCGCGACCGCCGCCACCGCCGGCCCGGTCCCGGCGCGGCGGGACAGGTCGCGGCGGCAGCGGTCCAGGCGTTCGGCGTGGATCCACCGGCCCACGGACGTGCCCTCCGTCTGGAAGAGCCGGTGCAGGTAGCGCACCGAGATGTGGTGCGCGGCCGCGATCCGCTCCGGGGTCAGCCCGGGGTCCGCGAGGTGCTGCCGGACGTACTCCTTGATCCGGGCGAGGATGCCGGCGGCGGCCTCCGGTGCCCGGGGGTCCGGCCGGCCCTGCCGTTCGCGGACCAGCACCGCGAGCAGGTCGGCGGCGGTCAGGGCGAGCCGGTGGCCGGTGTCGGCGTCGAAGCGGGGTGCCTGCTCCGCGAGCCGGGCGAGGTAGCCGGCGAACAGCCCGGCGGTTCCGGACCGGCTGTCGAACACGGTTGCCGTGACCGCTTCGAGGTCCTCGTCGGAGACACCGATGTCCTTCTTCGGCAGGCGGAACGCGGTGAACCGGAAGCAGTCGGGCTGTTCCCGGCGGTAGGGCCGGCCGGCATCCGAGCACGTGAACGTCCCCGGGAGGACCAGTGCCTGCCGCCCGTGCTGGGTCAGGCGGGCCGTGCCCCGGTGCTGGAGGGTGACGGTCACGTACTGTCCGCCGCCCTGTGCGATGCGGTGCCGGCTGCGGATGACGGCCTGCGGTCCGGCCTCGACGTCGGAGATCTGCAGGGCGCCGACGTGCCGGCTGACGATCGTGCCGACCGCCGGCTCGGGTTCGTGGAGGGCGACGTCCAGCGGGACGAACGTGCCGGAGACCAAGCTGTGCCAGTAGTCGGCGCGTTCGGTGACGGGGAGGGCTTCGGTGGTGTTGACCTGGGACAACGTGACTCCCGGTGGGTGCGGGGCGGCTCTGCACCCACTCTCGGACCGTCGGCCGCCGCAGCCATCCGTCACATGACTTGCCTCGTGTACGTCACACCGCCGGGTACGGCGGCGGCCTCCGCGCCGCCGCCCGGTCCCCGGTCAGCGGCCGGTCACCGCGTCCTGCTCCACCACGTCCCGCAGTTGGCTGCGCGAGGAGACGCCGAGCGCCGGGAAGGCCTGGTAGAGGTGGGTGCCCACGGTGCGCGGGGAGAGGAAGAGCCGCTCGCCGATCTCACGGTTCGTCAGGCCCTGTGCGGCGAGCCGGACGATGCGCTGCCGCTGCGGCGTCAGGGACCGAAGGGCGCTGGGCCTGCTCGGGGCAGCGGTGACGCCGGCCGCCCTGAGCTCCGCCTCGGCCCGCGCGCTCCAGTGGACGGCACCCAGGCCGTCGAAGATCTCCCGTGCCCTGGTGAGGGCCTCCCGGGCGTCCGCGATCCGTCGCTGCCGGCGCAGCCACTCGCCGTACTCCAGCCACACCTGCGCCCGCTCGAAGGGCCACCGCTGCCCGGCCGGGTCGGCCAGCGCGGCCAGGAACAGCGGCCCGGCTTCCGACGGGTCGGCGAGCAGGGCGGCCGCCCGGTCCAGGATCTGCCGCAGCCGGGCCGAGGCCCCGCCGCCTACCTCGGCGGTCACCCGCGCCAGGACGGTGCGGGCCTCGTCGGCTTGCCCGGTGAGCACGGCGGCGGCCGCGAGGTCGGCGACCGCGTAGCAGGACAGGTGGTGGTGCAGCGGGCGGCCCGCCGCGTCGAAGACGCCGCGCAGGTGCCGGTGGGCGGCGGCGTGGTCACCCAGGGCCGTGGCCGCCAGGCCGGCGGCGCGGCGGGCGCGCACCACCGTCCCGAGCGCGCCGGCGGGCTCGGTCGCGGCCAGTGCCGCCGCCGCGTGCCGGAGCGCCGGCTCGGGCTCGCCGGTGAGGGCGTGCAGGGTGGCCAGGACGGTCAGGGCCCGTACGGAGCCGAGGGTGTGCTCGCCGTCCAGGAACCGCGCGGCGAGCCGCTCGACGCCGAGCCGCGCGTCGGCCCACCGGCCGCCGTCCACGTTCGCCCACGCCAGGTCGGCGGCGGTCATCCCGGCGTGGAAGGCGTCCGCGTCCTCCCACTGCGGGTTCACCAGCTCGCCGAGCAGGCTCACCGCGGTCTCGGTCTCGTCCAGCACCAGGCAGAGCACGCCGAGGGTGTGAAGTTCGGTGGGGAGCCTGCCGGGGGCCGCGGCGACGGCGGGCAGCAGGCCGCGGATCGAGGCGCCGTGCACGAACGGGTCCGTGACCCCGAGGTCCCAGAGGTGGAACGGGTGGGAGGCGATGTCCTGGGCGTCGCGCCGGTCCAGCAGGGCGCGCAGGCGGGCCCGCTGGGCGGGGGCGCCCGAATGGTAGGCGATCCCGGTGGCGATGGTGGACACGCCGGCGCCGATCGCCGCGGGGTGCATCAGCCCGTCCGAGTCGACCAGGGCGAACGCCCTCTCCATGCGCAGGGAGAGCATGGCGACGAGTCCGCTGAGCCCGGAGATCCATCCCGCGGTCACCGGGTCGCGGTTCGCTTCCAGGGCCATTGCGGCGAACCCCTCCGCCTGGCCGAGGTCGCCGACCAGCACCGAGGCGTACGCCGCGGTGGCCAGCCGGCGGATCCGGTCGGCCGGGTCGGTGCCCAGCTGGGCGGCCCGCTCCAGGCCGGCGACCGCCTCGGCCATCGCTCCCCGCGCCACCGCCCGCAGCGCGGTCTCCTCGAGGGCGCCGGCGACCGACGCGTCGGGCGCGACGGTGGCCGCCGACAGCTGCCAGGCCCGCCGGTCGGGGTCGCCCGTGAGGGCGGCGGCCAGCGCCAGGTGGGCGCTGCGGCGTTCGGCGAAGGGCGCCGCACCGTAGATGGCGGACCGGACCAGGGGGTGGCGGAAGTCGATGCGGTCTGCGTGGAGGCGGATCAGGCCCGCCTGCTCCGCCGGCCGCCAGACCGCCACGTCCGTACCGGGCGGCAGCGCGGCCATGACGTCGGCGAGACCCGCGCCCTCCGCCGCCGCGGCGACCAGCAGCGCCCCGCGGGACGAGGCGGGCAACTCGTCCACCTGGGCGGCGAAAGCGCGCTCCAGCAGGTCGGTCACCGGCACGTGGCCCGTCGCCGGCAGTCCGCCGTCGCGCGCCGCCTGCCGGGCCAGCTCGACCAGGGCGAGCGGATTGCCGGCTGCCGTGTCGAGGATCCTGCGGCGGGCCGGACCTGACGGGGCGTCCGGCTGGCTGCTCAGCAGTTCCTCGGCCTCGGCCGGCGGGAGGGCCGGGACCAGCAGCTCCGGCACCGCCCGGTCCAGCCAGTCGGGGCGGTGCGTGCCCCGGGCGGCGAGGAGCAGCCCGATGGGCTCGCCCGCGAGGCGCCGGGCGAGGAAGCCCAGCACCTGGCAGCTGCCGTGGTCGAGCCACTGGACGTCGTCCACCACGAGCAGCAGCCGTCTCGCCGAGGCGAGCTGGGAGGACAGGGTGAGCACGGCCAGGCTCATCATCATCAGGTCGGGCGGCGCCGGGTCGTCGCCGAGACCGAACGCGCTCAGCAGGGCGGTGCGCTGCCGGAGGGGCAGGCCCTCCGCGCGGTCGAGGACGGGGAACAGCAGCTGGTGCAGTCCGGCGAAGGCGAGTTCGGTCTCGGCGGCGCTGCCGCGCACCCTGAGCACGGTGGCTCCGGCCGCCGAGGCCGCGTCGACCGCCGAGTCGAGCAGGGTCGTCTTGCCCACTCCGGGCTCCCCGAGCAGCAGCAGAGACGCAGCGGGGGCGCTCGGCGCGAGCGCTTCGGCGATGACCGCCCGCTCCCTGTGACGACCGATCAACTGATGTCTCCTGAACTCGTCGCGCTCGGTGCGGCACGGCGTCCGCGCGCCGCGAACTCGCAGGCCAGAGCATAACTCGGCGTGAGCGCCGCTACCGGTATGGAGTCTTCCCTTCCGGCCCTGCCCGGAGGCGCCGGCGGGCGCGGACGGGGTGTCGGTCGGAGCGGATATGGTGCCCGTCGTCGTACATCCGTCCGAAAGGCCGACGCAATTGACCGGCAAGCCTGCTTTCCCCCTGCCTTTTGAATCCGTGCGCTCCGCACTGTTCGCGACCCCCCGGACGCTGCGGGAAGTCGAGATGATGCGGTGCAGCGCCCACATCCGGTCCAAGCCGGGGTGGTTCGACAAGATGAACGACGCCGAGGTCGTCGCCAGGTGGACGCGGGAAGCGGTCGCCCAGGGCCTCACCGAGGCGCAAGTGGCGTACGTCCTTGCCGAACTCGGGCACTACGCCGCCCTGCGGGACCCCGGCACCGGCATCGAGGTGTCCGCCGTCGACGGGGTGTGGCACTCGGACACGCTCGTCGACGACGCGCTCCGGTCCCGGCTGCGCGAGGCCGCGCGGGTGCTGGAGGACGTCCCCGAGGAGGAGAAGGACTGGCATCCCGGATCGGCCGGCCAGGTCCTCGACCTGGTGCACCCCTCGCTGTTCTGCCTGGTGCGGGAGGTGAGCGGCGGACCCGAGCGGGCCTGGCAGAACCCGACGAGCCACTACGCGAAGCACGAGTTCTCCGAGAGGTTCCAGTGGCTGCCGACCGATGTCGACGTCAGTGACGACGGCGAGGCCGCCTTCCGCTCGTACGTCAACAACGTCCACCCCGAGAAGCACCGGGAACTCGCCGCCGTCCTGCCCGAGCTGTTCGCCCGCCTGCGCCCGCTGCTGGAGAACGTCCTCACCGATCTGCGCCACCCGCGGCCCCTGCGGATCGAGCCCGACCCCTACGGCTGGTACGACTCGGAGCCGGAGCGCCCGGACAAGGCGGCGTTCGACGACGACGAGGCCTACGCGGCGGCCGTCCGCGCCTGGGAGACGGCCCTGGACGACTGGTGGGAGAACCGCCGCCCGGTCGTCCCGGACGCCCCGGCGTTCACCCCGCCCGAGCTGCCCGACGCCTCCTCCCGGGTCGACCTGCGCGGCCGCCGGCTCCAGGTCATCGTCAAGCTCGCCGCGGTCCACCTCACCCCGGAGCAGCCCGAGTACCCGGGCGGCTCCTGGCACGTCGAGGGGATGCTGAACGAGCGGATCGTCTCGACCGGCATCTACTACTGGGACAGCGAGAACATCACCGAGAGCCGCCTCGGGTTCCGCGCCGCACTCGACGACCCCTACTACGAGCAGAACGACGACAACGGGGTGCGCGAGGTCTACGGCCTGGAGAACGAGGACGCGCTGAACCAGGAGCTGGGATCGGTGCCTACCCCGGCGGGCCGCTGCCTGGCGTTCCCGAACGTCCTCCAGCACCGCGTCGACTCGTTCCGCCTCGCGGACCCCACCCGACCCGGGCACCGCAAGATCCTCGCGGTCTTCCTCGTCGACCCGTCGGAGACGATCGTCTCGACCTCCGACGTGCCCCCGCAGCAGCCGTGGGCCGAGACGTCGACCATGACGCTGGAGCAGGCGAAGCAGTACCGCGAAGAGCTCATGCAGGAGCGCAAGTTCTTCGTCGCCGAGCACAACGAGCAGGTCTACGAGCGGGAGTTCTCCCTCTGCGAGCACTGACGGGCCGGGCAGGTGCCGAAGGGGCGCACGCGCCGCGTGCGCCCCGGGCTCCCGCTCCTGCGGACGAACGGGTTTGAACAGGAGGGCGTAGCCCGTACGGGTGCGCCGCGCCCCAAACGGGTGATCACGGTCAAGGCCTTCCCCCGCGCCGCACTACATTCGGCGGACCGAACCGAGTGAAGGGGATGCCTGCTGTGAGCGTGCTGGACATGAAGCTCGACCGGTCCTTCGACGTCTTCGACGCGGACCGCGACGGACGGCTCCGCAAGTCGGACGTGACCGGCCTCTCGGACAAGCTCGCCGAGTCCCTCGGCGTCGCCCCGGACGCCGTGGCCGGACTCCGCGGCTCCCTGGAGGACCTCTGGGACGCCGTCTTCCAGAAGATGGGCCGCGACGGCGACGGCGGCGTCGACCGCCTGGAGTTCCGGGCGGCGTTCCGGGCGCGGATCGTCACCG
Source organism: Streptomyces sp. NPDC031121 (assembly GCF_055570615.1). NCBI lineage: Bacteria > Bacillati > Actinomycetota > Actinomycetes > Kitasatosporales > Streptomycetaceae > Streptomyces > Streptomyces sp. NPDC031121. Next base: position 223,592 of record NZ_JBVIGV010000007.1, read on the forward strand.
ACCAGAACCGGATCTGGGACCGGATCAGGAGCATGAGCAACGCCTGGACCGAACTCGGCGACCGCGACGGCGACGGCATGCTCAGCCGCCAGGAGTACACCGACCTCCTCCACGGGATGTTCCGCCTCCCGCGCGAGACCTTCGAGGAGGCGTTCAACGGACTCGACTCCGACGGCGACGGGCAGCTGAGCCGCGACGAGATCAGCCGCGCGATGAAGGAGTACTACACCAGCGAGGACCACACCGCCCGCGGCAACCACTTCTTCGGACGCCTCTGACCCCGCCGTGGCGGTGCGGGGGGCAGGGGCGGGCCGACGGGCCGCCCCCGCCCCCGCCCTGTCCCTCCTCCCGCCGCCGTGCCGCGCCCGCCCCGCACCGGCCGCGGCGAAGCCGCTCCGTGCGCCCGCCCGCTCGTCGACCGCGAGCGGAAGCCGATCATCCCAGCCCGCTCCCTTGGAGGACCCCTTGATGGCCGATGCCGCACTGCCGGTGATTGTGCTCTCCGACCCCGACCCGCTCCGCCGCCACGAGACGGCCGAGCTGGTGCAGAGCTGGTACCGGACCTCCTTCCGGGTGCTCCAGGTCGGCGGACCGGCAGAAGTGGTCCGGGCCCTGAACACGCTGGCCGACCGCCGGGTGCCCGTCGCGGCCGTCCTCGCCGACGAGGCCCCCGCCCCGGCCGCCGCGCACCACCCCGGCGTCCGCTGGTTGCCGCTGGCCCGGCACCGGGACGCCGACCCCGGCCCCGGCGCTGTCGCCGGTGCCGCCGGCAGCGAGGCGCCCCCGGCCGCCGGGAGCCGCGCCGAGGACCTGCGCGGCGCCCTCGACGACTCCCTGTGCACCTGGAACGCCGACTCCCGCGGCGAACTGCCCACCGCCGAGGTCCGCGGGAGCCGCTTCTCGCCCGCCGCCTACGCGGTGCGCGACTTCCTCGGCCGCAGCGGCGTCATCTTCCGCTGGCTGCCCGAGCAGGAGTCGCGGGACGCCCCGGTGACCGTCCGCCTCGGCGACGGCACCGAGATGGCGGACCCGTCGATCAGCGAACTCGCCGAACGGCTCGGCCTCATCCGCCCCGCCGGGCGGGACCACTACGACGTCGCGGTGATCGGCGGCGGCCCGGGAGGCCTGTCCGCGGCGGTGTACGCGGCCGCCGAGGGCATGAGCGTCGTCGTCATCGAGGACGACGCGCCGGGCGGGCAGGCGGGGACGACCTCGCGGATCGAGAACTACCTCGGCTTTCCGACGGGCCTCACCGGCGGCGACCTCGCCCAGCGCGCCCTCCAGCAGGCCCGCCGGGCCCGCGTCGAATGGCAGCCCACGCGCGTGGCCAGCCGGGTCTCGCCGGCGGAGGACGGCCGCCACCGGGTCGAGTTCGTCAAGGCGGGCACCGACGAGACGGCCTCGGTGACCGCCGCCGCGGTGGTCGTCGCCACGGGCGTGGACTGGAACCGCCTGACGGCTCCCGGCGTCGACCGCCTGCTCAACTCCGGCGTGTACTACGGCTCGTGCCTCTCCGACGCGCCCTCCGCCGCCGGCGAGGACGTCTACATGGTCGGCGCCGGCAACTCCGCCGGCCAGGCCGCCCTCTACTTCGCCCGCTACGCCCGCACCGTCACCCTGCTCGTCCGGGGCACCGACCTCGGCGCCTCGATGTCCGACTACCTGGTCCGGCGCATCGGGCACACGCCCGGCCTGCGCGTCCTCCTCGGCACCGAGGTCGCCGAGTGCCTCGGCGAGACCACCCTCACCGGCCTCCGGCTCCGCGACCGCGGCGGCAGCGAGCAGACGGTCCCCGCGCACTGCCTGTACGTCCTGATCGGCGGCCACCCGTCGACCGACTGGCTCGGCGGGGCGCTCGCGCTCGACGACCGCGGCTACGTCCTCACCGGGAGCGGCGCGGCCGGCGCGGACGCCCTGCCGATGGAGACCAGCGTGCCCGGCGTCTTCGCCGTCGGCGACGTGCGCTCCGGGTCGGTCAAGCGGGTCGGCGCGGCCGTGGGCGAGGGCGCCGCGGTCGCCCAGTGCCTGGTCGAGTACCGGCGCCGCCACCCAGCCTTCTTCCCGGACGCCCGGGCCGTCTGCGGCTTCTGACGGCTGCATCCCGCGCACGCAGCCGCCCGGTGCCGCGCCCCTGCCGCGCTGTCGGGCGAGGACCCGGGCCGTCTGCGGCGCCTGGCGCGCGGGCCGCTGCCCGGGAGGTGCGGCCTCGCCGCGCTGCCGTGTGACGGTTCGGGCTGCCTGCGCCCTCTGACGGGCTGTGGGCCGGGCTGGCCGCTGCCGGAAACGGCGCCTCGCCGCGCTGTCGGGCGGGGGCCCGGATTGTCCGCGGCTTGTGTCGGCTGTAGCCCGGCGGGCCGTAGCCCGGCACCGCGCCCCGGCGCGCCGTCGGCGACGGCCCGGCCCGTCCGCGGCCTGGCGGGCTGTAGCCCGCGCGGGCCGCTGCCGGAAATTGCGGCGTCGCCGCGCTGCAGGACGAGAGTGTTGTCTGCGGCTTCTGTCGGGCTGTGGCCTGGGCGGGTTGCTGCGGGGAAATTGCGCCCTTGCCGCGCTGTCGGCGGAAGCCCGGGTCGTCTGCGGCTTCTGACGGCCGCAGCCCCGCGGGGGCCGACGCCCGGCACCGCTCCCCGGCGCGCCGTCCGGGGTCGCCCGCGTACGCCCGGTGTGCGGGCGGGGCCCTCCGCCGTGCGGGGCGCGCCGCCGGATACCCTCGCGGGGCCGGTGCCCTTGGCGCGGCGGGACCCCGGAGCCGCGCCCCGGAGGACGGGCCGGCGCACGCGGAGGCGCCGGACACGGCCCGGTGGGCGTCCCCGCTGGTGGACGACCCGCGGCCGCCCGCCGCGGGTCCGGCACAATGGGCCCGGTGCGTTACCTCATCCTCGGCGCCACCGAAGCGCGCAGCGCGGCCGGTTCCCCCCTTCCCATAGGCGGGGCGCGCCTGCGCGCGCTCCTGGCCGCCCTCGCCCTGCGCGCCGGCGCTCCGGCCGCCGCCTCCGTCACCGACCTCGTCGACGACGTCTGGGGCGACCGGCCTCCCCGGGACGCCCCCGCGGCCCTCCAGGCGCTCGTCGCCCGCCTGCGCAGGGCGCTCGGCGGACGGGACACCGTCCTGGCCGACCCCTCCGGCGGCTACCGCCTCGCCGTCGCCGACCGCGACGACGTCGACGTGCACCGCTTCACCCGGCTCGCCCGCGAAGGCCGCGCCCGGCTGACCGCGGCCCCCGCCGACCCCGCCGGCGCCGCCGCCCACCTGCGCGCCGCCCTCGGCCTGTGGCGCGGACCGGCCCTCGCCGACCTCCCCGAACCCGCCCGCAGCCGGCACGCCGCCGCCCTCGAAAGCCGGCGCACCGCGGCCCTGCGCGACCGCATCGAGGCCGACCTGCGCTCCGGTGCCGCGGACCCGGCGGCCCTGCCCGCCGAGATCGAGGCACTGATCCGGGAGAACCCGTACGACGAGACGCTCCGGGCCCAGCAGGTGCGGGCCCTGCGCGCGGCCGGCCGGCCCGCCGACGCCCTCGCCGCGTACGAGCGCACCCGCCGCACCCTCGCCGACGCCCTCGGCACCGACCCGGGCCCCGAACTCGCCGCCCTCCACGCCGAACTGCTGAACCCCGCCCCCGCCGCGGCCCCGCCCGGCCGGCCGCCCGCGCCCGAGCGCCCCGGCCCCGCGGGCGGCAACCTGCGGCCCCGCCTGAACTCCTTCGTCGGACGCGAACCGGAACTGGCCGCCCTCCGGGCGGACCTCGCCGGCCTGCGCCTGGTCACCCTCACCGGGCCGGGCGGCTCCGGGAAGACCCGGCTCGCCGAGGAGGGCGCCGCCGCCCACCCGGACCCCGTGTGGCTCGTCGAACTGGCCCGCCTGGACCGGCCGGACGCCGTGCCCGGCGCCGTCCTCAGCGCCCTCGGCCTGCGCGAGGACACCCTCGTGGCCCGCGAGGCGCCCGCGGCCGACCCCGCCGCACGGCTCGTCGAACTGTGCGCCGACCGCCGCCTGCTGATCATCCTCGACAACTGCGAGCACGTCGTCGGCGCCGCCGCCGGACTCGCCGAACTGCTCCTCACCCGCTGCCCCGGAGTCCGGATCCTCGCCACGAGCCGCGAACCCCTCGGCGTGCCCGGTGAAACGCTCCGCCCCGTCGACCCCCTCCCGCCGGGACCCGCCCACCGCCTCTTCGCCGACCGCGCCTCCGCCGTCCGCCCCGGCTTCACCCCGGACGACGACCCGGAGGCCGTCGCCGAGATCTGCGCGCGCCTCGACGGCCTCCCGCTCGCCATCGAACTGGCCGCCGCCCGGCTGCGGCTGCTCACCCCGCGCCAGATCGCCGACCGCCTCGACGACCGGTTCCGGCTCCTGACCGGCGGAGCCCGTACGGTCCTGCCCCGCCAGCAGACCCTGCGCGCGGTCGTCGACTGGTCATGGGACCTTCTCGACGACGGCGAGCGGACCGTCCTGCGCCGCCTCTCCGCCTTCGCCGGCGGCTGCGACCTGCCGGCCGCCGAGGCCGTCTGCGCAGAGGGCTCCCTGGACGTGCCCGGCCTCCTCGGCTCGCTCATCGACAAGTCCCTCGTCGTGGCCGCCCCCGACCCCGACGGCCCCGGCATGCGCTACCGCATGCTGGAGACGATCCACGAGTACGCCGCGGAACGCGCGGCCGCGGACGCCGCCGACCGCCTCGCCGCCGCCGACCGGCACGCCGCGTACTTCCTGGCCCTCGTCGAGGAGGCCGAGCCGCTGCTGCGCGGCTCCGGCCAACTGCCCTGGATCCGGCGCATCGAGACCGAGCTGGACAACGTCCGGGCGGCCCTCCGGCACACCACCGGTGCCGGATCCGCCGAGGCCGGCGAGCGGTTCGCCGTCGCCCTCGGCTGGTTCTGGTGGCTGCGCAACTACCGCGGCGAGGGCGCCGACTGGGTGGGCCGGATCCTGCGGAACCGGTCCGCCGAGCCGCCCGAGGACACTCCCGCCCACTGGCGCGTGATGCGCGTCCGCATGCTCGACGTGTTCCTCCGCGCGCAGGGCGAGACGCCCGAGGAGTTCCGCACACCCGCCAACGCCGCCCTCACCGACCGCCTGCGGAAGGTGTTCGAGACGCCCGGACCCGAGACGGCCCGCTTCCCCGGCATGCTCTGGCCCATGAGCCTCCTCCTCACCGGAGACGTCCTCGACGTCCGCGGGGCCCTCGACAAGGCCGTCGAGAACTGCCGCCGCCACGGCGGCGCGTGGGAGCTGGGCGTCACGCTCCTGCTGCGCACCCACCTCGCCATCGACGTCACCGGCGGCCTGCCCGCCGTCGACGCCGACCTCGCCGAACTCCACGGGATCGCCGAGCGGGTGGGCGACCGGTGGACCCGCGCCCAGGTGGCGGCCGCCTCCGGCGAGGTGGCGCTCTCCCGGGGCCGGTACGACGTGGCGCGCGGCGAGTTCGACGAGTGCCTGCGCCTCGCCCGCGAGGTCGGCGCCCACACGGAGACGCCGTTCATCACGGCCCGCATCGCCGAAGCGGCCCTCTGCGCAGGGGACTTCGCGGGCGCAGAGCGGCTCCTGGCGGAGTCGGCCCGCGAAGTCGACCGGTACGGCGGCGTGTACGACGTCCGCGCCTACGCCGGACTGCTGTCGAGCCTCGTCGCCCTCGTCCGCGGAGACCTCGCAGAGGCCCGCGCCGCACACGGGCAGGCCCGCGCCGATGCCGCCCGCTTCGCGGCGCCCGCCCAGCTCACCGCCGGCCTCGACAACATCGACGCCGTGCTGCTGGGGCGCGAAGCAGGCCCGGAGGCCGGCCTCGCCGCCGTCGGGCCCGCGCTGGCGGGCGCGGTCGCCGCGCACTGCGCGGAGCGCGTCCTGGCCTCGCTCGCCGACACCGCGGCCGCCCTGCTGTCCAGGGCGGGCCGCACCGCCGAGGCCGTACGGGTCCTCGGCGCGGCCACGGCGTGGCGCGCGGGGCACCCGCGCTCCGTGCTGGAGCAGGCCGCCGTCGCGGCGATCCCGGACGAGGCCCGCGCCGTGCTCGGCCCGGACCGCCACGACAGGGAGGCGGCGGAGGGCGCCGCCCTCTCCCCGGCCGAGGTCGCGGCTCTCCTCACCGCCGGCTGAGCCGGCGGCCCGCACCCGCCGCGCGGCGTCAGCCGGTGCCGTCCTCGCTGCGGGGCCAGACCGCCACGGCGAGGAGGACCGCCGCCCACACGGCGAGCGGGGCGACGGGCCAGTAGTACGACAGCTCGCCCTCCCTGAGGCAGCGGACGCCCCAGACCGCCGACAGGACGACCGATCCGCCGAGCCAGTACCGCCATTCGGCGAGCCACGCGGCCAGGTCCCGGCGGTCCCGTTCGGCGCGGGTCGGCGACGGGGCGGGCAGGTCGCCGGTCAGGGCGGCCAGCTCGCCCGCCGTGCGCGCGTCGAGGGTGCGCCGGACCCGGTCCGCGTGCTCCTGCGCGTCGAGCCGGCCTTCCGCCAGCGCCGAGGCCAGGACGCCCAGCGCGCCGTCCCGCTCCTCGTCCGACACCCGCAACGCGGGTGCGGACGGCTTGCCTTGGCTGTTCTCCATCCCCTGTCTCCCTTCCCGTATTAGAATACGACTGTATCTCAAAGAAGGTGGGGTGGACCCGTGCCGAAGACCGTCGACCGGCCGGAGCAGCGCCGGCAGATCGGCGCCGCTCTGCTCGGGCTCGCCGCCGAGCACGGCCTCGACCAGATCAGCGTGCGCACCGTGGCGGCGGCGAGCGGCCGCTCCGCCGGCGCCGTGCAGAAGTACTTCCGCTCCAAGGAGGACATGCTGGTCTTCGCCGCCGAACTCGCCGGCGAGCGCATCGGGGAGCGGATGTCCCGCGTCGACACCGGCCTGCCGCTGCGGGAGGCGCTGCGCGCCCTCGTCCGCACCGTGCTGCCGCTGGACGACGAGCGGCGCGCCGAGGCCGCGGCACAACTGGCCTTCGCGGTCCACGCCGCGCACCACCCGCGGCTGGCCGCGATCCGCCGCCAGGTCGACCGCGACGTCCGCGACGCGCTCACCGCCTGGCTGGAAGGCGCGGGGTCCCCGCGCGCCGGGGCCACCGCCGACGCCGTCATCGCCCTCGGCGACGGGCTCGCGCTGCGGATGCTCTACGATCCGGCCGACCGTGACGCGCTCCTGGACGCCCTCGACCGCGCTCTCGACGCCCTGCTCCCGTGACACCGCGGGACCGGCCCGGGCGGCGCGCCCGCCAGACCGCTAGAAGCCGCGGCGCGCCCGCCAGACCGCTAGAAGCCGCGTACGCCCACCGGAATCCCGGCCGCGGACGAGGAGGACCGGCTCCGCGGCCACCCCGCGGCCGGCGCTCCGGCGACGGACACGAGCGCCTCCGAACGGCGTTGTCCGAACCCGCTGTTAGGGTCGCCGCCATGGCCAACCGCTCATACCTCTACGCTGCCGACACGCTGCCCACCGAGCAGGAGAACGCCCAGGCGATCCGCTGCGTCTCGGAACACAACTGGTCCATTCCGCTCGCCCACAAACTCCTGGTGGGACGTGGCACGGCCATCGTCCCGTCCATGATCTGGAATCCCCGCATAGGCATCGCGGCGGACTACGCCGGCGGCGCCGCCCTGCTCGGCGACCTCCTGCGGGCCGTGGGCCGCGGACTGGAGGACGACACCGACTTCGCCCGGTGCGTCGAGCGGACCACCGCCCACCTGGAGAAGCAGGCGGCGCGGTACTTCGTCCTGGAGACCGGCGAGATGGTCTCCCTCACGGACGACGACCCCGTGGCGGGCGTCCAGCGGCTGGTCGCCGACGACATCCCCGCCGCCGTGTCCCAGGCCGAAGCGGCGATCGCCGGCCGCAACGACGCCTGGCTGTCCACGATCCGCGCCGACTGGGAGGACCACTTCGCCTCCTTCTACAGCGACACCCTCTACTTCTCCTTCCCCGGCTAGATCGTCCCTTTCGGGTTTTGCCGGTTGGGCCCGCGTCGTCCGGTGCCGTGGATCGCAAGGCGGAGGGGCGGCCATGTACTTTGGGTCCGAGGGTGGAGCCAACAAAGCGTGCAGGGTGGGGTCCCTTGGGGCGGGGGAGGGGCTCCAACTTCTCCTTCCCGGGGTC
>NZ_JBVIGV010000007.1:231673-269637 GCF_055570615.1 Streptomyces sp. NPDC031121
CCCTCCCCTTTTTTTTTCCCCTTTCCCCCCCCCCCCCCCCTCCCCCTAGCACCCAAACCCCCCCCCCCCCCCACCGCGCTTCCCTCCCGCGCCCCCCCCGACAACGCGGCGAGGCGCGGTGCCTGGCGGCGCGGGCGAGGTACTCGACCTGATCCGCCGCGGCGCCCCCGCCCCACCGGACCGCGGCGCTGCCGGGCGGCAGCCCGGACACGGCCGCCGGAGCCGTCCGGCGGCCGCTCAGTCGGCGAGGGGGACGGCGATGTCGCAGGCCGGATCGGTCGTGCCGACCGCGGACCAGTCCGCGAAGTAGACCTCCCGCGGAGAGCCCGCCGGAGCCCGGCCGCGGGCGTTCGCCCACGCGTACACCGCGTCGTACGCGGAGAGGATCTGCGGGTAGGCCGTCTGCGCCTTCGTGATGCGGGTGTACGCCTCCACCCGCGACGGCTCGATCCGGTGGGCCGCCGGCAGCTCGCCCGCACGGGCCGGATCCACCGGGACGCACAGCTCCACCGGGCCGTCGCCGTCCTCGTTCACCTCCCCGTGGTAGACGACGAACGGGTGGCCGAAGAAGCCGCCGTGCGCCTCGGCCACCGGTGCCAGCCGGCCCAGGGCCGCCGGGATCCAGTCGGGGATCTCCTCCGGCGTGATGTGCCGCTGCTCGACGAGCACCAGCTGCTGCGCCACCTCGCGCGTCCCGATCTCGTACATGTCGTCCCTCATCCCTTCGTCCCCGAGCAGGTGGATGCGGAGGTGCGCGGCCAGCTCCCGCTGGGCCGCGACACGGCGCTCGACCCCGTCCCAGTACGCGGCGACCAGCCCGGCGGCCTCCGCCGCGGGGGCGGCCAGCACGGCGCCGACCTGCGCCAGCGGCATGTCCAGCCCGCGCAGCCGCACGATCAGCCGGGCGTCGCCCAGCAGGCTCTCCCGGTAGTAGCGGTAGCCGGTCACCGGATCGACGTGGTCCGGCGGCAGCAGCCCCTGGCGGCCGTACAGCCGCAGGGCCTTCTGCGACAGGCGGGCCCGGCGCGCGAACGCGCCGATCCCGAGCAGTGCGTCTTCCTCCATGCCGGCAACGCTCCCGTCTTCCCCAGGGGTAGGGTCAACCCCGCCGATCCACGCACGGCATCCCGCGGCCCGACCGGCTGTGCTCCACGCGGCCCACTCCCGCATGTGCGGCAGGCCGCGGCCTCCCATACTGACGGCGCCCGGCCCGACAGGGGCCGCCGCCCAGGAAGGAGCAGGCCCGTGAACGCACCGCCGAGCGGGGAGTCCGGCTGCGATCTGATGAAGCGCCTCGCGAAGGAGCTGGAGGACGGCATCAAGGCCGACAGGAAACGCGCGCAGGAGCTCACACAGAGGATCGCCCAACTGCAGGCCCAGCCCACCCCGGACCAGCAGCAGATCGCAGCCCTCACCCAGACCCGGGAGGTCCTCGAGAAGAAGATCGCGGAGGACCTCACCGCCCTGTCCGACCTCCGGGACGTCATCACGGAGAACTGCTAGACCGAGGACGGCTCCTGCTCCGGCGCCCAGGCCCACCCGACGAGGCGGCGGCGCCGGTCCGGGGGAGTGGCGGCGTTCGCCCGTCCGGGGACGTGGTCCCACCGGCGTGGAGGCCGACCGCCGCGGGCCCCGCGCACGACACGGCCGACGGTCTTCGGCCGTGTCATCGGGCCGCTTCCGCCGGCCGAGGCCGTCGCCGATGATGACTGTGTGACAGTAACTCCCCGCACCGGCCAGCTGCTTTCGGCCTTGGTTTCAGCCTTCGGTGTCCTCGGCAGCGTGCTGATGCTCGCCCTCGCCGTTCGCGGCTACCGCTCCGGGGCATCGGCCCTCTGGATCGGGGCCGGCGCTGTGATCTTCCTCGGTTCCTCGTACGCGCTCGTGCGGGACGTACGGCGGCTCCGCTCGGGACCGGCGGCCTGACAAGCAGCGCCGCGCGTAGTTCGCAAAGGCGGGGCATCGCCGCGTGACCGCGAGAGGACCGCGACCGCCTGACCGGCCGGACTTCACGTCGCGGGCATCCCCTCGGTGACGGGCGGGCCGTGCCGGAACACTCTGGGCATCAGCGGATCGAAGCGCCCAACTCGGCCCGCACGCAGCGCGTTTGTCGTGCACGGCCCTTGCCCCGTCGACCTCGTTCGCCAATGATGCTCCGGGCGTGTGCCACCGGGGCGGTGACCGGCGGCCTGCATGCCACCCCACCCCCCACAGGCCGGGAGGCCCGCCGTGCGCGCGAACCGTCACCTCCGCAGATCAGCCGTCACCCTGGGCGCCGCCCTCGCCCTGGTCGTCGGCGTGCCGCAGACCGCGTTCGCCGCACCCCCGCCCGCGCTCCCCGCCAACGCCGAGCCGATGGAGCTGGCCTTCCGGCCCGCCTTCGACTACGACACCGACGGCTGCTACCCCACCCCGGCCATAGGGTCGAACGGCGTCCTCAACAGCGGCCTCAAACCCACCGGCGCCCTCGACGGGAACTGCCGGGACGCCTCCGACCTCGACAACACCAACAGCTACTCCCGCGCCACCTGCAACAACGGCTGGTGTGCCGTGGTCTACGCGCTCTACTTCGAGAAGGACCAGGCCATTCCCGGCATCAGCCTCGGCGGCCACCGCCACGACTGGGAACACGTCGTGGTGTGGATCGAGGGCAACGAGGCCAAGTACGTCGCGACGTCCGCCCACGGCGACTTCGTGATCCACTCCCGCGACCGGATCCGCTGGGACGGCAGCCACCCCAAGATCGTCTACCACAAGGACGGCTGGGGCACGCACTGCTTCCGCGCCGCCAACACCAACGACGAACCGCCGGAGAACCACAGGCGGACCTGGCAGTTCCCCGCCCTCGTCGGCTGGTCCGGGTACCCCGCGGCCCTGCGGGACACGCTCAGCCAGGCCGACTTCGGCAGCGCGCACTTCGGCCTGAAGGACGGCTCCTTCCAGTCGCACCTCGCAGAGGCGAAACCGGCCGGCATCCCCTTCGACCCCTACCTCTAGGATCGGCCGCTCGTCGCGCCGAGCGGTCAGCCGCCGCCGCGGTGGAGGAAGAGCAGGAGGTCGTGCGCCTGTGCGGGAGTCAGGTCGACCGGAGCGGGCCGGGGGGCCTCCTCGCCGTCGGCGACGGCCGTGAGGTAGGCCTCGGCCTCCTCGGGCGGGATGCCCTCCAGCAGATCGTTGACCAGCTTCATCATCTCCTCGTCGGAGAGCTGCCCCGGCTCGTCGGGGCCCGCGGGTGTCCTCTGGTCCATCGCCCAACCTCGCTGTGGAGCCGTCGGCCGCTTCCGAAGGCAGCACAGACCATATACGCGGCCGCGCGCCCCCGCCCGGCACGGCGCGCGGGGTCCGCCCCCCGCAGCGGCCCGTGGTCAGTGGAGCCAGAAGAAGATGGTGTCCTCCGTCCTGCCCGCCGCCTTCGTGGCCTCCCACTCGCGGGCCTCGTCCCGCATGGGCCCCAGCAGCACCTCCGCCGTCTCGCGGACTTCCGGGTCGAGCCGGTCGAGGACCGCCTCGTACGCGGCGACGACCTCCGCGGCCCGCGAGGCCGGGAAGGTGCTCATGCAGGGGACGGCGTCACCCGGATGCGGCAGGCGCAGCGGGGGGCCGCCGAACAGGAGCGAGGCGGGCGCCAAGTCGTCCGGGACCCCGAGGCGGGCCATCTCGTCGCCGACGGTGTGGAACCAGGACGGCCGGCGCCAGTAGCCGAGGTCGTACGTGTCGGAGAACTGCACCGCTACCAGCGCCTGGAAGGCGTACGTGTAGCCCGGCCCCTCGTCCGCGCTGGGCGCACCCTCCAGCAGCTCGTCCAACGCCTGCGCGACCGGCACGTCCAGCGTGATCCCCTCGTCCTCGAACCGGGCGTCCGCCCGCGCGCACCGCTCCCGCGCCTTGCCGAGGACCCGGTCCTGCTCGGCTGTCCGCTCCACCGCCGTCAGCAGGCGGATCACGTTCCGCATGTCGCCGGTGCTCATCTCCAGGTTCCCCACAGCCCCACTCCTCCGTACGCCGGCGTCCATGATCGCCGACACGGGGCCCCGGACGCACGGGCCACACCCCGGCGGGTACGGATGTGACCGCGGTCTCGGACCCGCCCCGTCGCCGCGGCGGATACCGGCCGCGCCGGGTCAGTGGTCGTGCCGCGCGCCGTGCTCAAGGTGCCGGGGCCGGTCGGGCGGGGGGCCGCCCAGGGGCTCGGGCGGCGCCTGCCCGTCGGGGCCGGTCGTGGCGAGGGGGATGCCCAGGCTCTGGCACATGCGCTGGACGCGGGCCAGCGCGCTGAGGGTCATGGGGGAGGGGTGGTGCGAGGGCAGCCGGACCACCACCCGGCCGGGGCGGTGGGCGTGGACGAGCGCCTCGATCTCCAGGGCGGCTGCCGCCCGGTTGCCGACGTCCAGCTCCCGCGGCACCCGCACGTACAGGACGCCCTCGGCGAGATGGTGGGTGATGACCACGGTCTGCCTCCCGCTCACCGGGGCCCGGACGCTCGGCCGGAGCCGTCCGGCTGGTACCAGTCTGGGCCCCGCGACCCGCCCGTGCGAGCCCGCGCCACCGGGCGGCGGCGCGGCGGCCGGCCCCGCGTGTTCTCCTCCCCGCCGGCCCCGGAGCGTGCTAACCTGGTCACGTTGCAGTTTTGGCACCCCATGGATTTGTGTGCGCCCGACGTTATGCGATGGGCGCATTTTTTGTTTTCCGGCACCTCCGGATGGGCTCATTTCAGCGACGGGGCCGCGCACGGTGTGCGACCCAAAAACTCCCAGAAGGAGAACTCATGGCTACCGGTACCGTGAAGTGGTTCAACGCTGAAAAGGGCTTCGGCTTCATCGAGCAGGACGGCGGCGGCCCGGACGTCTTCGCCCACTACTCGAACATCGTCGCCAACGGCTTCCGCGAGCTCCAGGAAGGCCAGCGCGTCAGCTTCGACGTCACCGCCGGCCAGAAGGGCCCGCAGGCGGAGAACATCGTCTCGGCCTGACCCGAGCCCGATGCCTCACGGCGCGGTCCGTCCCCACAGGGGACGGACCGCGCTTTTTCGTGCGCCCGCGCGGGCGCGCCGCGTCAGGACGACGGGTCGGTCAGGATCGCCGGATCCGACAGGCCCGGCGCCCCGGTCTCGACCTTGCCCGCGAACCGGCGCAGGAAGTCGGCCGTACCGGATTCGGTGACGGTCACGTCGTACCACCGGCGGCTGCCGCTCAGGGACACGGTGTGCGTGACCGTGGCGCCCCGCGCGACCGTGAGGCGCTGCGGGCTGCCGCCGTACGCGCTGGTGACGGTGAGGACGGCCGTCGTGGCCCCGTTGTTGGTGCAGGTGAGGTCCAGGTCGCCGGTCGCGGCGTTGTGGCGGGCGGTGACCTCGGGCCCGGGGGTCGTCCCGGGGTGGCGGAAGCCGCGCACGAAGCCGTTCGGGCCGTGCACCGTCAGGTCGGTGACCCCTCCCGAGTAGCGGGTGTTCCAGGTGTCCGCGATCGACTTGCCCGCCTCGGTGGTGTACGTCCAGGGGGCGTCGGTGCGGTTCCCGGAGGTGACGTAGAACTGCGCGCCCAGTGCCGGGCCGCCGCTGAACGCCAGCCGGAACCTGCCCTCAGCGGTGAGCGCCGTGCCGTCCACGTACGGGGCGTACCGCAGCGGGCGGGTCGGGCGTGCGCCCCTCTCCTGGCGCGGCATGCTGCCCACGGCCGGGGCGGGCGCCGGGAAGTCCGGGTGCCGCTCGCGGTCCTGCGGCTCCCAGGCCGCCGTGTCGGGCAGCGGGACGGCGCCGGTGTCGCTGCGGCCGAAGTCGAACGCGGAGGTCAGGTCGCCGCAGACGGCGCGGCGCCAAGGCGAGATGTTCGGCTCGTGGACGCCGAAGCGCCGCTCCATGAAGCGGATGACGGACGTGTGGTCGAAGGTCTCGGAGCAGGAGTAGCCGCCGGTGCTCCACGGCGAGACGACGAGCATCGGCACGCGCGGGCCCAGACCGTAGGGCCCGGCGACGTAGCCGGTCTTGCCCGGGAAGACGTCCAGGGCGGTCGGCGCGGTCGACAGGCCCTGGCCGGCGTTGGCCGGGGCGTACGGCGGGACGACGTGGTCGAAGAACCCGTCGTTCTCGTCGTAGGTGATGAACAGGGCGGTGCGGGCCCACACGTCCGGGTTGGAGGTGAGCGCGTCCAGGACCTGCGCGATGTACCAGGCGCCGTAGTTCGACGGCCAGTTGGAGTGCTCGCTGAAGGCCTCGGGGGCCGCGATCCAGGAGACCTGCGGCAGCCTGCCGGCCTTGACGTCCGCCCGGAGCCGGTCGAAATAGCCCTCGCCCGCCTTGGCGTCGGTGCCCGTGCGGGCCTTCTCGTGGAGCGGGCTTCCGGGCTGCGCGTTGCGGTAGGCGTTGAAGTACAGGAGCGAGTTGTCGCCGTAGTTGCCCCGGTAGGCGTCGTTGATCCAGCCCCAGTGGCCGGCCGCGTCGAGGCCGTCGCCGATGTCCTGGTAGACCTTCCAGGAGATGCCGGCCGCCTCCAGCCGCTCCGGGTAGGTCGTCCACCCGTAGCCCAGCTCGGCGTTGTTGAGGACGGGGCCGCCGCCCTTGCCGTCGTTGCCGGTGTGGCCGGACCACAGGTAGTAGCGGTTGGGGTCGGTGGAGCCGATGAACGAGCAGTGGTAGGCGTCGCACACGGTGAACGCGTCGGCCAGGGCGTAGTGGAACGGGATGTCCTCGCGCGTCAGATACGCCATCGTGGTGGGCGTCTTGGCCGGCACCCAGTTGTCGTACCTGCCCTTGTTGAAGGCGCTCTGGCCGCCCGCCCAGTCGTGGTTGAGGCCCTGCAGGAACTCCATGCCGAGGTCGTCGGACGGCGGCCGGAAGGGCAGCGTCACCTTGCCGGCCCTGTCCGCCTGGTGCCATACGGGCTTGCCGCTCGGGAGTGTCACCGGGCGCGGGTCACCGAAGCCGCGTACGCCGCGCAGCCTGCCGAAGTAGTGGTCGAAGGAACGGTTCTCCTGCATGAGGACGACGATGTGCTCGACATCGGCGATGGTGCCGGTGGCGCCCTGCGCCGGGATGGCGGCGGCGCGCGCGATGCTCTCGCCGAGCACGCCCAGGGCGGCGGTGCCGCCGGTGAGCTGGAGGAACCTGCGGCGGTTGAGTTCTGCCATGGCGGACGACCTCTGCGGGTAGGGGGCGGGGACCGGCCCCCAGGAGAGCGGGCCCCGGGGGCCGGAAGGGGAGCCTGGCGTGACGGCGGGGGATACGCCAGGCGAACGGCGGCCCGATACCGCAGCAGTTCGGCCACATTCCCGCGCCTGCCCCCGGCCCCTGCGCCCCGCCGCTCTCCGCCCCCGGCCGCGCGCCGCCTCCGCGCCCGTGCGCCCCGTCCGCGCCGCCGCGGCCGCCGCCCGCGCGGGCGTCTTCACCGGGGCGGGACCGGGATCCGCGGAGGGCTGACCGTCAGGCGTACGGGAGCACGGCGTCGAGCCACACCAGATGAGGCGGCCCGGGCGTCGCTCGCGGGAGCTTGCCGTCAGGACGCGGCGGTGAAGACGCCCCCCGGCGCGTCGTCGAGGACGAGCCCGTTGTCGAAGCGCACCCGCACCGTCACCCTGCGGCGGTCCTGCTGCCAGGCGCTCCACTCGGGCTCCAGCGCCCCGACCTGCTCCTCGAGCCGCCTGCGGCTCTCCGGGGGCATCTGGGCGCCGAAGCCGTCGAAGAGGGACCTGAGCCGCTCGTACTCCCGCGCCTCCGGGCTCTGCTCCCGTACGTGCTCGTCCACGCGCTCGACGATGCCCTCGCAGCCCGCGGCAAGCGACAGGAACCCGACGGCGGCGCCCGCCCCGACCGCGGAGCCCCCGGCCGCCGTCACGGAGCCGGCCAGCCTCAGGTCGGCCGCCAGCCTGACCCGCAGGCCCTCTTCCAGTTCCACCGCTCTCCGCACCCCTCCGGTTCCCGGGGCTCCGCCCCTCCCGGCACACCCGCGCCGGCACGCAGCCATTATCCGGCGCGGCGGACGGGCCGGATGTACGCCAGCCGGTGCCGACACGACCCCGACAGTCGTATATTCCACAGCCCGCTGGGGGCGAATGCTACTGATGTACCGCAAAAGCACCGCACTCAGGAGGTATGCAATGCGTGCACGTCTTCTCCGTTTCACCGTCGTGCTGGGTGCCGCCGCGGCCCTCGGCCTCGGCGGAGCCGCGGCGGCCGCCGCCGACGGCGTCGGCAACTCCGGCATCGGGAACTCCGGTGTCGGCAACTCCGGCATCGCCAACTGGGGTGTCGGCAACTCCGGCATCGTCAACTGGGGTGTCGGCAACTCGGGCATCGCCAACTGCGGCGTGGGCAACTCGGGCATCGCCAACGAGGGCGTCGGCAACTCCGGAGTCGCCAACGAGGGCGTCGGCAACTCGGGCATCGCCAACTGGGGCGTGGGCAACTCCGGAGTCGCCAACGAGGGCGTCGGCAACTCCGGCCTCGGCAACTCGGGGGTCGGGAGCTCCGGCATCGGCAACACGGGTGTCGGCAGCTCCGGCATCGGCAACTAGCAGTACGGCTCCCGGGAGCCGCCGCCCGACCGCCGCGGTCCCCGGTGCCGATGACGACCTCCGGTGCGGTGGCGGCACCCGCCCACCACCGCATGCGGGGGCTTCCCCCGCGTTCGCACGCCAGGCGCCGGCGGGGAGCGGCGCGGCGATCCTCAGTGCACGGAGAACCCGCCGTCGACGAAGATCGCCTGACCGGTGATGTAGCCGGACGACCGGCCGGCCAGGAACACCGCCGCTCCGGCGAAGTCCTCGGCCAGGCCGTTGCGCCCGACCAGCGTCCGCCCGGCCAGCGCCGCCACCTTCTCCGGGTCGGACGACAGCCGCGCGTTGAGCGGGGTCATCACGAAGCCGGGCACCAGCGTGTTGCACGTGACCCCGTACGGCGACCACGCCTCGGCCTGTGAACGGGCCAGCGACTCCAGCGCCCCCTTGGACACCCCGTAGGCGCCGCTCTGCACGAACGCCCGGTGCGCCTGCTGCGAGCTGATGTGGATGATCCGCCCGAAGCCGCGCTCCGCCATGCCCGGCCCGAACCGCTGCCCCAGCAGGTAGGGCGCCTCCAGGTTCACCGCCATCGTGGCGTCCCACACGGCGTCGTCCAACTCGCCCATAGGCGGGCGCAGGTTGATCCCCGCACTGTTCACGAGGATGTCCGGCTCGCCGAACACCCCGGCCGCCTGCTCGGCCGCGGCCCGCACCCCGGCGCGCGTGCCGAGGTCGGCGCTCACCCAGGCCGCCCGGCAGCCGTCCGCCGCCAACCCGTCGACGACAGCGGTCAGTTCCGCCTCCCTGCGTGCCACGATGACGACGCCGGCACCGGCCCGCGCGAGGGCCCCGGCGATGGCCCGTCCGATGCCGGAGCTGCCCCCGGTCACCACGGCGACCATGCCGTCCAGCGAGAACAGTTCTGCGAGGTGGCGCTGCGAGGTCATGCCCGCAGCATAGGAGCAGGCCGGTACGGCCGGGTGCCCGGCGCCGGTCAGCCGCGGCGCGGTACCACCATGACGGGGCAGTCCGCGTGGCGCAGCAGGTCCGCGGTGGTCGACACGAGCCGGATTCGGTGGCCGTGCCGCGGGCCGCCGAGGACGAGGAGGGCGGCGTCGCGGGTCGCGGGCAGCAGCGCCGCCGGGGCGGCGGTCGGCGGCACCTGCACCTGCGCCACCAGCCCCGGCCAGTGCCGGCGCAGCAGGGCCGCCTCGCCCTCCAGGAGCCGCCGCTCGGCCGCCAGGACACCCTGCTGGCTCTGCTGCCCCGGCGGGGCGAGGCCGGGCGGAAGGGTCTGCGGCCGCAGGTCCGCATGGAGTATCAGGAGCGTGGTGTGCCGCAGGTGCGCCTCGGCCGCGGCCGTCTCCAGGACGGCCCGGTCGCGGTCCGGATCTCCGACCGCGACGGCGACCGGCCCGCCGCGGGCCGGCCAGTCCCGCATCACCACGGCCGGGCAGCGGGCGCCGCCGGCCACGGCGAACGCCACCGAACGGTGCAGCAGCCGGTCCAGGCCCCGCGACGGCGGCCCGACGACGACCATCCGGCAGGACGCCGACTCCCCGACCAGCTCGGCCGAGGCCTCCCCGTCGCGTACGAGCGCCTCGACGGCGATGCCGGGGAAGCCCGCCCGGACGTCCTCGGCGTGGACGGCCAGCCGCTCGCGCGCCTCCTCCGGCTCGCCGGATCCGGCGAGGGCGTGCAGCAGGACCAGGCCCGTGCGGTGCATGACCGCCTGCCGCGCCGCGTAGAGGACGACGCGCGCCGCATTCGGCCCGGGCCGCACGCCCGCCAGCACCGGGCCCCGCAGCAGCGTGCCGCGTCCCTGTCCCGCGCTCTCCATCCGGACCTCCCGCGGCGCCGGAGCCGGCCGTGGGCCGGTTCCTGCCTCGGCGTGCCCCTGCCCGCGGGCGCGCCGGGCACACCTGGCGCCGGCACACGGGCAACGGCTCCGGCGGCGCGCGGTGTTAGCGTCGTGCCGTGGCGGATCACCAGGACGAGACCAGGGCGGCCTACGACGGCGTCGTCGAACTGTACGCGTCCCTGTTCGCGGACCGGCTGGAGACGCGTCCCCTCGCCCGGGCCATGGTCGGCGCCTTCGCCGAGCTCGTGCGCGGGACGGGGAACCACCGGGCGGCGGACGTGGGGTGCGGTCCGGGACACCTGACGGCCATGCTGCACGGACTGGGGCTCGACGCGTTCGGGATCGACCTCTCGCCGGCGATGGTCGGCCACGCCCGGCGGGCCCATCCGGAGCTGCGGTTCGAGGAGGCGCGGATGGAGGCCCTTCCGATCGCGGACCGCGCGCTCGGCGGAGTGCTCTCCCACTACTCGGTGATCCACACGCCGCCCGCCGAGCTGCCCGCGCTGCTCGCCGAGCAGGTGCGCGTCCTCGCGCCGGGAGGCCTGCTGCTGGTGTCCTTCTTCGCGACCGGCGGACCGGAACCGGTCCGCTTCGACCACAAGGTGGCGCCCGCCTACAGCTGGCCGGTGGACCGGTTCGCCGAGCTGCTGGCGGGCGCCGGGCTCGTTCCCTTCGCCCGGCTGGTCCACGATCCCGCCTCCGAGCGGGGCTTCCTCGACGCCCACCTGCTGGCCCGCGCCGGCACCACCCCGTGAACGGCGATGCCCCGGGAGGCAACGTGTCGGGAGAGAAGGACCTGAGCACCCTGCTCGCTTCGATGAGCCCGCAGCTCAACGAGGGGGAGTACGTGTTCGCGCTCGCCCCTGCGGACGAGGTCCCGGCCGGTGTCCGCCCGGTGGCCCTCGTCCGGGAGGAGGAGGGGCTGACCCTGGTGCTGCCCCGCGAGGACGCCGACCGGCTGGGGCTCGCGTACGACTACGTCGCCGCGTGGATCACCCTGCGCGTGCACTCCGCCCTGGACGCGGTGGGCCTGACCGCCGCCTTCTCGACGGCGCTGGCCGCGGAAGGCCTGAGCTGCAACGTCGTGGCCGGCTTCCACCACGACCACCTGTTCGTGCCGCGCGGCGACGCGCCCCGGGCCCTGGCCGTCCTCTCGGACCTGGCCCGCTGACGGGGCCTGCCGGGCCGGTGAATTCCGGCGACACTGGTGAACACGTCGGGCCGCCGTTCCCGGTGGCCCCGACGACCGCCGAAGCGGTCCGCGGCAGGGGAGCCACCCCGGCGCGAACGCCGTGGGCGGTCGCGACGCCCCCCCGGCAGGACCGGGTCCGCAGCACCAGGACCCGCGCGCAGAGAGCGGTCCCCCTGATGCCCGACGCAGACGCCTCCCTCCTGGCTCCGGTACTCGTCGCCGCCGCCCTGGTGATCCGTACCGCGGTGGCGGAGATGCGGCAGCCGGGCAGCGCCCGCCGCACCTG
Organism: Streptomyces sp. NPDC031121; assembly: GCF_055570615.1. Taxonomy (NCBI): domain Bacteria; kingdom Bacillati; phylum Actinomycetota; class Actinomycetes; order Kitasatosporales; family Streptomycetaceae; genus Streptomyces; species Streptomyces sp. NPDC031121. The sequence continues at coordinate 243,503 of NZ_JBVIGV010000007.1, forward strand.
GTCCTTCGCCGGCAGCCCCCGGGCCATGGCGGCCGGGGCGACCGTCACCGCGGCCGTCCTGCTGACCGGCTCCGGCCGCACCGGCTGGACCGCCGCGGCCTGGGCCCTGCTGGCGGGCGGCCTCACCGCCCACCTCACCGGCCGCGATCAGCGGACCTCCGCCGCGGACCCGGCCGGGGGCGGCGGCCCGGCCGCGACACCGCGCCGGATCGGAGCGGTCGCCCTCGCGGTCTGCGCGCCGCTCGCCGTGGCCGCGGCCGCCCTGTACGCCCTCCCGGGCCCCGGCCTCCACGCCCTGGCCATCGGCTTGGCGCTGCTCCTCGCCGGTCTGGTCGTGGCCGGGGCCGGCCGCCGCTGACGGCTCTCCCGGGTGGGCAGCGTGCGCCGGGCCGCGCGCCGCCCCGGCGCCGGAGATCAGGAGGGCAGGGCCATGAGCAGCAGCGGGGCGGTGGTCGGCTGGGGCGATCCGCCGACGGGTTCGAGGCTGAGGCCGACCGCGGTAGCGTCGGCGGGGTCGCCGCTGAGGGGGACGGTTCCGTCGCCGGAGATGAAACCGGCGGGGCGCATGGTGCCGTCGTGGTCGAGCCACAGCTGGTACGTCTTCCCGGCGGCGGGCGCGGGCAGGTTGCCTGCGGTGAACACGGCCCGGTTCTGCCGGTCGGAGGCCACGACCGTGGTCAGGGCCCCGTTCGCGGCGCGGCCGTGGACGGTCCGGGCGTCGGGCGCCGCGAGGACGGAACTGACATCGTCCAGGCGCTGCTCGGCCTGCCGGGCCCGCTGCCGCAGGTCCTCGCCCTGTCGGACCTGCCACACGGCCACGCCGGCGAGCGACGCGGCGGCGGCCAGGCTGGCGGCCAGGGCGAGCGGGAGGACCCTGCCGCGTACGGCACCGCCGCGGGTGGTGGCGGGCCCGGCCGGGGGCACCCGCGGGGGGAGCTGTCGCACCCCGTCGATCGCGTCCATGACCGCCTGCTTGGCCGCCGCCGGCGGCGGCAGGGAGACGGCCGCGGCCAGGCGGGCAGCGGTGGCCCGGAACTCCGCGACCTCCTGCCGGCACGACTCGCACTCGTCCAGGTGGCTTTCGAACACCGCCCGTTCACCGGGGTCGAGGGCGTTCAGCGCGTAGGCGGCGGCAAGGGTGTGGGCATCGGATGCGTGGTGTTTCATGTGGTCACCCCCATGCAGTCGCGGAGCCGGATGAGCCCGTCGCGCATGCGTGTCTTGATGGTGGGAAGCGGTGTGCGCAGGGCTTCGGCGACCTCACGGTAGGTCAGCCCCCGGTAGTAGGCCAGGTTCACGGCCTGCCGCTGGAGTTCGGTCAGGCCGCGCAGGCAGCGGCGTACCTGTTCGCTCTCCAGCCGGGTCTCCACCTGCTCGGCGACCTCGTCGAAGGCGGTCTGGTGCTCCCGGGCGGCCTGGATGTGCTCCCGGTCCGCGGCGGCCTGGGCGGAGCGGACCCGGTCGACCGCCCGGCGGTGCGCGATGGTCGCGGCCCAGGTGGTCACGCTCCCGGCGTCGGGCCGGTACCGGGCGGCCTGCCGCCACAGGTCGATCATGACCTCCTGGGCGACCTCCTCCGACTGCGCGCGGTCGCGTACGACCCTGGTCACGATTCCGTGGACGAGGGGCGCGAGGTCGTCGTAGAGCGCGGAGAAGGCCTGCTTGTCGCCGTGGGCGACCCGCTGCATGAGCTCGGCGGGGTCGGCCCCGCCGCGGGTGGGGCCGGGGCCGAAGGGGAGCGGTTGGTTCACCGGCCGGGCTCCGGTCGGGGTGAGGAGGGGGAGGGGCCGCCGGGGCAGGCCGCCCGGGGGAGGGGTGTCCATCGCATGCCGGTCCTTGTCCTCGTCGTCGGCGCGGGGCCGCCCCTGCCGGGTGGCGGGACGGGGCCCGGAGTCGAAACGTGCGGTGTGTCGCGTGTTCTTCGTAGCGGACGCCCGTACGGATGGGAGGGCACTTCGCCGTCTTCGCCAACTCAGGACGGCCCGGTCGGGTGAGGGGGAGGAGGGAAGAGGGGGGCCGCCCAGGTCGGCGAGGGGACCGCCTGCGAGGCCGGCCGTCGAGCCCCGGGGCGGCACGGACGCGGGTTGTCACTCTTTCGGGTGTACGACCAATCCGCCGGGCGGGTGCCGCCGAATCCCGTACGTGAGCAGCTTCCGCAGCACCCTCGCCCGCGTCGCCCCCGGCGCCCTGGCCGGACTCCTGGCCGCATCCGCGGCGCTCGCCGCCGCCGAGCTGGCGGCCGGCCCGGTCCGGCCGGCCGCCGGCCCGGTGACGGCCGTGGGCGGTGCGCTGGTGGACCTGGCCCCGGCCGCGGTGAAGGACTTCGCGGTCCGCGCCTTCGGGGAGGACGACAAGGACGTCCTCCGGCTCGGAATCCTCTGTGTCCTCGCGATCGCCGCCGCCGCCCTCGGCGTACTGGGCCTGCGCCGCCGGCGTGCTGCGGCGGCCGGCGTCCTGCTCTTCGGGGCGGTCGGCGCCGCCGCGGCGCTGAGCCGTCCCGACGCCGCCGGCCTCGGCGACGCGCTCCCCTCGCTCGCCGGCGCGGCGGCCGGGGCGGCCGCCCTCCGCTTCCTGACCGCGCGGGCCTCGAGCACCCCGCCGGACGGGCCGGCCGGGAACGGGCGGGAGGGCTGGGACAGGCGGGGCTTCCTCACCGCGGCGGCCGCCACCGCCGTCGCCTCCGCCTCGGCCGGGGCGCTGGGCCGCCTCCTCGCCTCCCGGCAGGGGCAGGACGCCACCGCCTCCCGCAACGCCGTGGTCCTTCCGCCGCCGGCCTCCCCGGCCCCGCCCGTCCCGGCCGGCGCACGGCTCGGGGTGCAGGGCATCAGCCCGTTCACCACGCCCAACCGCGACTTCTACCGCGTCGACGCCGCGCTCGTCGTGCCGAGGATCGACGCCGGGACCTGGCGCCTGCGGATCCACGGCGAGGGCGTCGCCCGCCCCCGCACCCTCTCCTTCGGTGATCTCCTGGCCCGCCCCCTCATCGAACGCGACATCACCCTCACCTGCGTCTCCAACGAGGTCGGCGGCCCCTACACCGGCACGGCCCGCTGGCTCGGCGTCCCCCTCGCCGCCCTCCTGCGGGAGGCGGGCGTGCGGCCGCCGTCCCAAGGCGGCAGGTCCGACCAACTTGTGGCCCGCTCCGCGGACGGCATGACCCTCGGCTCCCCGGTCGAGGAGCTGATGGACGGGCGGGACGCGATGCTCGCCGTCGGCATGAACGGCGAGCCGCTCCCCTTCGAGCACGGCTTCCCCGTCCGGATGCTCGTACCCGGCCTCTACGGCTACGTCTCCGCCTGCAAGTGGATCACCGACATCGAACTGACCGCCTTCGACGCCTACGACCCCTACTGGGTCCGGCGGGGGTGGAGCCGGCGGGCGCCGGTCAAGACCCAGTCCCGCATTGACACCCCCAAGCCCTTCGCCCGCCCCGCCGCCGGGCCGGTCACCGTCGCAGGCGTTGCCTGGGCCCAGCGCAGAGGCATCGCCCGGGTCGAGGTCCGCGTCGACGACGGGCCCTGGCGGGACGCCGACCTCGCGGCTCCGACAGGCGCGGACACCTGGCGGCAGTGGGCCTACCGCTGGGAGGCCGATCCCGGCGGACACACCCTCACCGTCCGCGCCACCGACGGCACCGGCCGGGTGCAGACCGAGGAGCGCACCCGCACCGTGCCCGACGGGGCGAGCGGCCGGCACAGCGTCTTCGTCACCGTCCCCTAGACCACCGGCCGGTCTGCCCGCGGACCCGGCCGGAGCACCACCCCCCGACCACCCGGAACCCGACGAACGGTCATTGAAGGAGTACAAGCTCATGAACACCATCCGCATCCGCCGTACCGCGGTCGCCGTCGCTGCCGCCGCCGTCCTGCCCTTCTCCCTCGCCGCGTGCACCGACTCCGGCAGCGGCACCCAGGCCGCCCCCTCCGCGGGCGCCGAGGGTGCCGCCGCGACCGCCGGCAGCACCCCGATGGACGGCGGGGCGACCGGCGGCCGGCCGTTCGGCCCGGCCTGCGCCGGCGTGCCCAAGGAAGGCGCCGGCTCCTTCGACGGCATGGCCAAGGACCCGGTCGCCACCGCCGCCTCCAACAACCCGGCCCTGTCCACCCTGGTCGCCGCCGTGAAGCAGGCCGGCCTCGTCGACACCCTGAACAACGCGCAGGACATCACCGTCTTCGCACCCACCAACGACGCCTTCGCCAAGATCCCGAAGGCCGACCTCGACAAGGTCCTCGCCGACAAGGCGGCCCTGACGAAGATCCTCACCTACCACGTCGTCGGGGAGAGGCTCACGCCCCGGCAGCTCCAGAACGGCTCCTTCGAAACCCTCCAGAAGGGCATGGTGACCACCGCGGGCTCGGGCGAGTCCTACAAGGTCAACGGCACCGCCGCGGTGGTGTGCGGCAACGTCAGGACGGCGAACGCCAACGTCTACATCATCGACACCGTCCTGATGCCGAAGTAGCGGGGGCGGGACCCGCCCCCGCCGCGGGGAGGGGGCGGGCCCCCACCGCTCCGGCCCCCCGCCGGGCGGGCGGCGGGCCGCGGCGTACGATCAGCCGGTCCACGCCCCGCAAGGAGTCCTCCGGTGCCCGCCGTCATTCCGCCGCCCCGTTCCGCGACCGGCCTGCTGCCCGTGCAGCCGCTCGACCGCCTGGAGGACGGCGAGCGGCTGCACGGCCTGCTGTGGCGGGCCGGGGCGGGCTGGCGGATGATCAGCAGCGCCGTCCTCGGCGGCGGCATCGGCGAACGGGCCTGGGTCCTCAACGCCCAGGTCTCGCACGGCTACCGGCGCACCGATCCGGAACGCCATCTCGCCGAACTCGCCCGGGAGGCGGGCATCCGCGGGCCCGGGGTCGGGCTGATGACGGCGGCCGACGTCCGCGCGTACGGCCACGCGGACGACGCGGGCGCGGAGGCCGTGGCCACCGCGGGGCTCGGCGTGCGGGGCTGGGCGGCCGCTCCCCCGCAGGGCGCCGCCGCGGCGCCGCCACCGGGCACGGTCAACATCGTGGTGGCGCTTCCCGTCGCCCTGACCGATGCCGCGCTCGTCAACGCCGTCGCGACCGCCACCGAGGCCAAGGTGCAGGCGCTGCTCGACGCCGGATACGACTGCTCGGGCACCCCCACGGACGCCGTGTGCGTCGCCGCCAGGACCCCGCGCGGCGGCGAGGAGGCCCACGCTTTCGCCGGCCCCCGCTCCGTGTGGGGCGCACGGCTGGCGCGCGCCGTCCACCGCGCCGTGCACGCCGCCGCCCCTCCGCCGCCCTGAGCCGGACCGCACACCGAAGGCAGGGTGCAAAGCGGGCAAAACGGTGCAGAATCACTGCGACTTTCCCTGTTTGCGGCCGCGGCCCAGCCTGGAGTCCTCGGGGCCGGTATGCAGCCATCCACGGGAGGACCCATGAGCCTGCGTGACGAACTTCCGGTCGACCACCCCCTCAACAGGGTCTACCGGATCGGCGCCGCCCTGTGCGGCCTCCTGCTCCTCCTCTTCGGCTGCCTCGGCTACGCCGACAGCCTCTCCGCCTTCGACACCGCCGGCCGCCAGATCGCCGGCCTGTCCACGAACGGACTGCTGAGCACCGTCTCGGTCGTGTTCGGACTGCTCCTGGTCGCCGCCGCCCTCATCGGCGGCAACGTCGCCTCCTCCGTCAACATCGCGGTCGGCGTGCTGTTCCTCGCCAGCGGGTTCCTGCACCTGTTCCTCATCGGGCGCCCCGGCAACATCCTCGACTTCGGCCTCTCCAACGTCTTCTTCAGCTTCCTCATGGGCCTGCTGATCATGACGTTCGGCATGTACGGCCGGGTCAGCGGGGGCCTTCCGCACGACAACCCGTACTGGCGGCGCCGCCACCCCGACCAGGCCGCCCGCGAGACGGCGGGCCGGCCCCGGCTCGGCCCGGCGGCCGCCCGGCCCGCCGAGCTGCCGAGGAGGTGACCATGCCCGGCGACGGCGCCCGCGTGCTGGTGGTCGGCGCCACGGGCGACCTCGGCACCCTCGCCGTACGCGGGCTGGACGGCAGGAACTGCCGGACCGCCCTCGCCGGCCGTGACCGCCGCCGCCTCGCGGACCTGGCGGCCGGAACCGGCGGCCCGGCCCGCCGCATCGACGCCTACGACCTCCAGGGCTGCTCCGACCTGGCCCCGTGGGCGGCCGAGGCCCTCGGCGGCTTGGACGGCGTCCTGGTGGCCGTCGGCGTCGCCGCCTTCGGCCCCGCCGCCCACGTGTCGAACGCCGCCGCCGAGCACCTGATCACCGTGAACGCCCTCTGCCCCATGGCGGTCCTGCGGGGCGCCGCCCCCGTCGTCGCCGACGGCGGCTTCCTCGCCGCGCTGACCGGCGCCGTCGTCGACACCCCGCCGGCCGGTACGGCCGACTACGCGGCCTCCAAGGCCGCGCTGGCCTGCTGGCTCGGCGTCCTCGCCCGCGAGCTGCGCAAGCGGCGGGTGGCCGTCGTCGACGCCCGCTTCCCCCACCTGGACACGGGCTTCGCCGCCCGCGCCGTCCAGGGGAGCCCCCCGCCGCTGCCCCGGCCCGGAGACCCGGGCGCCGCGGTATCGGCCCTGCTGGACCGACTGCTCGCCCCGGCGGCACCCGCGACACCCCTCACGGCACCGCCCTGGCACCCGCAGCCCGCGCACGCGGCCCCCTGAACCGCCCCACCATCCACCCAGGAGGGACCATGTCGAACCTCAGGACGCCGCCGGGGGAGACTCCTCCGGCCGAGGGATCCACCGCATCCGCCCACCGGGAGCGCGCGGACGGAGGCCCCTGGGAGCACCCCGGCGCCTTCCTCGCGCTCGTCGTCATCGGCGCGGCCATGGTCGCGGCCTTCTTCGTCGCACGCCTCTGGGGCTGACGATGGCCTCGCCGCACACCGGCCGGCCACCGCAGCAGGAGCGGTACGGCATGCCGACCGGCGCGGTCGCGCGCCGCCTGGGGGTGTCGCCGACCACGGTGCGCTCCTGGGAGAAGCGGTACGGGCGCCGGAGGATCGCGAGGAGGGACGCCACCGGCGCTGGGCGCCCCGCGACGTGGCGATGCTGGAGGAGATGTGCCGGCTCACCGCCTCCGGTGTCCCGCCTGCCGAGGCGGCCCGGGCTGCCCGTGCCGCCCGCCGCGGCGCGGCCCCGGCCCCCGCGGCGGCCGTACCGCCGGCCGCGGCGTACGCGCGGCGGCCGTCCACCGGCGCCGGGGGCGGGCACCGGCCGGGGCCGGCGCACGCCCGCGCCCCCGGCACCGTGCGCGCGGAGTGCCGGGGCCTGGCCCGGGCCGCCCTCCGCCTCGACAGCCCGGCCGTGGAGGCGGTCCTGCGCGACGCCGTGCGGGACCACGGCACCGTCACCGCCTGGGAGGAGGTGATGGCACCGGCGCTGCACGACTCGGGGGAACGGTACGTGGAGGTGGAGCACCTGCTGTCCTGGCACGTCTCGACGGTGCTGCGCACCGTGTCCGCCGACGGGCCGCCGGCCGTCGCCGCGCCGCCGGTCCTGCTGGCGTGCATGCCGCAGGAGCAGCACACCCTCCCGCTGGAGGCGCTGGTGGCAGGACTGGCCGAGCGGGCCCTGCCGACGCGCATGCTGGGGGCGTCCGTACCGGCCGAGGCGCTGCTCGCGGCCGTGCGGCGCTCGAGCCCGGCGGCCGTGGTGCTGTGGTCGCAGGGCCGCTCCACCGCGGACGCCGTCCTGGCACGGCGCGTCGCGGAGACGGGCTTCGGCCTGAGGGGGGCCCGTACGGCGCCCCTCGTCCTCCTCGCGGGACCCGGCTGGCCGGCGCACCGCCTGCCCGCGCCCGCGGTCCGGCCGCCGGGCCTGCGCGAGGCGCTGCATGCGGTCTCCCGCCCCTACGGGAACGGCGCCGCCGGGGCCTGAGGAGGGGCGGCGGCGGTGCCGAACGCCCGCGCTCACTGCGGCGCAGGGGCGGCCGGGACGAGGTACAGGCCGTCCGGATAGCACCAGGCCCATTCGGCGCCGCTGGTGCAGGACTGCGCGACGGGGTGCGCGGACGCCTCGGCGTGGGCGTGCGCGTGCTGCCCCGGTGAGCTGTCGGAGCAGCCGACGTGGCCGCACGTCAGGCACCGCAGCAGCCCGACCCGCGGGGCCCGGGCCGCGCAGTCCTCACATCCCTTTCCCGCGTGGCGGACGGGACGGAGGACCGCCTCCCCCAGGTGGGTGCAGACGGCTTCCCCCACCCGCCCCCCGTCGGGCGCGGGTGCCCAGTACGGGGTCTGCGGTTCACGTGCCATGGCGCCTCCTTTGGGACAGCCCCCACCCTCCTTGTCGGCCCGGGCCCGCCCTCCGGATGCGCGAGGCGTCCGGAGGGCGGGCCCGGCGTCCCCGGTGAGGCGGCTACCAGGAGGACTTGGTCACTCCGGGGAGGAAGCCGGCGTGCGCCTGTTCCCGCATGCGGACCCGGGAGAGCCCGAACCTCCCAAGGTAGCCCCGGGGCCGGCCGTCGACGGCGTCGCGGTTGCGCACGCGGGTGCGGCTGGCGTCGCGCGGCTGCCGTGCCAGCTCCGCCAGCGCCGCGCGCCGCTCGGCATCGGTGGAGGAGGGCCTGCGGAGGATCTCCTTCAGCTCGGCGCGCCGGACGGCGTACCGGGCGACGAGGGCCTTCCGCTTCTCGTTCTGTGCGATCTTGCTCTTCTTCGCCATCAGACCTTCCCGCCCCGCGCGCGGATCCGGGCCACCGCGGCCTCGATGCCGATGGAGTCGACTGTCTTGACGGCCCTCGCGCTGAGGGTCAGGCGGACGTACCGCCTCTCGCTCGGCAGCCAGTACCGCTTGCTCTGGATGTTCGGGTCGAAGCGGCGGGAGGTGCGCCGGTGCGAGTGGGAGACGGTGTTGCCGAAGCCGGGACGGGCCCCGGTGAGCTGGCAGTGGGCGGACAAGGTGTTACCGGCCTCTCTCGACGTTGTTATTGGAAACGATTTCCATTCCCGTATAGTAGCGGCATGGCTCGCAACGAAACACGCCCGATCGTCAAGATCCGCTCCACGGCCGGGACCGGCTACACCTACGTCACCCGCAAGAACCGCCGGAACGACCCCGACCGCCTGGTCCTGCGCAAGTTCGACCCGGTGGTGCGCCGGCACGTCGACTTCCGCGAAGAGCGCTGACCCGGTACCCGCCCCGGCCGGCCCGCCCGCCGGACCGCCACCCCGTACGAAAGGCACTGCCGTGAAGCCCGGAATCCACCCCGCCTACGGCCCCGTCGTCTTCCGCGACAAGGCCGCCGACTTCGCCTTCCTCACCCGCTCGACCGCCACCAGCGACAAGACGGTGGAGTGGGAGGACGGCAACACCTACCCCGTCATCGACGTCGAGATCTCCTCGCGGAGCCACCCCTTCTACACCGGCACGGCCCGCGTCCTCGACACCGCCGGGCGCGTCGAGCGCTTCCAGCGCCGCTACGGGAGTTCGGCGTGACCCTGCCCCTGCCCGTCGTCATCGTCGGCGGACTCCACTGCGACGCACGCAGGCAGGTCGTCGACCGGCTGCTGCGCACCGTCCCCGACAGCGTCGCCCTCCACCACGACCTGGCCACGGCGCCGGCCGGCACCGTCCTGCGCGTCGTCCGCGACGCCTCGGGCGAGATCTCCCGCGGCGAGGCCCCCCTCGTCAACGACTGCGCCTGCTGCGCCCTGCGCGAGGACCTGGTCCCCGAACTCGAACGCCTCGCCGCCGGCCGACTCACCCGCCTCGCGGTCGTCGAACTCTGGGACTCGGTCGAGCCCAAGGCCATGGCGGAGGCCGTCGCGGCACACGGCAGCGACGCCCTCCGGCTGACCGGGGTGGTCACCGCGGTCGACCCGGCGCTCGTCCTTCCGTACCTCGTCAACGGCGACGACCTCGCCGAGGCGGGGCTCGCCGCGGCCGCGACCGACCAGCGCACCGTGGGGGACACCTGGGCGAGGCAGCTCGAGTACGCGCCCGTGCTGGCCCTCGTCGACAGCGGAGAGGCCGACGACGCCGACCGCGCCCTGCTCGCCCAGCTCCACCCGACCGCCCGACGGGTGGACGCCGACTCCCCCGACCTGGCCGAACTCGCCCTGGCCGGCTTCGACGTGGAAGCGGCGGCCGCCGCCCAGCACCCGGCCTGCGCCCTGCTTCCCCAGGAGGCGGAGGAGGCCGGCGTCACCACCTTCGTCTGGCACGGCTGCCGCCCCTTCCACCCCGAGCGCCTCTACGAGGCCCTGGAAGACCTCTGCTGCGCGGCCGCCCGCAGCCGCGGCCGGTTCTGGCTCGCCGACCGCCCCGACACCCTCCTCGCCTGGGACGCCGCCGGCGGCGCCCTGTGCGTGGAGAACGCCGGCCCCTGGCTGGCGTCCCTGCCGGACGCGGCATGGGAGCTGGTCCCCCCGATGCGCCGGGCGGCCGCCTCTCTCGACTGGCACCCCGAACACGGCGACCGCTGCCAGCACCTGGTCTTCACCTCGCCCGGGCTCGACCGGCAGGGACTCCAGCGACTCCTGGAGTCGTGCCTGCTCACCGACGCCGAATACGCGGCCGGGCCCGGATCGTGGCGCCAACTGCCCGCCGCCTTCGACGCCCTCCTCGACCCCGTCTCTTGACACCGCCCCCGACACCCGACGAACCCCAAGGAGCCCGCATGACCCGCCGCCCCCACCTCCGCAAGCCGCCCGCGAACCGGCCGAACCCGCTCGACGCCGCCGGCATCACCTCCGTCGACTACAAGGACACGGACCTGCTGAGGAAGTTCATCTCCGACCGCGGCAAGATCCGCAGCCGCCGCGTCACCCGGGTCACCGCCCGGCAGCAGCGGCAGCTCGCCGCCGCGATCAAGAACGCCCGCGAGATGGCCCTGCTGCCGTACGCGAGCCGGTAGCCCGCCCGCACGCCCCGCCGCCCCGGCCGCCCCGGTGTCCGGTCAGGCCCGCCCGCTGCCGAACACCGCCTCGACGAGCCGCTGCTGCGCCGTCCGGAACGCCCCGGCCAGGGACAGCGCGGCGTCGTCCACGTAGTTCACCCCCGCGGTCAGGGTCCTCCTGCCGTCCGGCGTGCTGTACATCAGCGCCGCGTGGCCGCTGTGGCCGCCGTTGTGGAACAGCACCGTGCCGCCCGCTCCCGTCTCCTGCACGCGGATGCCCAGCCCGAAGCCGCTCTCCGGATGCGGCGCGCACATCTCGGCGAGCAGCGGGGCAGGCAGGAGCTCGCCCGACACCAGTGCGGACACGAAGCACTGGAGGTCGCGGGTGGTGGAGACCATGTCGCCGCCCGCCGAGACCCACGACGGGTTCTGGCGGGTGACGTCGACGGTCACCTCCCGGCCCGCGTCCTCGTACCGGTAGTAGCCGTGGGCGTGCGGTGCGGGCACCTCCGGATCGCCGCCGGGCACGACGGTGCCCGTCAGGCCGAGCGGCGCGGCGATCCGCTCCTGCGTCTCCTCGGCGCAGGAGCGGCCGCCGACCCGCTCCACCAGCAGCCTGGCCAGCACGTAGTTGGTGTTGGAGTAGCTCCAGCCGGTCCCCGGCTCGAACCGCGCGGGCTTCGACAGCGCCAACCGCACCAGGTCTTCGGGCCGGTACGCGGTGAACCGCCCGTCCACCCACTCCCTGCCCGAGACCGTCGAGGGGATCCCCGCCTCGACCCTCCCGTCCTCGCCGTACTCCCCGGTGTGGTTGAACACCCCGCTGGTGTGCTGCAGCAGCATCCGCACGGTGATCCGCGTGTCGAGGCCGAACTCCGGCAGGTACGCGGCCGCGGGGGAGTCCAGCCCGATCCTGCCCTCGGCCGCCAGTTGCAGCACCAGAACGGCGGTGAACGTCTTGGTGTTGCTGCCTATCCGGTAGTGCCCTTCCAGCGGCGGTTCGCCGGGCTCGCCCAGCCGGCGGACACCGGCACTGCCGGCCCACTCGCCCCGCTCGTCGCGCACGCGCAGCTGCACCCCGATGATGCCGGAGGCGACGATCTCCTCCATGGCCTTCCGCAGCTCCGGGCGGTCGGGACCGGCCGCGGAGGCCTTCGGGGTGTTGCGGGACTCGCTCATGGTGGTTCCTCGTCTCTCTCGGCAGCGGCTGTCCGCCGGCCCGGCGGCGCGTTGCGACGAGCGTGCACCCTGACCCCAGGTCAAGGTCAACGCCCGGATTCGGGGCGGCTGATGAGGGCGGACAGGCGAGCGGTACGCTCGCCCGTGTGACCGTGACCGCACACGAACAGGACGACGACGCCAGCGCGCAGGCAGCCGCCCCGTGGCGGGACGGGGGCTGAGGCGATGGCGGACGGGCTCACCATCGGCCAGGCGGCGGCATTCGCCGGCGTCACGATCAAGACGGTGCGGCACTACCACCGGCTCGGCCTCGTCCCCGAGCCGCGGCGCGACAGCTCCGGCTACCGGCGCTATGGGTCGGCCGACCTGCTCCGGCTCATCCGGGTACGGACCCTCGCCGGGGCCGGCGTACCGCTGGCCGAGACGGCGGGCCTGCTCGACGCCGACCCCGAGCGGTTCGCCGCGGCCCTGGACGACGTCCGACGCCGGCTCACGGAGCAGATCGCGGAGCTGACCGCCCGGCGCGACACCCTGCACCGGCTCGCCCACGGCGACCGGGCCCTGCTGCCCGACCGGGCCTGCGAGGTCCTGGAACGGCTCGCCGGCCTCGGCTTCCGCCCGGACTACGTGGCCGCGCAACGCGAGGCCCTGGTGCTGTCCCGGGCGCTCATCCCGGAGATCTTCGACGACTTCCTGGCCCGGCTCGAACAGCTGGCCGGCGATCCGGAGTACGGCGAGCTGACCAAGCGCGGCTGGGACGCGCGGTCCTGGCACCCGGACGACCCCCGCATCGGGGAACTGGCAGACGCACTGGCCGACAGGCTGCTGGCCGACCCCGCCCGGCTGTCGGTGCCGGACGGCCTGCGGTCGCGGACGGACGCCGCCGCCCGCTATGGGATGGTCAACCGCCATCGGGAGGACGAGGCGCCGGCCGTCGCCCGGCTGAACGCGCTCGTCGAGGCGAGGCTGCGCGCCGCCGGAATCGGCCTCCCGAACCGCTGAGAACAGGAGTCCGGAAAACGCGGCACCCCTGTCCCTGTCCCTGCCCTTCGCCCTGGGGGCCTGACCCGGCCCGAGGTGTTCCACATGCTCCTCGGCCTGGTGGTGATGCCGCTGATGTTCCTCTCCGGCAGTTCTTCCCGCTGCAGAACCCGCCCGGCCGGGCCCGCGCCCCGGCCGAGGCCAACCCGCTGGCGCACGGCGTGGACCTGCTCCGCGGCTGCATCGCGCTGCGGGTACCGGACCAGGCGGTCGTCGGGGGCATCGACTGGTTCGGCCGGCAGCCGCCGCTGCTCATGGAGGGGGCCTCCTCCTGGCGACCGGCGCGGCGGCCCCGCTGGGGGCGGCCCGCCGCTTCGGCCGCCCCGGATGGCGCCCGGCTCGCCGGGCGGATCCCGCGCCGCGGGGCGATCCTGGCCGTAAGCCGCCGCACGGTTCCCCCGAAGGCGCGGCTCCCTCCGGCCGGCGGCGGGAAAGCGAGGGCCCTCACCATGAACGCGCCCGTCAAGGACATGCTGCACAGCTACCCCGCCGACCTCGGAGACGTCGACCAGGACAGGCTCGCCCGCTGCATCGAGGAGTGCATCGCCTGCGCGCAGGCCTGCACCGCCTGTGCCGACGCGTGTCTGGCCGAAGGGATGGTCGGCAACCTCACCAAGTGCATCCGCACCGACATGGACTGTGCCGACATCTGCACCGCCACGGCCGCCGTCCTGTCCCGGCACACCGGCTACAACCCCGACATCGCCCACGCCCTCGTGACGGCCTGCGCCGTCGCCTGCCGGGCCTGCGCGGACGAATGCGCGGCCCACGCAGACCAGCACGAGCACTGCCGCCTCTGCGCCGAGGCCTGCCGCTCGTGCGCCGAGGCGTGCAGCGACCTCGCGGCCGCCCTCCGCTGAGCCCCGCCACCCGTCCCGCCCCCGCGCCGGAGGGTCAGGAAGGCTCCGGCGCAAGGCGGGCGACGAGGCCGTCGAAGTAGCCGCGCTGGAGGGCGACCAGGTCGATGCGCTCCGGGTCGAGCAGCCACAGCAGGTGGGAGCCCTCCAGAAAGGCCGCCACCTCGGCGGCCAGCGCCTCCGCGTCCGGCACGGGCCGCGCCGTCCCGTCGGCCGCGGCCCGTGTGAACACCGCCGCCAAGTGGCAGCGCAGCGCCCGCCCGCGGTCCCGGAACCACGTGTGCAGGGGAGAGGCGGGATCCAGGTTCTCGGCGGTCAGGGCCGTGTGCAGGGCGGCGAGCTCCCGTTCGGCGGCGGCGGTGTGCTCGGCGTCCCGGATGAGCCAGTCGACCGCCTGCCGCAGTGTGGGCGCGGCGTCCGCGGGGATCGACAGCCGTTCCAGGGCCCGCCGGTCCGCCTCCTGCAGCACGGCCCGTACGAGGCCGTCCTTGCTGCCGAAGTGGTGGATCAGGGCGGACGGGGTCACGCCCGCCTGCGCGGCGACCGCCGCGACACCGGTGCCCCGCACCCCGTGCCGGGCGAACAGCTCGATGGCCGCGTCGACCATCGCCCGCCGGCGCTCCACGCCCCGCTTCTGCACCTGTCCCTTGACTCCAGCCATACGGATCAGAGTGCCCGGTGGCGATCGGCGGCGTCCAACCACCGACGTGCAGGAGATATCGGCTGGCGCGCCACCGCACCCGGCCATTAACCTGAACGACCATGCAGGAAAATAAGGAGAAGATCATAGACGCCGGCGACGTCCGGCTCTGGGCGCAGGAGTTCGGAACTCCCGACGACCCGGTGGTACTGCTGCTGATGGGAGCGCAGGCGCAGGGCGTCCAGTGGAACGACGGCCTCGTGCACCGCCTCGTCGCGGGCGGCCGCCGGGTCATCCGCTACGACCACCGCGACACGGGCCTCTCCTCCCGCGTGGACTACGCCGCGCACCCGTACACCGTCGCCGACCTCGCCGCGGACGCCCTCGCCGTCCTGGACGGCTTCGGCGTGGAGCGGGCCCATCTGGTCGGGGCCTCCCTCGGCGGCGTCCTCGCCCAGCGGCTCGCCCTGACCGCCCCGCACCGCGTCCTGACCCTGACGAGCCTGTCCTCCCAGCCGCTCGGCACGGACACCGCCGGCGCGGTCCGGCGCGCCCTGGCCGGCCTCGCCCCGCTGCCGGACGAGCTCCCCCCGCCGGTGCCGGAACTGCTCGCGGCCCTCGCCACGTCGTTCCCCGAGCCCGGGACGGGCCTGGAGGCGTACCTCACCGCCCGCATGCCGCTGTGGCGGGTGCTCCACGGTCCGGACCTCCCGTACGACGAGGCGGAGTACCGCGCGATGGAGGAACGGGTCCACCGGCGGGCCGAGGACATCACCGCCGGGCTGAACCACACCCTCGCCGGCTCCGCGGGGGACACCTTCACCACCGCGGACCTGGCCGCGGTCCCCGCACCCACCCTGGTCCTCCACGGCACCCGCGACCCCATGTTCCCGCCGCCGCACGCCGAGGCCACCGCCGCGGCCATCCCGGGCGCCCGCCTCGTGATGGTCGACGGCATGGGGCACACGCTCCCCGCAGCAGTGGAGGAACGCCTGGCGAAGGAGATCCTCACCCACACCGCCGGCCCCCTCACCCCGCCCCGCACGCCCTGACCTCCCGCGCGGGCCCGCCCCGGCCGGGCCTGCACGGGCGGCACCCGTCCGGGCGGACGTGGACCGGGGCGCGGGCTGCCGGCGGCGTACGGGGATAGGAATGTCCCCGGCATCGTGCCCCGCCGTACCAGGGAGAACTCCGATGACATGGATCAACCGACGCGACCTCGCTCTGCTGGCCCTCCGCGCCGGGACGGGCGCCGTGCTGATGGCGCACGGCACACAGAAGCTGTTCGGCTGGTTCGGCGGTGGCGGCCTCGACAAGACCGCCGCCGCCATGGAGCACATGGGCTTCACCCCCGGACGGCGCAGCGCCCTCGCCGCCGGGCTCGGCGAAGCCGGCGGCGGGGCCCTGCTGGTCCTCGGCCTCGCCACCCCCGCGGCGGGCGCGGCCGCCGCCGGCGCCATGGCGGGAGCGGTGTCCGTCCACGCCCCGGCCGGGTTCTTCGCCCAGTCCGGCGGGTACGAGTACCCGGCCTTCCTCGGGTTCACCGCCGCCGCCATCGGCCTCGCCGGCCCGGGCCGCTACTCCCTCGACCACGCCACCGGCCACACCTTCGACCAGCGGTGGATGCTCGCCCTGGCCTTCGCCGCCAGCGCGGCCGCGGCGGCCGCGGTAGTGGCCAAGCGGGCCCAGGGCCGACAGGGCGAGGGCGAGGGCGAAGGCGAGGAGCCGTCCTGACACCGTCCGCCAGAAGGGGCGAGCAGGAGGACACGGCCTCGGCGCGGCGGCTGCGCGCCGAGGCGCAGGTCCTGCTGGACAGCGCGACAGCCCGCAGTGCATCTGGGCGGTGGAGGAGGCGGTCTCCCGGGCCCGCCGCCTCGCCGAGGAGCGGGCGCTCGAACCGGCGGACGTGCTGCGCCGGTTCCGGGAGGGCAACGCCGAGGAGCGCATCACCGCCCTGGCCGCGATGCAGGCCGACCGCGCCCCGCGCGACACCGAGGCCTTCGGCGACGCGGTCCGACGCAGCGTGCTCGGCGGCCACAAGCCGAGACGATCCTCCGCCGCCTGGACGGCCGGCCGCACGACGGCTGATGAGCGCGGTCAGGGGCGGAAGGCTGCGGCGTGTGCGGCGGCCCACCGGGCGAACGTGCGCGGCGGGCGGCCCAGGACCTCCTCGACGGCCGTGGTCACCTCGGCCACGGTGTCGGGGACGGCGGCCCACATGCGCAGCATGAACTCGATGCCCTCCTCGGGCCAGCCCTCCGCCCTCCACTGCCGGCGGGCCTGCTCGTCGGTCAGCCCGGTGAAGCGGATCGCCCGGCCGGTGGCCGCCGCGATGGCGGACACCTTGTCGGCGGGGGTGAGTGCTTCGGGTCCCGACACGACGAGCCGCCGGCCCACGTGGCCCCCGCCGGTGAGCACGGCGGCGATGACGTCGGCGACGTCCGCCTCGTCGGCCGAGGCGGTCCGGCGGTCCGCGTACGGCTCGCGGACCTCGGCCGCCGTGCGGATGGCCGCGGACCACCCCAGCGTGTTGGCCATGAAGTCGATCGGCCACACGAACGTCCACTCCAGGCCGCTCGCCCGCACGGCCGCTTCCAACGGCCCCTCCTCGCCGGCGGACAGCACCGTGAGCCGACGGACTCCGGCTGCGGCGGCCATGGACATGACCTGTGGGCCCGTCTCCAGCGGGGTGTGGTCGTGGCCGGTCGCGCCGAGCAGGTGCACGGCGCGGACCCCGTCGAACGCGGCCGCCAGCGTCTGGGGGCGTGTGAGGTCGCCGCCCACCGCCTCGACACCGTCGGGCAGAACCGCCGCGTCCGGCGTACGCGTGAGTGCGCGCACCCGTTCGCCGTCCTGCCGCAGCCGCTCGACCACGAGGCGCCCCAGAGTCCCCGTCGCACCGGTCACCAGAATCGTCACGTCGCTCCCCGCTCGCCGTCTTCGCCTGCGGACGACGGTAGGCGGCAATGAGGCCAGCTGCTGTCCGCCGTCGAGGTTGCCCACGGAGGAGGCTGGCCGCCGCCCCGGTACGCCGCTCCGGCACGCGCACCCCCCGGTGCGGCAGCCGTCAGAGGCGGCCGGCGGTCCGTCAGGCGGTGCGCCTGACGGTCTTCCGGATCCAGTCCGCGTAGACGGGCACGCTGCCGTAGAGGCCGGGCCCCTCCGAGCAGGCGACCCCCGGGGCGCCGGGACCCGAGGTGACCCCGACCAGCTCCCACCGCCCGTGCCTGCCCCGTTGCAGCTGCGGTCCGCCGGAGTCCCCGAAGCACGCCATCGCCCTGGGGACCCGGCTGACCGTGCACAGCCGCGTCCGGTCCGCGTAGCCGGGCGCGCATTCCGCCTCGGCTCCGATCCTTGTCTCCAGCTCCTGCAGCCGTTCCGCGAACTCCAGACGGGTGTCCACGGTGGTCCCGAAGCCCAGGATCCGGGTCGGGGTGCCCGGGCGGCCGGCCCGTTCCGCGAGGCCGACCGGCTTCTCGGCAACCGGGCGGTCCAGGCGGACCAGCGCGATGTCGTGCTTGTTCACGGCCGTGCCCCCGCCGTTGACGTAGCCGGGGTGGACGACGATCCGGTCGATGGCCCGTACGGTCCCTCCGGACTTCCGGTGGCCGCTGCCGATCCGGACGGTGCCGTCCAGCTCCAGCCCGTCGCCCTGCACGCAGTGGGCCGCCGTCAGCACCCACCGCGGATCGACCAGCGTCGCCCCGCAGTTCCCGTCGTACAGCCCGTACTTCGGGGCCGACTCCGGAATCGACGCCATGAACGGGTAAGGTTCGCCGGCGTCGGATCCGTTGACGATGGCTCCGGCGCTTCCGGCCAGCAGGGTGGCGCATGCCGCGGCGACGAGCGTTCCGACGACCGTGGTGCGTGCCGCGCGGCGGCGCACCGAATGCAGAGTGACCACAGACAGTTCCTTCATTCGCGATGCGGACGTGCACCAGCCTGCTCGTTCAAGATCCACTGGGCCATGGGGGCAGCGGGCTGACCCACCACCGGGCAGCAGGTCCACCCGGGGTAGGGGTAGCCCCCCTGCGCCGGCCGGGACGCCGGACGGACCCGGCCCCGCACCGGTGCCCGAGGCGCCGGCGCCTCCGGTCGGCCCAGTGGGGCCGCCCCGGCCGCGGGGCCGCGGCCGACCGGTGGGCACGCGCCCGCGACCTGGCGATTCGCCCGCCTTCCGCAACACGCCGCCGCGCCCCGGCCCCCACTCCGGGCGGCCGACCGGATGCCGCACGCCGGGGCCGCCGCTAGGTTCCGATGGCATGAAGCACAGACTGGGCGAGAGTCCCTTCGACACCACCCGTCGCGCCGTGCTCACCGTCGGCGCCGGCGTCGGCGCCGCGCTCATGGCGGGCTGCGCCCGCGGAGGCCCTGCCGGAGCACCTGCACCCACCCCCACCGCCGGCTCCGCCTCGCCGACCGGCGCCGCGGGCGGGATCACCCCGGGCGCGATGACGCTGTTCAAGGATCCCGAGTACAACTTCAGCGCGCTCCTGGCGCTCGGCGCCTCCGGGGCGGGCGCCGCCGAGGTCGGCGAGGTCCTGACCGCGGTCAACGCCGTCAACGGCGCCGGCGTGTCCCCGCAGGCGTACGCGGAGACGTTCCGCAAGCTGGGCGACCAGCTCCTCCGGCCGCCGCCCGGTGCCCCGGCCGACGACCAGACCAAGCGGTTCCGGTCCCTGCGCGCCTCCCAGTACTACGCGCAGGCCCTGTTCTTCGTCCTCGGCTCCGACGAGCCGGGCAGCGAGGAGCAGTTGTACCGGTCCGCCCGCAAGGCCTGGGACACCTTCTGCGACCTGTGCGAGCCCGCCGCGGTCAAGGCGCAGGTCCCGTACGGGACGACACCGCTGCCCGTGTGGTTCTTCCGCCCGGACACGTCCGGCGCCCGGCGCCCCACCGTGATCCTGACCAACGGCAGCGACGGCCAGAACGTCGACATGTGGACGTACGGGGTGAACGCCGCCCTCGCACGCGGCTGGAACGCCCTCGTCTACGACGGGCCGGGGCAGGGCCAGCTGCTGTTCGTCGACCGGATCGTCTTCACCCCCACCTGGGAGAAGGTCGTCACCCCGCTCGTCGACTGGCTGACGGCCCGCTCCGACGTGGACCCGGACCGGATCGCCCTGACCGGTCTCAGCATGGCGGGGGACCTCGCGCCGCGGGCCGCGGCGTTCGAAAGCCGGATCGCCGCACTCGTGGCGATGCCCGGCTGCGTGGATCCGTGGCTGGGCTTCCCACCCGAGATCCGCCAGATCCTCACGCCCGACAAGCAGCAGACGAACGACATCTGGAACAAGGAGGTCGTCCCGGAGCTGCCCCCCTCGGCCGCCGCGACGATGAAGAAGCGCTTCGAGCCGTTCTCCATCCCCGCGATGCTCGAAGCCCGCCAGGGCCGGCTGTTCACGGACTTCTACACCCCCGCGACCCGCATCCAGGCCCTGGCGATCACGGACGTCGTCCCCCGCATCAAGGCCCCCACCCTCGTCCTCGACTACGAAGGCGAGCAGTTCTACCCCGGCCAGCCGCGCAAGATGTACGACGCCCTCACCTCGCCCAAGGACTACCTGCGGCTGACGGCCGCGCAGGGCGCGCAGCTGCACTGCTCTCCCATGGCGCCGCAGCTGCACTGCGAGGTCGTCTTCGACTGGCTGCAGGAGACCATGCAGGGCGGCTGACGCCGCCGGGGCCGGCTATCCGGTGGAGCCGGGCTCCCCGATCTCGAACCGGGGCGCCTCCAAGCCCTTCAGGCACGCCGTGTCCGGCGCGTCCGGCGTGTCGAAGAAGGAGACGGCGATCTGCTGCGCGCACTTCGAGGTGGCGAACACCACGTGCGGCTCGTACGGGACGGTGACGACCGTGGCGTTGGGCAGCGTCCGCGCGACGTACGGCCCGTTGTCGGCGCCGGTCTGGGCGTCGAAACCGCCGGACAGGGCGAGCGTCGGGACGTCACCGCGGGTGGCGTCCCGGATCGACGGGTCCGCCGGGGGCACGTCCCACACGTCGCAGTCCGACCGGAGGAACGTGAGCTGCGGCGCCTGCTCCAGCACCGAGCGGGGGTAGGACGGGAACGCCTTCCGGCCCCCCTCCAGGGCCTCCTCCGGCGTCTCGTACGGCGTCCACTCGCTGCAGAAGACGCCGTAGACGAGGCCGTGCGCGACCCGGCCCATCGCCGCCGGGCTGAGCTTGCCGCCCGCGTACTGCTGTGCGATCCGCTGCGGCTTGCCGTGCGCCAACTCGTCGATGGCGAGGGGGACCTGAGGCGCGACGTGGGTGGCGGAGGTCATCCAGTTGACCAGCGTTCCGCCGTCCAGCACGACCTTCACCGGCTTGTCGCTGCCCGGCGGCGTGACGGTGGTCGTGACCGGATTCGCTTCGAGCTCGCGGACGAGCCTGTCGAAGGTGGCCGGCAGGTTCGGGTAGCGCTTGTTGCACGCCGGCTGGTCCGCGCACGCCTTGAACACGCCGTCGAAGCCCTGCCGGGCGCTGCTCCAGGTAGCCGCCGACCCCGCCTTCGACGGCGGCAGGATCCCGTCGAGGGCGACCGAGCGCAGCCCGTCGGGGTGCAGCCGCATGTAGACCAACGCGAGGTGGGTGCCGTAGGAGATGCCGTACAGGTTCCACTGCTTGACGCCGAGCGCGGCCCGCAGGTCCTCGTAGTCGGCGGCACTCTCGGTGTCGTTGTAGGCGGCGAGGTCGATGCCCCGGGCCGTCAGCCGGTCGCGGCAGGCCTTGGTGGCCTCGACGTGCAGGCGTTCGGTGGACGGTGCGCCGGAGACGAGGCCGACGGCGCGCGCGTTGAACGCGTCGATGTTGGGGCACAGCACGTTCGGCTCGGCCGAGTACGTGCCGCGCTGGGACATGAGGACCACGTCCCGGTCGCGGTTCAGACCGCCGCCGATCGCCATCTTCGCCTCGCCGACCGCGTCGTCCCCGGGGCCGCCCGCGAGCCACACGATGGGGTCGGGCTTCGGCGTGGCCGACAGCGCGGGCACGATCGCGACACCGAGCTTGATCTTCTTGCCGTCCGGCTCGGCGCGGTTCTCGGGGACGGTGAGGGTTCCGCAGCGGGCCCCTTCGAGCTCCTCGATCGGCTCCGGCGTCTTCGGGCAGGCGCCCGGAGCGTAGCTCGCATCGCCGACGGCGCGGGCGGCCGTGCCGAGCGGCGCGCCGGGGGTGGCTTCGGCGCCGGGGCGGGACCGGGCCTGCGACGCGGGCGCCGCGAGCAGGCCTGCGGCGAGGAGACCGGCCGCCATGCCCGCGGACGCGGCCCGCAGCCGCCGTACGGTACGCCTCCGGGGCGCGTGCTGGAGCGTCATCTGCCCTCCCGGTCATTTCGGGATGATCGTGAACGGTGCCGGCTTGAGGCCGTCCGCGCACGAGGTGTCGGGGGCGGTCGGGCGGGCGAAGAAGGACGCCAGCACCTGCTGCGCGCACGGCGACTGCGGCACGACCCAGTGGCCGATGCCGGGGACCCGTACGGAGGTCGAGCGGGACAGGTCGGCGGCGACGCCCTTCGCCCAGCTCGCGCCCGTCTTCGCGTCGAACGTGCCGGAGACGACGAGGGCCGGAACCGCACTGACCGTCGGCACGCGCTGGACCTCCGCGCGGTCCGCGACGTCCCAGACCCCGCACACCGGGTACTGGAAGGGCAGCTGCGGCGCCTGCGCCAGTACCGAGTCCGGCCAGTCGGGGTACTCCTTGCGGCCCGCCTCCAGCACGTCGGCCTCCGTGTACCCCGGGGCCCACTCGGCGCACGCGACCGAGTTGGTCAGGCCGTGGGCGAACTGGCCGGCCTTCTGGACCGCTCCGGCAGCGCGCGCCTGCGCGAAGCGCTCCGGATTCCCGCGGCTCAGCTCGTCGAGCGCCGCCGGCAGGTCCTTGGGGCGGGGTGTGAAGGCGACGATCAGGTTCAGCAGCGCGCCGCCGTCGAGTACGGTCCTGACCGGCTTGCCGCCGTCCGGCGGTGTGACGTCCAGGGTCAGCGGCTGTGCCTCCAGCTTGCGGATCTGCTCCGTCAGCAGGCCGGGGAGGTCCGGGTAGCGGTTTCTGCAGGCGGGCTGCGCCGCGCACGCCGCGAAGATGTTGCGGATGCCCTCGGCGGTGCTGGCCCAGGTCCAGGGGAGGGTCGCGTCCCGGGGAGGGGCGACGGAGTCGAGCGCCACCGAGCGGATACCCTCCGGGTGGAGACGCAGGTACGTCAGGGCCAGGTTGGAACCGTACGAGTACCCGTAGACGTTCCACCGGGGGATGGCCAGCGCCTTGCGCAGGTCGGCGAAGTCCGCGGCGTTCTCGGTGGTGTTGTAGGCGTCGAGGTCGGCGCCGTCGGCGACGAGCCGCGCCCGGCAGTCCGTCACGGCCTTCAGCATGATCTGCTTCGCCTGCGGGGAGGCGTAGCCGAGGCCGACGGCCTGCTCGTTGAACCGGTCGACTTCGGGGCAGGCGAGGTTCGGCTGGTCGTACAGGTTGCCGCGCTGGCCCATGATGACGAGCTCGCGGTCCTTGTTCAGGCCGGAGTCGACGAGGAACGGGATGTCGTCGAACGCGTCGGCGCCGGGGCCGCCTGCCATGAACACCACCGGGTCCGCCGCCGGCTTCTGCGAGGCGGCGGGGATCCGGGCCACGGCCAGCTTGATGGTCCGGCCGCCGGGCCGGGAGCGGTTCTCGGGCACCTCCAGGAGCCCGCACTCCGCGTCCGCCAGCGCTTCAACGGGCTCGGGCGGCTTGGGGCAGGGGCCCGCTGTGAAGCGGGCGCCCGTCGGGTTCGGCGTCGCAGCCGGGGAGGCGGCGCCGCCCGGTGCGGGGCCGAAGGCGGCCAGGCATGCCAGGGAGGCCGCGGCAGTCACCGCACGAATGGTGTGCTTGGACATGCGATCTCGTTCCTCTGCCGACTTCGGCGGCTGCCGCTGATGGGCCGGGCCCTGGGTTTCGGGCGGAACGCGCGTCCTTCGACGCTACCGTGCGGCGCCTCCGGGTGCACCCGGGGCGTCCGCGAGGAGGAGGGGCTTGCCCCGGGAGATCTTCCTGCCGTAGAGGTGGGAGCCCGCCGGCAGCTGCCGGACGCCCGGAGGCGGCGTCCGGCACGGACACCAGGAAGGCCCGCCGACATGGTCTCGGTCGTGCAGAACGTGGCGATTGACTGCTCCGACGCCTATGGACTCGCCCGGTTCTGGAGTGAGGTGACAGGCCGCCCGGTCGATCCGGAGGGCAGGCCGGGCGACCCGGAGGTCCAGGTGATGACGGCGGAGGGGCCGCTGCTGTACTTCAACCAGGTGCCCGAGCCCAAGACGGCCAAGAACCGGATCCACCTGTGCCTGCGCCCGGAAACCACGCGCGAGCGGGAAGTGGAGCGCCTGCTGGGCCTCGGCGCCACCCTCGTCGCCGACCGCCGGAATCCCGACGGCTCCGGCTGGGCGGTCCTCGCCGACCCCGAGGGCAACGAGTTCTGCGTCCTGCGCAGCGAGTCCGACCGGGCCGCCGCGCCGTCCTGACGCCCGGGGCCGCCCCGGCCGGGGCCCGGGAGCCCCGGCCCCTGGCCGATCACCCGGCGGGGCGTACGGGAACCGGATGCCCGGCCGGCGCGCGGGGGACCCCACCGCCGGACGCGTCAGGTGCTGCGGGGGCGGTGCGATGGGCGCGTTCGACGGCCTGGCCCCAGTACGTTCCGGCGACCATGAGCGCGGCGCCGAGACCGGCCCACACGGTGAGCCGTTCACCGCCCACGCCGATCCCCACGGCGACCGCCCAGATCGGCTCGGTACCCAACAGCAGGCTGGCCCGGCTCGCCGAAGTGCCCTGCACCGCCCACGTCTGCGCGAGGAACGCGAACACACTGCAGAACAGGGCGAGATACACGAGCTGCACCCACGTGGCACCACTGCTGCGGAACAGTTCGGGCAGATGGCCGACAGCAAGCGGCAGGAACAGCACCGAGCCGACCGCGGTCTGGACGGTCGTGAGGTGCAGCGGGTCCACGGGACGGCCCGCCGTGAGCCGCCCGACGAGCGCGACGTGCCCGGCCCGTACGACCGCTGCGGCGAGCATCAGCCCGTCCCCGAGCCGTGGCGCCTGGAAGCCGGTGCCGACGGTGAGCAGCCCCACGGCCGCCACGCAGCATCCGGCGGCAAGGAAGAACCTCCCCGGCAGCCGGCCGCCGGTGCGGTCCAGCAGCGGTGTCAGAACGATGGTCAGGCTGATGATCAGCCCGGCGTTGGCGGCGCTGGTGTGGGCCACCCCGTACGTCTCCAGCACCAGCACGGCGGCCTGCGTGACCCCCAGCAGCGATCCGGCCCGCACCTCCGAGCGCGTCCACCGCCGCTTCCGGCGCCGGAACGCGACCAGCGCCCCGCAGGCCACCGCGGAGAGGACGTACCGGGCGAGGAGAACCGCCAGGACCGGCAGGGCGACGGTGGCCGTCTTGGCGGCGAGGTAGCTGGAGCCCCAGACGAGCGCGACCAGCAGGAGAACCGCATCCGTGCGGCGGGCGACATGCATGTGCCCACGGTGCCCCACCAGCACGTTGAAGACCACAACCAAGATCTAAAACGACCATGTAGCAGTACTACACTGTCCCCGTGGACGAACGGCAGCTGCGCATCCTGCGCGAACTCGGGGACCTGGGCAGCGTCAGCGCGGTCGCCGCGGCGCTGCACGTCACGCCTTCCGCGATCTCCCAGCAGCTGCGGCTGCTCCAGCGCTCCCTCCCCGTCCCGCTCACCGAACGCGCCGGCCGCCGCCTGGTCCTGACCGACGCGGGCCAGGCCCTGGCCGCGGCGGCCGTCAACGTCGAGACCGCTCTCGCCCAGGCCCGGCACGCGGTCACCGACTTCGCCGAACGCGCCGACGGCGACGTCTCGGTGGCCGCGTTCCACAGCGCCGCCTCGTCCTTCTTCCCACCCCTGCTGCGCAGCCTCGCCGGCCCCGGCCGGCCCCGCCTCGCCCTCGCGGACGAGGACGTCGCCCAGGACGACTTCCCGGCCCTCACCCGGCGCTACGACCTCGTACTCGCCCACCGCCTCGACCACGGCCCCCGATGGCCGCGCACCGTGGCCTCCACGACACTCCTGCGCGAACCCCTGGACGTCGCCCTGCCGGTCGGCCATGCGCTGGCCTCCCGCCCCACGCTCACGCCGCACGAGGTGGCGGACCAGCCGTGGATCACCGTGCACGACGGCTTCCCGCTGATGCAGACCATCAAGGCCATCGCCGGCGTCGCCAACCGCCCGCCGGAGATCGTGCACCGGATCAACGAGTTCGCCGTGGTGGCCGAGGTCGTCGCCGCGGGCGGAGGCCTCGCGCTGATGCCCCGCTGGACGGGCCGGCCGCACGCCGGTGTCGTCCTCAGGCCGCTGAGCGGAATCCACGCCCGACGCGACATCGACGTCCTCCACCGCCCCGAGCGCACCGCCCGCAGAGCCGTCCGCACGGTCCTCGCCGCCCTGCACGCCGCGGCCGCCGAAGTCCAGGGCCGCGACGGCGCCTCCTGGGACGCCTGACCGCCATGGGGGAGCCCCGGGGGGGGGGGGGGGGGGGGGGGGGGGGGGGGGGGGGGGGGGGGGGCCTAGCGCCTCCCTTTCTTGTGTTTTGTTGG
>NZ_JBVIGV010000007.1:269647-319661 GCF_055570615.1 Streptomyces sp. NPDC031121
AAAAACCCCCCCCCCCCCCCCCCCCCCCCCCCCCCCCCCCCCCCACACCTCCCCCCCCCCCCCCCCCCCCCCCCACCCCCCCCCCCCCCCGGGGCCCCCCCCCCCCCCCCCCCCCCCCCCCCCGAGGCTCCCTGAGGTGCGGGGCTCGGACCCCGCTCAGTCCTGCTCTTGGTCGTGGTCGGGAGCGGGAAGGAACTTCACGGTCGTGGTGGTCGTGACGGTCTTCTTGAGGACCTTGCCGTGATGACTCTTGACGATCTTGGTGACCGTCTTGACGGTGGTGACCTTGACCCGGCCGTCGCTCAGGGTGCGCTTCTTGATCGTGATCTTGGTCGTCACGACCGTCTTGGCGCGGCCCTCGTGTGCCACGTGCTCCTGGATCGTCTGCACGGCCGGAGTCTGCGGCGTGGCGGGCGCGGCGGACGCGGTGGCGGGGAGGAGCGCGCCACCGGCGGCGAGAGCTCCGCAGGCACCGAGGAGGGCGAGGCGCTGGGTGAAGTTGGGACGGGTCATGGGGATGTCTCCTTGGAAGGTGGTGTGGCCGGAACACTTCGCCGGCCGATCCGAGTGGCCCCGGCTGGGGCCGTGCTTCCATTTGGCCCCGGGCGCGGCACCCCGGTCACGCCCCTGGATCTCGGGTCTTGACACCCCGCCGCGCGCGGTATCCGCTGCCCACCGCGCGGACACGGCCCGCCTGCGGCGCCCGTGTCCGCGCTGCACCAGAGGCATACGATGCTGCCCATGACGCAAGAAGACGGGCAGCTGGACAGCCTCGTCCGCAAACGGATCCGCGCGCTGCGCGTCGCGCAGGGCTGGTCGCTGGACGAGCTGGCCACCCGCGCCAACCTCAGCCAGTCCTCCCTCAGCCGCATCGAGAACGGCCGGCGCCGCCTCGCCCTCGACCAGCTCGTCACCCTCGCCCGCGCACTGGACACCACCCTGGACCAGCTCGTGGAGAACGCCGCCGACGACATTGTCATCAGCCCGATGGTCGACGCCGCCCACGGCCTGATGCGCTGGCCCGTCAAGGGCGAGCCCGGCATGACCGTGATGCGTCAGCGGATGACCGACCCGCCGCCCGACAACCCCGCCGGAATGCGCGCCCACCCGGGCCGCGAATGGCTGGTGGTGCTCTCGGGTACCGCCGTCCTCCTGCTCGGCCACCGGCGCTTCCGCATCGAGACCAACCAGGCCGCGGAGTTCCCCACGATGCTGCCGCACGCCATCGGCGCCGAGGGCGGTCCCTGCGAGATCCTCGGCATCTTCGACCGCGACGCCCGCCGCGGCCACCACAGGGACGCAGACACCGCCTGACACGCCGCACGCGGGGGCGCTTCCGCGCCGAAAGCACACGCGGCAGGGGACGCCCGCCCTTGCGCGAGGGGCACGACAAACGCCCACTTCCTTGCGCAGGAAGCAAGATTCCTTGCAGAAGACGCATCATTCCGTACGGTGGCTCCATGACCCGAACCCACCACCACACCTCCCACCCCGACCACGGCCACGACCACCAACACGACGACGCCGGCCAGGCCGAGATCCTCGACCTGGACGCCGAGGTGCTCGCCGAGCACACCGCCTCCATCACCGCCTGGCTGCCCCTGAACAGCGCACCGCACCAGATCGTGGACCTGGGCAGCGGCACCGGCGCGGGCACCTTCGCGCTCCTCGAACGCTTCCCCGACGCACACGTCACCGCCGTCGACACCTCGGCCCGGCACCTCCGCCTCCTGCGCGAGAAGGCATGTGCCCGCGGTGTCGAGAGCCGCGTACGGACCGTCCAGGCCGACCTCGACACCGACCCCTGGCCCGACCTGGGCACGCCGGACCTCGTGTGGGCCTCGGCATCGATGCACCACATGGCCGACCCCGACCGCGCCCTGCGCAACGTTCGCGAACTCCTGCCCCCCGACGGCCTGTTCGCCGTCATCGAACTCGCGGGCCTCCCCCGCTTCCTGCCGGCCCACGCCCCGGAGAGCCGGCCCGGCCTCGAAGAGCGGGCGCACGCCGCCACCGACCGCTTCCACGCCGAGCACGTTCCGCACCGCGGCGCCGACTGGGGGCCGATGCTGACAGCAGCCGGCTTCACCGTCGAGGCCGAGCGCACCGTCACCGTCGACATCCCGGGCGAGCGCAGCGAAGCGATCGGCCGCTACGCGCTCGGCAGCCTGCAGCGCATCCGCAGTGCCGCCGCCCCCGCACTCGGCCACGAGGACCGCACGGCGCTCGACGAACTGCTGGACCCCGCCGGCCCTCACAGCCTGCTCCACCGCAAGGACCTCGCCCTACGTACGAAGCGCACCGTCTGGGCCGCCCGCCCCGGAGCGCGGACTCCGCCGCGTCAGCGGCTGCTGCGGGGGCTGTAGGGCCGAAGGAGCTGGTCGACGGGTGCGTAGTTGTCGGTCAGCGGCCGGGCGCCGCCGATCCACGAGGCGAGGCCGTCACCCGCGGCGATCTTCCAGCCGGTCCCGCGGGCGTCCAGCGCGCGCTGGGTGGCGGGGACGTCGAGCGGCCCGTCGGAGGCGAGCGCCACGAGGTTGCCGCCGGACGGGGCGGCGGCGGGGTCGAGGCCGATGTCGTCGGGCTCTCCGACGACGGCTACGTGCTCGAACGTCGCGCTCAGCGTGGCGACTTCGGCCCGCGCGAAGGCCAGGTCACCGTGGTCGATGAGGTTGGCGACGTACACGCCGCCCCCGTCGAGCACGCGGCGTACGTCGGCCATCGCTTCCACCGTCGTGAGGTGCCAGGGCACGCTCACGCCGCCGAACGCGTCGCCGACGACGAGGTCCCGGCTGTCCGCGTCGAGGCGCCGCAGGCCGAGCCGGCCGTCCTCGACGCGCACGTCGATCCCGGTGCCCGGCCTCAGGCCGAGGTGGTCGCGGTTGATGCGCACGACCCCGCTGTCGATCTCCGACACGGTGCTGCGCGTCCCGGGGCGCGCGGCGGCGAGGTGGCGGGGGAGGGTGAGCCCGCCGCCGCCCAGGTGGTGGGCGGTCAGCGGGCGCCCTTCGGGGAAGGCGGCGTCGACCACCGACGCGATGGCCCGCACGTACGTGAACTCCAGGACGGCCGGGTCGTCGACGTCGACGTAGGAGTGCCGCAAGCCGTCCAGGACGAGCGTGCGGCCGGCGGCCCGGGCGGGGTCCGCGACGATGCGCGCGCAGTGGTAGCGGGTCTCCAGGTCGCAGTCACGGGGCGCCACCGTGGCGGCGAGCCCGCCGGCGAGGACCGCGAGCGCAAGCGCGGGCGTGCTGCTCCACCCGCGCCTGCGCCACCCCGCCAGCGCGGAACCGGCCACCAGCAGCGTGCCGAGGCCGATCAGGATGCCGCTGACCGGCAGCCGCGAGACGAGGACGAAGCCCGTGAGGACGGTGCCGACGATGGCGCCGAACGTGCCGACCCCGGACAGCCGCCCGACGACCGTTCCCGTCTCCGCCAGGCTGGTCAGGCGCAGCTTGGTCACGATCGGCGTCACCGCCGACAGCAGGGCGCCGGGCACGAGGATGGTCAGCGAGGCGGCCAGCAGGAGCGCCGCCGGGGCCCGTTCCGCGGTGGTGCGCAGCAGGGCGGGGGTGAGCGCCACGACCGCTCCTGACACCCCGAGCGCGGGCCCGACGAGCCGGCGGGGATCGACGCGGTCGGCGAGGCGCCCGCCGAGCCAGGAGCCGGAGGCGATCGCCGTGAGGGCGATGCCGATCACCAGGGTGCTGGTTTCGAGGGTGAGGCCGAGGTAGGGGGCCAGCAGCCGGAGGGCGACGATCTCCACCACCAGCACCGCGGCCGAGGACCCGAACACGAGCACGGAAGCCGCACCGGAGCCGAGGCCGCCGCGCGGAGGAGTGCCCTTGGCGACGGGCGAGGACGACGAGGTGGTCACGGGCGCATCCTTGCACGCGACGCCCTCGCAGCAGGGTGCCTCGAAGAACAGCCGGCCACTTCCCACCGCAACCGCTGGACATCGTGACCGCTCCCGATCACCTCACAGCCGAACCGGACCGTTCCGGTGCCGCCCCGAAGGTGCCCTCGCCTGCCGTGCACCTCCATGCGGCTCCATGCGGCCGCGGCGGCAGGCCGGCGTTCGCGGTGCGCGTGCGCTTCCGCGGCTGACATCGGGGAACGGGCCTGTTGCCCCCGCCCGCTCCGGCGCCGTCCGCGCAGCCGTGCTGGTCGAGCAGGGCACCGGGAGCGTCCTGTGTGGTGATCCACCACACACCCCCTGCCCGGACTCCCGGCGACGGCCGCGTGTGAACATTGATCATGCCGTCAGAACCTCCCGCCCCTGAACCCCCGCTGATACGAAGCCTGCGCACAGCCGTGGCCGCGGCTCCCGAGGACGTACCGCTGCGGCTGCACCTCGCCGACATGCTGCTCGCCGCGGGCCGGCACGACGCCGCAGTGGCGGAGGCGGCGGTCGCGTTGCAGCACGCGCCGGGGGACGGGGCAGCGCGGGAGCTGATGGCCCGGGCGATGGGGATTTCGGCAGCACAGCCCGCGACCGAGGACACGCCCGCGCCCCCGCCCGCGGGCCCGGTCCCGCCCGCCGAAGCGGCCGCGCCCGCAAAGCCCCCCGCCCCCGGCACGCCGTCCCCCCGCACCGGATATGACTGGCGGGCCGCCGAGCAGGAGGTCGGCGGCATCGTCGAACCCCGCTTCGTCGAACCCCTCACCGCCGACGGCAGCGGCGACCCCGGGGACGCAGACGCCTGGGACGCGGCCGCTCCCGGCACCGTACGGCTCGCGGACGTGGGCGGCATGCAGGAGGTCAAGGACCGCCTCGAAGCCGCGTTCCTCGCACCGATGCGCAACCCCGAACTGCGCAGGCTGTACGGCAAGAGCCTGCGCGGCGGGCTCCTCCTCTACGGCCCGCCCGGCTGCGGCAAGACCTTCATCGCCCGCGCCGTCGCCGGCGAACTCGGCGCGAGCTTCCTGTCCGTGTCCCTCAACGACGTCCTCGACATGTGGATCGGCAACTCCGAACGCAACATGCACGAGGTCTTCGAGACCGCCCGCCGCCAGGCGCCCTGTGTCGTCTTCCTCGACGAACTGGACGCGCTCGGCGCCAAGCGCAGCCGCACGCAGCACAGCGGCATGCGCAACACCGTCAACCAGCTCCTCACCGAACTCGACGGCATCGACTCCGCCGCCAACGAGGGCGTGTTCGTCCTCGCCGCCACCAACGTCCCCTGGGACGTCGACATCGCGCTCCGGCGCCCGGGACGCCTGGACCGCACCCTGCTCGTCCTGCCGCCCGACGCCACCGCCCGCGAGGCGATCCTCCGGTACCACCTGCGCGACCGACCCATCGAGGCAGTCGATCTGGGACGTCTGGTCAAGGCCACGGACGGCCTCTCGGGCGCCGACCTGGCCCACGTGTGCGAGTCGGCGGCCGAGAGCGCCCTCCTCGACTCCGCACGCACCGGCGTGATCCGCATGATCGGAACGAAGGACCTCCTCGACGCGGCGAAGTCGGTGGCCCCGTCCACCGAACCGTGGTTCGCGGCGGCGCGGAACGTGGCGATGTTCGCCAACGAGGGCGGCATGTACGACGACCTGGTGGCGTACCTGAAGAAGAGGCGGAAGCTGTGAGCGTGAACCCTGTACTGGCGCGCGCCGGCGCGCTCCAGGCGGCGGACCGGTTCGAGGAGTCCAAGGCAGTACTGGCGCCGCACCTCGCCGACGAGCCGGACGACGACTGGGCCTGGCAACTGCTCGCCGTCGCCCACGAGAGACTCGGCGAGTACGAGCCCGCGGCGCGGGCGGCCGGCGAGATGCTCCGGATCTCCCCCGGGCACGTCGGCGCGCTCATCCTGCTGTCGCGGGTGCTGCTCTGCCTGGGCAGGCAGCCCGAGGCGCGGGCCGCCGCCGAGGAAGCCGTCCGCAGGGCGCCCGACAAGTGGTCCTCGCACTACGCGCTGTCCGGCGTGCTCATCGCCTATGCGACGGCCCCGCCCGCCGATCACGAGCAGGCGTACGACGCGGCCAGCGAAGCCGTGCGCCTCGCCCCGCACGAGCCCGACGCCCACAAGGCCCTGTGCTTCGCGGCCGTACGCACGCAGCGCCAGGACGTCGCGAAGCAGGCCCTGGTCGAATGGCTGCGCCTCGACCCGTCCAACGAGACGGCACAGGCCATGTACACCGACGCGATGGCCGGCGGCCCGGACGTCACGGCCGCCCAGGCCGCGGAGATGTACTCCGCGGGCCTCGCGGGCGCCCCCCAGTCCGCGATGCTGCGCAGCGGACTCGACGAAGCCACGTACCGCCTGCTGCGGGGGACACGCTGGCTTGCGCTCGCCTGCCTGGCCGCTGCCGGAGTGATGATCGACCTCTTCGCCACGTCCAAGGACCCGACCCTGCGGGAGCTGCCCGTACCGCTCGGCAACCGCGTCTGGGTGCTGATGGTCATGGCCGCGGTCTGGGGCTTCGGCGCGCTGTTCCGCTACGGCCGGATGTGCAGGGGGGTGCAGCTCAACATCCGCTCCCTCGTCCGCCGCGGCCGCTGGTCCCGCATCGCCGTGGCGCAGGCGGCATGGACGATGCTCTGCGCCCTGCTGATATCCCAGATCCCGTGGACCGATCGCAGCATGCCGGAGGTTCTGTTCTGGGCAGGCCTGGTCGTGCCCGTCTCGACCATGCTGTACGACCGTAGAAAAGCCGGCTGACCGCGTTTTGCCAAAACGGCAACGACAGTTGTCGGTATGGGGTTGAGGTCGCAGCCTGGGGGTCCGGCAGAGACCACCGAGTACGGAGGCTGCACGATGACCACCCATGAGGACAGCGGGATCGCACGGGACACGCTGCACAGGGGCGTCCACCACATACGGTCCGGCGAGTCGGACGGCCCCGCCGCCATCAGCGGCGGCACGGTCGGCTCGAGGAGGCTCTGGATGGGCCTGGTGGAGAACCCGCCGCTGAGCGCGACGGACAACCACCACCACGGGGAGTCGGAGGCCGGGATCTACGTGGTGAGCGGTCACCCGGTGTTCGTCTTCCACGACGGCACGCGGGAGGTACGGCTCGCGGGCAGCCCCGGCGACTTCTTCCTCGTCCCCCCGTTCGTCCCGCACCGCGAGGAGAACCCGGACCCCCACGAGCCCGCGGTCGTCGTGATCGCCCGGACCACTCAGGAGCCGATCAAGGTCTCCGTTCCCGAGCTGTACCAGCTCTCCCGAAACCCCACGCAGTAGACAGGACACGGCGAGCCGCCCCCGAGACCCCCGACGCCACCCGGCGTCGGCCGACGACCTGCACGGACAGGACACCCAGCGGCAGACCGGCTCGCGCTTCCGTACGCTCGGTACGTCGTCGACGTTGGGGGCCGGTGGTGACGGGGCAGACGGTGCGGCTCGGTGCGGTGGAGCGGGTCCGCGTGCGGGTGAGCCGCCAGCCCGGCGCCACCCTCTTCTCGCTCCTCAAGGACGTCGTCGGAGGCCATGCGCACGGGGTACCCCCGTCGTGGCGCGAAACCGTGCGGCGGGCACTGCCGGCGGACGCGGCGGGCGTCGTCCGCCCGTTGCTGGGTTCACGCGCCTGCTGGATCCCCGACCGCCTCGCCCTCGTACACGACCTCGGTGCCTCGGACATGGGGTGCCTTCTGGAAGAGCTGGCGGACTCAGATCCCGCGCTCGTGGCCTCGGAAGTCGCCGCCTTCCACTCCTCCGGCGCCCTGCCGACGGCATGGCGGCCGCTGCTGGACCAGCCGGAGGCGTTCCTCGCCGCGTACCGGAGCGTGGCGGTTGCGGCCTGGGACGCCTTCGCCCCGCTGTGGCGCCGGGCGGACCTCCTCATGGCGCGGGAGGCGGAGCGGATCGGCCTGGCCGCCGTGACCGGCGGGCTCGACGGCCTGCTCGCCGGGCTGAGGGCCGATGTGCGCTACCAGGGCGGCGATCTTCAGCTGCCCCATCCGTGCCCGACGCATCTGGCAGACCTCGGGGCGCGGCCACTGGTCCTGGTGCCGCTGTCGTCCGGCTACAGGGCCAGCATGTACGGGGCGGACCGCGACGACGCCCTGTGGATCGGCTACGCCGTGCCCGGCCTCGGCCGCATAGCGGACCGTCCCGGCACAGACCGCGAACCCGCCGAGGACGGCCTCTCGCTGGTGCTCGGCCCCGTACGCGCGCAGATCATGCGGCACGTGCCGCACCGGCCGACCGTGAGCGCCCTCGCGCGCCACCTCCACATCGCTGTGAGCACGGCGACGTACCACTGCCGGCAACTCGAAGCCGCCGGCCTCCTCCTGCGCGAGCGCCACGGCAGGGAGGTCCGCCTGCACCCGACCGAGCGCGGTGCCACGCTGACGGACCTGCTGGCCGCTGCGCCGGACTCCGGCGGCCAGGCGAGCACACGGCACAGCGCCCGCGCCTGAAGCGACTCTTCGAGGGATTTCGAAAGCATGGCGGCCCCCATGCCCGCTCCCGCAGGCTTCAGGTCGGCAAGCACACACCACCACGAGGAGAGCCACGTGTCTGTGAGTAAAACCCTCCGTGCGGGCCTCGCCCTGCTCGGCACGGTCCTCATGCTCTTCATGGCAGCCCAGCCGGCCAACGCCTCCGGAGCCTTCTACGGCCGATGGGCGGGCTCGAGCATCGCGTACGTCTACTGGGGAGCGTCGTGCGGGCTGCCCAACGGAGCGGCGAACCTGAACTTAGGGGGCGGGCCCCGGAACGGGTCCACCTACGTCTACGACGTCCGGGTCGTCAACAGCTCGGACCGGAGGATGAGGTTCACCAACGGCATCACCTTCTACGGCTCGGCGGGCGGGCAGTCGGTCAAGCGCTACGTCGAAGACCTCGCCCCCGGACAGTAGGCAAGGCTGGTCCTCGACACCACCTTCTCCGGCACCCGGCTGACGGCCACGTTCTACCCCTACATCGGGTACTCCCACCCGAGCGCCGACTGCGGTCGGACCGACACCCAGGTCGACCCGTAAGAACGCGACGCATCGCCAGGGGCGCTGAGGCGATGCGCCGCCCGGCCCCCGGCCGGTGCTCCTCCCACGGGACGGGCACCCGCCGGGGGCCGCGGGTCAGCCGCCGAGCTTGTCCAGGTCGGTGGTCTCCTCGGCGCTCGGCGCGGTCACCGTGATGGGGGCGCTGAAGTCGCGGAACTCCACCCACCGCGGGTCCTTGCCGCCCTCCACGCCGTACTTGAGGAGGAACGGCTCGCCCTCGGCAGCCACATGGAAGGTGACGGTCTCACCGGCCGGGGTCGTCTTGGTCAGCACGACGGCCTTCCTGCCGCCGACCTCCGCGTTCGCGCCCTTGGTCAGGCCCGTCTTCTGCTTCTCGGCGGGCTTGGTCAGGTCGTCGGCGTCACAGAAGTCGTCCTCGGCCGAGTCCTCGGCGGGCACCTTCACCCAGCGGCCCTTGAGGATCTCGACCGCCGCCGCGCGCTGGGCCTTGGGCACGCCCTCCTCGCCGAGGACGGTTTCCCACAGTTTGGCGTCGCCCTTCATGTAGCCGGTGGTGCCCACCTGCCGCACGTGGGCGTTCGCGCCCTTCATGGTGGCCGTGCCGTCGCAGTCGCCGTTCGCGGCGATGGCGACGTCGAAGTCGGTCGGGGTCTTCTCGCCCTTCTCGATCGACGATCCCTTGGCCTTGAGCCCGTTGGCCGCCTTGGTGGTGTCCAGGGCCTTGTCCGCGATCTGGTCCGGGGTCATGCCCGCGAAGGGCTCCGGGGCAGGCGACGGACTGGCGGAGGCTGCGGCCTGCTTGGCGGGCGCGACCTCGGCCTTGTCGTCCCCGCATCCGGTCACGCCGATCGCTGCCGCAGCACACATCGCTGCCGTGGCCAGAATCTTGCGGTTCGTCACCCTGTCACTCCGTGCTTCCCTGGTCACGGCACGCACTCCGGCTTGCCGCCACGCCTGATATTGCGTACTCACGACCATGTTCATCAGGCAATGGATGTACGGCCGGGGTGTGATTCACGCCATTGTGACGTGCGGGGCGGTGCCGTGCTGCCGTGTGGCGGGAATCACCACCCGGCCCAGGGTGTGCGGCCCGGCCGGTCAGGCTGACCGTCGCCCACTGCCGGCGTCGGCGGGGGCGCCGGCGGTGAAGAGGTCGTAGGTGTCGGTGAGTTTCAGCAGGCGGGTGGGCTGGGACCCGAGCCCGGTGACGGCGAGGTGGCCGCCTTCGGCCCGCATGCGCCGACGTAGGTGGACGAGCACGTTCAGCCCGCTGGAGTCCATGAAGGACACGTCCGTCAGGTCGAGGTACAGCGTCTTCCCGCCCAGGGGGATGACGGTCGCGGCCTGTGCCAGCCGGGGGCTGGTGTGCAGGTCCATCTCCCCGCTGACGGTGATCATGGTGCGGTCGGTGTGCTGCCGGGTGACCACGGTGAAGTCGTTCATCGGTTCGCCCCTCGCGTTCTCGAAGGTCGAGCCCATCACACCCCGCCCCGCGTGGGAAGGGGCATCAAGCACACGGCGTGGGGCCGCGTACAGCCGAGCAAGACAACCCGTACCGCGCCCCGGCCACCGGATCGGTGGCCCGCAAGGGCGGCGCGGGGCCTCTCACCAGACCAGGCTGGTAGTCCTGCGAGCGTCCCACACCCGGCCAGTCCCCTTCCACCCGGCCCGGACGAGCGGCGGCCGCGAGGTGGAGTGCCCCGAGGTCACGCCGCCCGCCGCCGCAGTCGATCGTCCACCACGGCGCCGGTCCGGCGGCCGCCACTACCGCGGCGCCGTGGGACGGGGATGGCCACAGGCAATCGATCGAGTCGCCGGCTGGCCGGGCGGCCGTTTGAGAGCCGACTCAGATGTCGAGGAAGCGGACGTCCTTGGCGTTGCGCTGGATGAAGGAGCGCCTGGCCTCGACGTCCTCGCCCATCAGCACGGAGAACAGGTCGTCGGCCTGGGCGGCGTCGTCCAGGGTGACCTGGCCGAGCACGCGGTGGTCGACGTCCATGGTGGTGACGCGCAGCTCCTCGGCGTTCATCTCGCCCAGGCCCTTGAAGCGCTGGATCGAGTCCTCCCTGATCCGCTTGCCGTTCTGCTTGCCGAGCTCGACGAGCGCGTCGCGCTCCTTGTCGGAGTACGCGTACTCGAAGTCGTCCCGGCCCCACTTGATCTTGTAGAGCGGCGGGCGGGAGAGGTACACGTGGCCGGCCTCGACCAGCGGGCGCATGAAGCGGAAGAGGAAGGTCAGCAGCAGGGTGTTGATGTGCTGGCCGTCGACGTCGGCGTCCGCCATCAGAATGATCTTGTGGTAGCGGAGCTTCTCGATGTCGAAGTCCTCGTGGACGCCGGTGCCGAAGGCGCTGATGAGGGCCTGGACCTCGGTGTTCTGGAGGATCTTGTCGATACGGGCCTTCTCGACGTTCAGGATCTTGCCGCGGATCGGCAGGATGGCCTGGTACATCGGGTTGCGGCCGGACTTGGCCGAGCCGCCCGCGGAGTCGCCCTCGACGATGAAGATCTCGCACTTCGTCGGGTCGTTGGACTGGCAGTCGGAGAGCTTGCCGGGCAGCGAGGCGCTCTCCAGCAGGCCCTTGCGGCGCGTCAGGTCGCGGGCCTTGCGGGCCGCGACGCGGGCCGTGGCGGCCTGGATCGCCTTGCGGACGATGTCCGCGGCCTCGTTGGGGTTGCGGTCGAACCAGTCGCTGAGGTGCTCGTGGACGACCTTCTGCACGAAGGTCTTGGCCTCCGTGTTGCCCAGCTTGGTCTTCGTCTGGCCCTCGAACTGCGGCTCGCCCAGCTTGACCGAGATGATCGCGGTCAGGCCCTCGCGGATGTCCTCGCCGGCGAGGTTGTCGTCCTTCTCGCGCAGCAGCTTCTTGTCGCGCGCGTAGCGGTTGACCAGAGCGGTCAATGCGGTGCGGAACCCTTCCTCATGCATGCCGCCTTCATGGGTGCGTATGGCGTTGGCGAAGGAGTAGACAACATCGTTGTAGCCGGAGTTCCACTGCATCGCGATCGCGGCGGACAGTGTCCGCACGGCGTCGGAGGCTTCGATGGAGATGGCGGTGGGATGGACCGTCTCGCCCTTGCGGGAGTTCAGATGGGCGACGAAGTCGGCGATGCCGCCCTCGTAGTGGTACCGGACCGTGCGCGCCACCCGCTCGGCCGCGGACGCCCCCGGGGCGTCGGCAGCCGCCGTGGCCTTTGCTGAGGCGCGCTCGTCTGTCAGCGAGATGGTCAGGCCCTTGTTGAGGAAGGCGACTTCCTGGAACCGCCGGGACAGCGTCTCGAAGGAGTAGTCGGTGGTCTCGAAGATCCTTTCGTCGGCCCAGAAGGTGATGGTGGTGCCCGTGGCGGTGGTGGATTCATGCCGCGCGAGCCCAGTGACGGGTTCGCCGTCCTTGAAGTCCTGGCTCCACCGGTAACCGCCCTTGCATACCTCTGCGGACACCCTTCTGGACAGGGCGTTGACGACGGAAAGGCCCACACCGTGCAGACCTCCGGAGACGGTGTAGCCCCCGCCGCCGAACTTGCCGCCCGCGTGCAGCACCGTGAGGACGACCTCGAGGGCGGGCTTGCCCTGGGAGGCGACGATGTCGACAGGAA
Organism: Streptomyces sp. NPDC031121; assembly: GCF_055570615.1. Classification (NCBI taxonomy): domain Bacteria; kingdom Bacillati; phylum Actinomycetota; class Actinomycetes; order Kitasatosporales; family Streptomycetaceae; genus Streptomyces; species Streptomyces sp. NPDC031121. The sequence continues at coordinate 282,153 of NZ_JBVIGV010000007.1, forward strand.
TGCCCCGGCCGTTGTCCGTGACTCGTACGCCGCCGTCCGCGAGGAGGGTGACGCCGATGGTGTCGGCCATGCCTGCCAACGCCTCGTCCACGGAGTTGTCGACGACTTCCTGCACCAGATGGTGCAGGCCGCGCTCACCGGTCGACCCGATGTACATGCCCGGGCGTCTGCGGACCGCGTCGAGCCCGTCCAGGACGCCGATGGCATCGGCGTTGTAGGCGTCTGGGGCGTGCTCGGCCGGATTGCCGGGATCGGTCACGAAGGACTCCTCAAGGGCAGCACAAACCGCGCCCTGGTAGGGGCGGCGTGTGGAGAACGGGTGCGGGACGCGTGGACCGTCCGGGCAAGGGCGTGAATGGATGCCTGCTCCGCGGCCGACACCCCGCATTCTATTTGCGTGCAGCCTCAAGTCCACGAGATGAAACCTTGCAAGGATCCCTGGGTGCCCATGTGCAGCTCTTGGGGGTGAGTCCCCTAACCCCCTCCATGTGTGCACGGATGTTCGGCGCCCAGGTGGCCGTACAGCCCCTTGGGGGGCCCTTGGGTTGGAACGCTCGCGGGGGCAATCTAAAAGGTGGGGCGGCCGGTGCTTCCAGGGGATCGAACCTGGCATGCACAAGGGGAAAACCGCGACCCGCGCCGCGGCCTGTCGGCCGAGAACGCCTGGCCTGATGGAAGACGACGGAGTTGCGTGAAAGCCGGTTTGGCCTCCGGTGTAGGCGGCGTGAGCAGGACTGCATGCAGCGCGGCGCGGACGTATGGGCACCCCGGGCCGGCGCCCTGCACGTCCGCGCCCGCTCATGTCCGCGGCAGCCCGGACCGGCCGAAGCCCGGCATCGCCGATCGGCTGCGCCACGCGCTGGGCCCTACAGCCGAGGCGGGCGCCCGTCAGGGTCGTCCGGACACCCGCAGGTCCTCCGTGCGGTGGCCCTGCGGTTCCGGGGCGGGGCGGTCGGCGGCGGCCTGTCGGGCCCGTCCCGCGCGCACCGGCCACCACATGCCCCGGCCCAGCAGGGCCGCGGCCGCCGGGACCAGCAGGAGCGACACGACGAAGGCGGACAGGAGGATGCCCAGGGCCATGGCGAAGCCCAGCTGGCGGGTGGAGGGGTCCGCGTTCACCGCGAGGCTGCCGAAGGAGGCGGCGAGGACCACGCCGGCCGTGGCGATGGCCGGCGCCGTGTGGCGTACCGCGCGGGCCACGGCGGCGCGGGCCGATCCCCCGTGGGCCATCTCCTCACGCAGACGGTCGCTGATCAGGATGTTGTAGTCGGTGCCCAGCGCCACCACGAACAGGAACAGCACCAGCGGCAGGACGAAGGTCACGCCGGCCTCGCCGCCGATGTGCTGGAAGACCAGCGCGGACGCGCCGAACGTCGCCGCGAAGCACAGCCCGACCGCGAGCATCAGCACCACCGGCGCCGCCAGGCTCCGCAGCAGCACCACCAGGATCAGCGCGATCAGTGCCGCCGCCACCGGGAACACGGTCCGCAGGTCCCGGTCGACCGCGGTCGACACATCGGCGAACACCGCCGCCGTGCCGCCCACGTGCGCGGTGAGCCCGGCGGGCGCTGCTTCCCGCACGGCTTGCCGCACCGGGCCCGCCACGAGGTCCCGGGCGTGCTGCGACCGGGAGTCCACCGTCAGGTAGGCGTCCAGCCGGGCGGCGGTGCGGTCGGCGTCGAAGACGGGGGCGGCCACCTCGCCCACTCCGGCCACCTCCGCCAGCGCCCGCTGCACGGCGCCCACCTCTGCCGGATCCAGGGCCCGTCCGTCGTCGGCGGTGACGTACACCGCCGTCGGGTCGGACACGCCCGCCGGCAGGGCTCCGGCGATCTCCCGCGCCGTCGCGGCGGCCGGCGTGTCGTGGCCGGTGCCGCCGGATCCGAAGTCCATGCGGACGCCCGCCGCACCCGCGGCCAGCCCGCCGAGCAGGGCCAGCGACGCCACGAGCACCAGAACCGGACGGCGTGCCGTCAACTCGCCGGTACGGCCCGCCGAGCCCGGCCGCCCGGCCGTGTCCGACAGGGTCCGCGACGGCCAGAACATCTTCCGGCCGGTCACCGCCAGCAGCGCCGGCATCAGTGTCAGACTCGCCACCAGCATCACCAGCACCGACACCGCCACCGACGGCCCGAGCACCCGGAACTGCCCGAACGTCGCCACACCGAGCGTCGCGAATGCCGCCACGATCGTCAGCGCCGCCGAGGTCACCGCCGTGCCCACCCGCCCGGCCACGTCCGCGGCCACCAGGCGGTGGTCGTCCTCCGGTCGCCGCCGCAGCTCCTCCCGGAAGCGGAACAGCAGGAAGAGGAAGTAGTCGACGCCGATGCCGATCAGCACGGTGCTGATCATGCTCGGGGTGCCCGGGTCGAGTGCGAAACCGGTCAGGAGGGCCGCACCCACGACCGTGCCGACGGCGGCGCCCCCCACCACGGACACCGCGAACAACGGGACGAACGCGGCCAGGACACTGCGGAACACCAACACGTTGACCAGCACGATCAGCCCGACCACCAGCAGCCCGACCACCGTCTGCACGGTCTTCTCCGCATCGGCGCGGTCCACCACGTCCGCCAGCCCCCCGGTGAACCCGGTGCGCAGCCCCGCCCTGCCGAACTCCTGCTCGGCGCGGTCGTGGAAGACCCGGTACACCGAGTGCATGCCGGGGTCGGTGGAGTTGCCCCGCAGCCGTGCGCCGAGCAGCGCGAACGACCCGTCGGGAGCGGTCGCCACCAGTGCCACGCGGGGGACCTGGGAGTAGTCCTGGGAGAGCCCCCGTATCTGCTCGTCCGTCCACGGCATCTCCAGGCGCGTGGCGCTCAGTTCACGCGCCACGCCCTCCGCGCGCTTCCTGTCCGCGTCCTCCAGCGGCTTTCCGTCGCGCCGCGCCACCAGCACCGTCACCGCGTCGGCGTCGGGCTCCTCCCCGAACTCCTCCCGGGCGATCCGCAGCGCCGCGGCCGCGTCGTACTCGCCGGGCAGGAAACCCGCGCTGTCGGGGTGCGTCACACGGAAGACGAGCGCCTGGCCCATGAGCGTCACGAAGACGCCGAGCACCGCCCACACGACGATGACCCGCCATGGTCTGCGGGTCGAGAAACCGGTCAGGGCACGGATCACGGGAAGTCCTCCGGGAAGGGTCGGGATCGAGGGGGCCGCGGGATCGTCGACGTCCGGGGCGGCTCTGCTGCCGGGTCGTTCCGGCACGTGCCCAGCACATCAGCCCCGCGCGGCCCGCACCTCGGAGCCGGGGAGGAGAAACCCGCTGGGAGCACGGGCCCGCACCGTCCGCCCGTTGGGAGCCTGCTCCCAGCCGCGGCTCCCTCCCGGTCCCGACGCCACGGCCCCGCCGCACCGGCACCATGGGAGACTGGCGGACGAACCGCAGGTCGCGGGGCAGCAGACGGCGGCCCCGGCGACAGCGCGGACGCGAACGGGGAGGCGGAGATGGGACGGCGCGCGGACGAAACGCGCCCCGGCCGGGCACAGGGCAGGGCGGGCGCGTCCGGCGCCGGGCTTCCGGACGCCATGGCCGGGACGCTCCCCGGCGGCGCAGGGACCGGGGGCCGGGGCGGAAGGACATGGCTGTGGACCCGGCCCGACGGCCTCGTCGCCGTCGGCGCCGCGGCCGTCGACCTCGTGGGCTTCACCGTCACCAGCCAGATGGACCGGGGACACGTACCGGTGACCGGATGCCTGGTCGTGGTCGCCGCCTCGCTGTTCCTGCTGGCGCGCCGCCGGGCACCCCTGTGCGTCCTCGCGTGCGTCCTCGCCGGGAACGTCGCGCTCACCTGGTCCAGTTCCGTGGGCCAGCACTACGGGGCCGCCACCGTCGTCGCCCTCTACACCGCCCTGCGCCACCACCGTGCCGCGGTCGGCGCCGCGGCAGCCGCCGGCTGCGTCGCCGTCCTCCACTTCGTCCACCCGGGAGTGCCCGCACCCTCCCTGGTGGAGTTCGTCCCCAACGCCGCCTCCGCGCTGTTCGTCGCCGGCGCCGCGGCCGTGGTCGGCCGCTGGCAGCGCAACGCCCAGGCCCAGCGGCGGCTGCTCGCCGAGCGGGCCGTCTCCGACGAACGGCGCCGCATCGCCCGGGAACTGCACGACATCGTCGCCCACCACCTCACCACGATGCAGCTGCTCGCCGGAGGCGCCCGCGCCAACCTCGACCGGTCCCCGGAGACGGCCCGGGAGGCACTCGTCACCCTGGAGGGATCCGGCCGCACCGCCCTGCGCGAGATGCGCCACCTGCTCGACGTCCTCCGCGCCGGCGACGAGAACGACGAGGGCGAGACGACCGCGCCGCAGCCCGGTATCGGCGACCTCGACCGCATCGTCGCCGACAGCCGCCGCGCGGGCCTCCCCACCACCCTCACCACCGACGGCGACCCGCGGTCGCTCCCGCCGGGCATCTCGCTCACCGTCTTCCGCATCGTCCAGGAAGCCCTCACCAACGCCCGCAAGCACGCGGGCGACGGCGCACACGTCGACGTGCGGCTCGCCTTCGCCGACCACGAGGTGCGGGTCACCGTCACCGACGACGGCCCGCGCCCCGGCCGTCCCGCCGCACGCGGCTCCGGCTACGGCCTCATGGGGATGCGGGAACGCGTCGCCCTCCACGGCGGCGCCCTGCGGGCCGGGCCGGAGGGCGGGGGGTTCGCCGTACGCGCCCGGCTGCCCCTGCCCGCCGACCGGCAGGAGGCCTACGCGTGAGCGCGACCGTGAAGGTCCTCATCGCCGACGACCAGCCGCTCGTCCGCCGCGGCCTCGCCCTGATGCTCGCCCCCGAACCCGGCTTCCAGGTCGTCGCCGAGGCCGCGGACGGTGCCGAGGCGGTCCGCCTCGCCCACGAGCACCGGCCCGACGTGGTCGTCATGGACATCCGCATGCCGGTCCTCGACGGCATCGCGGCCACCGAGCGGCTCACCGCCGAACTGCCCGACTGCCGGGTCCTGGCCCTGAGCACCTTCGACATGGACGAACACGTCGTGGGCGCCCTGAGGGCCGGCGCGTGCGGCTTCCTGCCCAAGGACATCTCGCCGGAAGACCTCGTCGCCGCCCTGCGCGTGGTCCGCGACGGCGAGGCGATCCTCGCCCCGAGGCTCCTGACCCGGCTCATCTCCACGCACGTCACGGCACCGGACCGCCGGGAGGCGCCCGCGGTGCCCTCCGCCGCCGAGGGGCTCACGCCGCGCGAGCGGGACGTGTGGCGGCTGATCGCCGGAGGCTCGGACAACGCGGAGATAGCCGATCGGCTCGGCCTGAGCGCCTCCACCGTGAAGAACCACATCACCGCCCTCTTCGCCAAGCTGCGGGTGCGCGACCGGGCCCAGGCGGTCATCGCCGCGTACGAGACCGGGCTGGTCACGGCGCGCCGGGAGGCGTAGCACCCGGCCGGGACAGCCGGGGACGGGACTTCTCGGGAACGGACCCGGGCCGGACGGTGCCGTGGCTGCGACCACCGTCCGGCCCGGAGTGTGCGGGCTCGCTCGCGTCAGACTGCGAGTTCGTGTGCGCAGGCGTCGTCGATGCCGTACGTCTCCCAGGCGGGGAAGCCGTCGTCCGCGGGTGCGGTCTCGCCCGGCATCAGAAGGCAGGCGTCCAGGGCGCCGCGGAGGGCTTCGGCGCGCAGGCCGGTGCCGATGAAGACCAGCTCCTGGCCCTGCGCGGTCTCCGGGCCGCGGGCGCCGGACGGTTCGAACCGGGCGACGGAGCCGGCCTGAGACCACAGTCCGGTGACCCGGGGGCGGCTGGCGAGCCAGAAGAACCCCTTGGAGCGCAGCACCCGCCCGTAGGCGCCGCTGTCGAGCCCCTCGGTGACGAAGGCCCACAGCCGTCCGGGATGGAAGGGCAGGTCGGAGCGGAACACGAGCGAGGAGATGCCGTACTCCTCCGTCTCCGGCACGTGGTCGCCGTTGAGCTCCTTCACCCAGCCCGGGGCCTGCTGCGCCTTCTCGACGTCGAACAGCGCCGTGCCCAGGACGCGTTCGAGCGGAACCCGTCCGCGTACGGCGGGCACGATGTGCGCCTCGGGATTGAGCCGGGAGAGCGTCGCGCGGAGCCGGCGCGCCTCCCCGGGCCCGACCAGGTCGAGCTTGTTGAGGACGATGACGTCGGCGAACTCGACCTGGTCGATGAGGAGGTCGCTGACCGTGCGCTCGTCGTCCTCGTACTGGTCCAGGCCCCGGGCGGCGAGTTCGTCGCCGCCGCCCAGCTCCGCCAGGAAGTTCGCGGCGTCCACGACCGTGACCATGGTGTCGAGGCGGGCGAGGTCGCCGAGGGCGGCGCCGTCGTCACGCGGGAAGGAGAACGTGGCGGCGACGGGCATGGGCTCGGAGATGCCGCTGGACTCGATGAGGAGGTAGTCGAAGCGCCCCTCGCGGGCGAGCCGGTCGACCTCCTCCAGCAGGTCGTCGCGCAGGGTGCAGCAGATGCAGCCGTTGGTCATCTCGACCAGCCGCTCCTCGGTGCGCGAGAGCGCGGCCGCGCCGCCGCGGACGAGTGCGGCGTCGATGTTGACCTCGCTCATGTCGTTGACGATGACGGCGACCCGCAGCCCCTCGCGGTTGCCGAGGACATGGTTGAGCAGCGTGGTCTTGCCCGCCCCGAGGAACCCGGAGAGCACGGTCACGGGCAGGCGGCCGGTGGGGGTCATGGGTTGTCAGCCCCCGGGGTGGATGAGGCCGCGCTCGTACGCCTTCACCAGGCGCTGCGGAACGTGGTGGACGATGCCGTCGACGGTGACGGGTACCAGCTGGGGCGTGGTCGCCTTCCACTGGGCGCGGCGGTGCCGGGTGTTGCTGCGGGACATCTTCCGCTTGGGGACGGCCATGGGGAACTCCTCGGTTCGGTTGTTGCGGCGAGAGCCTATATGAAAACGAATGCCATTATCAAACGGGGGTGGCGGGGTCGAAGCCGTCGCGGCCGGCGCCGGTTCGGCCCCGCCGGGCACGGGTCCGCGGGGCCGCAGCGCCCAGGTAGGTGATGCGGAGGGCGCCGGTGGTGTGTTCGCGGTCGACGAGCACGTCGACTCCGTAGACCGACCGGATCAGCTCCGGCGTCAGCACGGCCTCAGGGGTGCCCGCGGCGGCGACCCGTCCCCGGTCTAGGACGACGACGTGCTCGCAGTAGCGGGCCGCGAGGTTGAGGTCGTGCAGGGCGACGACGCAGGTGACGTCCAGGGTGGTCAGCAGCTCCAGGAGTTCGAGCTGGTGGCGTATGTCGAGGTGGTTGGTGGGTTCGTCGAGGAGGATCTCCCGGGGCTGCTGTGCGAGGGCGCGGGCGAGTTGGGTGCGCTGCTTCTCCCCTCCGGAGAGGGTGTGCCAGCTGTGGTGCTGTTTGCCGGTGAGGTCGGTGCGCTCCAGCGCCGCGTCGACGATCCGCCGGTCGTGCCCGGTCAGGGCGTCGAAGCGGCCGCGGAAGGGTGTGCGGCCCAGGTCCACGACCTGGCGGACGGTGACGTGGTGGTGGGCGGACGCGTCCTGTTCGACGACGGCGAGCCGTCGGGCCAGCACCCGGCGGTGCAGGTCGCCCAGGCCGGTGCCGTCGTAGCCGACGGTCCCGCTGTCGGGGCGGCGCAGCCCGGCGAGCAGGCGGAGCAGCGTCGACTTGCCCGAGCCGTTGGCGCCGAGGAGGCCGACGGTCCTGCCGTCGTCTGCGGCCATGTCGATGCCGTCCAGCAGCTGGTGGCCCTTGACCGACCAGGAGAGCCGGCTGGCGGTGATGGTGCCCATCAAGACTCCAGACGCTTGAGGATCAGCGCGAAGGCGGGCGCGCCGAGGAGCGCGGTGATGACGCCGGCGGGCAGTTCGTGCGGGGAGAACGCGGTCCGGGCGAATGCGTCCACCCAGATGAGGAAGACGGCACCGGTGATCGCGGACAGGGGGAGCAGGGTGCGGTGTGTCGGGCCGGCCAGGGTGCGGACGGCATGCGGGACGAGCAGTCCGATGAAGCCGATCGCACCGGAGGCGGCGACGGCGGCCGCGGTGATGACGGACGTCAGCACCATCAGCCAGACGCGGGCCGCGGTGACGTTGACGCCCAGGGCGGCCGCGGAGTCCCAGCCGAAGGTGAAGGCGTCGAGAGCGGGTGCGAAGAGCTGGACGGCAGCCACCCCGGCCAGGATGACCACCACGGTGACGGTCACCCCTTCCCACCGGGCGCCGCCGAGGGTGCCGAGCAGCCAGTAGGTGAAGCCCCGGGTGGAGTTCGCGTCCCCGCTGACCATGAGGATGACCGAGGTGACCGCGGCGAAGAACTGCGACACGAGTACGCCGGTCAGCACCACGCGGGAAGGACTGGTGACGCGCCCCCCGCCCAGGAGCAGCAGGAGCAGGCCGAAGGAGACCAGGCCCCCCGCGAAGGCGCCGGTGGAGAGGGAGACGCTGCCTCCGATGCCCAGCAGGAGTACGGTGACCGCGCCGGTGGAGGCGCCGGAGGAGACCCCCAGCAGGTAGGGGTCGGCCAGGGGATTCCTGGTCACGGCCTGCAGGACCGCTCCCGAGACCGCCAGGGCCATGCCCACCGCCGCGGCCAGCAGCACACGCGGGAAGCGCGACTCCCAGACCAGGGCGTCCAGCAGCCCGGGGAGGGGCGGGGTGGGGGCGATGGCGCCCAGGCCGATGTGCCGCAGGACCGTGGAGACGACGTCCAGGGGCCGGACGTTCGCGCTGCCCAGCAGCGAGGAGGCGACGACCGACACCAGCAGCGCCGCGCCGGCCAGGGTGAAGAGGACCGCCGTCGAGGCGCGCCGCCGGCGCACCGGAACGGTCTCACGGCCGGTGGGCACGGTTCCGGTGGGCGCGGCGGTCTTGTGTGGACTCGTTGTCATGGCGGCGGCCGGTCACCCGAGCCTGTTCAGGCCGTCGACCAGCGCGGGCACCACGGAGGCGCTGCCGTAGCCGGGGTCCATGTGGGAGCCCGGGACGGAGATGAACCGGTCGCCCCTGACCGCGGCGAGCTTGCTGGTGAGGGGGTCCTTCTTGAGGAGGTCGATCTTCTCCTTGGCGGTGTCGTTGGGTTCGCCCCGCGTCATGTCGGCCAGGATGATCACGTCGGGATTGCGGGCGGCGACCTCGTCCCAACTCACCTCGGCCCACTTGGACTTCGCGTCGGCGAAGACGTTCTCGACCCCGACGAGCTCCGAGATGTGCTGCGGCAGACCACCCGGGCCCGCGGCCCACGGAGTGCCCTCGTACGTGGAGTAGAACCACATCACCTTCAGCGGAGTGTCCCGCTTCTTCACGGCGCCCAGCGCCTTCTGCACGACGGCCTGCTGCTCGGCCGCCAGCTTCTCCCCGGCGGCGGGCACGTTCATGATCCTGCCCAGCCGGCGGTACTCCTCCCACAGCATGTCGAAGTCGGCGCCCGCCACGGTCTCGTGGGACGAGCAGTCGAACTCGGTCAGGTAGGTCGGCACGCCCAGGCCGTGGAGGTGCTTGCGGTCGCCGGACTGCTCGGCGGTGAACATGCTGGCGAAGGAGCCGTAGACGAAGTCCGGCTGCGCTTCCAGCAGCTTCTCGTGCTTGATCTCCTGCCCGGGTGCGGACAGTTGGGGGATCTTCCCGTACTGCTCCGCGATCGCGGCCGGCGGCTTCTCGATCTCGTAGCCCGACCCGGCGATCCGGTCGCCCACGCCGAGGTGGATGAGGATCTCCGCGGCGGTCTGGTTGAGGGTGACGACCTTCTTCGGCGCGGCCTTGTAGGTCACGTCGGTGCCGCAGTTCTTCAGGGTGAACGGGTAGGCCGTCGCCGTACGCGATTGCGCCGCCGCGGCGCCCTTGCCGTCGTCGGACGCCGGCTCCGCGGTGCATCCCGCGACCGCGAGGACCATCAGGGCCGTAGCTGTAGTGGTTATCGTTTTCGTTTTCATTGACAGGAAGGTACCAGTTCGTTGGCGGGGGCAGAACGGGCCCGGCAGTCCGGGCTGACGGTCCGACGGACACGTCGCAGAGGGGGCGGCGCCGCGCGCCGGCGGTCGCAGAGCGCCGCGTACCGCACATCGGCGGGACCGACCGGATCCGCCGGGCCTCTCCGGCCGGCCGGTCGGGCAGGGTGGGGCGTTATCGCAGCATCGCGGCCAGCCGGCGGACGACCTGCTCGTCGAACAGGCCGTTGGCCGCCATCCAGTCGTCGTTGAAGACGGTGTCCAGGTACTTGTCGCCGCCGTCGCAGACCAGCACGACGATGGTGGTGCCGGGCGGCGCGGACTGCGCCCGCTCCAGGGCCTTGTACACCACGCCGCCCGCCGAACCCCCGACCAGCACACCGAAGTTCCGGGCCAGGTACCGGCAGGTCTCGAAGGCTTCCGCGTCGCTGACCTTGATCCCCTCGTCGAAGACCCCGTAGTCGACGACACAGCCGATCTCCGAGCCCGCCGGCGTACCCGTCCCGGACTGGTGGTACGGCGCGCCCCGGCCGCCGAAGACGACGGAGCCGACCGGCTCGACGCCGACGACCTTCAGATCCGGGATGCGCTCGCGGAGGAAGCGGCCGGTGCCGCAGAGCGAACCGCCGGTGCCGACGGCCCCGTACAGGTAGTCGATGCCGTCGCCCAGGTCGTCGTGGAGTTCGCGGGCGAGCGGCCGGTAGCCGTTGGGGTTGCCCTCGTTGCGGTGCTGGGCGGTCCAGTACGCCCCGTGCTCGGCGGCCAGCCGCTCTGCCGTGGTGTCGCGTTCGGCGGTGGCGAGCCCTTCCTCGTCCCCGGCGACGTTGAGGATGTCGGCGCCGTAGGCCGCCATGCCCCGCAGCTTGTCCGGGCTGGAGTGGTTGTCGACCACGGCGGTGAACTTGTACCCGCGTTCGGCGGCGATGAGCGCCAGCCCGAGACCGGTGTTGCCGGAGGTGGACTCCACCAGCCACCCGCCGGGAGCGAGGAGCCCGGCCTCCTCCGCCTCGTCGACCATGTTCCTGGCCATCCGGATCTTGGCGGTTCCGGTGGGGTTGAACTGCTCCAGCTTCAGCAGGACGGTCGCCCCGCCTTCCGCGACGGGCAGCTTCAGCAGCGGCGTCCGCCCTACCAGGTCGGAGATCCTGCTCGTGATCACGGCTTGTCCTTCGCGCAGATCCGGGTCAGACACCGCACGAAGACGTCGTTGTCCCCGGGGGTCGACAGTGAGGCTCGGATGTAGGTCTCGTATCCGGGTTCGCGCCACGCCTTGACGATGATTCCGGCGCGGTGGAGCTCCCGGGCGACCCGGTCGGCGGGCCGACCGGTGTCGATGAACAGGAAGTTGGTCGAGGACGGCACCACACGCAGTCCCGCCTCGCCCAACCGGTCGGTGACCCTGGCGATCTCCAGGGCGGTGCGGCGGACCGTATCCGCCAGGTGCGCGCGGTCGCCCAGCGCGGCGATCGCGGCCTCCTGGGCCGGACGGTTCACGTTGTACGGGGTGCGCACCCGGTCCAGGGCCTGCACCAGCGCCGGGTCGGAGGCGATGCCGTACCCGACGCGGACGCCCGCCAGGCCGTAGGCCTTGGAGAAGGTGCGCAGCACGATCCACGGCCGGTTCCGGCCGCGCAGGGCCTCCAGCCCGTCCGGGTACCCGGGGTCGGGGCGGGCGAACTCGCCGTACGCTTCGTCGAGCACCAGCAGGGCCGATTCAGGGGTGGCGGCCAGGACGTGCTCCAGCTGGCCGGCGCTCAGCACGGCGCCGGTGGGGTTGCACGGGTTGGCGAGGAAGACGAGCTTCGGGCCGCCCGCCAGCGCGCTGCTCCAGGCCTCCGCGTCGAACCCGAACTCCGCGGTGACCGGCACCTTCTCGACCCGGGCACCCATGACGCGGGGGAAGGTCTCGTGCAGGCTGAACCCGGGCGCCTGGGTGACCACCAGGTCACCGGGGTCGAGTACGGCCTGGCAGAGCAGCTCCAGGATGTTCTCCGAGCCGTTGCCGAGCACGACGCGCCCGGCAGGCACGTCCAGGCTCGTCCCGATGGCCTCGGCGAGGCGTCTGCCGGTGGGGTCGGGGTAGCGGGAGACGCCGTCGGCCAGGCCCAGCCGCACTGCTTCGGCGACCGCCGGCGAGACGCCGAACGGGTTCTCGTTGTTGGACAGTTTGATGACGCGGCGGGAGCCGCTGAGGGCGGCCACCTCGTCCGGGTCGGCGCCCGGATCGTAGCGGGGCAGGCCCGCCACTTCCCTGCGTATCAGGGAGGCCGATGCGGCTGGAGCGGGGGCGTGGTTCACGAGGACTCCGGTTTCGTGACGGGTGCGCCGGACGCGGCGCGCTGGAGCCGGCCGACGCGGCGCAGGAAGGCGGCGATGAGGATGGCGGCGGTGGCCGCGAGACCGACGGTCTGGCCGATCCAGACGCCCTGGACGCCCCAGTCGGCAGCCACCCCGAGCAGGTAGCCCGCGGGCAGCCCGATCAGCCAGTACCCGACGAGGGAGATCCGGAAGGGACCGGCGGTGTCGCCGATGCCGCGCAGGATGCCGTTGCCGATGTTCTGCACGGCGTCGAAGACCTGCATGAGCGCGGCGATCAGCAGTCCGGTCACGGTCAGGGCGACGATGTCCGCGTTGCCGGCGTGCTCGGCCGAGATGAACAGGGACACGATCGGCCGGGGGACCACCAGGTACGCGACGGCGACCGCCAGCGTCGCGATCACACCCCATGCCGTGCCGAGCAGCCCCATGCGGCGCGCCGCCGTGTAGTCGCCGCGGCCGCCGGCCTCGCTGATGTGGATGGACGCCGCGTGCGACAGCCCGGCGGAGACCATGAACACGATGTAGACGATCTGGTTCAGCACCGTCTGCGCGGCCAGGGCGTCGACGCCGAGGGTGCCGATGACGAGGGTGAGCACGCTGAAGAACCCGGCCTCGGAGGCGTACGTACCCGAGACCGGCAGGCCGAGGCGCCAGACGGAGCGCACCGCGTCGCCGTTCCATCGCCACGCGTCGGGCGAGGCGACGTACGGGCGCAGGGAGCTGTCGCGCAGGACCACCGCGACGAACGCGAGGAAGGACAGCGCGAACACCGTGACGGTGGCGATCGCGACTCCGGTGAACCCGAAGGCGGGCAGGCCGAACTTCCCGTGAATCAGGATGAAGTTCAGGCCGATGGTCGCGCCGATCGAGCCCAGGGTGATGGCCAGGAGCGGGCCGGGCCGCTTGAGGCCGGTGGTGAAGTGCCGCAGGGTCTGGAACCACAGGCAGGGCAGCATGCCCGGCGCCAGCACCATCAGGAACTCGCCGGCCTTGTCGACCACCGCCGGGTCCTGGCCGAGCAGGACCAGGAACGGGCCGATCAGCCAGAGCGCCGCGCAGAACACCACCCCGCACGCGGTCGCCCAGAAGAATCCGGCGAACAGCAGCGCGCCGACGCGCTGCCGGTCGCCCCGCACCCGGGCCTCGGCCACCAGGTTGCCCACTCCGGTGACCAGGCCCGTCCCGGTGGTGCGCAGCTGGTTGAACAGCGCGATGGCCAGTCCGGCCGCGGCGATCTCCAGAGCGCCGAGCCGGCCCAGCATCACGATGTCCACGGTGGTCAGCGCGACGTAGGCGAAGTTCGTCAGGATCAGGGGGAGCGCGAGCCCGAGCAGCGCGCGCGAGTTCCCGGCCCACCAGCCGGCGCCCGTCTGCGCCGTCCCGGTCGTGGTGGTCGTGTCGGTGGTGCTCACCAGAAGTCGACCTTCTCCCCGCGCCCGCCCGCCAGCGCGAGGTCGGCCATGTACCGGCCGAGCGCGGCGTCCGTGACCGCCATCCCGCTGTTGTAGGCGAAGACCACGTCGTCCGGGTGGCGTCGGGCCGGTGCCCGGCCGAGCAGGATGTCCGGCAGCTGGGCGTCCACCCGCGGCAGGCTGCCGTCCGCACCGCGCAGGTCGTCGCACGTGGCGTGCATCTGGGCGGTGTCGGTGGCGATGCGGTAGTCCGCGCGGTGGCACACGTCGGCGTGCACCCCGTACCCGAGGAGTACCGCGACCGAGCCCGGCTTCATCCAGTCCCGCCGGACCTCTTCCGTGGCGGAGAGGCCGGCGGCGCCGACCACGATGTCCGCTTCCGCGGCGGCCTCCCGGAGGTCCTCGACGATCTCGACCTCGCGGCCGGCGACGCCGTCCTGGACGGCGCGCAGCCCCTCGGGGTAGGTGCCGAAGACCTGCAGCCGCTCCAGTCCCGGCATCGCCGCGGCCAGCATCGGCAGTGCCGCCTGCCCCTGGACGCCGGTCCCGACGACCAGGGCGCTGCGCGCGTCGGGGCAGGCCTCGCGCGCGAACAGGGCGGTGGTGGCCGAGGATCGCAGCGGGCCGAGCTTCACCACGTCCATCAGCGCGACGGGGTCCCCGGTGGTGTCGTCGACGAGGAAGACGAACGAGTGGAACCGGTAGCTGTCGAGGCTGCGGCGCGGGTCGAACTCGTACACGGCCTTGAAGCAGACCGTTCCGCTGCCGCCGTCCCGGGCCACCATCGAGTAGCTCAGGGAGCGGTGGCCGGGATCGTCGATGATCGTCTTGACGGGGTTGTCCGAGCCGCCTTCCCGCAGCGCGCGGTAGGCCTGCTCGACGACCGCGATCACCTGCCGGCGGTCGAGGTCGAGTCCTTCCTGCTGGGACTGGGGCAGCAGCCACAGCTGCCCGGGTGGGGCGTAGTGGGGTGACATGCGGGGCTTCTCCTTCATCGGCTGTCGTTCAGGGTGTTTCGAGGTCGCATCGGATGCCGTCCAGCCGCCAGCGCGGCCGGGCACCCTCGCCACCGAGCCGGACCACCGCCTTCGACGGCAGGGCGGCGTCGTGGAACGGTGATTCGTTGGAGTCCATCTGGTAGCCGGCGGTGTTCAGGTAGACCAGGTGGTCACCGCGCCGGACGGGCCGCGGGAAGCCGATCTTCCGCCAGGTCAGCATGTCGCTCTCCAGGCAGGTCGAACCCGCGACGCAGGCGGGGAACACCTCCGCGGCGCCGGGCCGAGCGGACAGCAGCAGCGGGTCCGGGAGGTAGTCGCTGTTGAACCACTGCTCGGAGAGGCTGAAACTGCTGCCCGCCACGGTGACGATCGCGTACCCGTCGGTGTCCCGCCGGTCGTCGACCTGCTGGACGCGGAACATCGTGAACCCTGCCTGGTCCAGCAGGGCCCGGCCCGGCTCCACGACGAACCGGATCCCGTGGTGTGCCGCCTTGGCCGCCAGGCTCCACCCGCCGTCGACCGGGTGCGACATGAGCGCGTGCACTGCACGGGCCGCGGGCCGGCCGCCGTACGGGTAGAAGTCCGGGAAGTCCTTCCCCCCGTGGTAGTGGGCCGGTTCGTTCTGCCGGAGGAAGTCGTTCCACAGCTGCGGTTCGACGTAGCGGACCGGCAGTCCGCCGCCGATGTCGACCAGTCGGGCGGCGGGCGAGCCGCGCCGCCTCGCGTCGAGGCAGTGCCCGATCATCTCGTTCGCCGCCGTCGCGCGTTCCGCCGGGGAGTATCCGTTCAGGTGGAAGGAGAACCCCCGGAGGCCGATGTGGGCGGCGAGTTCGCCGCCGCACAGGCCCACGGCGGTCTCGCGCTCGGCGGGGGACAGCCCGAAGCGGCTCGCGGGCTGGGCGGTCGTCCGGGACCGCAGCAGGACGGAGGCCTGCCGCTGTGCGCGCCGCGCGGTTGCCGCGAGGCGGCGGAGTTCGCTGACCGAGTCGACGGCGACCAGGCAGCCGTGCTGCACGGCGAGGGCGTGCAGCACGTCGTCCTTCTCCGGGCCCGAGATTCCGATCCGGTGTCCGGGGACTCCGCCGGCCAGGGCCTTGACCAGTTCGGGCGCGCTGGCGACGTCGACGCCGATGCCGAGGGCCGCGGCCGACTCGACGTAGCAGCCGGCCTTGTTGGCCTTCTTCGCGAACAGGATGTCGGCTTCGGCACCCGCCTCGGCGAGCGCCTCGCGGAGGCGGGAGACGTTCTCCTCGAAGATCTCGGGCAGTACGACGTGCAGTGGTGAGCCCAGGCCGTCCAAGAGGTCGGCGAGGAGGGCGCGGTGGTCCGCCAGGAGGGCGGAGACGGAGGGATGCCGGAGTGCGGGCAGCGCGAAGGGCCGGACTCCGGCCGCAGGGCGCTCGAGCACGTGTCGTGAGGTGAGCACCCCGTATTTCTATACGATTATGACACTCATTTTCAATAGAGGGGTCTGAGGGGCTCCTGCCCGGTGTGCGAAGGGTGTGGGGACGGGGCCCGGGCTCCGAGGTGCCGGCCGGGCCCGGTGGGGGCGCCGGCGTCAGCCGGCGGCCCGGCGCCTGCCCCGCGGGCGGCGCGCGTACGGCAGGAGCCGCAGCGGGCGCTTGGCGGCCAGGTCCTCCACCCAGCCGAAGGCGAGCACGAGAAGCCCGAGCAGCGGGACCGCGACCAGCAGCGTGAACCACTGGCTGGCCAGCAGCCACTGGAAGTGCGCGTAGACGAACGGCACGCTCCAGAGCGGGTCGATCAGCGGGATGGCGGCCACCAGGGCGAGCTGGTGCCAGAGGTAGACGCTGACGGCGCGTGCGTTGAGCAGGCTGACCAGGCCGTTCCAGCGGTCCAGCGGCCTGGGCCACCGGTCCCAGGACGGGCTGACGTGGAGCAGGATGGCGACGAAGCCGAAGGACCACAGGGCCTGGGCGATCGGCCAGGACTCGATGTCGGTCGCCACGGTCGGGTCGGCGGGACGCGTCTGCAGGTACCAGAAGCCGGCCACCATGACCAGCGGCGCGAGGGACGGCAGCACGTACTGCGGCAGCTTCCTGAGCAGCCCCTCCTGGTGGGCCATCCCGAGGATCCAGCAGGCCCCGAAGGTGGCGAAGTCGTTGGCGGTCTCCCAGACCCGGCCGTAGACGAACTCCTGGTCGATGAAGAACGCGTTCATGACGATGACCACCGCCAGGGGGGCGCACAGCGTCACCACCGGAAAGCGCCGCAGTGCCCGCAGCAGCAGGGGCGAGAGCAGGACGTACCAGAGGTAGGCGCGGAGGTACCAGAGCGGGACGGTGATCTGCGCGGCCCAGGTGGGTTCCACGAACGGCAAGCCGGACAGCTCGTCCGCGTACGGAGGGGTGCTCAGCGGCAGGAGCCAGAGGGCCAGCTTGGACCACCACCAGGCGGGGTGGCCGTCGGACCGGGGGCCCCAGCCGGCGTAAATCTGGAGGGCGATCATGACGGCGCCGAAAATCCACATCGGCGGCAGCAGCCGGCGCAGTCGGCCGCGGATCACGCCCAGGGCGGGACGGCTCAGCGAGCGGGCCATCAGGGAGCCGGCCAGGGCGAACATCACGCCCATCGACGGGAAGACGAGGGGCAGCCAGAACCAGCCGAAGTTGTGGTAGAGCACCACGCGGCCCAGCGCCAGCGCGCGCAGCAGGTCGAAGTAGCGGTCCCGGGCGCCCTTGGGCGCGGACGGCGCCGGGTCCGGGTGCTCCGGCTGCGGCTCCGGCTGCGGCCCGGTCCGCAGGGCGGTGGGGATTCTCAGCCGTATGGTGTCCCCGGCGCGGCCGAGGTCGACGGATGCGGTCACGGTCAGGCCTCCACCGGTGCGGCGACCTCGCCGGTGCGCCGGAGCTTCTGCCAGCGCAGCCGGCCACCGGTCATCGCGGTGATCGCGGACTGCAGCAGGACGATGTACATCAGCTGCCGGTAGACCAGCTGCTGGATCGGCAGGCTGATCAGGTGCCAGGGCTTCTCGCGGTCGAGCCGGAAGGCGTACCAGGACAGTGCTGCCTGGAGGAGGATGAAGCCGCCCCAGCTTGTGAGGGTGATCGGGGCGTCCCCGAACAGCACGCCGTACAGGAGGAACAGGTCGACCAGGGGCGCCAGCAGCGGGGCGACCACGCCGAACATCACGATGAGCGGCAGCCCGAGCCGGCCGAAGCGGCCGGCCGGACCGCGGGAGGTCACTGCGCCGCGGTGCTTCCACATCGCCTGCATGCTGCCGTAGCTCCAGCGGTACCGCTGGGACCAGAGCTGCTGGAGGCTGGCGGGGGCCTCGGTCCAGGCCCGGGCGCGCTCGGCGTAGACGATCCGCCAGCCGTCGCAGAGCACCGCGATGGTGATGTCGGTGTCCTCGGCGAGGGTGTCGTCGCTCATCCCGCCGACGCGTCGCAGAGCCTCCTTGCGGAAGGCGCCGACCGCGCCCGGGATGGTCGGGATGACGCCCAGCATGTCGTACATCCGGCGGTCCAGGTTGTGGCCGAGGACGTATTCGATGTGCTGCCAGGCGCCGATCAGGCTGTCGCGGTTGCCGACCTTGGCGTTGCCCGCGACCGCGCCGATCGACGGGTCCCCGAAGGGCTGGACCAGCTCGCGCACCGTGGACGGCTCGAAGACGGTGTCCCCGTCCATCATCACGATGAGGTCGTACGAGGCTGCCGCGATACCGGTGTTGAGTGCGCTGGACTTGCCGCCGTTGACCTGGCGGATCAACCGGACGAACGGCAGGGCCATCTCCTCGACGATGTCCGCGGTGCCGTCCGTGGAGCCGTCGTCGATGACGATCACCTCGATCGGATGGTCGCTCGCGGCCAGCGACTGGAGCGTGTTGGCTATGCACTCGCGCTCGTTGTAGGCGGGGACGAGCACGGTGACCGGTTCGGTCACCGGCGGCCCCCATGCGTCCCGGCGCTTCGAGCGGCGGGCGTGGAGCGGAGCGAGGACGAGCATCAACGCGAACCGTCCGAAGTTGAGGAAGCCGACGACGGCCAGCAGCCCGACGAGCACCGGCAGGGTGAGCACGGCGACCCCGGTGGCCCAGATGAACCCCTTGCCCGCCCACAGCTGGAATCCGTGCACCGGCACCGTCGCGCTGGAGGCGCCGAGCGCCTCGGAGATGGTGGTGAAGCGGTAGCCCTGGGCCTGCAGCGTGTCGATGATCTGCACGAGTGCGGCGAGCGTCTGGGCGCGGTCGCCACCCGCGTCGTGCAGCAGGATCAGCGCACCCGCACCGGGCTTGGCCGGCATCGCCGCCTTGACGATGGCGTCCACGCCGGGGCGCTTCCAGTCGTCGGTGTCGCGGTCGATGAACGCGGTCAGGTAGCCCCGCGCGCCCACGTACTTGATCACCGGGTAGTTCCAGTCGTCCATCGCGGTGGCGTCGGAGGAGTACGGCGGGCGGAACAGCGCGCTGTGGACGCCCGCGACGCCGGCCAGCGCCAGCTGCGTCTGCGCCAGCTCCCAGCTGATCCGGGCGCGGGACTGGTACACCAGGTCGGGGTGGGTGAAGGTGTGCACCCCGAGTTCGTGGCCGCCTGCGACGATCTCCCGGATCAGCTCCGGGTGGCGCGTGGTCATCGCACCCGTCACGAAGAAGTCCGCACGGACGTTGCGGGCCGCGAGCACCTCGAGGATCTTCGGCGTCCACTCCGGTGAGGGACCGTCGTCGAAGCTCAGGACCGCGGTGCGGTCGGGGATGTGGTAGCTCACCGGATGCTCGTTCTTCGCGCCGCGCGCGTCGATGACCGGACCGCCCTTGAGCAGGTTGTCCGGCACGGTCGTCTTGTCGACCGAGACCGCGATCCTGGAGTCGTGGAACGCCTCGTTCGTGGCGAGTCCGCGTAGGACGAGGAGGGCGAGCAGGCAGGCCAGCAGGGACAGCGGCATGAAGAAGCGCAGGGGCGGCGCGGCCAGTCGGCGCGGCCTGAGCAGGGACTGCCGGCGGCGCTGGTGGCGGGACAATGGCGCTCCAGGAGGCGGTGGTGCGGGGGATCAGGGTTGCTTGGCGGGCTGGCCCGAGGGCTTCGCCCCGCGCGGCGCGGAGGCGGCGGGTTTCGGCGGGGCGGCAGCGGATTTCGAGGGGGCGGCCGCCGTCTTCGGCGGGACGCCGGAGGTCCTCGTGCCCGGTGTCGCCGCGGACCGCGTGACCGGCGGAGGCGACGGCGCCGGGGACGGCGCGGACGACCGGGCCTGATACGCAGAGGGCGTGGGGGAGGGTGCGGGGGAGCGCGAGGGCGGGGCGGGGACCACCATCGCCGGGGCGTCCGCCTGCACACCGATCAGGCTGCCGCCCATGGCGACGGCCAGGACCGCGCCGACGATGGAGACCGGCCAGCCGAAGCCCCGCAGCAGGCGGCCGCGCAGACCGGACTGGTCGACGAACACGGGTGCCGGTGCCGGCTCCTCGTACGCCGACTCGAACATTTCGGGCCCCGCGGGGTACGCCGATCCGCGTTGCATGGGCGTGATGGCTGGGCGCACCTTGCGAGGCCTTTCATTGCAGGGTACGTAGACCGCGGGATCGCAGAGCGAACGCTAGTGCACCGTCCCCGGGCGACTCGGCCCCCATGTCCGGATTTGCTGTGATCTATTCAGGGGTCGTGACCGGATCGAAACGGAATTGGTCATACCGGTTAGCGGGGGCGGGTGCCGGCGCCGGGTGATATCCGGTGTCACCGGGCGCCTTAGGATGGCGCCCTCATCGGATCAGCAGCTGATCCTCCCGCAGAGGGCGTGTCCAGTTACCGCCTCTCCACACGCCCCAAGGAGCCTGTGTGAGCCAGCCCTGCCGCACCCATCGCCGCCGCGTGCGGACCGCGCTCACGGTGCCCGCCCTCCTGTGCCTGCTCGCCGCGTGCTCCGGCGGCCCCGGCGGCGAAGCCGCCGCGCCCGCCGCGCGCCCCACGCCGACCCCGTCCGGCCCGCCGGGCACCCTGTTCGACAACTTCCACTACAGCGGTCCCGACGACCCCGCTCTCGCCGCCCACGGCTGGGAGGTCCGTACGGGCGGCGGCGGCCCCGGTATCAAGGGCACCTGGTCCGCCGCCGGTGTCCGGTTCCCCTCCGACGCGACCGCCCAGGGAGGCAGGGCCCTGCAGCTGCAGTCCTCCACCGACGGCACGGAGCAGGGCACCCGGCAGGTCGAGATACAGGGCACCGGCAACAACCTCTTCACGGGAACCTTTGCCGCCCGGGTCCACTTCAGCGACAAGCCCGTGAGCGGCCGCAACGGCGACCACGTCGTCCAGACCTTCTTCCCGATCTCCCCCTCGGACTCCTTGGACAACTACAGCGAACTCGACTTCGAGTACCTGCCGAACGGCGGCTGGGGTACGAGCGGTCCGCGACTGGACAACGTCAGCTGGTACAAGGCCGATCCGCCGGACCGGGTCAGCCACACGCTCAAGCAGCGCGTCGAGGGCTGGCACACCCTGATGATCACCGCAGTGGACGGGAAGGTCACCTACTCCCTCGACGGCAAGGAGCTGTTCACCAGCTCCGGCAAGTACGTGCCGCGCGAGAAGATGGACATCCACTTCAGCAGCTGGTTCATCGACCTGCCCTTCACCGGAGCTGCGCGCACCTGGGAGACGAAGGTCAACTGGGTCTACTACAAGGCGGACGAGGCCGTTTCGCAGGCCGACGTCCAGAAGACGGTGGACGGCTTCTACAGTGAGGGCACCAGCTACGTGAACACCGTGCCGAAGGCCTGAGCCCGGCCCCGTCCGCCGGGCCCGCCGGTCGTCGGTGGCAGCCCTGGACCGGGCAGACCAGGTGCCGGACCTGCACCGACGCCACCCGCATGCGGCCCTGTCCCCCCAGTGGAATAGTGGGGAGGGGGATGGGGGCGCCCCGGGGGCGTTGATGATCACAGACCTCCACAGATCCTCAGCACACTCCGCTTCCTCGCGCCGAGGTCACGCCTCGTCGAGACCGGGAGACGTGCGCAGGAGAGGCCCTCTTCGAACGAAGCGACCGCCTTTCAGCCGAGAAAGGGACGTCTCATGCGAAGGAAGACCCTGTCCACCGCGATCGCGGCTGCTGTGGCGCTCAGCGGGTGGACCGCCGTCACTGCGACGACGGCCGACGCAGCGGAACGGGCCGTACCCGGCGCCACCTGCTCGCTCTCGGAAGGCCCCAACAACACGTTCGGCGTGTCGGGCGAAGGGTTCAGGCCCGGCGAACGCGTCACCGTGAAGAACTCCCATGGCACCACGGTGCGCACGACCACCGCCATCACAGGAGGCTTCTTCGAGGTCACGGGGCTGCCGAACGACACCTACAGCGCCGCCGGCCGTCGGGCCAGGGCGACCTGCCCGAAGTGGGTGTCGGACGACGAGGCCGCGATCAAGTGCACCGTCACCAAGGGCCCGGGAACGACCTACGGCGTGTCCGGCAGGGGATTCCCGGTGGCTGAGACGGTCACGTTGAAGAACTCCTCAGGCGCCGTCGTGAACACCACCCAGACCATCGAGGACGGGTTCTTCGAGTTCACCGGCGTCCCCAACGACACGTACACCGTCACCTCGAAGTTCGCGAAGGTGACCTGTGCCAAGGCCGCCGAGTAGCGCCAGCCGCCCCCGCCCGCGGTCGACCGGTGCGCGAGAGGCGCATCCGCCCCGACACCCCAGCCGGGCGTGCGGCATGCCGGAGTGAGAACCCCGGCCTTGTTCGCGCCTACGCAAGGGGCCCGAGGTTTCCTTCCAGGACAGTCCGGATGATCTGGGGCCGCTCCCAGAGAGCCAGAACTTCGTTGGCGATGTCCACGATGGCCAGGGGGTCCTGGTCGCCGTAGACCCTGATGGACGCAGCCGACAGGCTCCGGGGGACGGCGCCGGCATCCAGGAGGACGCGCCAATCCCGGGGGCCCAGTTCCAGGAATTCCAGGTGGGCGAGTTCGGCGATCTCCAGCGGGTCGGCGAGCGTACCGGCGTACGCGGCGAGGCTGCGCAGGCGGGGCAGCCCGATGACCGGGGCGAGGCTGAACGGCGCGCCGTCCCACACCCCGATCGAGAGGACTTCCAGGCCGCGGTGGGCGGCTTCCCGGACGCTCTTGATGCTCACGTGGTTGACGTGGGCCACGAGCTGTGGCTCCTCTCTGCGGTGCCCGCGGTCGTGCGTCCTCCGGTCCAGGACCCAGTCGGTGAGCGAGTCGGCCAGCAACTCGGCGCCGACGCTCTCCTCGTGACTGAGGAGGATGATCTGCCCGGTGTGTCCGCGCGGACCGGGCGTCAGGTCGACCGCGAGCCGGTCCCCTCCGCCGTTCTCGCCGAATACGATCCACCCGGGCGAACCGACGACGCCCTGCACCGCGGCGTCGGGCCTGGTGACGACCGCCTCCATGGCCGCGAACTCCCAGCGGCAGTAGCGGGTCGAGGCTTCGGCTGCGTACAGGTCGTCCACGGAGGAGAGTTCGCAGCGCACCGCTGCGAACACACCGCCCGCCGTCTCGTAGTCGTCGCCCCAGTCCTCCCAGCGCGCCCGGGTCACCCGGTAGAGCACCTTGAGTTCCTCCGGCAGACAGACGCCCAGGCGTGCTTCCACGGCGGCGATCTCCTCCTCCGTCGCGCCGATGGCGTCGGGTAGGCGTTCCCGCAGCGTCCGCTCCAGCAGCTGCGGGTCCGCTGAGGGGGCCGGCCTCGCTTCGTGCGTCGGATCGGGGAGGCGGCGCCAGGGCTCGGGAAGAGAGCCTTCGACCAGGATGAGTGCGCCGGGATGAGGGTTTCCGATCCCGGGTTCCACCGCCGGGCTGGGTCCGAGCAGGCGAAGCACGACCGTCCCGGTCGGTTCGATCTCCGCCGAGAACGAGACGTCGTCGACACCCGCCTCCGCCATCGCGGTCTGCACGAGCTGCACCGCGTCGAGCTCGTCCTGGATGTCATCGGTCTGGAGGGCTCGACCGGGCGGCGGCACCGGGTGCGGGAGGGCCAGACTCCAACCGCCTCGCCCGATGCGACCCGCCACGCGCAGGGGCCCGGCACCGGCCCCCTTGCCCGCCTTGGCGGCCCGCAAGAGCCTCAGTACCGGCTGCCAGGTCGAGAAGTCGCGTATCGATGGCCCAGGGGGATTCTGCGTGGTCATGCGCAGACCGTATCCGGGGCGGCTGACACCCGGTGTCACAGGAGGCGGGGCTGCTCGCAAGGCAGCAGTCGGACTCGCACGGATTCCTCGGACCGCCACCCGGCTCTGCCGCGGAGGGTCCGGCCACCCGCCGCCAGCGCGGAGGCCGCGCAGCCATCGGAGAAGCGGTCCGGTGACGGCGTCATGCCGCATCAGTTGTCCCACTCAGGTGTGGACCGGTCCCTGCTGTGAGCGCGGGGTGCCGTCCCACCTCCACTGCGTGAGTCGCTCTCGTCCCGCCAGCTCTCCTCGGCCGGTCGCCCACAGGAGGGTCGGCCAGGGGTCGGAGCCGGTGGGAACGGCGGGGAACAGCCTCTTCAGCAGCCGTGCGCAGATCGCCGAGGGGGCTTCCCACTCGAGCCCGAGGCCGAGAGCCAGGTCATCGGCGTGCACGAACAGCTCCACCAGACCCATGGCTGCCGAGCCCTCGGGATCCGTCGTCCCGAACACGTGGAAAGCACGCGCCTGCGGTGGCGCTGTCCGCACCATCGCCACGAGGAGTGCCCCGCACGCTTCCAGCACCTGCAACAGGCCCTCCGGTCCGCCGTCCCGTTCGGCGAAGATCACGTTGAAGGGCTTGCCCGGAGCATCCTGCCGCCACACGAAGGGGACGGCAGCGGCGGCCGGGGGCGATTGCGGACCGAGTTGCGCGGCATAGGCGAAGAGGTCATCGGCCAGGTGCTCGGCTGTCTCCCAGCAGCTCCACGCCAGCGTCCCGGCCGACCGGCTCCAGTCGGCGGCCAGAGCGGCCGGCTGACGCAGCAGCGCAAGGACGAGCCGGACGCCTTCCGCGAGATCGTCGGCGGACACGGGGCCTACGGCACAAGGCTGTTCTGCATGATCGGAATTGGACATGTGCCGAGCCTACGAGCCTGCCTCGCGCACAACCAATGCCTTTCTTCACACGGGCGGAGGTGCGCTCGCGCGCGAAGGGACTCGTGGCGTCCACCGTGGTTCCCCCTTCCTGCACAGCAAAAGGCAAGCCGAAGCGGGCCCGGGCCGGCCACCTGCCAGAGGCGGCTCGGCAACCCGGCCGGACCATGGCGGTGAGCCCCGTGCTCGGCGGCCGGCGTGACGTCGATGGTGTGGCAGGGTGGTGGGGCATGTGGGCCTTCGGGGCCTGTGAACGCGAAAGGGATATGTGATGAACGAGGCCGAGCTCAGGGCGCTGTTCGATGAGATCGACAAGGACGGCGACGGGCGGATCAACGTCGTCGAACTGGCGGAGGGGTTCAAGGCCGAGGGCGCCCAGGGGCACCTCGCTGAAGAGGTCAGGAAGGCCATGGCGGCCGACGCGAACCACGACGGCGTCCTCGACTTCGAAGAGTTCCGCACCCTGCTGAAGTAGCGGCAGGCCTAGGCACCCGGGCAAGCCCAGCGCAGCCTGGGCAAGCCTCCCGCGAGGAGGGCTTGCCCAGGTGGCTGCCCACGTACGGCGGCGATGCCCGGGCCGGCCCAGCGCTCTGCCGCAGGCGCCGGTGTCGGCTGCACGCCAGGTGGTGCCCAGAACGTGCGCCACCCGTTCCCGCGCCGCCAGGGGCGACGCTTCCCCGCATGCCGTGCGAGGACGTATCACTCCACGGTGCCGGGTACCAGGCTGCGGCTGCATCGGCGATGACCCGGCGGAGGCGACCGAGGGCCCGGACGCCAAGGGCGGCCACGGCCGAGCCGCAGGTCTGCAAGACGCTCGCCCGCCAGGCGGGGTGTCCGACCGGTTCGGCCGGCGGTCGCAGGGGGCGGGCAGGGAAGCCGCGACGATCCGACGGTCGGCCTCGGGCGGTTGATCGGGTGAAGACTGGCGGGCGTGTGTACGGGTCTGGTCCGGGGGAGCCGGGGGAGGGGCGCGCGTACGGCGCCTGCTCCGATCACATCCCTGAACCCGGCGGGCGACCGCAGGCCCGGAACGAGCCGCGGTCGGAACGGCGGCGCATCCCCCGCCCCTGAGGCGTCCGTTCCTCAGTGCTCCATGAGCGAGGTCAGGAAGGGTACGAAGCCGGTCGGTTCGTGTGGACCTGATCAGTAAAGTGAGCCGCATGGACATGCGGAGGATCGTCGCGGTGCTGGTGGAAGAAGCCGAGCAGCAGATGACGGACGGGCTTTGGGAACTGGCTGCGGACGACCGCGCTCTCGCTCTGGAGACGGAGGCGGGCCTGCGCAACGCCGTGGGGCCGCTGCGGGTTCAAAAGGCCCTGCCGAGCATTGACCGGCTCGAACATCTACGGGAAGCGCTTGCCGTCCTGGCGATCTCCCTCGCTCGCACGCACGGCCGCATGGCCTGGTTCCTCTCCGGCGCCATCAACGCACTCGAACCCATCCTGCGCTGGCGCGCCCTTCCTGCGGATCAAGGCGGCACGTTCGGCACCATTCTCGCAAGTCCTGAGGAGTACACGGAGGCGGAGGAGGCCGTCCGCCAACTCCAGGACGCCCTTGCCCGGATCACTGCCGAGTAGCTCGGGCCAGAGCGGCGGCCGCCACGATCTTCCCCTCATTGCCCGCGAGGATCTCGGACAGGTGAGCGGCGCGCACGCATACTCGGCGATCCCCGCCTTGTCTCCTTTGCCGCCCCGCCTCACGGCCGTGCGGGTGTAGACGCGGCCCCCTGTACTGGAAGAACAGCATGTCCCCGGGACGCAGGTCGTACGAGCGGTTGACGTAGCCCGGCTGACGGCCTGCGGTCCGCACCGTCGTATCCCTCAGGGCTGACGAGTTCCGATGCAGGCCTCGTCGTGGTCGGCCGCGCGGCCCCCTACGCCCCGAGCAGTCCCGCCGGGTAGCCGAGCACCTCACCGCGGCCGGCTCGGGTCACCCCTCGAGTCGTCCGGGCCCGGCGGCGGAAGTCAGCGCCGATCGGGCCGTCGGCCGCAGCGGGGGCGAGTTCCGTCACCCGCTGTGGTCCGAGCGGCTGCGCCCGGGAACCGGCAGGCGCTGCCGGTCTCCAGGAGACCCCGGCCTGCGGCTTTGGCGAGGTAGTGGGGACCTTGTTCAGATCGTGACCGGGCCATGGGCGGTGGCGAACTCCACCGAGACCAGGCCCGGCTCCTCATCCTTGACCCAGGTGACGTCGATCTGGTCCAGAGGATGGTCGGCCGGTTCGCCGAGGAACTCGGCGATGGAGGCGGCGTCACCGGCGATGGAGACCCCGTGGATGGTGGTGGCGGTGCGCGGATCGGCGCTCGGGCGCTCCTCGATGGGCACCAACCACTGCAGGAAGTAGGGCAGTTGGGGGTCTTCCATCAGTTCGAGCAGGCCGATCTGCTTCCACCTCAGGTCGAACCCGTCGGGGCGGACACGGTGGCCTTCGGACGAGGTGCGGCCGAGACGAGCCTCGACCGGGGCGATGTCGTCGACGGAGACCACCCAACCGAGCCAGCCGCCGCCCTCGGCAGCCCGGCGGGCGACCGCCTGGCCGAAAGGTGCGCGGTCGGCGGCGGGGTGGTCGAGTGTGGTCACGACCTCGACGTAGGTGCCGCCGCTCAGCGGGAGAATGAAATTGCGGGTGCCGAACCGCGGGTGCACGCCCCCGTCGACAAACCCGGCGCCGAGGGCCGATCCGATCCACTGGACGGTCGAGGCGAAGCTGTCGCGGGCCACCGCATAGGACACGTGATCAAGTCGCACCGTGCCATCATCACCCGACAAACCGCGCAAATCCCGACGCCATGCCGACCGCCCGGGCCGCGTCCGCCGTGGATTCAGCCGTGGAGCGGATCGATCACCGCCATCCCAGCGGAGCAGCCGCGGCCGAAGCCGGCCAGCAGCGCCGCAGCCTCGCGGAGGCCACGACCGGACCTGGGTGGCGGCCGCCGAGCCCCCGCTGCCGCACGGGCCTGGTCCTGGGCGGCGAGCTGGTCGTGTGGGACGCCGAAGCGGGGCGTTGCAGCGCCGGGCCTTGGCCCGTGCCCGCGGCGCCGTCTGCCTGACTGCCCGGTGGCCGGCCTGCTTCGTCGCGTTCGACGTTTTGCAACTGGGCGGCAAGTAGCTGCTGCAACCCCCGTGTCAGCGGCCGGCTGTCGGCGTGGCGGTCGGGTGCCACTCGCGGCGGAGGAGCCCGAAGACCCAGGAGTCGGAGACGTCGCCGTTGACGACGCAGTCCTCGCGGAGGGTGCCTTCGCGCACGAAGCCGAGCTTCTCCAAGACCCGGGCGGACGCCGCGTTGCGTGTGTCGGTCTCGGCCTGGACGCGGTTCAGGTCCAGGGTCTCGAACGCCCACCGCAGGACGGCGTGCGCTGTCTCCGTGGCGTAGCCGCGGCCCCACGCGGCGGCATCGAAGACATAGCCCAGGGACGCGCTGCGGAAGTCCGGGTTCCAGCTGGTCAGGCCGCACCAGCCGATAAACGCGCCGTCGGAGACGCGGTCGACGGCCACCCGCGCTCCCGTGCCTTCCTCCTCGATCGTCCGGCAGGTCGCGAGGAAGCGCTGGGCGCGGGATGGTTCGGTCCACGGCGGGGAGTCCCAATAGCGCAGCACGTCGGCGCTGCTGTGCAGCGCGTAGAGCGACGCCGCGTCGGCGTCGGTGAACGGCCGCAGCCGCAGGCGGGCGGTGTGCAGCTCGGGGGTGGGCAAGGTCATGCGGAGCATCCTGCCGCGGCACGCTCGCTGTCGGCCACCCGTTTGTCCGGACGGATGGGGGCGCGTACGTCCGCGGTGATGCCGGACGCCCCGGATGGGCGGTGAGTCCGCAGTGCCGTGCCGGCCATCCCGCCCAGCAGCAACCTCTCCACGCCGGTGCGGCCGCCCCGGGTGGGCTGTTGGGCAGGTCCGTCGCGCGTTGCCGGTGCGGCGCCGGGGGTCGGACGGGTCGCACCTGCTTGGTTGCCCGACGGGCGGTGACCTCGCACCGTTCACCGACCGCGTCCTGGCGTCCGAACCGATCCGGAGGCGAGGAATGCGGAGAGGCATGGCGTCGATCTTGGCATGCCCTCGAGTACCGGGGAGGTGGGTGACGACGATCGAGGACGAGAGCCCCGAGGGCGCCGCGTTGTGCCGAGGAACGGCACTCTTCACCGCACATGGGACTCGCGCGACACCGGCTCCATCCGCCCCACGTCCGCACTGTCACCGTCGAGGCCGGCGAGATCGTGGGCATCTCTGCCTCCTCAGGGGCCTGGTTCCGGTTGGCGGAGGGTGCGGAATACCGCGGGGGTGGTCCATCCGCGCAGTGTGGCGTGGATGGTCGATCGGAATGCGGTGTCGGCGGTGGCCGTGTCGAGGGCTCCGGCGAGTTCGAGGGTGACGAGCCCGTGGAGGGTGGCCCAGATCGACAGGGCGATGGGTGTGGGCTCGCCGTCGAGGAGGGATGCCGCCCGTGCGCGGTCGATCGCTTCGACGAGGGGGCGGACGGGGTCTGCGGCGCCGACCGGCCCGCCGGGGTCGAAGGACTGAACACCGCCGAACAGGACCGTGTACAGGTGGGCGTGTCCGCGTCCCCAGTGGCGGTAGGCGGCGGCCAGCGCGTAGAGGTCGTCCAGGGGGTCCGTGGGGGTCCGTACCGCCGACAGGCTCTGGAAAAGCCCGGCGACGGCTCTGTCGCGTACCGCACGGATCAGCCCGTCTTTGCCGCCGAAGAGCGAGTACACCGCCGTCGTGGACGCGTCGGCGGCAGCGGCGACGGCGCGTACGGTCACCGACTCCCTGGGGCGGGTGGCGAGCATCTCGGTCGCGCATGACACGAGCCGCTCTCTGACGGCGTCGTCGTTCGTTCTCGGCCTACCCACGTCGGCAGCCTACCTCCTTCTGGTAACGTCGTTTCAAAACGGTGTTCTGAAACTGTCGGAGGTCGCCTTGCCCTCGCCCGCCATACGTCTCGTCCGCCACGCCGGCCGTTTATCCCTCACGCTGGTTCAGGCCCAAGCCGCCGTCGTGGCACTGGTCGCCGCCTTTGTCGCGCTGATCGTCCTCACGGACGGGGCTGGCTCGGGTCTCGCGGCATGGCTCACTGCGCTGGCGCTGGGATCCGCCCTCGCTGCATGGCGGGTGCGGCGAAGGCGGCGCGCCTGGCCGGCGCAGCTGGTGCCGTTCCTGCCGGTCGTCGTCGCGGCGGCATTGTCGGCGGCCGTCTGCATTCCGACGGTGCCGGCAGATCGGCAGTCCCCGCCCCCCTTGCCGTTCGTGGCCACGCAGCATTGGAGCCTGGCGACGGGCAGCCGCGTTGCGGTGTACCACTACCCTCCCGCCGGCTCCGTGGCCCGGCAGGCCGTTCCGCTGGTATACCTCCCCGGCGGCCCCGTCCGCGGCATCTCGGTGATCGACCACCGCTTCCTTCAGCTATTGGCGCGGCGCGGCTACGACGTCTACGCCTACGAGCACGCCGGCGGCGGCCGAAGTGACCTGCTGCCGATGGGCCAGTACACGATCTCCCGGTCGGTCCGCGACCTCGCCGCGTTCGTCGACCACCTGGGCAAGGGCAAGGTCGACGTCCTCGGGTTCTCCTCGGGCGGAGCCGTCCTGACCCGGGCCCTGGCCGACCCGGAGGTCGCCGGACGCCTGCACCGCGCCGTCATCGCCGAACCGGGCCCCATGGACGGCCCCACCGCGCGCGCCGGCGGGCACAAGGGCAGGCCATCGGCGCGGGGCCTCGCTCCGGCCCCCGCCGGGCCGCGATCGACACACGTCCCCCGCTACGCCATCGCGTTCGGCCTCATGCGACTGGGACTGCTCACCCCCGGAACCGGGCTCATCGGACAGGCCGAAGGGGACAACGCCTTCACCGCCGCAGACCTCGGCGGCGACACGGCATCCGCCTACTGCGCGCGCGACGCGCACCGCATCCCCGTCGAGGACACGCCGCAGAACTTCTCCTTCAGCCCCGCCGCCAGCCTCCGTGTCCAACAGACGGTCAGGGACTCGCCCTCCATCGCCCCGCAGCTGGGCCGGTCATGGACCCCGGCGATGCTGATGATCGCCGAGTGCTCCTCCCAGCTGCGTCAGTGGGCGACCGCCGTCCTTGCCCATGATCCGGCCGTCGAGCGCACGCAGTACATGCCCGGGGTCGGACACCACATGTGGAACGGCCTGGACGGCAACGACGAGCGAGCCGCCGCTGTGATCAGCGCGTTCCTCCAGGACAAGCCGGCCCCGCTGCCGAACTACCCGACACGCAAGGACATCTCCGCGTTCCTGGGCGACCGCACGTGACCGCAGCCCGCCACAGGACGGAGTTCCGAAACCCGTCCATGCCGCCCGGTGAAGCTCCAGGGGCGGCATCCTGGTCCGCAGTGCCGGCCGTCCCGCCTGGCGGCGGGCGCGAGCCCGTTCTTCCGCACTGCGACGGATGACCGGACCACCCACGCGGGCACCGCCCGACTGCAGTCCGCAGCCTTCGAGCTGATCGACCACCCGGACTGACGCCGATCCGCGCCTTCCAACGAACGACTGCATCCTTCGGCCCCGCCGCCGGCTTCTGGCAGCGGGCCCCCGCGTACTTCACCAGCGTCGGGATGACCTTCGAACGCATCCTGACCGACAACGGCTCCTGCCACCGCGACGCCCGCGACCGGCGCGACGCCCTGGCAGCGGCCGGGATCACCCACAGGCGACCCCGGAGAGCAGGAAGACGCGACGACGGCCCGCAGGGCCGGTGCCGGGCGCGCTACGCGCCAAGAGGGCGGATGACGATGAAGCTGCTGATGGCGTGCCCTTCGAGCGGCTCCCGGCAATGACCGAGCTGAGTGTGTCATGGGCACTTTAGCCGTGATGGGCGTCTTGACCGCCCTGGTTGTTGCCGTTCACGACCGCCGCGTGGTCGTAGCGGGAGCATCCCCGCCCAGGACCCCGCGTCTGCCCGGTACCACGGGGAACGCGCCGAGACCGGCTCCAGGTGCGCGAACGGGACGGTACCGCCGCATCCACCGACCCTCGGCGACCAGTTCCGCCTCCTGACGGGAGACGCATGTCCGCTTCCGGCAACGCGGGCACCCCTGCCCGCCCATGAACACCTGCGCCACCTGAGCGGACCAAGGCTCGTGCCCGGCAGGGCACAGCCACCAGACCGGCACGTTGGCCCCGGCGGTCACCTCCGCCGGGGTGAGGGCGCCGTTCAGGGACGGGTGCCACAGCGCCGCGAGCTCGGGGTCCTCGCCCGACAGCGCCTGGTTGCGCACCCGGCCGGAGCAGGAGGGACACGAGGTCACGCCGCGGACGCGGTGGAACACCTTGGCCCGTAACTCGCCGACCACACGCTGCATTTCCACCAGACCAGGCGGTGCGAACCGGCAGTGACCTCTGCGGCCGTCAGCCCGTTGTTGCGCGCGGGGTGCCACTGCGCCACCGGGGTCTGTTTCCGGGACCTGCTGACGTGATCATGCTGTGGGGTTCAGGCTCGTCGGCATGGTGGGGAGATCCACGGCAGCTTGCTCCGGATCGGGACCTGCTGCCGCGCCACCCGCTGGATGTCGGCGCAGCTCTGTCCTGGTGCGCGGCGTCGGCTTCCGCCTCCGCGTGGCGCGCCCACACCGCCTCGATCCGGTCGGCGGGCGCGGTACACCACCGTCCCCGCGCGGGCCATTCCACACCGTCTGTCCCGGTCTTCGGTGGCGGGAAACGCCTCCTCGCCGTGGACAGCCCGGCGCCTGACGCCCACACTGCCCTGGCACAGCCGGTCGCCCCGGACAATGGAGATGACACGATGAGGACCTCCCGCGCCCTCTTGACTGCCGCAGCCGTTCTGCTTCCCGTGGCTCTCGGGGCATCCCCGGCCCCGGCAGCCCTCGACTACGCCACACCGGGATCCCTCCCCTCGGACGCCATATGCATGTCCGTCACCAGCGGAAACGGATGCTTCAGGAAGTACGGTGACCAGTTCTGGGTCCGGAACTGGGACTCTCCCGCGACCAGTCTCGAGGTGCAGTGGGAAAACGCCCTGTGGGACGGCAGCCGGTGGCAGACCCACCGCATGGGCACTTGCAGCGCCTACCAACTGAACACCGGGCAGTGGGGAGTCTGCAACAAGGACTTCTACGAGAACAGCAGCACCAACAAGTGGGGATACAAGGGCAGCCAAGTGCGGTGGCGGATCGTGGCAGGCACGAGCTTCGGCCCCTGGTCCTCCTGGCACCTGAACGACGCGTGACAACTCTCTCCGCGCTTCGTGCAGGAGCCGGTGCAGGCGGGACCCCCGGCGTGGCCGCAAAACCCGACGTCTCGGCCGGACGCCGCCGCCGGCGGCCGCACCCGGGCTCTCGTGGCATCGTCGTTCCAATCCTCCCCGCACCCGGGTTGTTCGTGTTCGGGGAGATGACGCTCCCTGATCCGGGCCGGTCAGATGCACCGCCACCACCTCCCCGCGACCATGGCCGGCGACGGCCGCCGCCCGGCCTGGAATGGATCGAGGACGAGGTCCGGTGATCCGGTACGGCAAGGAAGGTATCTACCGGGTGCGACCGCCCGGCGGTCCGGTCGCCACCCGCTTCCGCCACCACGGGGCGCGGGCCGCGCCGGCCGTTGCTCCATGACCATCTGCCGCTGTCGGGCAGGGGAGGGGCACCGCCTGGAATGGGAGGTGGGGCTCTGTCCATACCCTGGCCTTGCACGAGAACACCGTGGCCGCCTCCGCGCCCTACAACGAGCTCGTGGCCGCTGAGGTACGACGTCGTCACCAGCAGGCAGCGATGTACCCCGCGCGTTCCTCGTTGCCCACCGTGCTCAGCGACATCCAGGAAGTCCAACCCGTCCGGCCAGTGGCGCGTCCCCGGCGCGGCCACGGCCTACGGGAAGCGTGCCGCCACCGCCAGGACGTCCTTCGCCTCCAGCGGCGGCACCGAGGCCGGGCCGGAGCGGGTTCGTGCCGTCGTCTCTTCCGGGGCGGGGAGGGCGGCTGCTGGACGTGGGCGAGCAGCATGGCGCTGGAGGCTGCCCGCCCGCGCCCCGCGGTGGCGGTGGTGTCGGCGATGCGCAGCAAGCTAGCTGGCGACGTCGCGGACCCCGGCCAACAAGCAGTCCTCGAACCGCGGCTCGGACCCGTGCGGGGGCTGCTCTCGGAGATCCAGGTGTGGGCGCCGGCTAACGCCCCGGCCTCCAGCTTCGCCACGATGTCGTCGGCCTGCCCGTGCCCGATCCCGGCGGCGGCCGGGGCCTGGAAAACCGTGAACCGCGGCCGTGGCCTCGTGCTGGTGGTGGCTGATGCGAGCCAGCTCCTGGCCGGACGCGTCGGCGTCGTGCTGCTCGGGGCTCACGGGGTGCCGACGGCGGCCGAGCCCTGGCATCCGCGGATTGGAACGCTTTCGCTGCAGGTGCCCCGCTCGGGAACCGGTACGACCACCCGGTCTGCACTCAGGAGTTCCTCGACGCTCTGTGGGAATTCGACGAAGAGGTTAAGGGCTGTCCCGTAAGTGCTGGTCGCGGGTGAGATGATCTTGGGATGGCGGGTGTGATCACGGCGTCGGAGCCGTCCTGGATAGCCCCGTTCACAGGGTTGAGCCCGCGACAGTTCGGCAAGCTCGTCACCGCGCTGCGTCGGGAGGGTGCGGACCCGGTGCGCAAGGGCCGGCCGTGGAGCCTGCCGCTGGAGGACCGGGTCCTGCCGGTCGCCGCGTACTGGCGCACCAATCTCACCCTGCGCCAACTCGCCCCGCTGTTCGGGGTGTCGAAGTCGGCCGCCGACCGCATCATCGACCACCTCGGACCCGCGCTCGCCCTCCAGCCACGCAAGCGGTTCCGCAAGGACACCGTGCTGATCGTGGACGGCACCCTGGTACCCACCCGCGACCACACGGTGGCCGAGCAGTCGAAGAACTACCGGTACTCCACCAACCACCAGGTCGTCATCGACGCCGACACCCGGCTCGTCGTCGCGGTCGGCCGACCGCTGCCCGGCAACCGCAACGACTGCAGGGCGTGGGAGCTGTCCGGCGCGAAAGACGCCGTCGGCAAGGCCACGGTCATCGCAGATGGCGGCTACCGCGGCACCGGTCTGGTCATCCCGCACCGCCGCGAGAAGGGCCAGAGCGAACTCCCGGCCCGGAAGGAGGAGCACAACGCCTCCCACCGCAAAGTCCGTGCCCGTGCGGAGCACGTCTTCGCCTGGATGAAGGGCTGGAAGATCCTTCGCGACTGCCGCCTGAAAGGCGACGGTGTCCACCACGCCATGCTCGGCGTCGCCCGCCTGCACAACCTCGTCCTTGCCGGGTGACACAGAAACCAGCAGACCACCAGGCACGCCAGAGATCATTTACGGGACAGCCCTTAGCCGCTGCCCGTGGACCCCCTTACGCCTCGGCGGGCGGAGGTCTACGGCTGTCGGGTTCCTGTCGGGTCAGCCGGCGGCGGGCAGGACGGGGTGGTTGATGTGGTGGTGGTTGATCTCCACTCCGTAGGCGCCGCCCCATGCCTCCCAGACGAGTCGGCCGACTGCCTCGGCGGCGGCGCGCTGCGGTGCCGGCCGCCCTGGCACACCACGGTGAGACGGACGAGTCGGCCGACGGGTTCAGGCTCCGAGACGAGCGGCCAGCCGGCGCGAAGGGCGCTGCCTCTTCAGTAGGGATCCACCTTGGACGGACGTCTGGGCTACTTCACGGTGAGGAGTCATGGGCCCTGCCGAACTGAACCTCGAAGCGACCATATGGGACCGCAGTGATCCTTCAGCGGAAGGGTCGCCGAACCGTGCCCCGCCGCACGCTGCCACAACGCACCGAAAGTCCCTGCAGATCACTACACGACACGCGGCTGATCCGGATCCTCCTCTTCCGCTACGGGCATATGCCGTAACCCAGAAAGACGTTTCATGGACGGCTCCCGGAGCAGCTCACCCCGGTAAAATGTCAAATGAGCTTCTTCAGCGTTGCAGCTCCAGGTTGAGGACGGCCTTGGCGATTGACGTCATGCGGTTGGGACTGCATCGGGGCCTGCGGAAGATCCGCCAGGACTTCAGGCGGGCGACTCCACGCTCGACGGGTGCCCGTGTGGCGGCCAGGGCACGGTTGCGAGTCTTCTCGGTGGGAGACAGTTTCTTCAGGGGCCTGCGCTTGATGCCCGTGGTCAGCCACGGACCGGCGCCCTGGTAGGCGAGATCGGCCACGATCGGAACGCCCTGGCGCTCGCAGATCCGGATGATCCGGTGGGTGCGGGCGGCGGTCAGGTCGTGGGTGCGGCCCGGCAGGGCGGGCGAGAGCCACAGCAGCCGGCCGCCGGGATCAGTGACGACCTGCACGTTCACGCCGTGGCGTCGGTGTTTGTGGGAGTAGTCGGCCCGGCCGTCACCGACCCGGTCGCATTCAGCGAGAGTGCCCTCGAGCAGGACGAAGTCGGGATCGTGGTCGCGCAGCGTCTTCAGCAGACCCGGTGCACGGGCGGCGAGGAGGTCGACGACCGCGCTGGTGTAGGCATGGGCGGTGGACTCGCTGACCCCGAACCCGGCAGCGATCTTCGCCAGGGTGATGTGCTCTCGCAGGTACACCAGTGCCACCATCGCTCGCTGGGACGGACGGAGCTTGCAGCGCCGGTCCCCCTCACCGGTGACGATCAACATGGTGACCCACTCCACGAGTGCATGCGGCAGGTCGAGTGCGGCAGGATGGATGACCAACGAGGCCCCCGAGCAGCGTGATTGAGACGTCAGACATCTCGATCAACAGCCCGGGGGCCTCGCTCGTTGCGCTTCACGGGCCGTCACCCGATCGGTGGCCACATCGAAGAAGCTCACTGATCACCTGGGCCGCCATCACGCTCATGACTCGGCGCTTCACCCGAAGGCAGGCCGGCCGGTCCGGCCAGCAAGCCTCTCGTGAAGCCCGAAGGACGGATCGTCTTCGGCCCCGTGGATGGCCGCGGCCTTGTCCGCTGGCGCGGGTGGGGGCGGTGACTCAAATCCGCAGTAGCGGCCGACACGCCTCTACCGAGGACGAATCAAGCCAACTGATGCACCAGCGGTGAAGTGTTGTCCCCCTGCAACACGCAGAGACTCGCTGCTGGGAGCAGCTATTAGGGGTGCCGGAGAGTTATCCACGATTGGCAAAACATGACCGAAATGCGCGGTGTGACCTGGGTCACCCCAATAAGGCTTTTCGGGAGATCATGCCGCTGCGTTACGTTCATGAAGCACTCACCGGGCGGCCCCTGACCTGGCCAACTGGTGGTGCAGACAAGGCCATTCGCACGGGGGGCGGAGCCAGGCGCGGTTCGGGGCCGAAAGTGTCCAAGCCGACGGCTCCACGAACAGGCACCTGATCTCCGCACCCCTTTGTGCATGACACAAAGGAAGAATACGTGAATCGCAACACGATACGCATCAGCGGCATCGCTGTACTTGCGGCGCTGGCCCTGGGCCTCGGCGGCACTGCTGCGCAGGCGAGCACCACGGCTCCCGCTTCCACCACCGTCACCGCGACGACGCTGGAGCAGAAGCAGGCGGTCCGCACCCTGGCCAACGCCCTGCTGAACTCCCCCATCGAGATCAACGCGGCCGAGCGCGCCGAGCTGGTGGAGATCGCGAACGGCGAGGCTGCCGCAGAGGGCCGACTCGACCCGATCATCAAGCTGTTCCAGAAGGTTCCGGGCTTCCTCAAGGCCGTCAAGGGCTCTTACGCCACCTTCCAGGCCTGGTACAACGGCCTGTCCTGGTACTGGAAGGCTCCGCTGACTGCCGCCGGTTTCGGCGGCGACCTGTACACCATCTGGCAACTGTTCCAGTAGCCAGCAGCCTGAGCACTGATTGAACAGCGGGGGGGGGGGGGGGGGGGGGGGGGGGGGGGGGGGGGGGGGGGGGGGGGGGGAGGGCAACACGCAATAAAAGAAAAAAAGCTAGGCGCCGGATACACACCACACCCCT